>UQFG01000004.1 GCA_900540175.1 uncultured Mollicutes bacterium | reverse complement strand
AGGGATTTATCTAACAAATAAATCCCTAAGTGTAAACTTTATTATTGCAATTTGCTTAAAATAAACGAATTTATCCAAGTTTATGGTCGAGCAAATGGCCGATCAAGTGATTGTTCTTTATATCATCCAATACCACCGGAACAATTTTTTTAAGCAAGCGATCTTCTCCTTTGAACCATACCTCTAGATAATTTTCGGTATGACCGACCAAGTACTCGCCTTTTCTTTGTTCGGCCAGTACCGTCAGCGTCTTATGCAAAAATTGTTGTCGATAGGCGCATTCCAACCGATCGGAAACGGCTAAAAGTGCGGATGCTCTTTTTCGTTTGGCGGCACTGTCGACTTGCGGCATGCTTACGGCCTTGGTTTTTTCTCTCATGGAATACGGAAAGACATGAATTTTACTGAAGCGAATTTCTTCGGCGAAACGGACCGTTTCATTGAATTCGTTTTCGCTTTCGTACGGAAAACCGACAATGATATCGGTTGAAAGAGAGATATCCGGTCGAACCTGACGGATTTGCCGAATCTTTTCTTTAAAAAATGCCGTATCGTATCGGCGCTCCATTTTCTTTAAAATCAAATCACTGCCGGATTGAAGGGGCAGATGCAAATGATCGGCCAATTTAGAAGAAGTTTTCAACAATGCTAAAAAATCATCGTCGATTTCGTTGATTTCAATGGATGAAAGACGCAACCGTTCCAACAACGGAACTTCTTTTAAAATCCGTGCGATCAAAGAAGATAAGTTGGTGGTACGATCTCGATATTTTCCCGTATGGATTCCGGCTAAAACAATTTCTTTAAACCCTTTTTCCGTAATACGCTTCAACTCTTCAATAACTTCATCGGCCGGTTTACAGCGAATCGGGCCTCTGGCATACGGAATAATGCAATACGAACAGAAATTTTCGCATCCGTCTTCGATTTTAACAAACGCTCTGGCATGATCGTAGGTCGTCACTTCCAATTTTTCGTATTCATGATGATTGGCGATATCCAATAGATGAATTTTCTTTTGAATGGACTTATCCAAAAATTTTTCTTCCAACAATTCGATAACTTCTTTTTTATTGCCGGTACCGACTAAAATGTCAATTCCGTCGATGGTCATTGCCTCCGGATTGGTTTGCGCATAACATCCCATCACGCATAAAACAGCTTCCGGATTGAGATGATGCATCCGGCGGATGATTTTTCGACTTTTTGCATCGGCCATATTGGTAACGGAACACGTATTGACAATAAACGCATCACAATCGGCACTCGGTTCTACGATTTCGTATCCTTTGGCAGCCAATTCGTTTTTAAGCGCGTTCGATTCATAAATATTGACTTTACACCCTAATGTTTGAAATCCGATTTTTTTCATTCTTTTAATTCCCATTCATAACTTATTGCCGAAAGAACGTAAAACACCACGGTTTCCGTTCTTAAAATTCGCGGGCCCAACCCGACTTTGATAAATCCCTGTTCTTCTAAATAAGAAAGTTCTCCCGGACTGATTCCGCCTTCCGGACCGACGATAATCGCCACGTTCATATTCGGTTTGATTTGTCGGACCATCTGTTTAAAAGCACTTTTTTCTCCGCTTTTGGCCGCTTCTTCATAACAAACGATTTTAAGATCGTAAGAAGAAAAATCGATTTCTTTTAACCGACAAACTTCATCAATACGCGGAACAATATTTCGAAAAGACTGTTCCGCTGCCTCTTTGGCGATTTTGGAAAACCGTTCTTGTTTGGCCTTTTTTTTCTTTTCTTCCAATTTCACAACCGAATATTGCATCAACACCGGACAAACCGCCCTTACACCCAATTGCGTTCCGTATTTAATGATATTTTCCAGTTTATCCCCTTTGGGGTATCCTTGAAACAAGTGAATGAAAAACGGAAACTCGCGGTTTTCGGTTTTCTCTTCCACAATTTCAAAAGAAACTTCTTTGTCAGTGATCATCGTCAAACGAGCAAGATAACTTCTGCTGTTATAGGCAACCAAAATCAAATCCCCGACTTTATAGCGCATGACCGTCCGAATATGAAAAACATCTTCGTTTCGGATACACTGCCGGTCGAATTCCGAAGCGGAAATGAAATATTTTTGCATCTTACTCGGCCTTGAATTTTCGGTACTGAATCATAATCAAAGGCATCAAAGCCGTATAAAGTACCTGCATGGAAATCATCGTCCCGCAAACCAAGAATACGTTGGTCATTTCCTGGAAATAAATCGATGCAGCAATGATCAAACAAAGCGTAACACCCAGACTGACAAAATATAAAACAAAAGCGATTTTATAAAAAAGATCAATGACGGAACTGTTTTCATGTGCGGAGGCCGCTTGAACTTGTTCGTATTGTTCTATAGACAGCGTTTCCAGATACAAAACATCGTACGCATAAGGTTTTAAATCCGGCCGTTCTCCTTCATCGCCTTTATTGTTTTCCACCAACGGACAAACGAAAACCAACGCTTTGGTATCATTGTGCTGATATAAATCGTACAATCCTTTGTATTTTTTATCGTACGTCATCAAGGTATAGTTCGACAAATCAAAGGTTACTTCTTTTTTTTGTTCAAACAAACCCAACCGTACTTCTAATTTGGCTTTTTCCGTTATTTTTCGTTTGGTATCTTCTAATAAAAGTTTTTCAAATTCTTTCATAATGCCCTCCTGATAATCTTTCCTATTATAACAATTATAAACGAAAAATTCAAGATGAACAAAAAAAGGGAATGCACGATTCCCTTTTTTTATTGAAATAAATTTTTGAATCGATCCCAAGGGGATTTTTTCTCTTTTTTCTGAACGTTTCCGAGCTGTTCGAATAACGCTTTTTCTTCTGCCGTTAAATTAACCGGTGTTTCCACATGAACAATTACAAACTGATCTCCTCTAGCCGAAGAAGAACTTTTCGGATTCTTACAACCTTTTCCCCGAAGTCGGAATTTTGTTTCCGATTGGGTACCGGCCGGAATTTTGAGCATAACCGGCGAATCAATAGTCGGAACTTCAATGCTGTCTCCTAAAGCAGCCTGAGAAAAACTGATCGGAACGGTCAGAATAATATCCGAACCGTCTCTTACGAATCGTTGATGCGGTGTTACCGTAAATGTGATATATAAATCGCCGTTTGGACCGCCGTTGATACCCGCTTCTCCGCAACCGGCCATCCGCAAGGTCATTCCCGTATCGATTCCTGCCGGAATGGTCACCTCAACGTCTTTGGTTCTGCGGACACGGCCCTTTCCGCCACACACATCACATTTTTTCGTAATGATTTTTCCCGTGCCGCCGCAATCAGGACAAGTGGTTTGAACGGTCGATTGACCGAAAATCGTCTGTTGACGCATAAATACCCGACCTTGCCCCTTGCATTTGGGACAAGTCTTGATATCGCTTTTCGAATACGCACCTGTACCACCGCAAGCCGTACATTCATCTTCCACCGTTAAACGAATTTTCTTTTTACAGCCATATACCGCTTCTTCGAATGTGATGGTCATGTTTTTTTCTACATCATTTCCCTGACGCGGCCCATTGGAAGAACTTCTGGTACTGCCACCGCCGAAAAAGGAGGAAAAAATATCCTCAAAACCACCGAATCCGCCGGAAAAACCGCTAAAGCCGCTTCCGCCGCCAAACCCGGCCGTCGGATCATCAAAACCGAATTGATCATAACGGGCTTTTTTCTGTTCATCGGAAAGCGTATCGTAGGCTTCGTTGATTTCTTTGAATTTTTCTTCGGCGCCGGGTTCTTTATTCACATCCGGATGATATTTTTTAGCCAATTGGCGATAGGCCCGGCGAATATCATCTTGGCTTGCGCCTTTTTGTAACCCTAACACTTCATAATAATCTCTTTTTGCCATAAAAGCACCTCACAGAATGAAAGGGGCCAAACGGTCCCCTTACCTATTTATTGAACGTCGGAAAAATCGGCATCAACCGTGTTGTCTTTCTTCGAATCGCCACTTTCAGCTTGATGCTGTTCTTGGGCCTGTTGATAAGCTTTAACGGCAATATCCTGAGCCACTTTTTCCAATGCCTCTTTCTTTTCTTTAATGTCTGTCATATTGTTTGCATCCAACGCTTTTTGAAGTTCATCGCAAAGTTTTTCCGCATTTTCTTTTTCGGACGCATCGACGTTCTTCAATTCATTCAATGATTTTTTCGTTTGGAAGATGAGTTGGTTGGCCTCATTGATCAAATCGGCTTCTTCCTTACGTTTTTTATCGGCTTCGGCATTTTCTTCGGCTTCTTTCACCATTCGTTCGATTTCCGCATCCGACAAACCGGAACCGCTTTGGATCGTTATTTTTTGTTCCTTGCCGGTTCCTAAATTTTTCGCCGATACATTAACGATACCGTTGGCATCAATATCGAATTTAACTTCGATCTGCGGAACGCCACGCGGTGCGGCAGGGATATCTCCCAATTGGAAACGACCCAATGTTTTATTATCCGCAGCCATCGGTCTTTCTCCTTGTAGAACATGGATATCTACAGCCGGTTGATTATCGGCCGCTGTTGAAAAGACTTGACTCTTCGAACAAGGAATCGTCGTGTTTCGTTCAATCAATTTTGTAAAGACACCACCCAATGTTTCAATACCAAGAGAAAGCGGCGTAACATCCAACAATAAAACGTCTTTAACATCGCCAGTTAAAACACCACCCTGAATAGCGGCACCCATTGCCACTACTTCATCGGGGTTTACCGATTTATTCGGTTCTTTACCAAGTTCTTTTTTAACCAGTTCCTGTACAGCCGGAATACGGGTCGAACCACCAACCAATAATACCTGATCCAAATCTTTAGCTGTCAGTTTGGCATCTTTTAAGGCGCGACGAACCGGTCCTAAACAACGTTCTACCAAATGTGCGGTCAATTCATTGAATTTGGTTCTGGATAAAGTTTGATTCAAATGGAGCGGACCTGCAACACCCATGGAAATAAACGGCAAACTGATTTCAACGGACGTAACACCGGACAAATCTTTTTTAGCCTTTTCCGCTGCATCTTTTAACCGTTGCAAAGCCATTTTATCCTGAGATAAATCGACGCCATTTTCGGCTTTGAATTCTTTTACCAGCCAATCCATAATGGCTTTATCGAAATCATCGCCACCCAGTACGTTATCACCGGCCGTCGACAATACTTCAAATGTACCGTCTGCCAAATCCAGGATGGATACATCGAATGTACCGCCTCCTAAATCGAATACCAATACCTTTTGTTCTTTATCGGTCTTATCAATACCGTAAGCCAAAGCGGCCGCGGTCGGTTCGTTGATAATACGCATTACATCCAATCCGGCAATTTTACCGGCATCTTTGGTTGCTTGACGTTGGGCATCGTTAAAATAAGCAGGAACGGTAATAACCGCTTTATCAACGGCTTCCCCCAAATAAGCTTCCGCCGTTTTTTTCAAATTCTGAAGGATCATCGCGGAAATTTCCTGCGGTGTATATTTTTTGCCGTTAATATCCACCCGATAACTTGCATCACCCATATGACGTTTAATCGAACTAACCGTATTCGGGTTGGTTATCGCCTGACGTTTTGCAACATCACCGACTTGAATCTCTTCTCCTTTAAAAGCCACAACCGACGGAGTTGTTCTTGCTCCTTCGGCATTCGTAATTACTTTCGCCTCACCGGCTTCCATTACGCTGACACATGAATTTGTTGTACCTAAATCGATACCAATTACTTTATTTCCCATTATTCATTCTCCTCTTTCTTTTCTTCTTCTATTTTTTTACTAACAACAACCATCGCCGGCCGCAACAGACGATCTTTGTACAAGTATCCCGTTTGCATGACCTTGACGACTGTATTTTCTTCTACTTCATTGGTGTTTTCAACAGACATCGCCTGCATACAAGAAGGATCAAATTCCTTATGAAGTGCATCGATTTCCTGTAACCCTTCGTTTTTCATAATCTCAACCAATTGGTTGGCAATCATTTTAAAACCGATCAAATAATTGGCAACCTCGGCAGACGGTGCTTCGGATTGAACGATTTGAACCAACATATCAATCGGATTGATCAGTTCGGAAATCACCTTTTGCGATGCATATTTACGATCTTTGATGCTTTCTTCTTTAAGCCGCCGTTTGGTGTTTTCCATTTCGGCATAGACTTTCAAATATTCGTTATGCTGTTTGGCAAGTTCCGCCTCTAATTGAGCGATCTGTTCTTTTAATTTATCTTTCTTTTCTTTTTTCTGTTTTACTTCCGGTTTTTCTTCTTTGGATGATTCTTCAGAAGAAACATTTTCGACTTGTTCTTCCCGGATTTCTTCTTTTTGTTCTTCTTTGACGCTTTCTTTAACCTCTTCCGCCAATTTCAACACCTACCTGTTATATAATTTGGGCATACTTTTTGCCACATACTCCAAAAGTGGGATCACACCCCGATAATTCATTCTTGTCGGCCCTACTAAAATGATCGTTCCGTATTCGTTATCGTCGATATAATAAGGAATGGAAATGATCGAACAGTCTTTTAACCCGCTGTTTTTATTTTCGCTGCCGATGTGAATCTTCAAAGCCCCTTCCGATGTATCCGCTACATCCTTCATCGCTTCTTCGTCAATCGCCTTCAAGATCTTTTGCATGACTTGATAATCCTGAAATTCAGGCTGATTAAACAATCTCGACAAACCGGATTCATACGTTTCCGTATTGGAAAACCTTGAAAAGCCTTTGATCATGAAATTTAGAATGTCATCCCGAAAATCAACCATCTGCCTGATCCGCGGTTTGGCCGCTTCTTTGGAAAGGACTTCTTTAATTTCATACACCGAATGATCGTACATCGCATTATCAAACAACTGAATGATTCGAAGCAGATCATCCAAATGATATCCGGATGGAATCGTTATTTTCTGAGATTGGACAGCCCCTGAATTGGTAACGATCAGCATAACGGCTTCTTTTTCCGAAAGCGGAACAATTTCCATTTTCATCACTTTGGCAAAATCCGTACTCGAACCGAGAACGATGGAATAATAACCGGTTAACTCACTCAAAAACGCCGTGATTTTTTTCAATGCATCTTCTTTGGATAAATGCGGATTATCCAATATTTCATCCAAATACTTGAAATATTCCGTTACTTGATTGTCGCGGATAATCAAATGATCGACGTAATACCGATAGCCCGCTTGAGAAGGTATTCTTCCGGAAGAAGTATGGGTTTTTTCCAAATAACCGTTTTCTTCCAGACTTTGCATATCATAGCGAATGGTTGCCGAAGAAAAATCCAAATACGGTTTTTCCGTCAACGCTTTCGAACCGACCGGTTCGTTATTGTTGACATATTCTTCAATGATCGCTTTTAAAATCAGTTTTTGTCGGTCGGATAACACACTATCACCTCATCGTTTTGCACTCTTCTTTCTCAAGTGCAATCCTATTATAAAACATATTTTTGGCACTGTCAATTAAAAAGTGCTAAAAATTGGAAAAGTTTTTTTATTTTTTTAAAGCAATCCGTCTTTCCTTTATAAACAGGTACCCCAAAAAACTCAAACTGCCCACCATCGTAATAAGAATGTCTTCCATAGTATCGGCTACCGGCGATTTACCGTTTGCAATGGATTCGGCAATTTTTTGCGTATCCATCGAAAACAAAGTATCCATGCCGTACTCCATACATTCCCATAAAGCCGCTCCGCCCAGCGAAATCAAAAACAAAACAACCGCCAATAGGAAAAAGCCGGAAATTTTACCCCTGCAAAGCCAATAAAAGAAATGACTGATCATCCAGCCGAAATAAGCATGCAGCAATAAATCCCAGAAAAAAATCCGATTGTAAAAATTAAAAATCGTCCCCAAACAAAGAGCCATCCCAAAATGAATAACAACATACCAAGAAAAAATTTTGGGAATGGGAACAAACAACATCAAAAAAACAAGCAACAAACAGCCATAAAGTTCCAACAACAAAATCCATGAGACATCTAAAGGAATGGTTGCATAAAGCACGGTGGTAAGCAAACAGACAAAAAGGAAAAATAAAAACGGTAAAAAACGATCGACGTGTAATTTTTTCATATCTTTTCTCCTTATAACCAATAGTATTTCCAAAAATAAGAAAAAAACGCTATAAAAGCGTTAAATATTTTGTAAAAACGGATTGTTTTTTTTCTCAAAACGCAACGTCGTCTTATCGTCGTGCCCCGGATAAACAACCGTATCGCCGGGACAAATCCGCATTATTTTCTCTAAACTTTTCATCATGGCATTCAAATCCCCTGTTGGAAAGTCGGTTCTTCCTATACTTCCGCAAAAAAGGGTATCGCCGCTAAATAAGTTATTTTGATTCAGATAACAAACGCTTCCTTTGGTATGACCGGGTGTATGAATGACTAAAAATTCTTCTTCCAACAATTGAAGGATTTGCCCGTCTTGAACCGTTTGGATCGTTTGTTTGGATTCGTCGAAAGACGGTTTGAGGCCCATTAAACGATAAAGCGATAACGTCGGGTCAAAAAGAAAGGCCTGTTCATCCTGATGCAGATAAATCGGAACATCAAAATATGCGATTCCGTCGATATGGTCCAAATGGCCGTGGGTCAATAAGATCGCTACGACATCATACTTTTTTTTAATTTGTTCGGCCTCTTTACCAAACGACAAGCCCGGATCAATCAAAACCGCTTGACCGTTCTTCGATAAAATATATGTATTGGCCAAAAAACTTCCCGTTACTTTTTTTTCAATCGTCATTTTTTTCTCCTTAAAAAGAAAAAAAGCTTTTAAAAAAGCTTATTTCTTTTCCTTATGTGCTGTATGTTTGCGGCAATGAGGACAATACTTGTTAATCTCCATTCTTTCAGGAGTTGTTTTTTTGTTCTTATCGGTATAGTAATTTTCATTTTTGCATTCGGAACAAACCAATTTCACTAAATCACGCATCTTTATCCCTCCAGACTTAAAGATTATTTCCTATAGGATTATATCAAAAATTTTTTTTTATTGCAACAATATTTTTTATCTTTTCACCATTTTTGCAGATTATGGTATAATAAAAACGGTGATAAAGATGATAACAAGAGAAAATACACGTTCCTTTTTGATAAAAAACCTCCCTTATGGCGGAAACCGTCACATTTATATTCAAAGTATGTGTAACACTAAAACCAAAGACGTCGATGCCACCGTTGCGCAAATTTTAGAGTTGGAACGATACGGATGTGAAATAGTCCGCGTTGCGATCTACGACAAAGATGATGCACTGGCCGTCCAAACGATCCAATCGCGGATTCATATTCCCTTGGTTGCGGATATTCACTTTGATGCCGAACTGGCTTTAACCTGCATTCAGCAGGGAATCGATAAAATACGGTTAAATCCGGGCAATATCAGCGATTACGATAAAATCAAAAAAATCGTAACGGCCTGCAAAGAAAAAAAAATCCCGATCAGAATCGGTGTCAATGCCGGATCTCTGCCCAAAGATATTTCCAAACCGACGGCAAAAAACATGATTGAAGCCGCCAGACGTCACATTAAGATTTTAGAAGATCTCGATTTTTTCGACATCAGTTTATCGCTCAAAGCCTCCCGTATCGATTTAACGGTTGAAGCCTATCGATTGGCAGCCGAAGCGTTTCCTTACCCGCTTCATGTAGGCATTACCGAAGCCGGAACCTCTTTCAAAGGGCTCATTAAATCCAGCATCGGAATCGCTGAAATTTTAAATCTCGGAATCGGCAATACCATTCGGGTTTCTTTAACCGATGAACCGAAAAAGGAAGTGCTGGCGGCCAAAGAAATTTTAAAAGAATTGCATTTAATTAACAACGTCCCTTCTCTTACTTCCTGTCCGACTTGCGGCAGAACACAGTGGAATATGATTCCGATTGCCCAAGCCGTAGAAGAATATTTGAATACGGTACAAAAAGAAATTCATGTGGCGGTGATGGGATGTGCCGTAAACGGTCCGGGCGAGGCGAAAGAAGCCGATCTTGGAATTGCCGGCGGGAATCACGAAGCTTTGTTGTTTAAAAAAGGCAAAATCGTAAAAAAAATAAAGGAAGAAGATATTTTAGAAGTATTAAAAAAAGAAATCGATGCTTTTTAAACTTCTTTACTTCTTCTAAAACCTATGCTAAAATGATACAAGTTAACCCCCTCGTATTTGATTGTTTCGGAGTCATTAAAACAATCGGCGAGGGTATTTTTTTATGGGAGGTCGATTGCTATGGAAAACAAGATCAAAAACAACCACATCGCCCGGCTTATCATCACAATGTCAATCCCGCCGGCTTTATCCATGATCATTCAATCATTATACAATATCGTCGATTCCGTTTTTGTTACCAAATACGATCCCAAAGCAATGGAAGCCATTTCCTTGGTTTTTCCCATCCAAAATTTAATTCTAGCACTTGCCGTAGGGATCGGTGTGGGAATCAATACGTACGTTTCTATGAAACTGGGACAACAAAAACAAAAAGAAGCGGAAAGCGCCGCCATGCACGGTGTCCTTCTTTCATTTCTTCACTATCTGTTGGTGTTGATTTTAGGCCTGTGTTTTTCGACGCCTTTTATTCGTTCTTTTACCCAAGATCCCGTCATTATTGATTACGCGAAAACGTATATTCACCTGATTGTCATTTTCAGTTTTACCACTATCTTTCAAATCGCCTTGGAAAAAATTTTGCAGGCCGACGGAAAAATGATGTTGCCGATGATTTCTTTACTGACGGGCGCCGTTTTAAATGTTATTTTAGATCCGATCTTCATCTTTTCATTGAATCTGGGTATCACAGGCGCCGCCGTTGCCACCGTCATCGGGCAAATTGCTTCTACCCTTCTCATGATTTATTTTATTATCAGCCGAAAAAATAGAATCCGCCTACACATAAAAGCATTTTCCTTGCAAAAAGATACGATCGTAGCCATTTACCGGATCGGAATTCCTTCTTTTTTCATGAATGCCATTCCGTCCTTGATGGTAACTTTGATGAATTATATCTTAGTCGGTGTGTCAAAAACAGCTGTTACAACATTCGGAATTTATTATAAATTACAGAATTTTGTTTATATGGGCGTCAGCGGACTATCCCAAGGAACCATGCCGCTGATGAGTTATCATTATGGGGCAAACGACCGACAACGACTTCGGCATATTTTAAAAGATACATTCTTGTTTTCATGTTCCATCGGTCTTCTTGCAACTGTTTTGTTTTTAAGCATTCCCAACTATCTATTACAGCTTTTTTACGATGAGCAAGTAATGATCGCTTCTTGTACTTCTTATCTTCGCATCGCTTCCATTGGTTTTTCCTTTGGATGTATTAATTATATATTCGCTTCTTATTTTCAATCGACTCAAAAAGGCATGGCTTCCCTTTTGGTCAGTTTGTTCCGACAAATGATTTTCCTTATCCCGCTTGCTTACATCTTCAGTTTTTTCTTAGAAGAAAACGGAATTTATCTTGCCGTTTGTATCGCCGAAATCACAACTTTCCTATTTGTGACAATCTTCTTTTATACTACGGTCAACCGCGATAACCATAAACTTTGAAATGTTGAATTAATACATTTTTTTAAAGACTTTCCACATATGATTTAAAGGTGATCAATATGTTAAAGTCGACAACTAAAAAAAGAATAGCCATTGTTACGGTCTTTTTCTTCGTTCTGTTTGGATGCATCGTTCTGAGAATGGGCTATATAACCTTTTATTTATCAAACAAAATCAATCCGTTAGCCAATGACTTGTGGACACGGGAAATACCCATTCAAAGTTCAAGAGGATTGATTTATGACCGCAATGGCAAGGTCATTGTCGGAAATGAACTGGCCTATACGGTTGCCTCCATTAACAAACAGGTGAAAGACAAAGCAAAAACCGCCCAACAACTGGCCTCTATTTTAAACTGCGATGTTGAAAAAATCGAAACGCATTTAAACAAAAAAAACAGCATTGAAATAATAAAACCGGAAGGAAGGCGGATCACAGCCGATCAAGCCAAGCAAATCGTTCAAGCGGATTTAGACGGAATTTATTTAACCAGCGATTCAAAACGCTATTATCCATACGGATCGACACTGGCTCAGGTTGTCGGTTTTTGCGGGGTAGATATGGATGGTTTATCCGGCATCGAATACCAGTACAATGATTATTTAAAAAGTCAAAAAGGTTCTCTTTCCATCTATACGGATGCCAAAGGAAATCTTATGCACGATATGACTTCCATCTTCACTTCTGCCACACCGGGAATGGATATTTATCTGACGATCGATATCAATTTACAATTGATTATGGATAGCGTCATCAATAATGCCATCCAAAAATATCAACCGGATCAAGTAATGGGATTGATGGTATCTGCCAAAACCGGTGAAATTTTGGCAATGACTTCTTACCCCTATTTTGATCCTGCTCATTATCAAGATTACGATGAATCCATTTACAACCGAAACCTACCTATTTTTTACGCTTTCGAATTGGGATCGACGTTTAAAATATTTACGTACAGCGTGGCGTTGGAGTTAGGACTGTTCGATATGAATGATTCCTTTTATTGCAGCGGCAGCACCGTTGTCGGGGATAGAAAAATCCGTTGTTGGAAAGCCGGCGGGCACGGCAGTCAAACTTTCTTAGAGGTCATTCAAAATTCTTGTAACCCCGGTTTTATGGAACTAGGCAGACGAATCGGTGTTGAAAATTTTTATGACTATTTGGACCTTTACGGATTTTCCCAAAAAACCGGCATTGATTTGCAAGGAGAACAAAAAGGAATCATGATGAACGAAGCCAATTGTGGCCCGGTCGAACTGGCCACACAAAGTTTCGGTCAAACAAGCGCTTATACCCCCATTCAACTGGTAATGGCAAGTATTGCCGCGGTCGGTGGCGGAGAATTGTTAAAACCTTACATCTTAAAAGAAATCCACACCTATACAGATGAAATCGTTTATCAGAAGAAAAAAGAAATAAAACATCGGGTCATCAGCAAACAAACATCCGACTATATGAAATACGCTTTGGAAAATGTTTGCGCACTAGGGACCGGAAGAAACGCTTTTATCGAAGGGTTCAGAGTGGGCGGTAAAACAGGAACAGCGCAAAAAATTTCTTCTTCCGGCGGGTATATTAGCGGCGAATACATTCTGTCTTTTTTGGGAATCGCTCCGATGAACGATCCGGAAATTGTTTGTTATTTGGCCATTGACAATCCGAAAAATACGGTTCAGTACGGTGGAACAGTCGCCGCACCGCTAGTCGGACAGATATTGGAACAATCTTTGAATTACTTACAAATCGAACGGGATTACGAAAACCAAATCGAAAAAAATTTACGATGGTTTTTAGATACACCGACTTATAAAATAGAAAACTATTTAGGTAAAAAGAAAAGTGAAATCAAACATACCTCGTTTTATAATTTTGTTTTCTACGGCGATGGAGATACCGTTATTTATCAATCGCCGGATGCCGGAGAAAAAGTAAAAGAAGGCGATACGGTCCTACTTTATCTCGGGTAAATCAAAAAACGGTTATCCGCCGCATTCAAATAAGTCATTTTCTTATGGCAGATCCATAATTTAAAAGAATTGAAAAGTTTCAGACTAATTCCTTTAATACGATCGAAAATTTAGTGGTTTTATAAATGCATTATTAAAAAACGCCTTTTCTAGGCGTTTTTAAAATGCAAACGGCAAATATCTCCATAATAAGATTCCTACTGCAAAAGAGGCCGCATTGGCAAAAACGGAATAAAGAATTGCTTTTAAAACCGGCCGTTTGATTGCTGTTTTGGTAAATAAAATACTGTAGACAACCGACTCTATTAAAATAATCAAGAATTCAAGCGGCAGATAGGCCATTCCATAAGCCAAAGACCCATTTTGATAATAAATCCAATTTAAAAACAAATTCAAAAGCACCTGAGTGACGACGTTGACGAATACAATTTTAAGGAATACTTTCTTCCCGAAAAAGAAAAGAACGGCAACGCCCAGTTCGATAAATACCGTTAGGATAATACGGACCAATAAACTGCCGATTTCTCCGGCATAATCGTAATTTCGAACAGCAGGCGGCAAGATTTCTTCGACAGTCGGTTCAAAATTTTCCAAATCGACTTTAAAATAGCTTTTAAACGCATAGCGTTGCGTTTTCGCTCCGGATAAAAACGTATCTGTCAACGGATCGAATAGTAAAATTTTAAAACAAGAAGGCGGATAATATCCCCAATGCAAAACATTGTTTTCCGGTGTTATAACCCAAACGATTTTTAAAAAATAAAAACCGTCTTGATCCTCGTATTCGATAAACCGAAGATAATCTTCTTTTTCAAGACCATTACCGAATGTTTCAAAAACATCATCCAATGTCTCGTGTTCTTCGTCAAATACAGAGTAAGGACCGGTGCTTTTATCTTCGGAAAGCAATGTCACGTAAATGCGTTGATTTAAATTTTCAAACATAATATCGATCGATGGTTTGGGCCCCATATCGGCAAAAACAACTACCGGAAAAACAAATAATAGAAAAACCAAGAAAAACACGGCAATTCCCATTTTTTTAAAAAAACGATGCACCCAACCACCTCCTACTTTTATTATACCATTCTTTTCATAAAATCTTCGTCTTATATGTCTTTTTAACGGATAAAACTATTTTCATCCGGTTTTAAAATTTTTTCGATTTGCCTTTTTTCCGGCCGATAAATCGCTACGATAAAAACACGGTTTAATTCTACCAAAAGACTGTATTTATATAAATCCTGTAACGGAACATCCATTCTTCTTTGGGTGGACAATAGTCGCAAATACGCATTTCTTTTTTTAGGATCCAAACGATGCGACCACCATGCTTTCGGTTTGACTTTGAAAAGATAAAGATAGTCTTCTATCAAAAGCGTATGGACTTCTTCGTAATACGGTTTCATGCGGATCAATTCGTCTAAAATCTGAAAAGTTTGTTCAAGAGATTGCCGTTTCATTTTTTTACCTAACGAATTGAAAAAAGCAAACGGACTTTCTTCTTGATCGATGATAAATCGAATCGACCGAAAAAACCGACCGCTATTGTAGTAGACTTCCAATGCTTCTTCGACATCATGAATTTCTTTGATTTCCTGTTCGTTTAAAAAATCGTTGCTGATAATCTCATAGGGAGCAACGGATTGAAATCGATAATGATAGTCGGAAGCACGGTTATAAAGCGCCGTTCCGTACAACAGTTTTAAAAATCCCAGTTGCAACTCTTTCGGTTTTAAAACGATGACATCATTGAATGTTTTTTCAAAGGAAACATAATCTTCATAAGGAAGTCCCGCAATCAAATCCAAATGTAAATCGATCACATCCTTCGATACGATCTTGCGAATATTATTAAATAATTTTTCATTGTTTTGAATTCGGCCGACACTCAAATTGCTTTTAAGATTGGTCGATTGAATCCCGATTTCAAAACGGATCAGGTGTTTGGGTACCACTTGATGGATATAGTCGATTTGATCGTCATCCAAAAGATCGCCGGTAATCTCAAACTGGAAAGAAAACCCTTCTTGAGCCATTGATCCGATGAAATCGATCAAATCCATCCATCTTTTCCGACCGATATTAAATGTCCGATCTAAAAATTTAAACGTTTTGGCCCCCTTTTGGATTAACATCCGCAACTGATCTTTGATCGGTTCCAATTCAAAAAAACGAACCGTTTGTTCCAAACTCGCCATACAGTATCCGCACTGATAAGGACACCCTCTGGATGTTTCAATATAAATCACTTTATGACTGACATCATCCAGTAAATCATAAGCCGGCTGAATGGTTGATAAATCCACCGTTTGATCAAATGTAAAACCCATGGGATGATATAAATTCGGAACATTTTGAAGTTCGGTTTTCCCATCTAAATACAACAACAACTGATGAAAAGCCTCTTCTCCCTCGTTTTTGATTACAAAGGAAGCCAACTGATTGGATAAATAAAAGGGCGCATTATAACTGACTTCCGGTCCTCCTAAAACAATGGTTTTATGTCGTGGTTTTAACTGAATCAAAATTTCTTTGATCCGTTCGATGTTCCAAATATAACAGGAAAAAGCAATCACATCCCCATCAAAACGAAGGATATCTTCGACGATTTTGGAAGCAGAATCCTTGATGGTGTATTCGCGAATGGTAACAGGATACGTCGTGTTTTTTTTAAGCAGGCGGATGGCCAAATTCGGGTGAATGTATTTGGCATTAATCCCAATCAGTAATGTTTTCACATTCATCTTCCTTTCTTTATAAGTTCATTCTATCACAAAATGTAGATTTTTTGTGTTTCTTATGTTAAAATGTGTTGAATGGAGGTCTTAAAATGCCTTTTTTGCCATTAACGGTTGAAGAAATGCATCAGTACGGATGGGAAAGACCGGATTTTGTGTATGTGATCGGCGACGCCTATATCGACCATCCTTCTTTCGGTCCGGCCATTATTTCCAGAGTTTTGGAAAACTTCGGATATAAAGTCTGCATTATTTCTCAACCGGATATCCAAAAAAATGCCGATTTCAAACGGTTCGGCTTACCGCGTCTGGCTTTTTTGGTTTCATCCGGGAATATTGATTCGATGGTCAATCATTATACGGTTTCCAAACGAAGACGGAAAAAAGATTATTATACGCCGGGTGCCGTCATGGGAAAACGACCGGATCGGGCCTTGATTCGCTATTCGTCCAAGTTGCGGGAACTTTATCCGCATGCAACGATTATTATCGGCGGAATCGAAGCCTCTCTAAGACGCCTCAATCATTACGATTATTGGGATAATTCCGTCAGAAGATCGATCTTACTCGATTCGAAAGCTGATCTTTTACTGTACGGAATGGGTGAAAAAACCATTGTTCAAGTGGCCGATGCTTTGGATTCGGGCTTAGCGGTCCAAGATCTTATCTATTTACGCAATACGGTTTGGAAGACCAAAGACCAAACGCTTTTGCCCTCACATCACGTATTACTGCCCAGTTATGATGCGGTTTTGGCGGACAAAAAAAATTATGTTCGGTCGTTTCAAATTCAATATCGGAATACCGATGCTTTTACCGGACAAGCTTTGGTGGAACCCTACCGAAACTGCTTTGTCGTTCAAAATCCGCCGGAATTTCCGCTTTCTACCGAAGAAATGGATGCCACCTATGCACTTCCCTACATGCGCCGATGCCACCCGCTCATCGAACAACAAGGTCATGTCCCGGCGATTGACGAGGTAAAATTTTCCGTCATCAGCAATCGAGGTTGTTTCGGCGGTTGCCATTTTTGTGCCCTTACCATGCATCAAGGAAGAATCATTCAATCCAGAAGCAAAAATTCCATTTTAGAAGAAATCAAAACCATTTCACAGGAACCCGATTTCAAAGGATATATCCACGATATCGGCGGTCCTACGGCCAATTTCTATCATCCGGCCTGCAAGAAACAAACCACCCACGGTGTTTGTACCAACAAGGAATGCATTGGTTTTCGACCATGTAAATCGCTGAATGTCGATCATACCGATTATTTGAATATTTTAAAAGAAGCCAGAAATTTACCGAATATCAAAAAAGTTTTCGTCCGTTCGGGGTTGCGTTACGATTATATTATGTATGATCGGAATAAAGAATTTTTCGAGGAACTGGTTCGCTACCACGTTTCCGGACAACTGAAAGTGGCACCGGAACACATCGACGATCGGGTTTTAATCCGGATGGGAAAACCTTCCAGAGAACTTTACGATTCTTTTGTCAAAACATACGAACAGATCAATCAAAAATATCAAATGAAACAATACCTTGTTCCGTATTTGATGAGCAGTCATCCGGGTTCTACGCTAGATGCCGCCATCCGACTTGCCGAATATTTAAACGACAGCGGCCATATGCCCGAACAGGTCCAAGATTTTTATCCGACACCGGGTACCGCTTCTACTTGCATGTATTATACGGGAATCGATCCTTTTACCGAAGAGGAAGTCTACGTTCCCAAAGATCCGCATGAAAAAGCCATGCAGCGGGCTTTGATGCAATATAAACTTCCGCAAAATTACGATCTCGTTTATGAAGCCTTGATGAAAGCCGGCCGAAAAGATTTGATCGGCTATTCCAAAAAGTGCTTAATAAAACCGAAAGAAAGGAAAGCCAAATGAAAAAAATCGTTACCATTTTAATCTCCTTTTTCGTCCTTATCGCCATGATCATCGGGATTTGGCAAATCACCAAATCGTTTCAAGCCGATACAACGGGAACGATCAAAATCGAACTTGTGGACTTAGAAGATACCATCGTCCTACAAAAAACAATTCCTTTCGAAAAAGGAGATACCCTTCCTTCTTTGATTGAAGAAAATTTTAAAAACGTCGTGTTTGAAAACGGCATGTTGATGCAGATCGAATCCTTTACCACACCGACAGATTGGTCTTACTTTATTTGTGTTTACGTCGATCATCAAGTAAGCGAATTAGGGATACCGTCCATTGTTTTTAAAAACGGTACCGTCATTACCTTAAAATTGACTCCTTATGTTCCCTCATGAAAAAAGTCTTGATCTACGATCTGTGTTTAACGGCAACGTTAAGCAGCGTTTTATTTGTTCAAGAACAACTTTTGGCGTTTTTACCAAACATTCAGTTGACCATTTTTTTACTGATTCTATTCAGTAAAAAACTTGGATTTGTTCAAACATCTTTCATTGTTTTGATTTATACGACCTTGGACTGTCTAGTTAATGGCGGCCTACATGTCCTTTATTTTCCGTTTATGCTTTTAGGATGGCTGTTGATTCCGCTTACCCTATCTACCGTCTTCAAGAAAGTAACTGCTCCCCTGTTTCTTGGCTTTCTGGCCATTCTTTACGCGTTTTGCTATTCTTGGATCTTTCTTATTCCCAATTATTTGATTTATCAAATCGATCCGGTGGCTTACTTGATCACCGATCTTGCATGGGAAGCCCTCTTGGCTGCCAGCGGCTTTTTATCCACAGTCTGGTTTTACCGACCTTGTGAAAAATTAATGGACATCATAAAAAGAAAAGACCGTTAACTATTTTTTCGTTAACAGTCCGAAGAGGATTTTAGAATCCTCTTTTTATATTTTCAATCCTTTTAAAACATTTCCCAAATCGATATTTGCCATCAACGAGGGTAAAACATCGGCAAATTCTTCTTTTGGGGATTTATCCTCAAACCGAAGAACCGACAAGTTATTTCCTTTTACCTGCAATAGACAAAGCGGTGTAATATGAACCGATCCGATTGCCCCGTCGCCGGCTGTATTTTTAAGATCGGTCGATAAATCGACGAAAGAAATTTTCAATCGATAAACCGGAATGATCGATAAATCTTCCGTAATTATTTCCCGTTGTCCCAAGATCACCCTACCTTCCAGTAACTTAGAAACTCTATCCATATGATCCATTACAACTCTCCTTCTATTTCGATATGATAGGTTCGATACCAATAATCGATTTGATAAAGATAGGCTAAAAAAGCCGTTTTCCGCATCAGTTGCCCGTACCAAGGAACGCTCAATTCCTCATCGGTATCCATTAAATGTCTAATTTTTGTGATATCAAACAGCCGATATAAAATACTGTCTTGGTTTTTTAAAACTTCTTCCAATAAACCGACAACCATTTGATGATACTTTTTGGAATTGCTTTTGGGATAAGGGCTTTTTTTTCGGTCAACCACTTCTTTTATGACCGTTCCTTCATAGGCATCCCTTAATAATTTCTTTTCGACTTTAGAACGATACTTATACTGAAACGGAACATTATACAAGAAGTCTACCAAATCTTTATCGCAAAAAGGAACCCGTACTTCCAAAGAAGCCCCCATCGTCATCCGATCTTTGCGATCCAGTAAGTTGGTCATAAAATATCTCATATTGATGTACGATAACTGACGTTGGCGAACGGTCGTCTTTGTATCCGTCGGCAAAACCGGCGTTTCATTCAAAGCTTTGGTATATTCTTGTTGAACGTATTCTTTCAAATGCAGTTTTTCTTTCCACTTCGGTTGCAAGAAATTCTCTCTGTCATCTAAATTGCGAATCCAAGGAAAACTCGTCATCCGTTTTTCTTTTTTATAAAACCACGGATAACCGCCGAAAATTTCATCGGCACATTCCCCAGATAAACTGACCTTGTGCGTTTTGGCGATCTGCTGAGCCAAATAGTACATGGAAGAATCAATATCGGTCATTCCCGGAGCGTCTTTAAACAAAACGGCTTGTTTTAATCCATCTACCAGCGTTTGATTGTCAATCAAAATATCATGCTGGTTCGAACCGATCGCCTCACTGACTTTTTTTGTAAAATCACGATCGGATGTGACTTCAAATTGATTGGGAACGAAATCTTTTCGGTTATCTTCATAATCAATGCTGTACGTATCCAAATGATCCTTGTTTTTGGCAACAATCGTCGAAATAATGCTGGAATCCAATCCCCCGGAAAGGAAGCAGGAAACACCGACATCGGAAATCATTTGGCGCTTGATCGACCGATCCAAAAGACGTCTGACTTCCTGAACCGTTTCATCGTAACTCAAATGAAAAGGACGCGCCGTCAATTGATAATAACAGTGATCCTTTAATCCGTTTTCTTGATCAAAGGTCAGATAGTGTCCGGGTTTTACTTCGTAAATACCTTTGTAAATGGTTTTTCCTTCACTATGAGACGGCCCCATTCCCAATAACTCGCATAACCCTTCCCGATCGACAACGGCTTGTTTTCGATACGACAATAACGACTTGATTTCAGATGACACCATAATATCCTGCCCGATCATGGTATAAAAGAGCGGTTTGACACCAAACATATCCCTTACAATCAAAACACGATCGTCTTTGGTATAAACAAAACTGAAGATACCGTTTAATTCTTTTAAAATCGTCGTATCAAAACCCATCAAAAGTTTCAATAACAACAGCGTATCGCTGGCAAATTCCAACGATTCTCCTAACTGATGCAATTTTTCTTCCAATTCTTCCCCATTGTAAAGTTCCCCATTATACACCAAATGACAATTCAGCAAACTCATCGGTTGCCGGGCTTTTAAAACTTCCCGAATGGCCAATCGTTTGTGACCGAACGAATGATTTTTGGTAAAGAGGTATCCTTCATCATCCGGACCGCGGTGATTGAGCAAATCACAGGCTTTTATAAATTCATTTTTATCAGTCGGATTGAAAAAACTGCTTTTATAACAAATACCGCACAAACATATCACTTCCTCTATTAAGGTATGAAAAGAAAGCGAAAATGTGAAATGTGCGGTATTTTTATTAATCATATGTTTTTGTAATGGTTCTGGAAGTATGGTCTTTATCCGGATACATCGTACTCATATTGATATTGAGCATCGATAACTGATTCGAAATTTTCTCTTTATCAACGACAAAGATTCGTTGACGATGAACCGTATTTAATTTTGTATATTCACCGGTATTGTAATCACACAAGCCGAACAGAATAAAACTTCCCGATTGGGCAATGATGCGTTCGTTGATCATTCCCACCTTGACATGTCGCGGTTTTAAGAGAACGTCCGGGCTGAAAAAATCCAAATCAAAAACCGGCAACTCCGATTTCACTTCGGCAACGAACCGTTTAAAGGCAATGCAATTCTGATAAATGGTCGGATCGTTTCGGACAATCGCTTCTTGGATTTTTTCGTAAAGTTCCTGTTTGTAATTGGTTTCCAGTACGGCCAGACTGGCTAACAAAGTAACCGCGTTGCTATCGGAATATTTGACATTCTTACGTTCCTCATGCATCACAATTACCTCCCCGATGGGAAGCGTTCCTTTTTTATCACCGACCGGTTTATCACACGCCATGTATAAAGCGACTAGCGGGTTGGATGTTGTATCCAATAGCCGAGTCGGCATTTTATAATGTTGCATGGTCGTTAAAATTTCAATATACTTTTTATCCGACAATTCGTTATAAAACTGTGTTTTAAAATCCATGTACATGAAATTTTCATGTTCATAGTACTGTTTTTTGCGGTAAAGCGATGGAATCAATGCATATTTATAACTATAATGTCCGCGGAAAAAGAATTCTTGATTCGGATAAGGACGAATCATCCGTTCCACCACCGTAATATAATCTTGAACATTTCCGACCACAAAATTCCCGGTCGGTAAAATACAGATTTGGGCAAACAATTTCAGTAACTCCTCGCTGTTAAGTCCGATTCCGGAACTAGATAGATCATCAAATGTCAAATATTGGAGCGTGGGCATCAGCCACTTTTCCACCAATGCGAACGCATATACTTTTTGTCCGTTTTGTTCCAACCTATAAACTTCAAAATGATTGGTGGAATTGGAACAAACCGTTACTTTTTGCTGATGAATCGTCAAATCCACGAATCGGTTCCAAGAAAGATCCAGCGACGTTGGTTCTGTGAAAAAATAAAAGCCGAAATCGGGATCCGAGAAAAAACATCCCCTTAGTTTTTTTTCGTTCATACAAAGCCAGTACCTATAGTCATTCATCGTTTCATCCTCCTGATACACGCTTATAGTTTTATTGTAACACAACCGCGCCGTTTTTTCTACCGATACACTTGAACCTGCCACCGATTATTTTGAAAAAGAAACGTAATATTCCCGTTTTCTTTCGTAGTATAAACCGTTCCGTAACGTTTTAAACGCTCAAGAATCACTGCGCTTGGAAATCCGTATTGATTTTTCCCCACACTCACAACCGAAATCTTAGGACGAACACAAGCTAAAAAAGTTTCGCTGCTGGATGTCATCGATCCATGATGGGCTACCTTCAATACATCGGAAGCCAAAGCCGAACCGTACGTATTCAAAAGACCTTTTTCCTGTTTTTCTTCGATATCTCCGGTAAAAAGAAACGTTTGATTTTCCAAAGTAACTTGAAAAACCAACGAATTGGCATTGGAAGATGTTCCTTCTTCTTGAGGTCCCAAGCAGTAAAAAGGATACTTGTTGCATTCGAATTGCATCCCACCTTGAAACGGCAGACAAACCACTTGATGGGCAAACGGTATTTCTTCCAACGGTTCATAAGCCGAATAGATGAAATGACGGACCGAAAATCGCTCGATCACCTCCTGCGCCGTATCCATATGATCCCGATCGAAATGAGTCAAAATCAAATAATCAATCGTTTGGATGCCTTCTTTTTTTAAATAGTCGATGTTCCCATAATAAGAATCGATCAAAACAACCCCACCGCCTTTTAAACGGATGAGAGCAGAATCGCCTTGACCGACATCGATAAACGTAATTTCAAAGGTTTGATTGGTCGTCGTTCGGATGAAAAAGACAGATAAAAAGAGCAGCAAAAAGCCAACCGCTTTTTTCCGGTGACAACGATTGCACCAACAATAAAACACAAAGGCATAGACCGCATAATACAAAACCGTCTGCCACCAAGAAAAGGAAGGAAATATGATTTTCTTTCCTAAATTCGCCAAAAAGAGCAACGCATCATTCCAATAGGCTAAAAAAGGATAAAACGATACCATTGGAACGACTAGTAATACAATCAAATACGGAAACAAAAAGACAGATGCAATCCAACTTAATAAAGGCGAAAGCAAAACACCGACCCAATTCAACTCATTGGATTGTTGAATCACAAACGGAAAAATCGAAAAATAAGCTAAAAAAGACAGGACACATTGGTTTTTCAGATGACCAAACGCAGCAAATTCTTGCCGAAACAACAGAATAAAACTGACTGTAAAACTCAAAATAAAACTGTTTTGATAACAACAAAGCGGATTTGCGAAAGCAATGATTATAAAAGTAAACGAGTAAAGGTCAAGGGAAGAATATTGTACTTTTTGACGACGATTCCAAAACGACAAAAGCAAAAATAAATAAGCCCGACAAGCCGAAACGGGAAAACCGATTATAACAAGATAAAAAAACAAAAGCATTAAACTCACCTTTTGTCCTTCTATTTTAAAAATCGAGCGGAAAAATCGCAATAAAAGTCGATAAAGAAAATAAAAATGAAATCCGCTGATAGCAAGCAAATGAATGATATTCAATTGTCGATAAGCATCTTGTATAGAATCGTCCATCTTTGGTTGGGCGAATAAAAAAGAAAGAACATACTCAGAAGCCGTTTGTTCCAACTTCTGTTGATAATAAGAAAAAACGTTTTTTTTCAAGATCAAAAGCGGATTGCTTTGACCAAGCAATTCATACGTGTGAAGAATTCCTTTGGCAACAATGTGTTCGGAAAGATAATACGCTTTCGCATCAAAATCCGCCTCATACGATTTTTCTTCAAAAATGGTAATAGAAACAGTCGCTTTCAGCACATCGCCCAGTTTTAGTGAATCATCGGTTTTATAAACCAAAAATAAAAAGTCGCCTTTCAAAACATAATAATTTCTTTTTTCCTCGACAACTTGAAAGACTCCTTCCATCGTTTCTTCTTTCGGCAGTTTAACCGAACTTGCATGATGGTAACGAATTAAGAAGAAAACGATCAATAAAAGAATCGGGAAAAACAACTTTGTTTTTGTACCGATAAAAAAAGCATACACACTTAAAGGCACCCAAAAAAACGGATATTTTAAAGCAATCAACACCAAAACAAGCGCAAAGAAAAAGAAGTGGACTTCACTACAAAACGGCTTGTTCTTTAATTTTTTCCAAAGCCGCATCCGATATAGCCGTAATTTCTTTTAATTTTTCCCATGATTCGATCGTTCGATTGACTTGTAAATAATTCCATATTTTTTCGGCGCGTTTTTCCCCGATCTGATACAACTGCAACAATTGGTCAAACGTGGCTTGATGAATGACGATTTTTCCAGATGACATCACCGGTTGTTTGGATGGAATCGCAATCGTAACGTCACAAACAATTTTTTGTTCCGGATCAAATCCACTCAAATCACTGTCTTTCTTCCATAAATACTGTAATTGGTGAAACAAATAAGCATAGGTCGTATTCATCTGAACATAAAGCGTTGTTTCCTTTAAAACCGCACCTTCTATACGAACCTCCACCGACCGGTTGTTTATGCTTTCTTCTTCCGACAAAACGGTTTGTTTTTTTCCTGCAAAAAACAGGAAAACAAGAATCAGCAAACAACCGATCGCGATTTTTTCTTTTTTCGCATACATTTTTCCGCCTCCATTCCAATCAATAGGACGAAAAGGTTGTTTTAAGAAAAAAAGATAGGTATTTTCCTATCTTTTATTCGTAGTGGAAAGAAAAAAGTTCGTTTCCGTCTATATCTTTTAATGTAATTAGATGATTCTCCCAAATAAGATAACTTCTCTTCGATCCGTTTTTGGGAAGTGTGATACTACCTGGATTCCAATAAATCGTATCGTTTTTTTCTTCCATTTGCGGAATATGCGTATGTCCGAAAAATACCATTTGAGCAACATGACCGTCCATTTTCAAATGATGGCCGTGCTCAAAATGACATGTTTTATCATTGATGGTGGCATCGTAAAACGGAAGGATCGGAAAATCCAAAACCATTTGATCGACTTCCGCATCGCAGTTTCCCTGTACGCAAATGATTTGATCGGCATATTGGTTGAGTATCGCAATGACTTCTTTGGGCTTATACTGAGGCGGCAAATCGTTTCTGGGGCCGTGGTACAATACATCACCCAAACAAATTATTTTTTCACATTTCTCTTCTTCGAAAATCCGCTGGATCGCAAGCGCCGAATCAAGCGAACCGTGAATATCCGAAACTATTAAAACTTTCATTTTCGCTTCTCCTTCTGTTACCTGTATTTTAAAAAGAAAAAGCGATCCGTTTCCAGATCACTTTTTTCGTTTATTCTGCTTCTACAAGTTCTAATTTGCAATCCGAAACTTTAATGATCTTGTCCCCGGAAGCAATATTCAATTCTTTTTGAGCCTTAGCCAAGGCATCTTGGTAAGTACCGACAACGGCTTGTACACCCCATACAACCGAAAGCGTACGCGCTTCATCGCAAGATGCAACCGCAAAATAGATATCCGTAGCCGGACGGTATTGAGATAAAGCAAGCGCTAAATCGACTGTTCCTTCCGCAACAATGGCCGGAATTTCGAAATAAGCAGCCAAAGTTGCACAAGCAAGACCGATGGCATCGTCTTCGTTTTTCTCTTCTTTACCGTAAACAACGTTTTCAATCATCAACTGATGATCGATGTCATCTTCGGCCTTTTCATCGATTTTAGACATATACGTAACTGCTTCAAACGGATAATCGCCTTGAGCCGATTCACCGGAAAGCATTGTTGCCGATGTACCATCCAATACGGCATTGTGGCAATCCGAAACTTCCGCACGAGTCGGACGCGGATTTTGCTGCATGGAATCAAGCATTTGGGTTGCGGTAACAACGATCTTACCGGTTGATTGTGCTAAGTAAATCATTTCTTTTTGGATGGCCGGTAAATCCCATGCGTCCACATCAACCCCTAAATCACCGCGGGCTACCATGACACCATCGGAAAGTTCGATGATTTTAGCCATATTGCTGACGCCTTCTTGGTTTTCGATTTTAGAAATGATCTTAATATGATCGTTGCCTTTGGCGGCTAAAATATCACGGATCTGTTTGATATCATCCGGACGACGAACAAACGATGCCGCAATGAAATCAAGTCCTTGATCACAGGCAAATTCAATATCCGCTTTATCTTTCGGGGAAATGTAAGGCATATTCAAAATAACGCCCGGAACATTACAGTTTCTTTTGTTTTTCAACTTACGGTCATTTTGAACTTCGCAAACCAATTCTTTGCAAGAAGCGTCTTTTTCGATTACTTTTAACGTCAAGTTTCCATCTTCAACTAAAATTCTTCCGCCAACCGAAATATCATCGTATAATCCCGGATAGGAAATCGCTACTTTTTTAGCATTTCCCAGATACGAATAATCCATTGTAATCCGAAGAATATCTCCCGTATGAAGCAAGACCGGCTCATCGTTTTCAAGATAACCCGTTCTGATTTCCGGACCCTTTGTATCAAGCATCATACCGGTATTCCAACCGTGTTCGGCATTCAGTGCCTTAACATTTTGAATCCGGAATCCTTGTTCTTCATAATCACCATGCGAAAAATTCATCCGCATGACGTTCATGCCTGCCGTACCGATTAATTTTTCCAATGTTTCTTTTTGTTCACTTGCAGGACCGATTGTACAAACTACTTTTGTTTTTTTCATTTTCACTTTCTCCTTCTTTATTATGAAATTTTTTGTACCAAATTTTCAAGTTCTTCGTTTGATTTGCTTTGCATCTTCAGTGCTTCGGCAAGAGGTGTATAATGGAGTTTGTCATGGATCACACCGACCGCGACACCGAAAATATTTTCATGCAATAAATCCACCGCATATTTGCCGAGTCGTGCCGCCAACAACCGATCTTCCGGAGTAGGACAACCACCCCGCTGGATGTATCCTAAAATCGTTGCCCGACATTCGTATCCACTATATGTTTCCACTTCTTTGGCCAGTTGGTAAACATCTGTCAGATTTTCGGAAATCACGACGATGGCATGCCGCCTTCCGGCCAAACGATTGGCTTTTAAATCCGCCAATAACTTTTCTTTATCCAAACCGGTATCTTTCGTAATAATATATTCCGCTCCGCAGCAAATACCGGAGTATAAAGCCAAATCTCCGCAATACCGACCCATTACTTCAATAATGGAACAGCGCTGATGCGATGAACAAGTATCCCGTAATTTATCGATCGCCTCACACGCCGTATTCAAAGCCGTTGAAAAACCGATCGTAAAATCGGTAGAGGCAATATCGTTATCAATCGTCCCCGGAATACCGATGGTTTTAATACCGCTTTCCCAAAGCCGCAAGGCGCCGGTATACGTTCCGTCTCCGCCGATGGCGATCAAAGCGTCGATATCGTGCTTTTTCAATTGATTGATGGCCAATTGTCTGACTTGTTCGTATTTGAATTCCGGCAATCGTGCCGTACCTAAAATCGTACCGCCTTTATTTAAGATTTCCGATACATCTTTTCTGGAAAATTCTTCAAGATGACCTTCGATCAATCCTTTGTATCCGTCGTAAATCGCAAAAACCTGATCACCGGATGCGATCGCCGCACGAACAACAGCACGAATGGTGGCATTCATACCGGGGGCATCTCCGCCGGATGTTAAAACTCCAATCCTCAATTTAATCACTCCAAGTACCATTATATCATATTTTTTGACATCTTCAATATTTTATCTTTCGATAAAGTTTTAATACCGAATGTAAAACGATTTCATATTTTTACGAATTTATGGGAAATCATCTTGACAAGGCCCCTTTTTTTCAAGTAGAATTGAAGTAACAAACTTAACGAAACATAAGGAGATAAGAAAAATGAATCAATTAAAGGGAGCTGCTATTTTAGGTCAATCGGGAGGGCCTACTTCAGTTATTAATGCATCCGCCGCAGGTGTTTTTTTAGAAGCCTTGCAACAACCCAATATTACGCGCGTTTATGCGGCCGCTCACGGAATTCGGGGAATTTTAAATGAAGAATTCTACGATATCAATCAAGAAGATCCAAAAGAATTGGAATTGCTTAAAACGACCCCTTCTTCGATGATCGGATCCGTTCGTTACAAACTCAAACCATTGGAAATCGACGACTCGGAATATAAGCGGTTGTTAGAAGTCTTTAAAAAATACAACATTCGTTATTTCTTTTATAACGGAGGCAACGACTCAATGGACACTTGCAATAAAGTATCCAAATTCTTCAAAGATTCCGGTTATGAATGTTACTGCATGGGTGTTCCCAAAACCATCGACAACGATTTATGGGTAACGGACCATTGTCCGGGATATGCTTCTGCCGCTAAATATGTTGCCACATCTTTCATGGAATTATACTATGACGCGACGGTCTATGATACCCCGATGGTTGCCGTTGTGGAAGTAATGGGACGCAATGCCGGTTGGTTGACAGCCGCTTCGGCACTGGCCAAATACAAAGGCGCCGGTCCGGATTTAATTTACTTGCCGGAAGTTCCGTTTGATGTTAATAAATTCATTCAAGATGCCAAAGAAGTCTATGAAAAGAATCACGGAAAAGTTTTGATTGCCGTATCCGAAGGACTGAAAACCAAAGACGGCACTTATGTTGCCGAAATGGGCAGTCAGAATTTGGCAAAAGATTCGTTCGGTCATTCTCAACTGGGTGGAACCGCCAATGTTCTTGCCAATTTATTGAAACAGGAATTGGGTGTCAAAGTACGTCCGATTGAATTTTCGCTACTTCAACGCTGTGCACAACATTTAGCTTCTGCTGTCGATGTGGAAGAAGCCTATACAGCCGGAAAAGAAGCCGTTAAAGCAGCCGTCAGCGGAATTACCGATTATATGATCGGATTCAAACGGCATATGGAAAACGGAAAATACGAATGCGAATACATCAAAATTCCGCTCCATGAAGTGGCCAACCAAGAAAAGAAAGTACCGTCGGAATGGATCATCAACAACGGTACGGGATTATCGGAAGAATACGTTTCTTATGCACTTCCGTTGATTCAAGGTGATGCCAAAGCGCCTTTGGAAGACGGCCTTCCGCGTTTTGCGAGATTAAAGAAAGTCTTCGTTGAAAAAAAATAATTCAGCCATAAAAAAAGATCGGTTCAATTCAACCGACCTTTTTTTATTTATTGAAATAGAATTTGATTGACAATCGATTCCAAACGTTCTTGTTTGCCGCTAGATGGTGTGGCAATCCGCTTCATTTGACAAGCAACATCCGCAAGTTCTTCAAGCGTCGTCGTTCCGCTTACAATTTTCGCGCCGATTCCTTCCTTAAAAGACGCATATCTTGATTGAACAAATTCCTCAAGCCGTCCGTCTTCTATCAATGCCGCCGCTTTCAAAAGACCGAGTGCAAAGGTATCCATGCCCAAAATGTAGGCTTCAACCACATCTTCAAACGTATTGCTCGGCCGTCTGGTTTTCGCATCGAAATTAAATCCGCCCGTCAAGCCGCCGTTTTGAAGAACTTCATACATGCACATCGTAGCCGTATAAACATCAAACGGAAACTCATCCGTATCCCATCCCAAAAGCATATCACCTTGATTGGCATCAATCGATCCCAACATATGATTGATTCTGGACACTCTTAAATCATGTTGGAACGTATGACCGGCCAACGTGGCATGATTGGCTTCAATGTTGAGTTTGAAATCTTGATCCAATCCGTACTTTTTCAAAAAACCGATCGCCGTTGCCGCATCGAAATCGTATTGATGTTTCATCGGTTCTTTCGGTTTCGGTTCAATGTAAAAATCGCCTTTAAAACCGATTTTTCGACCATAATCAACAGCCATATGCATCAAGCGGGCAATATTGTTGAGTTCCAATTCCATATCGGTATTCAGTAGCGTTTCATAACCTTCTCGGCCACCCCAAAAAACGTAACCTTTGCCACCTAGTTTCACCGTTATATCCAATGCTTTTTTGATCTGAGCAGCCGCAAAACAGTAAACATTCGCATCGTTGGTCGAACCGGCCCCATTCATAAAACGCGGATTGGAAAACATATTGGCAGTTCCCCATAAACAGCGAATCTGCGTTCCTTTGGTCTTAGCCAAAATATAATCGGAAATCTCATCCAACCGACGGTTCATTTCATTGATATCATCGGCTTCTTCAACCAAATCCACATCATGGAAACAGTAGTACTGAATTCCTAATTTTTGCATCAATTCGATTCCGGCATCCACTTTTTTCTTGGCCCGTTCAAGCGGATCTTGGATACCGAAAGTTTTATCGATCGTTGCGCTTCCGAACATATCTACTCCGCTGGCATTCAGCGTATGCCACCAAGAAAGCGCAAACGGAAGATGTTCGCTCATCTTCTTTCCCAACACCACTTGGTCTTTATTGTAGAATTTAAAAGCCAAGGGATTCTTACTTTCTTTGCCTTCGTAGGTAACTACAGGAATATCTTTAAATAACTCGCTCATCTTCTTCTCCTTATTCTTTTTTCTTTTGTTTTCTTCAATTCTTATTATACACCATTATTTATTAATTTCATAGACGAAAATCGCTTAAGAAGCCGTTTCAAAAATTTAAAAATGCTTAAACGGACCGAAAGTCAAAAAATTTCGCGTATCTTCCATTTTCGTTTTACATCTTTAGTTTTTCATGATCGCATAAGGCCAACCAGTACGGTTCCAAAAGACATATGGGGGCGAAAAGGCAGATCTATCATATAGCCAATCGAAAAAGTATTACAACACACGCTTTTTAGATCAAACCATCAAATTCTTTTTATAAAAAGTTATCTTTAACTGCCTGAAATTGTGTTATACTAAAAAAAGAGATACGGTATAATGGAAAGAGGTCGTTTTATGAAAATAGTCAAAAAAATTTTACTCGTCGTCTTGATTTTGATCGGAATCGTCGTTTTAACAGTAGGGGGATATGCCATTTATTTGGAAGCCACTTACGATCGAATCAGTGATTTTCTTCCACTGGAAGTCGAACAAAATCCCACCGATCAACTGCAAAAGGATCAAACGTATTCGATCATCACTTACAACCTCGGATTCGGTGCCTACAGTCCCGATTTTACTTTTTTCATGGATGAAGGAAAAATGCTTTCAGGTGAAAAAACAAAAGGAAAGTACGGAAAAGCGCGAAGCAAATCGGAAGTTGAAACCAACACAACCGGCAGCATCGACGTTTTAAAACAAGTCAATCCCGATTTTATCTTCTTACAGGAAGTCGATCGCAATTCCACCCGTTCCCATCACGCCAACCAAAAAAACCTCATAACAAGCGCTTTTGATTCATACGGATTCAGTTTCATCAGCAATTTTCATTCCGAATTTTTAATGTATCCTTTAAACGATCCTCACGGCCGTGTCGATAGCGGAATGATGAGTTTATCACGTTATCAAGTTTCTTCTTCTCTTAGAAGGAGCCTTCCGATTTCCACGCATTGGCTCAATAAATTGTTCGATTTGGATCGTTGCATCCATATTCTCCGCTTGAAAATAGAGGAAAAAGAACTGGTTTTGATCAATGTTCATTTATCGGCCTATGACAAAGGCGGCGTTTATCGAAAACAACAAATAAACCTATTGAACACGATCTTAGAAGACGAACAGGAAAAAGGAAATTACGTTATCGTCGGCGGGGATTTCAATCACGATATTGCCGACAGTGCTTCTGCATTTAAAACCAATCAACAACAACCGGACTGGCTTTCGTTTTTAAGCAACAGCGACTTACCCAACGGCTATCAGTTTGCAACAACCAAAGAAGTTCCGACCTGTCGGGGCGCCGATGTCGTATATGAAAAAGATAAAACCTATACCGTCGTGGTGGACGGATTCATCGTATCCGACAATATTGAAGTCATTGAATCGAAAAACATTCAAACGGATTTCGCTTATTCCGATCACAACCCAGCCTTTTTGGAATTCCGTTTCCGATAAAGAAAAAACGGCCTTCTTTCCGCATAAGAATCGGCCGTTTTTTCTTTTATTTTTTCTTTTCCTTTGCCCGTTTGTCGTTGATAATCGCCATATGTTCCTTTTCGATCAACGTCACATTATTTTCTTTAGCCCATTTGACACAACCTTTTAAAACCATCGATAAGAAAACGCGCGGTACTTTGACAAGCATCTGGCAGGCTTCGTCGCTGAATTTAACAACATCATCTGCTCGATTGGCCGCATATCGAACGGATTCCATATCGACTTCTTTATCGGGGATCGGTTCTTTTTTCGGTCTTGTATGTCCGACATACCAAAAATATTTACTGTCTCTATACCCGTAATCGACCGGGATTTTCGGAAAAGACGAAGCTTTGACCCCGTTGATAATGGCATCATAATATGCCGGTTTCATTAAAATCTTATCGATTTTCAAAATAAAATGAGCCCCATACTGCGAAGTGATTCCATTGAATTGATGATACGGCGGAGCATATTCTTCCTGTACGACATCATGCATCGCATTGTCCAGTTCTTTAACCCAACTGCATTCGAAAACTTGAAAACTTTCCCGAATCACTTTGGGAAACATTTGATCGGGATGGCTTTCTTTCATCAAACCTTCTTCTAACGTAAAAAGGCAATCTTTCATCTTTTCTTCCGGCGTATCGCCCGGAAATCCCAGTCGAACAGCTTCTTTAAAGTATTTTTTTCGATCGGGAATGAAATTGATCGTACATTTCCCGTGCCTTAAAATTCCTTTGCACGTATTCGAAGAATTTCGGCAGCACAACAGCATAGCATAATAATCTTTACCGGCAATATAGTACGGCTGAACCAACGAATAAGCTCCGAAACTGGTGGTTTTACCATCTTCCGACAAAGTTCCGATCAAGGTTGTGGGCATCGGAAAAAAACTAGATGTCTGATAAAAATTATCTACGATTCTCATATCTTTAAAACTACTCATATTTGTTCCTCCTACTCTATTTCTATTATAGCAAAAAAGAAGAAAAATAGGCTGTTTTTACTGTTTTTTAGATGTTTTTCTGTTTAAAAAGATATGTCTTAGGAGAAACGCCGATCATTTTTTTAAAAACTTGCGCATAATAACTAGATGCATTAAATCCGACACTCTGTGCGATTTCCGTAATCGTCATTTCTCCCTGTTTCAATAAATACAGACTTTTTTCAATGCGGACTTCATTTAAAAAATCCATAATGGTAAAAGTGGTTTGTTCTTTAAAAATCCGGCAGATTTCGGTTTTACAGACACCGACTTCTTTTGAAACCTTTGAAAGTGTGATTTTATCCTGAAAATGCTCCTCTAAATAAATCATGATTTTTTTAACCAAGACGATATCTTTATTCGGTTCCTGATTGACAGGTATGTAAGGATGCCCTTCGAAAATCTCTAAAAAAAGCGGAACCAGACAGGCCAAAATCTGCCATTCGTAATTCGCTTTGGCATTTTTAAAGGTGTGATACAGTAAATCAAAATCCAAAGGACCGGTCAAACGGTAAGTAGGCAAAACCAATCGTTCCAAATATTTGGAAAAAACGGATTCTTCCGAACTGAAAAACAATTTGGGCGAAAAAACAAATGCGTAAATTTTTGCTTGTTTCTCATCTGTTTTCAAAGAATGAATTTGATTGGAATTAATAAAAATCGCTTCTCCTTTATGAAGGACAAACGTTTGATGGTCCACACAAACGCAAATTTTGCCCTCGACAACGTAATCGATTTCGTATTCGGTGTGCCAGTGCGCTTTGAAAAAATTCCGACTTCCATCTAAAAAAATTTCTTCATAGGCGGCAAAAGGAAATTGACGAGTACCATGGGGCTTTACTTCCATCAAATTTTTGGATAATCCATCAATTGCCATCATACCTCCCATCGTTTTAAGATAATTATATTATACTTATAATTTTCTTTTTTTCAAATAATTTAAGTTCAAGAAAGCGTCTTTCCGCTGGAAGTTTTCTCATTAGACGCAAAGTTGTTTTCAACCAAACAGAATCAATTTATATTCAAAAGAAAAAGGATAAAATCGACGATTTTATCCTTCCTCTGTTTACTTTAACGTAATACGAGCCGTTTCTTCATTAAACGACCAACAATCCGTCAAATCAAATGCCTGATAGAAAGCGCGATCCAAGGTTTCTTCCTGAACCACTTGATTGGCATCCGCTTTTACGTTTTTCGGTTTTGCGTTAGCGCCCGAAGAAAGTTCAACCCAAGAAGTATTGGTAGTGGTAACCCCTTGAATCGTATTGGATTGCAATCTTCCGTTCATAACGCCATTGTCTTTATTATCGGTGGCAATCTTAGCAAACGATACGATATGATTGAATTCCATTCGGCAACCCAGCACGTTCTTGTCCGAACCGCCGGTCGTCGTTCCGGCATATTTTCCTGTTAAGGTGCCTTCGTAAACGGCTTTTTCGATTTTCAAATATCTTGCTTCGTTTCCTTTGACACGACCGACGAAACCGCCGACATAACCGCTCTTACCGCACTCGACATTGGCAACGACTTCGGCATTTTCGATGATGATTTCATTGTATGAATCATCGGACGGTCCACCCATAAAGCATCCGACCAGACCGCCGGCATAACGTTTGGAGGCGGAAATCAAATAAGAAGATTCGTTGATTACGCTGACTTGTTTCAATGTCACATTTCCGCTGGAAGTTTGACCGATCAATCCGCCGATGCTTTCAACGCCGGAAACACGGACATTTCTTATTTTGACATTGGAAACATTGGTTGCGCTGGCTTTACCGATCAACGCAGCCGCACCGGTTGAGTTGTCTGCTTGAATTTGAACTTCTTTTAACGTTACGTTTTGAATCAAAGCACCGTTTGTTTCATAGAACAAACCGGCATAAGTAACGCCGTCATACTGAATCGTCAGATTGGAAATGGTATATCCCGCACCGTCAAAGATACCGGCAAAAGTTACCTCGGCCATATCCCACGTTACATCTTTTAAATCAATATCATTGGATAATACGATATATTCGGTATTCAAAACATCTCGATGCAAAACATCGTATAATTCTTGAGCCGTCGAGATGTAAGTAGGTGCAACGGCATCCACACTGGCCACTTCCGAAAGACCGTTTTCATTTTGAACAACAAGATAGTAAGTATAATCTCCGTAAGCCGCATTGGCAAATCCGATTGTAAATTCCAAAGAAGAAATATCCGAAGAAGTAAAATCTTTTACTTCGACTGAAATATCGCCGACTTGGTAATCGTTTGCCGTGATCACATCAAGCGCCGTAGGAGCGGGACTTCCTTTTGCAACCGCAATCGCAAAGATTTTACCCGTTGCCCAATTTACTTTAACACGCACGCTTGCTCCTCCTGAAGCCAATGCCGTAACTTCTTCGATCTCAACCGGAGAAGCAATATTCACGACATCCAAAACAATGGTTTCGGTCTTCATTTGATCCGAATCTTTTAACGCAACAGAGTATTCGATTTTGTACGTACCCGGAATTTCAGTATTCAATTCTTCTATTTCGATTTGCTGACCGTAAATCTCATAGAAAATACGCGTTGTAACCACCAAGTTTTCCGAAGAAATCACCTGATCATCCGACCGGCCGTTTAAATCGTACACCGTCATAACCGGATCAAACGGTTCCCCTTGTAAAATCACATCCGGATAGGTAATCTCAATATCCCCGATCATCGGCTTTAATGCCTTGATCAGCAGTTTGAACTCTTTTTGCAATTCAACATCGCCGATAGATATGGTTGCCGTTAAAGTTACCTGCTGATCCGAAGACGGATTTTTGACAATTCCCCAATAGTACGTATCGGTTCCTTTAGAAGCGTCTTTCGGATTTGGGTTTTCCAAATCAACGGTGACTATATCCGGATGACTGGATGTCCAATGAATCGGATGCCCTAAAATGGTTTTATACAAATCCAGATCTTCATAAACCGCTTCTTCATTACACATAACAAACAACTGATTGTAGATTTGATAAGCAACAACGGTATCGGCCGTAGCCCCTTGCGGAATGGCAAGACTTTCATGATGACGATATTCTTCCCAAGAATCCATTGCCAAACGACCGCCGATAAAATCCAACTGGAGATTTTGCAACGCACCATCGTTGATTTTTAAATAACTGCCCAAATTGATAGACCCGTCTTGATTGCGGAGTACTTTGTGTACTTCGTCGGCTGATGCAACCGTTTGAACATAAAAAGCACGGACGTCTGTTTTTTCAAAAACATCGGCGGCATTCACGGTAACCGGCATTCCCGATAATTCTTCGATTCTAGAATTTCCGTTTATAACATCCAAAATTGCATAATATTGCAATTTTTGATCTGCCGTGTGCAATACCAATGAATTGGAAATCGGTCCTCTGAATTCATCGGCACAACTCTGGCTGTAATTGCTTGTTGCGATCGACAGTAAACCGTCATAAACATTTAAACTGTCGGTCGTCCGGGCCAAATTGAAATTTTGATATCTTCCGGCTTCAAACAAACCGTTATTGTAAGCCGTACAGTTTTTCAAATTCAAAATTCCCGGATTGGAATTATCGGTATAACCGTGTGCGCCGTTTTCAAACGAGATACAGTTTTCCAAATAAGCATTGGTGTACATAACCTCGCCACCTAATTTAAATCCGTTTCCGTCGCCGTCTCTGGTTCGACCGTTATTGTACGACGAAGTATTGTTCTCATCGCCGATATCGGACAAAAAGCCGTTTCTGAAAGCGATGCAGTTGATGATTTTGGTCACACCCGTATTTCCGCTGGAAGATTTCGAATACAAATCCCATCCGTCGTCGCTGTTTGCAAAAGCAATACACGAATCGAAAATATTGTTATGACCGACCGTCAGTTTGGCGGAAAATCCATCGGCATCTTCGCCGCCATTGTTATAATCGAAATTGTCGTGGGAAGTACATTTTAAGATCAAGTTATCGGAAGGATATTTATCCAACGTGTTTTGACTATCATCCCATCTGGCAATTCCAAGTCCCGTATTTCGGTTGTATCTCGTAACGCAATTTTCAACAATATTGTGAGAACCGCCGACATAAATTCCATAGGCACCGGCCCGTTCCACGATCAAATTCGATAAATGAACGTAATCCGCCCGGATATCGAATCCTCTTTGGCCGTATTCTTGTTGGCTGTAATCGAAAATCGGTAACGAATCTCCATCCACACCGGCAATGATTTGATACGAGTCAACCGTACCGCTCATATCCGTATCCACGATCTTTCTGGTTGAAAATTCATACGTACCGCTTTGTAAATACAATTGATGAAGTTGATTTTGAGCACCGCGTTTCATTCTAGCCAAGGCCGTATCGAAATCAAGCGGATCAAACCAACTTCCGCTTGCCTGCGGGTTTCCTTTCGGAGAAACGAAAGCCGTATCTTCTTCTTTTTCCCATTTCGCATAAACCGTTAAATCGGATTTGGGCATGGTACCGTTAAAAGCAAGCGTTAAAGGTTCATCGGTATACCACCCTGCAAAACGGCACCCTTCCAGAGTCGGATTTTCCAAAGAAACAGCGGTTGTTTCAATAACCTTTTTCTTTAATGACGGAAGTCCGTTATGATAAACAACCGTAAGTTCGCGATAATTGGCGAGCCACTTTGCATAAAGTGTCATATTTTCTTCGGGAAAGACCGAACTTTCAAACTTATTTTCAAGTAACTCATCTTTTGCCCAGTAAGCAAAAGAATACCCATCAAAAACTGGGATCGGCAACTGTAAAGCCTCTCCCGGTTTGCCTTTCATTGCTTCTAATTCTTGCCCGCCGTTTGTAACAAAAGTCAAGATTACTTCGTCATTGCCTTTTGTTTCGTCTTTACAAGATGCAACCGTCAACAATCCGGCACAAAGCAAAAACAAAGAACAAACCAAAACAAATTTTTTAAACATACATTTGCCATAATTCTGCACAATAAATTATGTTTTCCTCCTTTTCAATCAAGTATCAGTCAAGTGTGCAAATTGACTTCCATCGTCGGAAAAACAGTTATTTTAGAAAACGCTTACAAATTTAAAATTAATTTTGTGCCGTCTTACAAACGGCACTTTTTCCTAACGACGACTTCTATCTTGATTGTAAACAAAGAAAGAACAAACAACTATCAAAATCGTTTTTATATCTATTAAAATAGTCCGAAAAATCAATGATTCAAAAACAAAGAAGCAGCCAATAAAAAAGCCCCGTTCCCCGGTAAATAAAGCGGTAAATCATCCCGGTCGGATTGACGGTTATGACCGTTTTTCATATAAATGTTTTTACCCGTTGGGTAAAGCAATAACGATAAGGCTTCTTTTTTTCGATTCAAATGGTAAGCACACATCGCCATCATCGGAAAATCCCATCCCCACATTTCTTCCAAATCGTACGTTTTTAAAACACGATCCAGTGTCTTACTCATCGCCTTCGGTTCGATTCGATCGCTTTCAAACAAACTGTACGGCATCAAGACGAGTGGATGATCTTTGGCGAATTTCGTATAAGTCTTTTTTCCTTGTTCGTCTGCCGTTGCCAAATAACAACCGTTTCGCATCTTCGGCCATACCATTTTCAAGACAATATCTTCCCATGTCTTAGAATACGGTTTTTTCAGTTCTTTACAGAAGAAAATCATTTTTTCAAAAGCGTAACGGACGTATTCCACTTCAAAAATCGGATCTCTTGTTTTCAAAGGATCAAAACATTCCTGTGCGGGAATAATCGGATAATCCAAATGATAGACATCGTTTTGACAATATACAAAACTTTGCAAAAAACAAATCAGCTCATTTAAAAGCGGCATAAACCGTTGAAGGACGGCTTGGTTCTTTGTTTTTCGGTAATAAGTATCCAGCATCAAAAACAAATGCGGTTGTTGCCATAATAAAAGACAGCCGATTGAACTGGGTGAATCCTCTCCTGAAAACGACGTCATTTTAGGAAGTCTGGCACCTTGGTAGCCTTGTTCTTCCGCTCTTTTTTCAGCTCGTTCCAAAATAGAAAAATAATAGTTCAACTGAGTTAAAAACACATCTTCCAAACCGTATTCCACCATCCAAAGACTGTGCCACGGATGCATTTCCAAATGAAATTTGGAATACCAACTGTTCAAAGTCAGTCCCGTTTCTTGCGGCGGAAAAAGGCCGGCGGAATTCACTTTTACTAAATAAAGCGATAAAACCAACCGACGGTTGAATTCTTTTACTAAAAGCGCATCAACCGAATCTTTTGCAAGCAATAAATGCGCTTTGATTCGTTTAAAATAAGCAGATAAATCATGACAATAACGATTTGGTTTTAAAATCGCCATTTCAAAATAGCCCCGACCTTCAACCGAAAGCGTAAGATATTCTTTTTGATCTTGAACAGGCATATCGGTTGTTAAATAGGCTGTAAATCGTTCGTGTTCGGTCTGCCGAATGATTTTACCGTTCTCATAGTGATAAGGATCCGTTTTCGGATACAAACTTCCTCTTTTGTTTGAACTTGTTTTGGGAAACACGATACGGATATCCAACCCCTTACAATTTGTTTCCACTTCAAACCGTAAAACATCATCTTGTTCATCAACCATGACTTTGGTTTTCACTTTTTCGCCATTTAGGATAAATACCGACTCGATGATTCCGTGATATAAATCCAATTCCTGATGCACTTGTTCAATATCCGCCGGACTTACTTTTTCTTTGTTGCGGTAAAACGCATACATAAAAAACGAAAACCGATACGGATAACTGCGCAAATGGTAAAAAGCCTCTTCTTGACCTTGTTCGTCGGTACAGTATCCAACCTTATGATCCTGTGCTTGATAAATGGTAGGCTTAACGAAAAAAAACTCAGGATCCGTCACAAAACACAGACTGCTCATAACGGTTAACGGAATGGCGGCATCTGTTTCATAAAAAGTCTGAGTTCCAAGAACATCCACTGTCGCTGCCAAATTACCGTTTCCGACACTCAGCGGATTATCCCGATCCGGTTGATCCAGTACCACATTAAAAGGAGTTATTTCTTCTTTTTTCATTTTTTCCTCCTATTTGATCATCTGAATACCGGTGGTGTGTTCCAAACAAAAGGCCTCGTTCATTTCTTTTTGCATTTCCGAATCCGCTTGATAGGTCATTTTTTGAAAAGTGATGTTCTTTGCATGAACACACTTAATAAAATTCATGCGCCCTTCAATCGTTCCGTTTCCCTCACATGGACGAATATCGTGTGTATCTAGGGGCCATTTGGTTTTCCGATTCAAACGAAGTTCGATATTTTCAAACGTTATATCAAAAATGTTTTGTGTCGGATCGCCGTAAATGAAAATTCCGTTTTCACAATCCATTTGAATATCAAAAAAGCGTACATCGGAAATAGTTCCTACCGGTTGATTCTTCTTTCTGGGATTGGCGGTAATCGAAATTCCTTCGCCTTTTCCCCACCATTCAACCGGCGAAAACCGTCTGGTTTCGATCCTCAAATGTTCAAAACGGATATTCTTTATCGAACCTTCATCCCGCAATTGAAACGAAATTCCCCGATTGCTTTTTAAAATCGTACAATTTCGAACCGTAATGTCGGTAAAATCATCCACACTTTCCGTTCCGAACTTAATGGCCGCACTAGTGGAAATCAACCGGCAGTTTTCAACTGTAATATGGGAACACCGACCATATTGATGGTTGTCTTTCGTGGTTTTAAATACAATGCAATCATCGGCCGACTCGATGGTGCAGTTGCGGATCAAAACATTTTTACAATGATCCGGATCAATTCCGTCACAATTTGCCAATCGAAGATTATTATAAATCTTCAACCCATCGATCAAGACATCCTCACATCCCACCAAATGAGTCGTCCAAAACGCACTTTTTTGAAATGTAACATTTAAAATCGCTATTTTTTTGCAGTCTTCAAAATAAACGAGCGGTACTCGCGGATAAAAATACCCGTCGATATGATAAGGACTGACAGTTCCGTAAAAAATTTCTTCGTTTCCGTCAACCACGCCTTCTCCTGTTATTTGGATGTTTTCGGCTTGATAAGCATACAAAAAATATTTGGTCGGTTTACCGCTGTAATCACAATTTTCCCAAGTCGGTTTTTCGACTCGCCGAATGGACTTTTTCTTCAGTAAATCAAAATCACTTAACCGGTCACTGGCTTTCAAACAAGCGTTTTTTTCAAGATGAAGTTCCACATTGCTTTTCAATACGATACTTCCGCTGATAAAGGTATGATTCTGCGGCAAAACAACCACACCGCCACTCTTACAGCAAGCATCAATCGCTTGTTGAATGGCACGGCCGTCATTGGTTTTTCCATCACCAACTGCGCCAAAATCCAGTACATTGTATTTCATATCGATCGTTTCCCTTCCTTTCATTTCTTATTTATCATTATAGCTTATTTTACAAAAATAAAAAAGCGACAATCTTATCAAAATAATCCGTTCGTTCGTTAAAATCAACCGACGAAAGGTTACAAATGTCGCTCATAAAATTAAAATTTATTTCGTCTTTTAAGTTTGTTTGTTTTTTGTTTGAATCGGAAAAACGAAATTCTTTTTAAATCACTCCAAATGAATATCGTTTTTCCAAACTGTTTTTTTCTTTCGACTACTTCTATTGTTCTTTTATTCCTTTGAATAAATAAATTACATACAAAACGAGCGAAAGACCGAGTAAGATGTGTCCTAATCCCGCAATACCCGCAAGCGCAGAATCGATTTTTGCCATAAAGTCAACATCAACCACCTGCAAAATTCCTCGTATCAGCATCATGATCAATGCGATGCTCAAACCGATGACATAAGCAATATAGGCAACTCGTTCGATTTTCGACCGCTCTATACAAAATACTTTCACTAGCATCATCATAACCAAAGAAAAGATAAATCCCAATACCAACGCATGAACATGCATCGCACTTAAAGAAGTATGATTGTTTATCAAATCATACTCGAAATATTTTGTAAATTCTCTGAAAAATACACCTAAAGCCAATCCGATTCCCAAAAAAACAATTGCCGTAATCAAATATTTTTTTACCATTCTTCTATTCCTCCATCCCTCATTGTTCCGATCGGTTTTTCATTACAAACGAAAGGATCGATCTATTAATAAACTCGCCCTTTTTCGTTTTACCACTTTAATTATAAAGTATTTTTATCGGAATTTCCATATTCGATTGGATTTATAGCAATTTAGAAACTGTTCAGGAGGCTGTGCGTATTCGAAAATGGGCACTTTAAGAAAAAAAGAAAAAAGATTGACTCATCGTATCTCCAAAATGCCTTGATAAATCAACCTTTTTTCTTTTTTCCTATTAAGAATTTTCTTTTAAGAAAATTTCAAATTCCAACTGGAGGCCCCGAACAGATTCGAACTGATGGTCGGGCAGTTGCAGTGCCGTGCCTTACCACTTGGCTACAGGGCCATAACGCTTTTATATTATAGCAAAGAGTCTATGGGTTGTCAAACCTAAAAAAGTTTTTTTACTTTTTTGGCACTCTATTATTGACAGTGCCAAAAAAAGGAGTATAATAAAATTGTCTTCAAGAAAGACGAATAATCAAGAAAGGCGGTTTTAGTATGGAACAACAAAATTATCAAGAAGAAAATGTGTTGGAAAAATACGGTCGAAATATCGTAGCCCTAGCCAAACAAGGGAAAATCGATCCGGTTATCGGAAGAGATGAAGAAATCAGACGGATTATTAAAATTCTTTCCCGTAAAACCAAAAATAATCCTGTTCTAATCGGTGAACCGGGTGTCGGTAAAACAGCCATTATCGAAGGATTGGCCAGACGAATCGTAGCCAATGATGTTCCTTCCTCCTTAAAAGACAAAGAAATATTCGAACTGGATATGGGTGCCTTAGTTGCAGGAGCCAAATACAGAGGCGAATTCGAAGAAAGGCTGAAAGCAGTTTTAAATAAAATCAAAGACTCCGATGGAAATATCATCATGTTTATCGATGAAATCCATTTGATCGTCGGAGCCGGAAAATCCGATGGTGCACTGGATGCTTCCAATATGCTTAAACCGATGCTTGCCAGAGGAGAACTCCACTGTATCGGAGCAACCACATTAAAAGAGTATCGCGAATACATTGAAAAAGACAGTGCTTTGGAACGTCGTTTTCAAAAGGTATTGGTCAGTGAACCGACGGTTGAAGATACCATTTCGATTTTAAGAGGAATCAAAGAACGATTCGAATTGCACCACGGTGTTGCGATTACCGATAATGCCATTGTAGCGGCCGCGACCTTATCGAATCGTTACATTACCGATCGGTTTTTACCGGATAAAGCCATTGATTTAGTGGATGAAGCCTGCGCATCTTGCCGAATGGAACTGGATTCCAAACCGACGGTCCTAGATGATTGCGATCGAAAAATAACTCAATTGAAAATCGAACAAATGGCCTTAAAAAAAGAATCCGATCCGACTTCTAAGAAACGGTTGGAAACAATCGAAACCGAGTTACGGGACTTAGAACAAGAAGAAAAAACGTTAACGGAAAAATGGCAGCAGGAAAAAAAGGAATTGACTGCGTTCAAAGAGATGAAAAAGCAGTTGGATCAAAAACGATTTGAATTGGAAAAAGCATTTAATGAGGGAGATTATAAATATGCTTCGGAATTACAATATTCCGTTATTCCTTCTTTAGAACAAAAAATCAGCGATTATCAAAATCGTTCCAAAGAAAATCATTTGCTGTCCGAATCCGTCGATGAAGAAGCCATCACCGAAGTCGTTGCCAAATGGACCAATATTCCGATTTCAAAATTGATGCAAGGAGAAAAAGAAAAAATACTTCATTTAGCCGATACCTTAAAACAACGCGTAATCGGTCAGGATGAAGCAGTCGAACTGATCAGCGATGCCATTATTCGGCAAAGAGCGGGGATCAAAGACGAAAACCGACCCATTGGTTCGTTCCTGTTTTTAGGACCGACCGGTGTCGGTAAAACCGAACTGGCCAAAGCGTTGGCCGATGCCCTATTCTGCAGTGAATCCCATATCATCCGATTGGATATGTCCGAATTCATGGAACCGCACAGCGTCGCCAAATTGATTGGTGCGCCTCCCGGTTATATCGGCTACGATGAAGGAGGGCAATTAACCGAAAAAGTCAGAAGAAATCCTTATTCGATCATCTTATTTGACGAAATCGAAAAAGCGCATCGAGATGTTTTCAACATTCTGTTACAAATCTTAGATGACGGAAGACTTTCGGATTCGCAAGGAAGAACCGTCGATTTTAAAAATACGATTATCATCATGACTTCCAATTTAGGCAGTTCTCTTCTTCTTTCCGATCAAACAGATCGTTACCGTCAGGTACAGGACCTATTGAAACAAAATTTCAAACCGGAATTTTTAAACCGTATTGACGAAATCATTACTTTCCATCCGCTTCATAAAGATGTACAAATCAAAATTGTCGGAAAATTATTAAAAGATTTGGATATGCGGCTTTTATCGCAAGGCATCAACATTACTTTTACCGATACTTTGAAACAGTATATTTTAGATCAAAGTTACAATGAAGAATATGGGGCCAGACCAGTCAAACGATACATACAAAAATATATCGAAACATTTATCGCCACGAAAATCATCAAAGGCGATATCAAACCGGAAATTCCTTATGTACTGGATGCCATCAACCATGAAATACGACTTTTAAATCGTTAACAAAAAGACCAGAATGTCAAAAGCATTCTGGTCTTTTTAAGTATGGATGCATCCTTTTTCCAGTCGGTTGCAATAAGCCGTTTCTTTTCGAATCAAACGTTTGATTAATCCCATTCGCTTTGATTTCTTTTTACTTTTCATTAAAGCATGAATTTTTTCCGATAGTCGTTTGTCCTCGTCCGCCTGTAATAAAACCATACGAATGGGATTTTGAAGTCTGTAAAAAGGATATTGATTCCATTTTAAAAGCCGACGTTTTTTAGCGGCAAGTTTTTTTAATTCTTCCGAAAAAAGAATATAACCTTCTTCTTCCAAATCATACGCACAACACTCTAAATAAGCCGGACTATGTCCCTGACTACCTTTTAAAAATTTAAAATTCTGTTCCATTCCATCCCGGTTCAAGTGCCGTAATGGATTTTGTTTTTCCCAAATGGATTGCTTATATCCATCTATTTTTTCTATCATCCTTATCCCCTCCTTCTTTACGATGCCCCAAAAGGGATGGATTTATTCCGTCATTTAAAAAATTTTGAATTTCAAACAACGTATGAGCGGAAAAAAGCAAATTAAAATGATTGATTCCTTTTAAAATCAAATAACGACGATTCGGATGTTTAACCAAACGATACAGCAACATTCCCGAACTTTCTTTAACCAAATAATCTTCATCTCCCCAAAGAATCAAGGTTTCGCAGCCAATCATGGAAAAACCATGCGATAAAGACCGAACAACACTTTGAAATCGCCATAAATAGGCCATTTGTTTTTTTAAAGGAAGGGTTTCTTTTTTTGTCCTTTTTTCTTTCGGTACTAAAAAAGGATAATTTTTTAAATTCAAGTAGCGGTAAGCCGGGGCCAAAAGAATCAACTTCCGTATTTTTCGGCGCTGTTGCAAATAACAGGCAACCACACCGCCTAATGAATATCCCATCAGATCAATCACATCGTACTTGATGGCAAGATGTTCCAACAATTCCAAATAAAACCGTTCGATCGCTTCTGTTTTAAAGGGAGCCTTATTATCGCCATGACCGGGCATATCCCTTAATTCAATCGCATCGTAATACGATTTTAAAGCATTGGCCAAATACGAGAAATCTTTTTTGTCAGATAACAATCCATGAATACATACCAAACATTTCATCGGTATCTTCACCTAGTTTAGCATATGTCATAGTCTGTTTTTCAGTCACTCTTCTTTTAAAAACATTGCAATTAAAAGGCTTTATGCTATACTAAATATAAAGAAAGGGGAAGTTCATATGGAAACCAATAAAATACCTGGCCATATGGCAATTATTCTAGACGGAAACGGTCGGTGGGCAGCCAAACGGAAACTCCCGAGAACAATCGGTCATCGCAAAGGAGCCGAAAACATCAAAACGATTGCCAAACTATGTCAAGAAAAAGGAATTCGCTATTTAACGCTTTTTTGTTTTTCAACCGAAAATTGGACGCGCCCTAAAGAGGAAGTCCGTTATTTGATGACAACACCCATTCGCTATTATCAACGCTATAAAACCAAACTATGGAATTCCGACTATCGGTTCCGTTTCTTAGGAAGACGGGATCGACTATCGGAAAAATTGCTTGAAATCATGACGGAATTGGAAGAAAAAACAAAGACGCACACCGGCCTTACGATTTCGATCTGTATTGATTATGGGTCCTATGACGAGCTTACTTCTGCTTGTAAAAAAATAGCCGAAGAAGTCAAACAAAACCAACTGAACATCGACGATATTACACCGAACACCATTGAACAGCACCTGTTTACCAAAGATTATCCGCCTTTGGATTTTTTGATCCGTACCAGCGGCGAAATCAGAATCAGTAATTTTTTATTATGGCAACTGGCCTATGCCGAACTCTATTTCACCGATGTTTTATGGCCCGATTTCGATCAAAACGAACTGGAGAAAGCCTTAAATTCGTATCAAATGCGCAAAAGACGATTCGGAGGATTGCATGATCATTCATAAACTTTCTCCGCAAGGCTTTTGTTGGGGTGTCCGTCAAGCCATTCAAAAAGTCGAACAAGCCCTGATGGATCCGGCCTATCCCAAACCGATTTATCTGCTCGGATCGATCATTCACAATAAAACGGTGACCAATCACTTGGTTCAAATGGGAGCCATCTTAATCGAGGAAAACCGTACCCGTCTTTCCATGTTGGACCGTATTTCAACCGGTACCGTTGTCTTTTCGGCACATGGAGTGGCACCGAATGTTTACGAAAAAGCCAAACAAAAAGGTTTGACCATCTTAGATACCACTTGTGGGAATGTATTGATTGTTCACCGTAGAATAAAACAACATTTGGAAGCGGGGTATCGATGTTACTATATCGGAACCAAAAATCATCCGGAATGCGAAGGGATTTTGGAAAGCAGTTCTTTGATTCGATTGATTGAAACCAAAGAAGATGTCGAAAACTTGCCTTTTACCGAAGAAGCGATCTATATCACCAATCAAACCACGTTGTCGTTACTAGATACCGAAATAATCTATCGGACTTTTAAAGAAAAGTTTCCGCAAGCCATCATCGACAATAAAATCTGTTTGGCCACAACCCAACGGCAACAAGCCGTTCTAGATCAAAAAAAAGCCGATTTATGCCTCGTAGTCGGCGATAAAATGTCTTCCAACACCAAAAAACTATGGCAACTGGCCCAGCAAAAGGGTATTCGCAGTGTATTGATCGAACAAATTGAAGATCTTGCGGCAATTGATTTTACCGCTGTTCAACAGATCAATATCACATCCGGTGCTTCTACGCCGTCTGTCTTAGTCGATCAAGTGATCAACCATTTACAAAACATAAAATAATTCGCACGTTTAAAGCGTGCGGTTTTTGTTTTGTAAATAATGAAAAAAAGATATGACTTTTAGATCATATCTTTCAAAAACCGATTGTTCTATTGAAGATTCCCTTGGTATTCTTTTAATCTTTTTCGGTTGAATACATGGATAAAATCCCGTTTATTTTTTTTAAGATGTCTTCTTTAGACATTCCGTAATGATCCAACACCTCTTCTATTGAACCATGGGTAATGCTTCTGTTTTTATCAAAAGCGACAAAATCAATCGGCAAATACCGACGTCGTTCATTCAAATGTGCCAATACCAAACTGTATAACGAACCTTCGTGTACCACCTGCTCGATAATCAAAAGGTGTTGGTATCGTTTACAAATCTTTTCCAATATTTTTGAATCAAGCGGTTGAATATACCGGGCATTGACCAAACCGACTGATAAAGAATTAGCCGTAAGGATTTCCTTGATTTTGTCAACATCCGGTCCATAGGCCAAGATACAAAGAACTTCTCCTTCTAAAAGTTCGTCCCAAGAAGGCGGAATTATTTTTTTTCGGTCCACACTACGAGATGTATCGATGATTTTTCTCGGATAGCGAATGGCGATCGGTCCTTCATGTAAAAAAGCATAATTGAATATACCGATCGTTTCTTCTAAATCTTTGGGCATTGCAATAAGCATATTGGGCATGGAAGACAACATGGCAATATCGTAAATTCCCTGGTGGGTCGCACCGTCTTCCCCGACAACACCCGCCCGATCGATTCCGATAATAACCGATAAATTCTGTCTGGCAATATCGTTTAATATTTCGTCGTACGCCCGCTGCATAAAAGTCGAATAATAGAGCAACACGACCTTTTGATGATTCAAAGCAATACCGGCGGCCATAATGGCGGCATGTTCTTCGGCAATCCCGACATCATAAAACGATGTGGGATAAAGTGTGGCAAATTCTTCTAATTTCGCTCCCGACTTCATCGCCGGTGTTACAACAAAAAAAGGTTCTTCTTTTCTTTTTTCAACCAAATAATCCGCAACGATTTTAGAAAAGGACGCCTCATGTGGTTTTAACGTTTGAAGTGGTTTTCCGCTTGCAATATCAAATGGACCGATTCCGTGATAATTTCCAGACTCATCGGCTTCCGAAGGGGCATATCCTTTTCCTTTTTTGGTTAAAATATGTAAAATAACCGGTTGAGTGGTATGTTCAATCCGTTTTAAGGCTTTGATACAAGCATAAAGATCGTTACCTTTGATCGGACCGTAATAATCAAAACCCATATCTTCAAAGATATTGTCGTGTTGAATCATTCCTTTGATTCCCCGTTTCAACTGATGAAACCAGTTGCAGACAAATGTCGGGAAAATCGTATTCAAAACGCGTTTGACCGTGCGCCAAAAATGCGTTCCTCTTAAACGGGACAACGTTTTTGCTAGCGCCCCAACTGATTTTGAAATACCCATTTTATTATCATTTAAAATGATAATCGGAGCCAATTGATTCTGATTTCCTAAAAAATTCAGCCCCTCAAACGCAACCCCATTCATAATCGAACTATCCCCGATCAACGAAATAATCCGTTGATCCTTGTTTTCCTTTGATAACAACATCCCCGCCATGGCCGATAACGAGGTGGAAGAATGTCCCGATTCCCAAACATCGTATTTGGATTCTTCTTTACAAATATAACCGGAAAGGCCTTGATATTGTCTTAACGTATCAAAATCTTTGGCCCGACCGGTTAAAATTTTATGGACATAGGATTGGTGTCCGACATCAAAAATAAACTGATCCTGGTCACAATCAAATACATAGTACATTGCCAACGTAATTTCGACAATCCCTAAATTACTGCTCAAATGCCCTCCGGTTTTGGAAATGTGTTCAATTAAGAATTGGCGGATTTCTTTCGCCAATTCTTTCAATTCTTTTTTGGATAACCGTTTAACAAAGGAGGGATCTTGAATACTTGTCAAATCAATCATTCGATTCACCTTTTCTTTTTTGGTCGATCTAGCATCAGTTTATTATATAACAAAAACAGCAAAAACTCAACTTTGTCTTAGGATTTCTTTTCGTTTTCGATCGGCAAACTACTTAAATTGTTATTCCAATCGCCGTCGGGTAAACTTTTCAAGTATTGTTCGCCGTTGCGATGAGCAATACCGACATTTCTGATCTTGCCTTCTTTGGCCAACGTGATTGCCTCTTCTTTGGTAACTGAAAATTCAGAAGCGATTTCATAACCGATGACCGTATTCCCATGTTTGATGATTTTGGTAATCTCTTTGGCATCCGGCAATTCCTGCGGAATTTCATCAAAAGCCAGCCGAGGTAAATCTTTACGCATCTTTTCATCTCCTCTTTCATTTAGGATATACATTCCTGCGTATTTCATATTTCTAATAATTACCATTTTAAAGTATATCGAAAAAGCCACACTATAACTGGAAAAAGAGGTGAAACTATGAAAAAGAAAATCACGTGCAGACCTTGTAAAGAAGAAAACAACTGGGAAATCGAAGATCAAAACGGTCATGTATTAAATCAACACTATGAAAGCAAAACGGCGTGTGTGGAAGCCGGAAAAAAATTAGCCGAAGAATGTGGATGCGAATTATGTGTTTGCAACACCTGTGAAAAATAATTCTTTCATGTTAAAGAAATCAAACATTTAAAAGGATGGAAAAATGAAAAAAGATGTTTATATACACTTTTTTGTGTCTACAAACATCTTTTTGTTTTTTTAAAAAACGTTATCGTTTATTCATAAAACATCTTGGATGCGCGTTTTAATTCCTTCCGAATGGCAATATGCTGCGGACAAGCCTGTTCGCATTTTCCGCATTCGATGCATGCAGTCGCACAGGCTTTGCCGTGACTTTTTACCAACCACTGTTCTTGGTGTTTTGCCATTTGAATATCCGAGTAAAGTTCAAGATAATTCAATGCCGTAAATGTTCCCGCAATACCGATGTTTTTCGGACAAACTTTGGCACAATAATGGCAGGAAGTACAAGGGATCAACGGCATTTTTTTTATTTCTTCTTGAGCCTTCGATAAAATTTGTTCCTGCTCTTGAGTCAGTTTTTTAAAATCTTTCATATAAGAAAGATTGTCTTGCATCTGTTCTACGCTGCTCATACCGGAAAGAACCGTAATAACGCCATCCAGTGAGGCGGCAAAACGAATGGCCCAAGAAGCCAAAGAGGAAGTCGGTTCGGCATTTAAAAACAAATCCTGAATCGCTTTGGGTGGTGTGGCAAGCATGCCGCCTTTGACCGGTTCCATGATGATAACGGGCTTATTGAACTTTCTGGCTACTTCGTAACACGCTTTCGATTGAATAGCCGGATTTTCCCAATCGGCATAATTGATCTGCAATTGGACAAACTCCATTTCCGGATGAGCCGTCAGAATCTCGGTTAATTCTTCCGGCGTCGAATGAAAAGAAAAGCCGACATGTTTGATCAACCCTTCCCGTTTTTTTTCCTGAACCCATGACCACAAATCAAAATCATCAAAATAATGCGTCCGACTTTCTCCTAAATTATGGAGTAGATAAAAATCAAAGTATCCGGCACCGGTCTGCTTCAATGATGTTTCGAATTGAGCAATGGCATCTTCCTTGGTTTTGCAATTGATCCAAGCGGCATTTTTCGTTGCCAAATAAAACGCATCTCTGGGATAGCGTTCTACCAAAGCCTGCCGGATGGCATCTTCACTGCCGGCATAGGCCCAAGCCGTATCAAAATACGTAAACCCCGCTTCCATAAACAAATCTACCATTTGTTTGGTTTGTTCTAGATCGATCGCGCCGTCTTTTTGCGGTAAGCGCATTAAACCAAACCCGAGTTTTTTAATTTCTTCTCCTAAATATCCCATCTCTTGTTCTCCTTTTTTATACGGCTAAAACCCATTGTTGCAATGTTTCGGTTGACACATTCGGATCAAAACATTTTCCTTCTTTTAAAACAGCCCCCTCACACAAGACCGCCAGTTCTTCATTGGTTTTTCCCATACCGCTTCCGCCGCTGGTTGCAAACGGAATAATGGTTTTTCCTTTCCAATCGTAGGTTTGTAAAAACGTATGAATGATGGTCGGAGCAACGTACCACCAGATCGGAAATCCCAAAAAAATACGATCGTAATCCTCCATATTTTTCACTTTATTTGCAATCTTTGGCCGAAAAGTTTTGTTTTTCATCTCGACACTCGAACGACTGTTTAAATCCATCCAGTTTAAATCCGCTTTCGTATACGGTTGTTCCGGTACAATCGCAAACAGATCTCCATTTACGAGCGTTGCCAGACGTTTGGCCAACAATTCCGTCGTTCCGGTCGCCGAAAAATAAGCCACCAATGTCTTTTTCATTTTTTCACTCCTTTTTAAAACCGAATCTTTTTATTAAAAAAGACATAAATCCTTACTTTAAGTATACTGCATTTATCCTTTCTAAGTCAATTTTTCTTTTGTAAAATTTCCGGTAACAAAAAAGGTTTTGACAATCAAAACCTTTTAGTTCTTATTCTTCCATCCAAGTTGGATCATTCGGATTTTTTTGAAATTTCAGTACCTTTTTCAATTCCCGTTCCGATATATAATGCTGTTCTTTGGCCACTTCTGCCAACGTTTCAAAATCACATAAAGAATGATTGATCAAATCGGCTTCTTTTAAACGAAGCGTTCCTTTTTGCAAATGATAAGTGAAAATGGAAGCAATCCCGAGAACGTTGGCACCGGCTTTTCTTAAAACCTCTGCTACTTCAATCGCCGAACCGGCAGTTGAAATCAAATCTTCGATTACAACGACATTTTTACCTTTCGGGACCAATCCCTCGATTTGGTTTCCTCTACCATGATCTTTTTCTTTGGATCGAACATATCCCATCGGTAAATTCAACCGATCGGAAACATAAGCCGCATGGGCAATGCCGGCGGTTGATGTTCCCATCACCACTTCGCACGTCGGATAATACGTACGAATCAACTGAGCCAATCCTTCTTCAATCACTTGTCTGGTTTCCACATACGACAAAGTCAACCGGTTATCGCAGTAAATCGGCGAATGAATGCCAGAAGCCCAGACAAACGGCTCTTCTGGTCTTAGAAAAACGGCTTTGATTTTCAATAAATGCTCGGCAATTCTTTTTTTGGTATCCATCTTAACAAAACTCCTTTACACAACGAAGATACGCCTCTACCGGATGAGAATGGGCGGTAATCGAACGACCTACCACAATGAAATCCGCCTTGAACCGTTTGGCATCTTCCGGTGTGGCAACTCGTTTTTGGTCATTATTGCCGTCTTCTTTGAAACGAATTCCGGGCGTTACCGAAAGAAGATTCATCCGGGCCACCATCGGGGCTTCCAAAGCGGAGCAAACAACACCATCCAAACCGGCTAAAGCGGCATTTTGGGCATATTTTTCAACCACTTCCGATACTTCTTTTTCGATCGATAATTCTTCTTTTAATATTTCTTCGGAAAGAGAGGTCAAAACCGTTACGGCAATCAGTTTGGTATGTTGTCCGTTTTTTCCCTCTTTCAATCCTTTTTTGGCGGCCTTCATCATCGCGATACCGCCTGCGGCATGAACATTGACCATATCCACTCCCAAATCACCTAAATTGCGCATGGCTTTTTCAACGGTATTGGGAATATCATGCAATTTTAAATCCAAAAAAATACGATACCCTTCTTCTTTTAACAAGCGGATTAACTGCGGTCCTTCTTTATAAAACAATTCCATTCCGATTTTTAAAAAAGGATACAGTTTTAATGCCGAAAAAGGTTTTAAAAACGCAAACAAATCTTCTTTTTGCTTGAAATCACAGGCAATAATCACATCTTTTTTCATTTTGTCCTCCCAATGATATCTTCTAAATTTTCGATATGAAATTCGTTCATGACCTTCGGTAACTCCTCGATAATTTTTTTACAAGCATAAGGATCGATCAAATTCTGCGATCCGACCATGACCAAAGACGCACCGGCATACATCATCTCCAATACATCATACGCCGTTTGAATACCGCCCATCCCAATAACCGGAATACGAACGGCATGCGATACATCATAAACCATTCGAAGCGCGATCGGATAAATGCCGGGACCGCTGTAACCGCCTTTGCGCGTAGATAAAATCGGTTGTCCGCTTTTAAGATCAATCCGCATGCCGACCATCGTATTGATTAAACTGATCGCATCGGCACCGCCTTGTTCAACCGCTTTGGCCATCTGAACAATATCCGTTACATTGGGAGAAAGTTTGACGATCAACGGTTTTTGACAAACCGATCGAACTTGTTTGACTAAATCATAAGCAACCAAAGGATCGATTCCAAACGCCATGCCCCCTTCTTTGACGTTCGGACAGGAAATATTCAGTTCAATCGCAAAAACTTTTTCGCAAGTATTGAACTGGACAACCGTATCCACATACTCTTGTAGACTGTGACCGCCGACATTGGCAATAACCTGACCGGCATAAACCCGATTCAGTTCGTTTAATTCCTGATGAATCACAGCTTCAACCCCCGGATTTTGCAAACCGATCGCATTGAGCAGACCGGCCGGGCAATCAGCAATCCGAGGAAGTTCATTTCCGTAACGGGCAGTACGAGTGGTTCCTTTGATGGCGATGCTTCCCAAGATATTGATATCGTAAAACTTGGCAAACTCATACCCGAATCCAAACGTACCAGAAGCGGGAATAACGGGATTTTTAAATGTTTTACCTAAAAACGTGATTTCCGTATTCATTCGAACAACACCTCCCTTGCCGTTAGAACTGGTCCTTCTTTGCAGATTCTTTTCCAACCGGAAGTCGTTTGAATCGAACAACCCATGCAAGCTCCGAATCCGCAACCCATTCTGGCCTCTAAAGAAAGATCTCCTTGAACGCTCCACTCTTTGATAGCTTTTAACATCGGAATCGGTCCGCACGCGTAATACCAGTCAAAATCCAGATCCTGTGTTTTCAAAAATTCAACCGGATTTCCTTTAAATCCCATACTACCGTCTTCGGTACAAAGATAACATGTTTGCGGCAAAATCCGATTATCTTCCAAAATCAATTCAGAAGCGGTCTTGGCACCGTAAACAAGAATGACTTCTTTTCCTTCTTTCAAAAACGTTTCGGCCAGTCCAAGTAGCGGTGCAATTCCGATTCCGCCGGCAATCAGTAACGGCTTTTGACTTTTACCGGTATCAAAACCATTTCCCAGTCCGATCAGGCAATCCAATTGTTTTCCGTTTGGATACGTCGCTAATTTTTTGGTTCCCTGTCCAACCACTTGATACAACAGTTCGATGGCAGACGAAGTGGCGCGACAAATGGAAAACGGTCGTCTTAAATAAGTATCTTCTATTTTGATGTTGATAAACTGTCCCGGCAAAAAGCCATCGACCGGACCTTCCAAAACCAAACGATACACCGAATCCGTGACGGCTTCTTGTTTTACAACAGTCAATTGAACTTGTTTCATCATTTACTCCTCATCGATCAAAGAAATGCGCATGGTCATTTCTTCCAACACATTTAAAAGTACCAAAACCGTATCCAAGCATGTAAATACAGCCACATTATTGTCAATTGCGGCCCGACGGATGATTTTACCATCCATTAACGAATCGCGTTCACTTGCCGTATTGATCACATAGGTCACATAGCCTTTTTTAATGGATTCCAAAATTTCGTCGCTTCCTTCGGAAATTTTTTTCTTGATTCTGGTTTTAATACCGTTTTCTTTCAAAAACAACGCCGTTCCTTTGGTTGCTTCAATATTAAATCCCAAATCGTAAAACCGTTTGATGAGTGGTAGGGCCGCTTGCTTATCCGCATCGGCGATGGTCGCCAAAACCGTTCCGTAATTAGACACCCGAACACCGGAAGCCCGCAACGATTTATAAAGGGCCCGATTCAACGAATAATCATATCCGATGGCTTCTCCGGTCGATTTCATTTCCGGTGATAAAACAACATCCATTCCCGAAATTTTACTGAAAGAGAACGTCGGAGATTTGACATACCACCGTTTCCGATTCGGATAAAGTCCGACATATCCCAATTGTTTGAGCGAATAGCCAAGCATAACTTTGGTTGCAAGATTGGCAATCGGAAGACCGGTAGCTTTGGCTAAAAAGGGAACCGTCCGACTGGACCTCGGATTGACTTCAATGACATAAACCTGCTTGTTGGCATCGATAATGAATTGAATATTATAAAGTCCGATCATCTGTAATTTCAACCCGATCTTCCTTGTCTGTTCTACAATGGTTGCGATCACTTCATCTTTCAACGAATAAGGCGGATAAACCGACATACTGTCCCCGCTATGAACACCTGTTCGTTCGATGTGTTCCATAATTCCCGGAATGAAAACATCACTTCCGTCGCAAATCGCATCGACTTCACATTCCTGTCCCAAAATATATTTATCGATCAAAACCGGATACCGACTGTCCAAATGTAGGGCCTCTTCGACTTTTTGTTTCAGCGATTCTTCATCATACACAAGATGCATCATCCGTCCACCCAAAACAAACGACGGCCTTACCAAAACCGGATAGGTAATTTCTTTGGCAACCGCAAGCGCCGATGCCACATCGAAAACACCCTTTCCTTTCGGCATGGGAATTTGAATTTCTTCCATCGCTTTTTCAAACAATTGCCGATCTTCTGCCAACTCGATACTGCCAGAAGACGATCCGAAAATTCGGACACCGGCCTGACTTAAAAGCGAAGCCAATCCAATTGCGGTTTGACCACCTAAAGCCACGATGACTCCTTCGGGTTGTTCCAAATCGATCACATTCATCACATCTTCAAAAGTCAACGGTTCAAAATAAAGTTTATCCGAAACGGTATAATCGGTTGAAACGGTTTCCGGATTATTATTGATGATAATCGCCTCAAATCCGGCCTCCTGAATCGCCCAAATCGCATGAACGGTCGTATAATCGAATTCGATTCCCTGCCCGATTCGAATGGGCCCCGATCCCAACACCACAATCTTTTTTCTCAAGCTTCGTTTGGATTCGTTTTCCCATTCATACGTGGAATAAAAGTACGGAATATTCCCTGCAAATTCATTGGCACAAGAATCGATCATTTTATAAACGGGATAAAGCTTATTTTTTCTTCTATAATCGTAGATCTCTTGAAAAGAAACACCGTAAGAACGGGCAATATAAGAATCGGAAAAACCGCATCGTTTGGCCGTCAAGAAAATTTCTTTATCCCAGGGATTGTTTTTCAGTTGTTCTTCTACCTGCAGGATCGTCTGGATTTTAGATAAGAAGAACCGGTCGATTTTGGTTTCATCGTAGATGTCTTCTGCTCGAACACCTTTTCGAAGTGCCTCGGCAATCGCATACAACCGTTCATCGGTATGCCGGCGAATCAAATCCATCAAAAAAGCCGGGCTTTTATCTTTCAAAAAAGCCAATTCCAAATGGTCGATGCCGCATTCCAACGAACGGATCGCTTTTAACAAAGCTTCCTCAAAAGTTCTTCCGATCGACATAACTTCGCCGGTTGCTTTCATCTGCGTCGACAAACTCCGATTGGCATCGGCAAATTTATCAAACGGAAAACGAGGAACCTTTACAACCACATAATCCAGCGTCGGTTCGAAACAAGCCGGTTTCATAGACAACTGAATTTCATCGAGCCGTAAACCACAGGCGATTTTAGCCGACACGCGCGCAATCGGATACCCGGAGGCTTTGGAAGCCAATGCCGAAGAACGCGATACCCGCGGATTGACTTCAATGACATAATATTGAAACGAATACGGATCCAAAGCAAACTGAATATTGCAACCGCCTTCTAATTTCAATGCCCGAATGATTTTAAGGGCCGCCTTTCTAAGCATTTGATATTCAGGATACGTCAGCGTTTGAGATGGAGCAACCACAATACTGTCCCCGGTATGAATTCCAACCGGATCGACATTTTCCATACAGCAGACGGAAATCGCCGTATCGTTTTGATCCCGTAAAACCTCAAACTCGATTTCTTTGTATCCCCGGATGGATTTTTCAACCAAAACCTGTGATACCGGAGACATCTTAAGGGCATTTTTGGCCAGTGGCAGCAATTCTTCCCGGCAATCGGCAAAGCCACCGCCAGTTCCACCTAGTGTGAATGCCGGTCTTAAAATAACCGGATAGCCGATCGAATCGGCAGCGGCAAGAATCTGTTCCAAAGTCGTTGCTATCTGACTTTCGATGACCGGTTCATGAATTTCCTGACAAAGTTCTTTAAACAATTCCCGATCTTCGGCCCGGCAAATGGCCTCATAACCGGTCCCGAGCAGTTTGACACCACATTCATCCAAGATACCTTTTTTATAAAGTTGCATTCCCAGATTCAGTCCAGTTTGACCGCCGATCGAACAAATCAACCCATCGGGACGTTCATACCGTATGATTTTAGCCACATGTTCCAAATCCAACGGTTCCATATAAATTTTATCGGCTATTTTCGTATCGGTCATAATCGTCGCCGGATTGGAATTGACCAACACGACCTCATAGCCTTCTTCTTTTAAAGCCAGACAAGCTTGCGTTCCGGCATAATCGAATTCCGCTGCCTGCCCGATGACGATCGGACCGCTTCCGATCACTAGGATCTTTTTAATATCGGTTCTTTTTGGCATTGTGTTCACCCTTTCTTTTGCTTACTGCAGCCCACCATTCTTCTTTCGGTTCATTCGACCAATCCGGATCAAACAAAAGTCCGTAAATCATCTGATCCGTTTCGGAAAATCCCAAAACCGAATGGTCGGTCAAATCGCGATGCGTTATCGTCAACGATGTTTTTTGAAGGTCATCCTCGCAAACTCCGACATTGCTGTTTTGCGTGGCGATCCATATTTTATCCTGATCCAACCTTAGAACCGGATGATTCGAGCCATGCTTTCCACTGGTTAAAGGCTGAATCGATGCACCGAATGCCAAGGCAATCTTGCAAGCACCCAAGCCGATTCCAAGAAGCGGAACGGTTTGCTTTTTCCGACACAGTTGCCGAATCCATTCCACATCGTCAGATGCTTTCGTTGGACCATCCGATAAGATGATGCCGTCCGGTTTGACATCTAAAATAGTTTGAATATCGGTATTTACACCTACGATCACAACATTACATCCCAGTCGATTCAGTTGTCGAATTAACGAATTTGGAACACCGTAATCGACAACCACCACCGTATAAAGCGGATTGGCCGTTCTTACCTGACGCATTTTACCGGCAGCAAGGGATTGATTAAAAGAAGGTTGGTCTTGGTAACTCGCCAACTTTTCCATAGATTGCTCAAACGGTACTTCTTCATCGCAAATCAAGGCTTTCATTCTTCCTTCTTGCCGAATGATGCGGGCAATCATTCGAGTATCTACTTCCGCGATCCCGACCACTCCGTTTTCTTCCATCGCTTCCTGTAACGTTTCGGTTGAACGAAAATTCGACGGTTCATCGTGATACTGCCGAACAACCAAAGCCCGAACCGTTAATTTTTTCGATTCAAAATCTTCGTCCGTTACACCGTAATTCCCGATAAGCGGATACGTCATGCAAATCATTTTGTTGTAAGAGGCCGGATCGGATAATATTTCCTGATATCCGACCATTGCATAATTCAATTCCAATACGGCCACTGCTTCTTGCATACTGCCAAAGCCGATGCCTTTAAAAACAAGACCGTTTTCCAATACCAATTTTCTTTTCATGATCTTTCTTTCCTCCGATATACTATTTTTCCGTCTACCAAGGTATAGATGGCAAAGCCGTATAATTTTCGCCCGATAAACGGACTGTTTTTTCCCATCGACAGAATCTCATCTTTTTGAAAAACTCTTTCATGCGTAATATCCAATACGGCCAAATCAGCCGGATAACCTTCCTCGATTTTGCGTTCATCCAACCCGAATAACTTTCTCGGCGCATCGACAAACCACCTAATCAAGTCGTCCAAAGAAGCTTTCTTAGAATGAATCAGTTCCGTATACACCAGTGGAATCATCGTTTCAAGACCGATAATGCCGTTTAAACATTTTTCATACGGACGATTTTTTTCTTCTTCGGTATGCGGAGCATGATCCGAAGCAACACAACATGCCGTTTGATCCAACAGGGCTGAAACGGTATGCATTCTGTCTTCTTCTAAGCGTAGCGGCGGATTCATTTTCCAATTGCCGTCTTCAATCATTTCCTCGTTTAAAAACAAATGATGTGGCGTAACCTCGCACGTGATATTGGTATAACCTTCGATGTGGGCTTGCCGGACCATCTCCAATGCTTCTTTGGTCGAAAGATGACAAAAATGATAACGACATCCGATTTTTTTAGCCAACTCAATTTCTCTTGCAACGGCAACATATTCGCCTTCTTTACTTTGACCGCCTTTTTTATCTTCGGCATGCGAAGCAATCAATAAATCGTACTTTTTGCAAAGCATCATCGCTTGTTCCAATAAAGCCATGTCTTGAATGCCCATTCCGTCATCGGATAAAGCCAAAACAAAATCTTTTAAAGATGCAATATCCGAAAGATGCGTTCCTTCTTGACGGACCGTTACCGCACCATACGGATAAACATGAACCACGGCATCTTTTTGGATCCAGTCCAATTCCCTTTGCAGATGTTCTTTACAATCCGGACACGGAATCAAATTCGGCATGGCCATAACACTGGTGATTCCACCTTTGGCCGCAGCCATCGTCCCACTTCGAATGGTTTCTTTCCAATCAAAACCGGGTTGCCGCAAATGCACATGCACATCGGTTCCACCCGGCATCACCAAACAACCGGAAGCATCCAAAACTTCTCCTTTGGGTGGCAGATCCCGACCAACTCGAAGAAGGATTCCATCATCAATCCATATATCTTTTTGAACCAATTGATTGTTTTCTATAATCCAACCGTTTTGAATCGTAATCATAATTTTCCTTCCAATCCCCTCGAAAGAACCGCCATGCGGATCCAGACGCCGTTTTCCATTTGTCGGTAAATTCGACTTTTAGCACATTCAACCACCGCATCGGCTATCTCAATGCCGCGATTGACCGGTGCCGGATGCAAGATAATGGCATTTTCTTTCATCTTAGATACGTTTTGTTCCGTTAAACCGAAGGCTTGATGGTATTCTTCTTTGCTGAGATTCATCTTTTTTTCGTGACGTTCGAATTGAATCCGAAGCAGCATCACGACATCACTGGTTAAAAGCGCTTCTTCAAAAGGAATAAACGGAGCACATCCGTCATCAAATTCTTTCGGACCGGAAATGAAAACCTCCATGTTCAACCGTTTCATCACTTCAATATTGGTATGGGCCACCCGCGAATGGGCAATATCGCCGATGATACAACACCGAAGTCCTTCAAAATGACCGAATTCTTCATAAATGGTCATCAAATCCAATAAACTTTGCGTCGGATGATGGCTTTTACCGTCCCCGCCGTTAAAGATCGGAATCTTGATTTTTTCCAACGCTTTGAAATACTGATCTTGGGGATGACGGATTACAACACCATCCATTCCCAATGCTTCTAACGTCCGCACTGTATCATACAGCGTTTCGCCTTTTTGGATGGACGAACATGCCGTATTCACGTCGACCACTTTAATATCCAGTTGATGCATGGCCGAAATAAACGAATAGTGCGTTCGGGTTGAATTTTCAAAAAAAAGAGTTGCCATCTTCTTATCGGGATAAGAGATTTTCAACCCTTTTTTCATTTCTAAAGCCAAATCGATCAGATCCAGCATTTTTTCTGTTGTCAAATCTGTTAACGTCAACAAACCGTTCATCTTCTTTTTCCTCCGAAAAAAAATAGTTTTCCAATCCAAAAAGACTAGAAAACTAGATTTGTAACATTCCTATGACAAATAATTGATTTCTTGTTAGCCTCTCTGGACTATCTTAAAGTTTTACCGCTTTTTATCCTACCACAAAAAAATAAAAATTGCAACCCCCGAATTTCAATCGGATCGTTTCAAAAAAGTCATTAATTCTTCTTTTAGATCCGAAGCATCCTGATAACCCAGGTCATACAACGCTTTCAATTTGACCGGATCGCTTTCCAATCGGTCGATTACCAGATCTTTTGAAGGACGGATTACAAACGCATCCTTACTATGTTCGATTTGACTTAAACTCTGATTGTACGCCACATGACGGTTTTCGATGGTTTTCAGCAAATTGGGATAGCGGTGGTATTTGATTTTCATCGCCCGCAGCAAAACGGCATTTTGTTTGGTACTTTGATAATGGGCCGGTTTGGTTAAAACAACCACGCATTTAGACGCATTTTTCTTTGCTTCCTGAAACGGAATGGCATCGCTTAATCCGCCGTCTAAATAACTTTTTCCGTCAATGGTCTGAATTTCCGATAACAACGGCAAACTGGACGAAGCACAGACATACTCAATATCTTTATGGTAATCCAAACAAAGATGATATTCCGCTTTTCCGGTTTCCACGTTGGTTACCGTTGCATACAGTTTGCATGGATTTTCAAAAGCGGTCTTATAATCAAACGGCAACAATTCATCCGGAAGTCTTCGGTAAATAAAATCCTTATTGAAATAATTACCGGTTTTGGTCAGGCTGCGCTTGGAAGCATAATCCGGATCGCCGATATAATCGGTCATGGAATGGTAACTTCTGCCTTTTTGTTTGGATAGATAACTGCAGGCACAGCAAGCACCGGCCGAAACACCGTAAACAGCATCAAACGTAATCTCTTCGTCTAAGAAAAAATCCAATACACCGGCCGTATAAACCCCCTTCATCCCGCCGCCTTCCAGCACGAGATTGATTTTTGTTTGAAGCGTCTTTCGCCGCACGGACAATATGATTTCTCTTGCAAGCAAAAGACCCGCCACCGACGGCACAAACGAAACCGAAGCGATAAAATCACCGACCGGATGAGGTTGTTCTAGAGAATACAACACTTTAACATGCTGAATGTTTTTCTTTCGCAACGCCAGTCGCATCTTTTTGGCCAGCGGACAAACCGACGATTTGGAAATATCCGAGATGACAAATAAAGACGGATCCAATTTATTTCCCGTTCCCATACAGGAAATGACTTCAATATCGTATTGTTTGGCCCGTTCGATGACCACCAGTTTGGCAGCCACATCGTCCATACAGTCCAATACGTAATCCACCGAATATAGATCAATTTGATCCAAATTATCCGCGGTGATTCGAATGGGATATGTTTTTACAACCGCATTGGGATTGATATCCAAAATACGACTTTCCGTAACTTTCGTTTTGAGTTTCGATAACGTAGAGGTCAACGCGATCAGTTGACGATTGAGATTGCTTTCGTTGATGATGTCGTAATCGATCAACGAAAAACAACCAACCCCTTGTCGAACCAAGGCTTCCACGGCAAAACTACCGACACCGCCCAAACCGAAAACAGCCACATGCGTTTTCTTTAATTGTTCAATTGTTTTTTCCCCTAATAACGGAATCGAACGTTGTTCCATCTTCTTCCTCCTGATCGTAATAATCTAAAAAAGAATATTTTTTATCCCCAAACGTAAATGCGCAACACGTATTTAAATTGACATTGTGATGGGCCATAAAAATATTTTGATCGACATTCGGATTGATTTTTTTTAAACTTTTAACCAGTTCTTTCATTTCTTTGCGCTTGGAATCCATCGCTCCTGTTTCATAATCCGCCGAATCGGCCGTCAAACGGCAGGCACACTGTAAAAAAGTCAACTGGTGATAATTTTTCCAAGCTAAAATGTCTTTTTCATGAATGTAATAAAGGGGGCGAATGAGTTCCATATTGTCAAAATTCAGACTTTTGACTTTCGGCATCATCGACTGAAAACGACCATTGTAAAAAACAGACATCAGCGTTGTTTCGATCACATCGTCAAAATGATGACCGAGCGCGATTTTATTGCAGCCCAGTTCCAAAGCGTTTTTATAGAGAACGCCTCTTCGCATCCTAGCACATAAATAGCACGGTTTCCCTTCTACTTGTTCGGTGATTTTAAAAATATCCGACGAAACCAAATGAATGGGAATTCGCATCAACTCGGCATTTTCAAGAATTTGCTGCAAATTTTTGTCCGTATAGCCCGGATTCATGACCAAATACGTCACATTGAACTCAAAATCGGAATGACGCATCAACTCTTGGAAACATTTAGCCATTAAAAAAGAATCTTTACCGCCACTCATACAAACGGCAACATGATCGCCTTCTTTCAACAGTGCATAATGTTGAATCGCTTTGATGAAAGGAGCCCAGATTTTTTTGCGGTACGTGGTGATAATACTTCTTTCTATTTCCTGATATTTTTCCACTTCGATCCTCCTTTCATCGTTTGGATACTTACTGTAACAGTTTTTTCAGTTCATCGAGTAATTCCTGCAACCGATGGACTACGGCCAAAAACGGTTCCGGTTTTCGCAAATCCACTCCACCTTGTAAAACAAGATTGACCGGATAATCGCTTCCGCCTTTTGAAAGCATCGAAAGATACTGTTCCAAAGCCCCTTTTTCTTGATTTTTCACCTTTTCGTAAATAGCCATACTGGCTGCAAAAGAAGTGGCATACTGATACACATAAAACGGGGTGTGGAAGAAATGCGGAATATACGCCCAAACGTTGTTTTTATACGGTTCGGTTTTCAAATCGATTCCGTAATAATCCAAATACAGTTGTTCCATAATCGCCTCTAAAGCCTGGGCTGTAATCGGTTCGTTTTGTTCTGCTAAACGGTGGGCTTGATATTCGAAATCCGCAAACAGCGTCTGACGGTAGAACGTAGCCACAATATTGTCGATCGCCTGTTGCAGCAAGACGATTTTTTCGGTTTTATCCTCCGAGTGGCTCATCCTATAATCCAAAAAGAGTTGTTCGTTGAAAGTAGAGGCAATCTCCGCCACGAAAATCTCGTAATCGGCCGTTTCCAAAGGCTGATGTTCATTGGCATAAAGCGAATGAATGGAATGGCCGGCCTCATGGGCAATCGTAAATGCGCTCTCCAAATTATCATTATGATTGAGCAAAATAAAGGCTCCTTCTTGATAAAGCGACGTCGAATAGGCACCGGTTCGCTTGCCTTCGCTTGCATAAACCGATACACGGCCGTCTTCCAACACTTTTTGTGCATGTTGATAGTAGTCATCCCCTAAAATACGGCAAGCATCCAACACCATTTCTTTGGCTTCCTGGTAAGAATATTTGCGCTGGGAGGTGGCAAATTTCAAAAACCGATCGTAAGTATGGAGATGTTCCAAATGAAAAAACGATTTCCGAAGCGCATAATATTCTTTGAGCGGCTCAGCATGTGTTTTAGCCGTTTCGATCAACGACATCACCACTTCTACCGGAATGGCATTGCGATCCAAATGACTTTCCAAAATGGAACCATATCCTCTGTTTTTCACAACAGCCATTTCCGATGCTAAAATGCCACTGTAAATACCGGCAAATGTATTTTTATGTTTTTCGTAAAACAGATAAATCGCCTCAAACACTTTTTTACGGTCTTCCTGATTCGATAACTGTTCCAAATAATACTGGAAATTGGACTCGTTAACTTCCAAAACCGAGCCATCCGAAAGTGAAATCTGAGAAGATGTATTGTCCGCCACAGCCAGTTGGTCATACAATTGATTGAATTTTCCAAGTGCCTCATTGTAATTGGCCATCAGCCCTTCGCTTTTAGCGTCCAAATAATGATTTTGGTTGCGGAACAGTTGATCCATGCGGTATCGCAAAACACTCAGTTCTTTTTCTTCATCCAATAATTGAAAAACCGTTTCCTTACCGATTGAAATCAATTCCGGCTCGATAAACGATGTTTGCACCATCCACGCATTGTATAACGAATAAATCCGCTGATAATTTTGATAAGCCGCCATATCTTTTTGATTCAAATCATAGGCCATCATGGCATACGTATACAGTTTGCTGATTCTTTCAGAACAAGTACGTTGGATTTTGGCATATTGCAGCAATCCTTCTTTCGTATGGAACGTTCCTTTTAACGATTCATACGACAAGATATCCTTTTCCGCCGTCTTGAAATCCGTTTCCCAGTCACTTAAACTAGGATAAATCAATTCTAAATTCCATTGATCGCTCATTTTATCTCTCCTTTTTAATGATCTATCTTTATTGTACAACAAAGCCTTCGATTTTTCATTATTTACTTTATCTTTTTTCGCAGATTCGTTATAATAAAACCGGGTGATTCGTATGAAAATTGTCGGAACGATCGTTGAATTCAACCCCCTTCACAACGGTCATTGTTATTTTATCCAACAAGTTAAACAACAATCGAAAGCCGATATTTTAGTTGCCGTGATGAGTGGCAGTTTTACCATGCGAGGCGAACTTTCCGTTTTCGATAAATTCACCAAAACCAAACAAGCCTTACAAGCCGGAATCGATTTGGTGATTGAACTGCCCTTTTGCTACAGTGTCCAAAGTGCCGATTTATTTGCCGAATTTGCCGTTTGCTCACTACTTAATGCCCATGTGGATGAAATTTGGATCGGTTCGGAAAACAACGATCCCGCGCTTTTTGAAAAAGCCTATGCGCAGTGGCAGAAAAAAGAAAATCAAGAACACATCAAACAACTTTTGAAAACCGGAATGTCTTACAAACAGGCAACCCATTCCGTTTTAGGGTTGCCCAGTAACGATCTGTTGGGTTTTTGTTATTATAAAGCCTTACAAAAAGAAAGCCCGAACGTCCCGCTTTTTACCATCCAACGCTTGGGAAGCGGCTATTTTGATCGCATTCCAAACGAATTCGCAAGCGCCTATGCCATACGAAACGATCTTCGTTTGATGGAAAAATACTGTCCTTCTTTTGTCGATAGAAATACCCTTTTAGATGCCAACATGCTTCTTCCTTTTATCCAATACCGCTTACAAAGTCTTACTGCAAACGAAATAAAATCGATTTTCTTTGCCGAAGAAGGAATGGAGCGATGGATCCAAAAAAACTTTTCAACCGCCGAGTTCAAAATGGCCTTAACAAACACCGCATCCAAACGATATACCAAAAGTCGAATCCAGCGATTTTTATGTTATTTACTCTTTAATATTCATAAAGAACAGATGAAGGCCGTTTTATCGCAAAAAATTCATTTTATTCGAGTATTGGGATACAATCAAACCGGATTGGACTATTTGAAAATTTTGAAAAAAAAGACCGTTATTTATACCAACTTAAAAAACAAAATGAATCCGGTGTTGGATATGGAATTAAAAATTTCTTCCGTTTTGGATGTCATTTATTCAAGACATCTGTTCATGCAAGAACAACGTGGGCCGATTTTTTTAGATTCATCTGAAAAGACCGAGTGAATTCAATCACTCGGTCTTTTTTCCTTCTTTTAAAGAACAACCACATGGCGTCGATATAAATCGCATCAATTCGTCGATTTTGACTCGATCGGCTTGATATCGTTGTTTTTCTTCTTTGATCAAACCGCTTTGGAGCAATTGTTTGAGATGATCGGACAATAAAACACTGCCGCAACCAATTAAATCCAATAAATCTTCAAAAGATAACGTCCCGCGATGATATAGCATTTTAACGATCTTGACATTATCCGCTTCCGATAAAGCGTAAAAACCTTTACTGGCTTCTTCTTTATGCATTTTTTCACCCCATTTCTAGTATGCTGGCAAGTAAGCAATTTATTCGTAACGCAAGTGATAACTCATCAATGCGCAAATGGTTTTGGCATCTTGGATTTTTCCTTCTTGTATCGCTTTTAAAACATCCTCATACGCCATCATTTGCGTTTCAATCACTTCGTCTTCATCAAAATGCGTTTGACTCTTATCGAAATCTTTTACCAAATATAAATAGATTTTTTCCGATGTGTACCCGCAACTAGGATAAATCACATTCAGAAATTCGATCGTTTTGGCTTTGTTACCGGTTTCTTCTTCAAATTCTCTTAACGCCGCTTTTTCCGGATCTTCTCCGACTTCCAACTTTCCGGCCGGTATTTCATATAAAAAATCATCGTATGCATAGCGATATTGTTTTATCAAAAGAACCTGACGGTCTTTGGTAATGCATAAAATCGCCGCACCGCCGGGATGACGGATGATTTCACGGTAAGAGGTAATTCCGTTTGGACACAATACTCGATCTTTTTCAAGCCGAACAACCTTACCCGAATAAAGAACTTCTCCCGAAAGTTTTTTTTCTTTTAAATCCATTGTTTTTCTCCTTTTTCAAACTTGATTGATTCGCATTCCCTGATACCCTTTTTTCTTAATGCCGATCAAGAAAACAACCAGACAAATAACACTCATCAACGCGATGCAAACATTGGAAATTCCCATTGAAAGACCGGCACATTCTACACCGAGTTCCGGGAAGCAGTACAACAAAATCAATAAAACGGGAATCCTAAAAACAAAGGCTCTGGCAATATTGATGAACATCGCAATCCTGGTTTTACCAAACCCATACAAAACCCCCAAAACAGCCGAGTTGACGGCAAGAGACGGAATACTCCAAGAATCATAATTATGGATTTGGCGAACATATCGCATGAATTCTTCGGCTTGATCCGGATTTTCACTGCCGCTGAACAAACCGATCAACGCCCCCTGAAAAATAAAACGAATCAAAATCCAGCCGATCAGACCCAAAGCCGTGGCCATAATAAACGTTTTCCAAAATGCCTCCAGTGCCCGTTTCAAATTTTTATTTCCCAAATTTTGCGAAACGATCGTCGATTCTCCTTCTTCAAACGAATTGATCGGCGTGGTGGCGATGCCGTTTAAATTATTGGAAACAGACAAAGCACCGACAACCAATCCGGCTGAGGCTTCCGCCGCGGCAACCGCCATCGGATTAGAAAGATCGATCTGTGATTTTAAAATTTCCAAATAACGGGAACCGAAAATGGAATTAACCGCTACTTTTCCGAAAGAAAAAACAAATTTGCCGACAAAAATCGGAACCGACATGATTAAAATCGGTTTGACATAAGCCCAAGACAAAGAAAATTCTTTCACGGAAATTCGGAAAATATTATTTTTGCGAATCATCATCGCCCCTAAAATCAAAAACAACACCACTTGAGCCGAAAGCGTCGCAATCGCGATCCAAATGATCTGGTTCACATGGAACACATAAATAAACAACACGTTCAGCAACAGTTTGACCATCATTCCCAAAATATTGAGGTAAAAAATCGACTTTGTATTCCCTTTGGATTTTTGTAACGCAATAAATACATTGTTAAAGGCCACAAAGATCAATTCAACAATCTGGACAATAAAGTAACTTGTAGCCGATAAGGCTTGTTGATTGGAAATGCCCGATAAACGGCAAATCGGATAGGCAAGCGGAATACAAAAAAGCGCTAAAGCCGCTCCCACAACACAAATAATGGAAAACAGCACATTGGCGTTTTTTCTGGCCTTTTCATAATCACCGGCTCCGAATTTTCTAGCTACGATAATCGCTCCGCCGGCCGCAATACCGGAAGAAAAAGACGACAGTAAATTTTTGATCTGACCAAGAGCCGCCACCGACGAAACGGAATCCGTCGAAATCGCATTGGCAAAAACGGCATCGATCAAACTGTAAAACGAATTGAATAAATTATAGATAAAAAGCGGTGCGCAAATCGCGACAATAACCGTCCACATATTTCCGTTTAAAATTTTATCTCTTCTTTTATCATCTATTCTAGCCATACTACTGCCTCCGACTTTTAATTTCATTATACTATCTTTGGTTTAAATAAAAAGGAAAAATCAGCACAAAAAACAAGAAAATGATTATTTATGAAAACATTTTCTATACACCGACATTTTTAAGAAGTGTTACAATGGAAAATGCTATTGATATTAAAGTGGAAAGGAATCGTGAGTGTTATGTTTTATGTAAACGCACAAACCATTGAGGCCTTCGAAGTATTACTTCCGCTGGCGATGATTTTGTGTCTATCTAAATTATTAAGTATCGGATCAAGAAAGTTGGGGATGCCGCAAGTAATCGGTATGCTGCTGGCCGGGGTTTTGCTCGGATGTATTACATTTATCCCGAATCAGACGATTTTCAGTGATACGGCCATGGAAGGTATTTCTTTCATAGCTGAAATCGGTGTCATTTTAATTATGTTTTCCGCCGGAATCGAAACCGATCTAAAACAAATCAAAGCCACCGGTGTGGCTGCCGGTGTCATCACCGTTTTGGGGGTTCTTGTTCCGATGGGACTGGGCTTTTTAGTGGCCGGAATCCTGCCGAACGGCTATGGAAACGGCGATATCCATATTTTGTTTAGAAATTTATTTTACGGTGTCATTTTAACCGCAACTTCCGTTTCCGTTACGGTTGCTACGTTAAAAGAACTGGGAAAACTCAATTCCAAAATCGGAACGGCGATTGTATCCGCCGCCATTTTAGATGATATTTTAGGGGTAATCATCTTATCCATTGTCGTTTCGTTGGATCAGGCACTGGTTTCCGGCGGCGGACATGCCGGAGCGGAAATCGGTATGGTTCTTTTAAAAACCGTCGCTTTCTTTGTTTTCACAATTGCCCTCGGCATTCTTTTGCGGCTTGTATTCAAGTTGTTATCGAAAAAGTACGTTCATCATCGTCGAATCCCGATTTTCGGCATTGCCATGGCTTTTTTCTTCGCTTATGCGGCGGAAGAATGGTTTGGGATCGCCGATATTACCGGAGCGTTTTTTGCCGGACTGATGTTAGCAGGTGGAAAAGATGCGGAATACATTGAGCGAAGAACCGACATTACTTCGTATATGCTTTTTACGCCAGTGTTCTTTGCCAAAGTCGGAATCACTTCCCTGTCCAGTTTTTCTTCCATTGATCCTACCTTCGTTTTATTTGGATTTCTGTTTATATTAGCGGGAATTTTCGGGAAATTGATCGGTTGCGGGGTGGGAGCCAAAATCTGTAAATACGATCTGAAAGATTCTTTCCGATGCGGACTTGGGATGATGTGTCGGGCAGAGGTCTGCTTGATTTGTGCCAACAAAGGAATCGCAGCCGGCATCATCGACGCTTCCATTCAACCGTTTATTCTTCTTTTGATATTGATCACTTCTTTTATTACACCGTTACTATTAAAAATCAGTTACAAAAACGAAATCAAAGAATCCGTAGAAGAATCCATTGTTTCGTCGGATGATACTTCCTACATTCAATAAACAATCGAAAAATTTTATATCAATTAAAAACGTGGAAATTCAAAAAATCTCCACGTTTTTTTCTTGCGATTTATAAAATGATTTCCCCTGCGTAGCAAATCGTATTCAAATCGGATAAATACATCTTCATTCCGTAATACGGCGTTATAACAAAACCGATAAAACACCGAGAGCCGATATAAAATCCCAGTTTTGCACTATATTCTAAATCGGAATTTTTGATTTTATATCCGAAGTAGGCAATACTGGGCATCAAAAAGAAAATCCATATGCAACTTACGATACAAGAACAGATTTTAAAACCATTCCACTCTAGCGTTTGATCCAAAAAGAATAGATACACCAGAATCCCCACTAAAAAAAGCGAGATCAGTCCCGTAATTAATTTTAACCGAATTTGTTTTTTCATGAACCTTTTTATGCCGTCCTTTTCTTTTATAAAAGTATATCAAAAAGAAACAGTCCCGTCAAACCGGGCTTTTTAATTTTAGATTCTACGATCTTGTTTCCTGTTTTAATTTCACTTTTAGAAAAGAAAAATTATTTTTATACGAGCGGTTTACGATTAATTTTTCCTGATTGGAAAGAACGATCATCCTCCTACAATCGGAAATTGTTTTCGTTTTCTCAATGTGAAACGTATTGACGATCGTCGTTCGGTTGATTCGGTAAAAAGCATAAGATTCCAGATAATTGGAAATATCATTGAACGTTCCGGTCCATCGATAACTGTCTGTCATCGTATAAACGAAAATTTTACGTTCAATGGATTCGACATACAGAATATCACGGATTTCTATTTCAAGAGCATTACGGTCATTATCGTAAACCGTTAATGGATTGCTGTATTTACTGTAATACCTCAAAAACGATCGAATTTTCTCTTCATCGACCGGATTACAGATGACAATAGCTGAGTTTCTTTTTAAAGAGCTGTTCAATTTGATGTAGTAATTCATGTTCAATTCCTCTTTTTTAGAATATATTATACATTCATTGACAGCAAAAAAATCGGTTTAATCGTTTTTTGTCGAATTTTATGTTCTATTTTTCACTCAATTAATTTTTATAACCATATTTTATTATAATTTTTATTAAACAGCCTTTATTTTATTAAAAATAATCATATTTTACCGTTTTGGCTCATCGTAACAATAAGTATTTTTCAACACCGTAAAGCAGTCCGACTGCGAATTTATACTGATAATCGTCTTGTTGCAGAAGCAAAAATTCTTCGGGATTGGACATGAAGCCGCACTCAACAATGCAACAAGGAACCGTTACATGGTTCAGTAAATACACATTGTCCCGTAAAACGATATTGCGGGTGGTATTTTTCAAATACTGTTGCAATTGAATCTGTAGACATTCTGCCAGCATGCGGCTACGCGGTTCGACGCCAGAGAAAAAAACCTGCGCTCCCCTGTATTTGGAAATACTGAACCGATTCATATGGATGGAAAGTGCCAATGTCGCTTGGCTTTGATTGATCAAATTGGCTCTTTTCTGCATGTCTTGTTTTTTAATAAACGATCCGGGACATAACGATACATCCTCTTGTCTGGTCAAATATACCTCATAACCTTCCTGTTCGAAAACTTCTTTGATTTTTTTGGAAAAAGCCAACGTCAAAGTCGATTCTTTAACACCATCAACAACGGCACCGCCATCCATTCCGCCATGACCGGGATCAATATAAATGATCGTAGGGCTCGGTCCTTCGGCTTCAATATAAAATAAGATCGAAAAAATACACACCAAGAATGCGATTAAAAAACTGATTTTCTTCAAGATACCCACCTTTAAAAAGATATGTATCTGAAATTATTTTAGAACTTGTTTCATCAATTCTTCCAATAACGCCTGGTGATCGCCGTAAAATAAAATATGGTGATTGCCACACGGATGGCGAAGCAATTCCGTTACGTCTTGATCCATTGCCACCGTAATTTGGGTACGGCATAAATTTTTCTCATTCAGATTTTTTAAAATCGTTCCGCTTGATACATAATAATGTTTTAAATCGGCTGAAATCCGAAAAACCGTTATCTTTTGTTCAAGTAATTCGCCTTTAATGGCCACACCAATGCCACTTTCAAAATGCGTATCCAAGTTAAAAGACGTTACCATATCCAACGGAATGGTACAATGTGCAAACGTAATTTGGTTTTGAACCGGATCGATTAAGGAAGGATTTGCCTGAAAGGAAGACTGACCGGTCAGCAACCGCACGATATACATACTGATCATGGCCATAATATCTCCTTCACAAGTACCGATGATTCCTTCTTTGTTCAAATACGCCAACCCCAAACAACCGGTAGACCGAACCGAAGTCAGCAAATCGAAACAACGTAACGTCAAACCGTTTAAACGATGTTCTAAAACCAATTCTTTTAATCCATCGTAGATCCCGCTCGCTTTGCTCAGTTCTTCTTTACTCCATTTTTCATTCAAATCCGGACGAATACTTGTAAAATGCTTCTGCTTTAATTTTTTTTCTAATTCACTTAAAGGAATATCCTTTAAACGCAAACCGAATAACGCTTCTACGGCACTATAATCGGGAACGGATGCGATTAACCAATCCGACGGTTTGCCAATGACACCCAATGTGGATGTTTTCAACGTTTTTAAAGCCTTTTGTACACCGGCTAACTCTTTGATTCGACGGGCAATGTATTCCGGGGTTCCGTGTAAAATTTCCCCTTTCTTCTGTTGATGATTCAAATAAGTCAATATTTCCAAAGAAGCAGCCAAACTGTTATTGCCACCACTGGTCAACAAGTAATAAGGTTCCTGCAACAAAGAAAAATGTTGCAAAAATAACCCTTCGGATCCGCCTGTTTCAATAAAAATCAGTTTTAGATCACAGTCATAATCCGCCAAATCGGCAAACTCCAGTTCCAACTCTCCTTTTTGTTTGATTTCATTTAAAAATCGACTGGTTTCCTCATCAAAATGGAGGGAATGTTGTAAACGAGATTTAAATGAAGACACTTTAATTTGCATCATGTTTTTTTCCTTTCCTTTATTTTTCCATAAAGATTATACCATTTCCAATCGCCTTTCTCCAAGAAAAAAAGAAAAAAGATGACAGATTTCGAATTCTGTCATCCTTCCATCACAATAACTTGTACCGGGCAAGAATCGACGGCCTCTTTTACGTTGTTTTCATCTGCTGAAGAAGGATCGGCAATGACATTTGAAAAACCTTCTTCATTGAGATCAAATACATTTGGGCAAATGGAAACACAAAGACCGCATCCGATACAACCATCTATAATTTTTACTTTCATTTTCAAACCTCCTGCTATTAGAATTCGTCTAAACAACCGCTTTTATACTTCCAAATGCGAACTTATGGCGGTTGTTTTATTGAAATAGGCAAAGCATCAAAATATTTTTAAAATCTGTAAAAATAATCCATTAAGAGACATAACTGTCTTTTTTCTCAAAATCAAAAAAAATTAAAGAACCGTTTATAAATGAATTTAAGTCTTTTTCCAATAAAACTGCAACACCATTCGGTAATAAATAACTTCCATTTACCGAGACTTTGCCACTACTATCTAATTGAATAAAGCCTATTTCCGCACTCCCGCCACACAATAAACATGTAGCATATTTTTGTCCCGGCATGAATGATTCACTCAAAACAGCATGTCCTTGGACTTTTAAATCCCCGCACCCACAGGTGTCTGTGTGATTGGAATAATCTATCCAATTATAAGGAGCATGGTAATCATGCGATGTTGTATATTTACCACAAGAACAATAATGATTTACAAAATTATGGTTGTGCTTTCTATAATACTTGACGTAATTTGCTTCTCCTCCATATGTAGAAGTATACGGACATTGATCCCCTCTATGTTCGTATAGCCCCCAAGCTCCCCATTTTGATCGAACCGTAACTAAATCCGAATTTCCGCATATACCGTTAGATTTACCGCTTGTTTTGGCAATGACAATTCCGGAATGTAAATTAAATCCACTATTATCATAATAACATATAATATCACCAACATTTCCGACACTTTCTTCATAACTGCCGTCTGTATAATAACTAGACGGATCATTCATCCAATACGGATTAGAAGTAGATGCTCTATACCAAGCATAAGAATGGCAGTTATATTTCGTCGTGCTAGAAGAAATTCTTGTTGCTTCCGGAACCAATGCATCCCCTCTTTGATTGCAGGCTTGTATAGTTGAATACGACATTTCATCCCGACAAAACACTTGGACTCTTGTTCCATTTGGGGTATAAACATAATCAATAGTCGTTGCCTTTGTTTGAGCTGCATATGAATCATAAGAATCCAGTGTTTCTATGGTGTTTATATTATTTTCAATGTTTTTTTGTTCTATTATACCCGCGAATGTATCAAAATTAACACTTAGTAAAAATACAAAAAATAGAGAAATAAAAGAAACTAATTTTTTTATCGCTCACCTCAAAATTCCATTATTTTTTCTTTGAGTTTAATGTAATCGATTTGTTGTACGCTTGAATAATAAAGACCCTCCCTATTATCTTCGAAAACCAGCATTCCATCTTGCAAGACATAAAAATTCACAATTGCATCATCATAATTGTCTACTCGGCCGATGTATTTATAAGAAACCTGAATGGTTATTCCTTCGATCATTTTAAAACTTAATTTTTCTTTTATTTTTCCATCAACAATAAGATTGATTGGAATCGTATTAAAATCAGATACTATTTCATATGTTTCTTTACCGTTCAGTTTATAAATATAACTACTGGCTGTATGAAGTGATATAATTCCGTAATTTGGATTTTGATAGTCGTAAGTCACATTGGAAGTCAAATCAATTACATCCATATAATATATCGAATCTTTTTCCCCTTTTTTTGAACAACAAACAACAATTAATACAAAATAAATCATTATTCCGATCAAACATATTTTTTTTATTTTACACAGCATAACATCATCTCCTCTTTATTTTACAAAAAAACTCCCTTCTGTTGTCTAAAAAAACTTTCCATGAACAATTAACATGAATAATTTTTAGGTAATAAACAGAATTTTAATAAATTTAATTTTATAAAAGATGGATTAGGACACTTTTTAATCTGTTCTTTATGATTCAATTGGTAAAGAAAGTTTATTATGTCTGCCGTTTTATTCCTTACATAAAATAATTCAAATTAAATTTTGATTATTTTTCTGTAAAGTTACGAACAAACCTCAAAAAGAAAAAGACATTGGTATTAGGCTATTTGGCGAATCAAATTCTCTAAGTTCAAGTAAAGCTGCTTTAACGTATCTTCCAAATCGACTAAATTCAATAAGCGATGGATATTTTCCTCAAAATCATCCGGAAGAAAACGACATTTGCTTTGGGCTAATGCCATTAATCGTTTTTCGCCGGGATGAAAGACATTATTTACGGCAAAGATAATATCAAAGTAAGAAGCCAAATACGCCGCGATCCGATGATTGACGGAAATCATATCTTGCCTTTCGTAGGCTTTCATGATCTGCACATCATAAGATGCTAAAACACCATGCAACATTTCCATATTTTTCTTTATAATATTTTCTCTTAACGTAGGAGGATAGGTGATTGATTTCTTTATTTTCGAGTAACATTGATTCTCTTCATATAAAACTTTCGACGATATTATGTTGTCTAAAAAACACGTTGTATAGCCTAATGAAGCCGTCGCATGATGCATTAAATCCTCAATCGACTCTTTGATATTATGAATGTTTCTGTAAATCAATTCGATGATGATGCCATCCTTTAAAATACAGTCATCTTCTTCTTCAAAATACTGTACAGCCATTTCCATATGACAGCAATATTCAGATAAGACCGTTTTTCTAAATTCAACATCGATTTTTTGATCGTAATAGACATAAACATCATAATCCGATTTTTCATCTTGGTTGCCACTGGCTCTAGAACCGCCTAAAGCAATGGCGACGATATTCGGATGTTTTGACAAAGCTTGGATAATTGGTTTGATTTTTTCCATACGTCTCTCCTATTCTTATCTATTTTAAGATGACAATACAAGAGAGAAAATACTCTCTACATGGCTTGTTTTACTGAATAAATCGACCGGAGTTACTTCTTTTAGGATATAGCCGTGTTCTATTAAATAGTTCACATCTCGGCATGCGGTGGCAATGTTACAGGAAATATAGACGATTCGCGGAATTTGCATACTTACAACGGTTTTCAAAAACGTTGTGTCACATCCTTTACGCGGCGGATCGAAAAAAATGACATCAATTTTCGTTTTTTTAGCCAAATCGACAATCACATCTTCACATTTTCCGCACAAAAACGTAACATTGGCGATTTGATTCAACTGCTGATTGACCTTGGCATTTTCGATGGCTTCGGCAACGATTTCTATTCCGTAGACATGTTTGACTTTTTTGGCAATTCCAAGTGTGATGCTTCCCATTCCGCAATAAGCATCGATTACCGTCATAAAAGGCTTCAGTTGCGCCATACGGTACGCTTCTGCGTAAAGTCTTTCACACTGATCGTGGTTGACTTGCATGAAGGATGCGGCGGAAACATTGTATTTCAGTCCCAAAATATCTTCTGTAATGGTTTTGGATCCGAAAAGATGAACATAATGGTCGGATAACATAACATTGGTTTTTTCGGCATTGATATTCAAATAAACCGATTGGACCAACGGATAATATTGTTCAAGATAAGCCACTAATTCGGAACAATCAAACGCTTTTGTCACAATCAGTACAACCATCATCTGATGATAGACATTGTTTCTGATCATGACCGCTCTTACAATTCCCTCATGATGGGTTTCATCGTAAACGGAAATATTGAAAATGCTGATGTAACGTCGGATGAATTCCAACACTTCTCCAGCATAGTGATTGGCAATCGCACAATGATCGATCGAAATCAGTTCATGCGTTTGTTTCTGATAAAATCCGTAAATGACGTTTTGATCGTCGTCCTTTCCAAAAGGCACTAAGATCTTGTTCCGATACCCCAACAGATTGCCCGATGAAATCAAAGGATTGATTTTAACATGGCGTAGTTTAGCGATCTTACTGATGGCATCGGTTACTTTTTTGGTTTTGATTTGACATTCCGTCTGATAATCCATATGGAGCAAATCACAACCGCCGCAAGCATCAAAATAAGGGCAGGGGCTGACCAAACGATGCGGGTTGGATTCCAATACTTTCCGTGTTTTGGCAAAAGCATATCGCTTATGAACATGCGTGATTTCGGCCAAAACCGTTTCCCCATCCATGGCCTGTTCGACGAAAACAACCACACCGTCTTGTTTGGCTATTCCGGAACCGTTCATATCATATTGATCGATTTTCAGTTTATAAACCTTTCCAATTTGCATATTCTTCTCCCTACCGATATTTCTTGGCTAAACCGCCTTGAGATGTTTCTTTATAGCGATCGGACAAATCCTTTCCCGTATCCAGCATGGTTTCAACAACTAAATCAAACGAAATCTTAGCCTCTTGATGATTCAAATAAAAAGACAACCATGCCGCATCCATCGCCCTTAAAGCCGCAACGGCATTCCTTTCGATACAAGGAATCTGAACATATCCTTGAATGGGATCACACGTCAATCCCAAATGATGTTCCAAAGCAATTTCACTGGCTCGTTCGATTTGATCAAACGAACCGCCTTGCAAAAACGCCAAGAAAGCCGCCGCCATGGAACAAGCCGTTCCGACTTCCGCCTGACATCCTGCTTCCGCACCGGAAATGGACGCATTGGTTTTAACGATATTACCGATCAAACCGGCTACTTTCAGTGCATCTTTTATTTGTTCATGCGAATAGGACTTGGTTTCAACGGCATACCGCAATAATGCCGGTAAAACGCCGGATGCCCCGCAAGTCGGTGCGGTTACGATTTCACCCCCGGAAGCATTTTCTTCGCTTACAGCATAGGCGTACGCAACGATTTTTTGGCGAACATCATCCGAAGTCGCGCTCTTTTGCTGATAAATCATGGAAGCTTTCCGTTTCACTTGCAATTTACCCGGTAAAACACCTGTTGTCGATAATCCTCGATCAATGGCTTGCAGCATTACGTGATAAATCGTTTCCAAATAATCGTCAATCGTTTTTCCTTCCATTTGATCCACATACTGCGGTAAGGAAAGTTCGTTTGTCATGCAATATTCTTTGATCTGTTTAAAATGGCGATGTGGATAAACCAAACGACTTTTTTTACTTTTTTCCCCTTCTATTTGGATACTGCCGCCGCCGATTGAAAAAACTCTCATTTGTGCTGTTTTTCGTCCGTTTTGATACCCTTCGAAAACCATCGTATTGGGATGAGGCGGAACTTCATCGGCAATCATCTGAATGGTACAAGGAAGCGGAAAAAGCGTTTTTTGAATGATATAATCGGTCAAATGACCTTTTCCCGTCAACGCAAGCGAACCATATAATTTGACGCTTACTTTCTCACAATCAGGATATCGCATCAAAAACTCTTTGGTCGCAAACAGCGGTCCCATCGTATGAGAACTGGAAGGGCCGTTGCCGACTTTATACAATTCTTTTAACGAATGCATGCTATCCCTCCCATCATTTGGATGCTTTCAATTCCATAATACAATCTCTGATCTGGGCAGCCATTTCGAAATTGAGATCTTTGGCATACGCTCTCATTTCTTCTTCCAATTCCCCGATCAAAGCCATTTTTTCTTCTTTCGACATTTTTTGTCGTTGTTTTTTCGATACATCTTCTTTTGAATCGACTTTTTTCACAGTCACGGTTTGCGGTAATTCTTTTTTGATCGTCTGCGGAATAATACCGTGTACTTCATTGTAACGCATTTGAATTTCCCGACGACGATTGGTTTCGTCGATGGCTTCTTTCATGGAAGGACTGATCGTATCGGCATACATGATGACTTTTCCGAAAGCATTTCTGGCTGCCCGCCCGATCGTTTGAATCAAACTTCTGGTACTTCTTAAAAAGCCTTGTTTATCGGCATCCAATATGCAGACAAGCGAAACTTCCGGCAAATCCAACCCTTCCCGCAATAAGTTGATTCCCACTAAAACATCGTATTTCCCGCTTCTTAAATCTCTTAAGATTTCCAGCCGTTCCAAAGCCTTGATCTCCGAATGCAAGTAGGCGACATTCAATCCCAATTTTTTTAAATAAGCCGTTAAATCTTCACTCATTTTAATCGTCAACGTCGTTACTAAAACACGTTCGTTCTTTTCGATTCTGGCTTGAATCTCACTGTAAATATCATCGACTTGTCCCAAGGTTTTGCGCACCTCGATGATCGGATCCAATAGCCCCGTCGGACGGATGATTTGTTCAATAACGGGAAATTGTTTTTCATAATCCCCCGGTGTTGCCGAAACATAGAGTACTTGATTCAATTTCTTTTCAAACTCTTCAAACCGCAACGGACGGTTGTCCAGTGCCGAAGGAAGACGGAATCCATATTGAACCAACGTTTCCTTTCTGGCTCTGTCGCCGTTATACATTCCTCTTACTTGCGGTAAGGTAACATGCGATTCGTCGACGATCAGCAAAAAATCATCGGGAAAAAAATCAATCAACGTCGCCGGCGTTTCGCCTTCCTGACGCAAAGAAAGATGTCTGGAATAATTTTCCACGCCACTGCAAGTTCCAGTTTGTTCCAACATTTCAAGATCGTATTTGGTTCGTTGTTCGATCCGCTCTGCTTCTAAATATTTCCCTTCGTCAAGGAAACGTTGGTGAACAAGATTCAATTCTAGGCGAATCCGTTTTAAGGCTTCTTCCAGTTTTTCTTTATTGGTAATAAAATGCGTAGCTGCAAAAATATTGGCAAAAGCCACTTCTTCGATCGCCATACCGCTTGCAATATCAAACGTACGGATCCGTTCTACTTCATCATCGAAAAACTCAATGCGAATCCCTTTGGCATGTTCGGAAATCGGAATGATTTCCAAAACATCTCCCCGAACTCGAAAACTTCCGCGTTTAAAATCAAAATCATTCCGTTCAAACTGCATTTCAATGAGCCGCTGGTACAGTTTTTTTCTAGGATACGTTTCACCGACGCGAATATTGAGCATGGATGCTTTGTAATCATCCGGATCACCGATCCCGTAAATACAGGATACGGAAGCTACGACTACGACATCTTTGTAATCCATCAAGGCCGCTGTGGCACTGTGGCGCATCTCATCGATTTCTTCATTGATGCTGGAGTCTTTCTCAATATACGTATCACTGCTGACAACGTAGGCTTCCGGTTGATAATAATCATAATAAGAAATAAAATATTCTACATGATTTTTGGGAAAAATACTTTTAATTTCGTTATAAAGTTGTCCGGCAAGCGTCTTGTTATGAGCCAAAACCAGCGTCGGTTTATTGAGTCTGGCAATCACATTGCACATGGTAAATGTTTTTCCGGTACCGGTCGCTCCCAACAAGACTTGTTGCGTCGTTCCTTTTTGGAACCCATCTACGATTTTTTCAATGGCTTCCGGTTGATCGCCGGTCGGTTGATATTTAGAATAAATTTCAAACATAAAAGACCTCCCATTCAACGGTATAATGGTATTTTTATTATATGTCATTTTTCCCCAAAAATCTATGCTAAAAGAAAAAACCTATTCTTCTTTGAAAAATAGGTTTAACCTGTTTTAGTGATTGAATTCATCATGACAATATTCATCGGTCAAAATGGCATCGGAAATATTTTTCAAATGATCGGCCATCCGTTCGATATTCGCCAAAATTTCAACATAGTGATCTGCATTCAAATACGAACAAGCGCCGCTGTTGATTCGATGAACATGCCGTTGATGGAAAACTTCTTCCATTTGATCGACTTCCCGTTCCAACGGATCGATCGTTTGCGCTTTGCTCAAATCACAGCCGACAATCGCTTCAAAGGTCGTATCCGTCATCGTTAAAAGAACACCGTAGATTTGTTCTAAATCCTGGATTCCGTCGCTGGATAACTGTTTATCGGTTTCATACCGTTCTTCGAAAAATTCCAAGATATTGGTACAATGATCTCCGATCCGCTCTAAATCTTTGATTTGATCCAAATAAACGGACAACAAATGCGAATTACTTTGATTTAATTGCCGCAAAGTAAGACGAATCAAATAATCGTGAATGCGTTTATCCAAACAATTGATGTTTTTTTCTAATTCAGCACCTTCGCTCAACGCTTTTTTATTTCGTTCAAAGCTGAAATTTTTAGCAAGATGCGTATAGTTTTTCACACATTCGGCCATATAATCCAATGATTTTTTGGCAAAAGACAACGCCAAAGTCGGAGACTTTTCAATGAGCGTATAATCCAATAATTCATCCATAATAGATTGTTTTTCATCTTTTTTATCTTTGATGATTTTCGTTGCCGCTTTGACCATCCAAGGAATGAAAAAGAATAAAAGGAACGTCGTTATGATGTTAAACATCATATGACCGATCGCGATCGTCATCTTCTGATTGGAACCGATTTGCAACAACCAATCCTCAATATGCCCCAACAACCACGTGTACGGCCATAACAAAATCATAAATAAAATCGCACCGACCACATTGAACATCGCATGGACAAAAGCCGTCCGTTTGGCCTGAACACCGCCGCCGATACAAGCAAAAACAGCCGTAATGGTTGTTCCGATGTTACAGCCGAGCATAATCGCAAGCGCGCCCATCAAGCCAACCGTTCCTTGTAAATAAAGTGTCTGCAAAATGGCAATGGTCGCCGAGGAAGACTGAACAATCGCCGTTATAAGCGTACCGATCAATAAACCGATAACCGGTATATCCGAAAACAGTTCGAAAATCATCGTTGCCTGATCACTGTAAGCCGTCAAAATCAAATCAAGGGCATCGCCCATCAAACCCAAACCGTAAAATAATAAACCGAATCCTAAAATGATTTTTCCCAGTTCTTTGACTTTTTCTTTATTGACAAAAAAGATTAAAATCGCACCGATCCCCACAAACAACAATGCATATTTTTCGATACTCAAGCCGATAATAAAAGATGTAATGGTTGTCCCGATGTTGGCGCCCATAATTACCCCGATGGCTTGCGGAAATGTCATCAAACCGGATCGAACCAACCCAACGGTTAATGCCGTCGTTCCGGAGGAAGACTGTATAATGGCCGTCACCAACGTTCCAACCAAAATACCTTTTAACGGTGTATTGGTAGTTTTTTCAATAAATACCTTCAGACGGTTTCCGGCGATGGCTTTTAATGAATCTCCCATAAGATTGATTCCATATAAGAAAACGCCCAATCCGCCGATAACGGTCATCAATTGAATCAGCAAGTCGGATACAGCCAATCCTTGACTCAAAAAAACCATAACCCTATCCTCCCGAAAGTAATCTTCGGTTTTATTTTATAATGAATTAAAACGGATAGCAACCATTTTTTAAATCGATCTAAAAAAAATTGGAGAATGACAGCATGAACATCAATGAAATTTACCCACAACTCAAATTAAACTTCGACATCAGAGGAATTACGTGCCATTCTAAAAAAGTAAGGCAACAGTTTATTTTCGTCGCCATCAAAGGAAAACACTTTAACGGACAGAAATTTATCAAAGAGGCACTGGAAAACGGCGCCTACTTGATCATTACCGATCAAATGGTTTTAGGTAATTACAATCATCTACGCGTCAAAAATGCCAAAAAAGAATATGTTAAATTGTTACAGCGATTTTATCATTATCATCCGGATATCTATACCGTCGGTGTAACCGGAACCGATGGCAAAACCACCACCGCCACCATGCTGCATGCCATCTTCAATTCCTTTTTATCCTCGGCTTATATCGGAACCAACGGAATCTGTTATTTACAGAAAAAAATCGAAACACCGAATACAACCCCATCCCCATCGCTTCTTTACCCGGCCTTATCGGTTTTTCACAAACATCACATAAAGGATTTGGTCATGGAAGTTTCAAGCGAAGGAATCTTAGACGGAAGAATCGAAGATTTGCACTTCAACGGAGCCATTTATACCAATTTGTCTCACGAACATCTAAATACACATAAAACAATGACCGCTTATTTTCGCTGTAAAGCGCGCTTATTCGAACAAGTCGATGAAAACGGACTGATTGCTGTCAATATCGATGATCCTTATGCTTCTTACATCCGTTTTTTCACCAAAGCCAAATTGATTACCTACGGTCTATCCAAAGGACAATATCAAGCTAAAAACATTCGGTTGTCGTTTACTTATACTGATTTCGATGTGTTTTATCAAGGCATTTTCTTAGAACATTTTCATCTTCCGCTTTTCGGCAAATACAATGTTTACAATGCGCTGGGATGTATTGCTTATACCAATGAACTGGGAATACCGATCCAATTCATCAAACAAAGCTTAGAAAACCTCGCACCGATCGATGGGCGCTTTATGTACTACACCCATCCCAAACTGAAAATCACGGCAATTGTGGATTTTGCCCACACCCCCAATGCCCTTTATCATCTGCTTTCAAATTTGCAGGCATTCAAAAAAAACAGACTTCTTTTAGTCATCGGGGCAGCGGGTGAAAAAGATGCCAGTAAACGCAAAGAAATGGGGAAAATCGCCGTTCATTATGCGGATATTACCATTTTCACATCCGAAGATCCCAAAGGCGAAAATATTTTTCAGATCTTATCGGATTTAACAAAAGATTTAGAAGATAAAGATTATTACCTTACCGTCAGTCGAAAAGAAGCCATTGCTTTAGCAGCGAAAATCGCCCAGGAAAACGATCTTGTCCTCATCACCGGAAAAGGGAATGAAACCGTCGAAAATGTTTGTAATTATCTATTCAAACACAATGATTTTGCGCTCATCAAAGAAGCGCTCAATCGAAAAGAATCACTGTAATCCAAGGGCTTGTTTGGCCAAACGATCGGCTTGATCGTTATAAGGATTGTTGCTGTGGCTTTTGACTTTAACGAAGTGGACCTTGATTCGATTTTGAATTTGCTTGGCAAATGCCACGTAGTTTTGAGCAATCAAAGAATTGGCTTTCCATTTCCCCGTAAACCATTTTTCGATTCCCACATAATCATAGACGATCGTCACTTCTTTGATGTTCAAGCGAATACAGTATTGAAGAATAAAACCCGCCCCTTTGATTTCGCCTGCTACGTTTCGAAAAGACGAATAACAATCCGCCTCATATTTTTTGGAAAAAGTATAACATTTATCTTCAAGTAATAAAACGCCACCGAAAGCGTAACAGCCCGTTTTCACATCATAAGACCCGTCGATATAAGCGACCGGCATCGAAGTGGGTATTTGAAAAGGTTCTTCTTTTAAAAACCGAACCGCTTCTTCTTCCGTTAAAAAAGATTGATGCAATACGTTCTTTTTGCCAACCAAATACTCTTTTGCCTCCTCCCAAGAGGTAAACAGTCGATTTCCTTCCTGACATTTAACTGCATAAAATTTTTTTTGCACGTTCATCACCGATTTTTATTGTAGCATTGTTTGAAACAAAAAAAAAGTTTTTATGCTATAATCTTTTAAAAGGAGGGAATAAAACATGCTTATAGAACCAAAAATCAGCCCTTATGCCGACAAAGCCTCGATTTATGATCAAGACGATACAATCATCGATCAAATATTCGAAGATGAAACGCTCGATCACTTTATCGAACACGGTGATATCACCGGTTGTCGTTTTACAAAGATGGATTTTAACCGAATGCTGCAGCATATGCATTTATCCAACTGTACTTTTCAAGACAGCAACTTATCGCAATTGAAATTTAAAAACAAACGATTTTATGCCCTGCATTTTCAAAAATGTCGAATGAGTGGTATTTCTTTAGAAAATATAGCCTTAAAATCCGTTCTGTTCGAAGACTGTGATTTATCATTCAGCAGTTTTATACAATTGACCTTTCAAGATGTACGGTTTGTTCGATGTAGCCTCAAAGACTGCCTGTTTTACCACTCCGATTTAAGAAACACGGTTTTTGATGATGTTTGTTTGCAACAAACGGAAATCGATCATACTTCTTTTCATAACATTGATTTATCCAATTGCCAAACCGAAGCCCTGCGGATTACCATCGACGATTTAAAAGGAGCGACCCTGAATACGATCCAAGCTTTGGATGTACTGAATCAGTTGCATATTCGGATAAAAGAATAAGGAACACAAACGCTTGTGTTCCTTATATTTTTTCTATCGGAGCATTATTGTTGAATAAATCTTTGGCTTTTTCGATTCCTTTGGGAATCAAATCAATGATCTTTTCCGCCAAATGCGTTTCTTCTTGAATCGATAACAACCGTACTTCCTGATTTTGAACGACCAAGAATGCAATCGGAACAATCGAAACACCACCGCCGGTTCCGCCACCGAACAACGCCTCGTCTTTTAGGGTATTGCTTTTAATATCGCTACCGCCGGAAACAAAGCCGAGATGAACTCTGGAAACGGGGATGATAATCGTTCCTTCTTGATGAAGCGGTGTTCCGATGATGGTATTGGCATCGATCATTTCTTTGATCGAATTCATCGATACTTGCAGTAAATCCGTAATATTATGCGCCATGTCGATCTCCTTTCAATGTTACTTTGAATAAAACAAGAATGAGATTGATGACATCGGTTTTAATAGCAATATAGTAATCAATGTTTTCATAGCTCGGATCCTTCCTCAACTCAATGTTTGAAAACGCGACTCGCCGGAATTTAGCACTGACATACCCCCTGATTTGATTGGAAACAATCAAATAGGCCGCATTGGAAAGCGGATGGCAGTATAAATCGCTTCTACTGAATTTGGCAATATAAAGCCGTTCTAAACTACTGTGTTTGGCCAGTTCGTTCCAAATGTTACTGGAAATGGTCTTTTTGAAATCTTCTTTTTTCTCTTGATAGGTTTTCGTTTTTTCTTTCGCCAACATTTTTTCAATCAACCGTTGATGGGGAATACGAATATGAAAAAAAGCTATTTTCGTAACGATTTTCCACGTATCGCCGGCACTCTTAAAATAAATGTGGACATTAATGGATAACAACAAGATCAAAAGAGTCATAAGAAAAAAAATCAGGATGGCTATCACAATCTCACCATCCTTAGTATGACCTTTATTCTGTTTTCTTATGCCAATTTTTTTAAAACACGAAGACAAATCAAAGCCGATCGGCGCGCCATCAACTGCTCAAAAGCCTGATAATCCTCAATTTGATTCGGCATCCCGACAAGATCGGAAACATACCGCAAAACAAGAAAGCGAACACCGGATTTAGCAGCCACATGAGCCACCGCAGCCCCTTCCATTTCGGCAACACAACAGCCCGACGTATCGACCTTCGCCAAAAGTCGGATATCATCGACAAAACAATCCCCGGAATAAATCGTCGACAAACGATACGGTAAATTCAACTCTTGCAACGCCTGTTCGACTTTGTTTATATCCGCTAAATCAGGAAGATATTCGGCCGGCTCCTGCGGAACTTGTCCGATGGCATAACCGGCAAACGTACAATCCACATCGTAATATTTTAAACGTTGCCCAATGACGATTTCTTCCGTCTTAACACCAAAAATGCCGCCGGCAATCCCGGTATTGATAATGAAATCACAATGAAAATGACTGATCAAAACCGTTGTCGATAAAGCCGCATTCACTTTTCCTACCCCACTGTGGGCAATCACCACCGATTGATGATCCAATCGGCCTTTCCTAAAAGTTGTTCCGCAAATCGTAACAGCACAAGAATCTTCTAATTGTTCGCAAAGTAGGTCTATTTCCTCTTTCATGGCACCGATAATTCCGATCATTTTTTGATCTCCTTTCTTTTTTAGCAGTCAAAGGCCAAACAAATAACTTGCCGATTGCTTTTGGTATTGCCGCCGATTTTTTCTAAAGTAACACGTCCATAATGACGCACACTTAATAAATCGGATTCTTTTAAAAGCAAACTGCCGTTTAAAACAAGTCGGTGATTGACTTGAACCAACCCACTTTCAATCAGTTTTGAAGATTGGGATCTGGATACATGATAGGCCGCACTGATTAAGACATCCAACCGCAGGCTGGAAACCGTTACGTTTTTTCGTTCTTTTTGTCGGACAATTTCGATTTTAGAAAAACACTCTTTCAATTCAACCGCAACATGTCCGATGGTTTTAAAATTTTCTAATAAAAACGGTGTGATTTCTTCGCAAAAGGCTACGTATATATCTTTAGACGGTGTAATATAGATATCGCCGATGCTTTCTCTTTTAATGCCTAAAGAAAGAATCGATCCCAGCACCATACGGTGGGTAGGCTGCAAAAATTTTTTAGCGTAGGTAACTTCAAATACCCTTATTTTAAAGTTCGCAAGCGTACTCGACTTCGGCATAAACAAGACTCGCCGATATTCGGCATGAATCAAACCGCCATCCATTACCACGGATACATCCGGATAATAAACCGCTGCCGACTGAATCAATGCCTGCTGTTCGGCATTTAAAAAAAACGTTAATGCCTGCGCACCGTGACCGGCTTTTACCAAATTCGATTGAATGGTCCGTTTAAAAAAATCTAAGTCCTTTTCTCCCATAAAATCCTTCCCAAACGAACATATGTCGCGCCTTCTGAAATCGCCTCTTGGTAATCATCGGACATCCCCATGGAAAGGTCGGTCATCTTTAGATGAAAGGTATCATTGATGCGTTTCATTAACGTGGCAAGATAAGCAAACTGTTTTTTTCTTTCTTCTGTGGTAGCCTCTTTTCTGGCCATGGTCATCAAACCAATCACTTCCACTTTAGGATATTTCAAAACTTCCCGAACAAAATCCGGTAAATCGGATACCGCAAGGCCGTTTTTACTTTCTTCGTTTTGAATGTTGACTTCAATAAAACATTTCAATGGTTTCGTACGGTATTTTTCAATCTCTTTGGCCAGTTGAAGCGAATCCAGCGAATGCAAATATTCGATCTTATCAATGACGTCCCGTACTTTATTCCGTTGTAAATGCCCAATAAAGTGCCATGTGATCGGTTCGTCTTTTAACGCTTCCATCTTAGTTAAAAGCGCATCGGTTCGGTTTTCCCCGAAATGATGGATTCCAAAGGGGAGCAACTGTTTGATTTGATCGGCCGTTCCGTACTTGGTTGCCGCTACAATACAGACGTTTTTAGGAATTTGCCGAAGCAACTCCTCAAGATGAGTCGAAACCATTGTTGTTTTCCTCCCTATTTCGCTTCTGTTTTTCTTCTTAAAAAAAGAAAAACAATCACCGCGAATACAATCAATAAATAAATACTGTAGGCATAATAATATCCATACTGCGCTTGTTCTAAGGCACAAATCCCCGTAAGCGTATAAAGAGCCGTCAATCCGAGCCAACAAATCAGTAAAAGTACGGTTCGTTTATCAAAAACACTCGTCAAAGCCAGTCCGATACTGAAAATCAAATACAAAACCATCCACGGAAACTCTCGGGTTAGCGATAAAGGCGATCCTCCTTGCGTCAAAGGATAAGCAATGTAAAAAATACTGCCGACGGCTCCTAAAACAAATACACTGCATTGTTCCAAAGAAAAATTCGGAACCCGAATCGTCGAATCCAAATCCATCAAACGAACCAATTCTTGATTTTTAAGTAAGATGGATATGACAGGCAATCCCACCAAATAAAGCACAACGGCCTCACCCAATCCAACCGTCAGCATGGAAAGCCAAATCGGTTCTTCAAATACCAAAAACAACTCGATCGCAACAATCACGGCATTGCTGATAACAGGGAACAAAGCCGCAAGCGCTATTTTCTTGATTTTGATCATCGGCAAGACAGCCAAAAGCGTCGCCAATGTTCCGAAAACCATATCATACCACCCTAAAGAGGAGGTCGTATTGGCAACAAAACAACCAATCACGATCGCAAAAGCAAATTTCGGTTGCAGCACAACCAATAAAACCAAAATCTCCGATATCCTAAATTGGACAGCCCCGTAGGCGATCGGAGAAAAAGCCCAAGTAAGGGCAGCATAAAGTGCGGCAATCACAGCCGATTCCGCAATAAAACGAATATTTAATTTCATCACAAATTCTCCTTGTTTTTTATTTTGGAAGATGGTTAGGCAAGGAACATCTTCTCACAGTGATTAATTATAGCATAAATTCTATTATTTTCAACATAAAATCAAGCAGACGTTTTTTATCTTGAAATTTCGGCCAAGACCACATCACGATTGATTTCTCCATCCTGCTGTAAAACCGTACAACCGTTTGGACGAATCAAAATATGCTTCCCGCGGATCATCGCAATCGATCGACGATAAAACCATGTATGTTTTCCGATAAAAACAAGCGGAAATACCAATAACAATAAAAACAATTTCAACGAATGAACCACGCAAACATCCAAATATTCATCTTCCCGTACGGCCTCAGGCGTAATTTTCATTCCGCCCCCGAAATACTTCCCGTTGTTGCAAACAAAAAACCAAACGTTATCAAAATGGTAATCCTGTCCGTCAATCGTTAAATCCAACGAATACGGTTTAAATTTTTTAAATACTTTTAAAGCAATCGCATAATACGATTGGCGGATGCCGGTTTTGGCATTTTCGATTTGTTTTTCACAAACATGAGAATCAACCCCCATTCCCATGCCGTTGATAAAGATGCCCGGAGATTGATCGTTTATTTTTAAAGTCGGCAAATCATTGACTAAATGCGTAATTTCAAAAATCTTTCTTCTTCGGTAATCCCGAGCCAAATCGTTTCCGCGACCGCAAGCCTTGACAAAAACACGGCAAAAGATCATTTCCGGATATACTTGGTTCAAAAAATGATGAACGGTTCCGTCTCCACCCAATAAAACGATCCAGTCTTTTTTGGTTTTATCCTGAATAAAAGCCTTTTCTTTTCCGTTTAAGTCCAAAAGACTACAAGGACAAACCGGTCCGATTTTAGATAATTTTTTCTTTAAACGTTTGAAAATTCTCGCCGGTTTCCCGCCGTTGCTTTTTTCATTGTACAAAATGTAGATCATGCCATCACCCGTATATCCATTTTGTACTATTATAGCATAAGAATTACTTTATTTGCAAAAAAAGTTCGTATTTTGTCATATGATTGGCTCGGCAAAATTCATCTTCGGAAATCTCTTCACCGAAAAATTCAACCGACGTTCCAAGTGGAAGCGGGTGTTTCAAAAGAATAAAACATTGATCCATACAGCATTTTCCTACAACCTTATAATCCTCTCCTTCTATTTTCACCCGACCATTAAAATAAAGAAACAAACCGTCGGCATACCCGATATTGCAAATACCGATATATTGTTGTTCTTCTGCTTGATAACTGGCATCGTACCCGACTGTTTCTCCTTTGAATAGCATTTTAATACCAACTAATTCTCCGTAAAAAGCCAAAGCATTTTCATACAATAGACGTCCGACCCGCAGCATCGCTTCGGTTTTACCATACGCCATACTCCCGCCGATATGAAGTTTTTTCCGATAACGCCGGGCCAAATCTTCCATAAACGCGATTTTTTCTTCTTTTTTTTCTTCTTGATACAAATGCGTGTAAATCGCTTCAATCAACGGATCGTTGATCAGTGCCAAATACCCTGTTTTCATACCGAAACGATTCATTCCCACATCGATCGCCAAATGAGCGCGGATTTTATATTTTTTGGCAAACAAATAATCATCGTAATCATTGACGGTCATAATCAAATCGCAGGAACGAAGTAAAAACGGATCTTGTTTTACTTTCCCGAAAATGAGAATATCCGCTTTCTTTGCAAGCGACCGCAACCGAACAGCTTCTTCTAAGTTTCTGACACCGTAAGAAGTAATATTCAGTTTTTCGCCAAGCAAAACCAGTCGGTTCATTCCAAACCCGTAAGCATCATCTTTGACCACCAACATCAACGGATTGGTTTTTTGCAACCGTTTGATATTATTCAAAAGTACCGTTTCGTTAATAACCTTCATTGCGTATCCCCTCTTTAAAGTGTATGCTTTTTTAAAAAAATTATATACTTTTCGTTTTACCTGCATATACTAGTAATGGTGATACAGATGGAAGACAAAATCATTTTGGGATTGGTACTTTTTATTCTACTATTTTCAAGTTTGAAACTTCCATATAACCAAAAAAAGTAATTCTATGTGCAACTCACACAAAAATAAGAACTCCTTTTATATTAGTGAATACTTTTAAAAAAGCATCCTTTTGGATGCTTTTTACTTTAAACAAGAAAAAAAGGCCGATTACTCGACCAATAATTCTCTGAAAATATGCGATGCCAACGAAGCATATTGGACTGTATTATCAACCAAATACTTTTTCGTTGCCGGTTTGCTTTTATAGGATGTATCCACATCGACACGTCCTTGATCATAAGTAATGATAATCGGATCGTCGCTAGTTTCATCCATCGGATCGTGAATCTTCGTTTTTTCTTTGACTTCCTTACGAAGCGCCGATGTAGAAAGATAGTTTGCCGCATTCAAAAAATAAATATGTTTATCTTCGCAACCTAAATATTCTGCCTGAATTTGCAAACTGGTTACAACCGCAACACTGGCTTGCGATTCGGATGTGGCATAAAGCAAAGCAAACGTTTCGTTGGCTTCGATTTTCCGCGCCACTTCATCAATACCGATGCTGATAAAAATATGCGATCGATCAATATCCGCACCGGCTTGATGCCAGTCATTATAAAAACTATATCCGGAACAACCGGTCATGGATAACAATAAAGTAATGGATAAAACAACCGTTGCGATGATTTTCTTTATGTGTTTCATTTCATCTTCCTCCAAGAACAATCATTTCAAATCTTATTATAGCCTAAATCAGCCACCGAATCAAGCCATTATGCATATTCTTTCGGCAATAAAAATTCCCCGCGATAATTGGAAAAGGCATCCTCCGGATATTTGATGTAGTCTTCTCCTTTGACGGTTGTTTGCGCTTTATAAATCCACATTTGATGCAAATCAAAGCAGATGATTTCATCAATTCCGTCTTCGTCGATATCATAAACCTCGCAGCACAGCGTCGGATGACCGTCATCCGGAAAAAGGACAACCTTATCCAATTGACCGTCGATCAGACCGCCATCCACCCCGGCATGTAACAAAGAAAGAACATGCGTTCCATCATAACTGACCGGACTGATTAAATTCCCGTTGGATCGTTGTTCTATTTGTCTTAAAAATTGGCCGTCCGCATCATAAAGACAGATAATTCCGTCACTTCCCCAAAATGCCGTTGCCATGATCTGCAGCCCTTCTAACGACGGATCGTATTTGGCTACACTGATTCGCTGCGCATGGCCGATCTCGTTATGGCAAATTATCGTTCCATTTAAATCGACAATATTCATTCCTTCATTCCCGGAGGCCAAAATAAGGCGTTTGGGTTGATCTTTCTTTAATCTGGCGTAAATGATCTCATCGGTATGATCCGAATTCATCGGAAGGGACGAAAGAATCGTTCCGTCATGATCCACCAAATCATACCCGACGAACATTTCGTCTTTGCCGTCTTCGTCAAAATCGGCTATATACGGAAAATGACCGGTATTCTTATGATGATACCGCCAAATATTTTCCATTTTATGGTTGTAAGCCCAAACATTTTGATAGCGGTCCTTCAAAATGAACCCGCCTTTATAGCCCAATCCTTCAAAATCGGCAAAACGGATGGCATCCACATTCAACCGATAAAAAGGTTCGTTTTGTACAAGCGGATCTTCCGATACGATCGGCGTAGGCATCCTTTTCAGCACTTTTCCCGTCAACAAATCGGCGATAATCACTTCAAAGTCCATCGCATAAATCACTTCTTTGCGGCCGTCTTGATTCATATCCCCTACCTGAAACGGTAAATCGCACGAAATCAATGTGTTATCCTCGATGTTGTGTGGTTCCCCAACCTGCCATAAAACCGTTCCATGAAAATCAAATACAGTCAGACAAGACAAACGGGCAAACGAATCACGAATCATTCGTTTTTGATGTTGCGCCAGTAAAAAAATCGGTTTTCCTTCTACCATCGCAATCCGCAACTGTCTGCCACTGCCGAAATTTTTCAAATCGATCCGATGAATGCACACCAAAGGCGGATATTCGCTTCGTTTAGCACGCAGGCGCGCCTCTTCTTCCAGTTCGCATTCTTGCTGTAAAGCGGCTTGTTCGTCCGTCATAACAACCTCAATTTTTCCGAAACGGCAAGCACTTTTGGCAACACAAGCCATCCGGCTGCCTGAAACAAGAAGAAGCGGATAAGAAAACATCCGTACATCGTTTAAATAAACGACCAATTCGCGGTCCCATTCCAAACGGATTCGATACGTTTTCAAATCGGAAAAATCAAAACAAGCAGAAGCCAGTATCTGAAAAGTTTCTTCTTGTCGGTGGTACAAAGAAAGAATTCCCCCTTTTATCGCAATCGCATCATAACAACGCGAAGTAACATAATTGACAGCCATTCCGCAGTATTCCGCCACCTCAAATAAACGAAGCGAAAACGACAGCCTGAAAGGACGGTAAAAGCGTTGTTGATGAACAAGACAACAATAGACATTTCGAAAAGCATCCTTGGTGTGATTCCCGCGATTTTGTTCTAAAAAACGTTCTTTTCCATCGGATGTAACCAACCAGCTGCCATCCATACTGCGCCATTGATGCAGTGGGATCGGATCATACCAAGCCCCATACGTCCCTTGATAACGACGATGATGATATTCTCCCAATGCCGTATGAGCACGATCATAAGGGAATTCATTCAACTCCAAATCTTTAAAATCTTCAAAAACAATTGTTTTCATCAAAAGATCTCCTTTAATGCCCAAACCGAAGGAAGCAATCGTACCTTTCCTTTTGAAAGAACTTCTTTGGACTGATGACCGCATGAAACAAGCATACAAGAAGCTTTCAAACCGTTTGCAACCTCCAAATCATGCAGCGTATCGCCGACCAGCAACACTTCTTCACCGCAAATGCCCTGTTGATGCAAATAATCGGCGGCAATATCCATTTTACCGGAAGCATGAATATTATCGATTCCCAAAATCGCATCAAAATAAGGAAGCAACTTGTAATGCCGACACTGTTCCAGCAAATTATGGATCTCGCTGGCGGACAAAATAACCAAATGATAGCCTTTTTCTTTCAAATAAGAAAGGGTATCCGTCAACCCTTCATATAAGCCGCAACGCATTGAAGCCGGCTGATATTGGGTGATAAATTCTTCCGCCAAGCACTCAAACGAATCGATTGAAAAATCCAAACCGGCCCGCTCATAATACGTCTTGACCGGAAATGTAAACACATTTTTATATTCTTCCAATGTCAGTTCTTTTTTATGCTGACGACGAAGCATTTGATTTAATAGTTTCAAACAAAGTGCAACATCATCAAGAATCGTTCCGTTAAAATCAAAAAAAATATATCGAATCATATTCTACTCCTTTATTTCATTATTCTACCATATTTATCCGAAAAAGAAAAAGAGGCATTTTTCCTCTTTTTACAAAACATAAAGATAGATCCCGATAAAATGCAAGATCGTACCGAACATCACAAAGAAGTGCCAAACAAAATGAGCATATTTAAAGCGACTGGCATAAAATGCGATTCCAGCCGAATAAGCCAGTCCGCCTGCCAAAATAAACCAAGTCAATTCGGCAGAAAAAGCGTAAAGTTGCGGTAAAATCGACAGTCCGGACCATCCCAGGAAAAGACATAGAATAACTTGCGGGACGGTGTTTTTATGCGGTTTTAAAATCCGAAGTAAAATACCGATTACCACGACTGCCCACTGCACACCGAAATAGGTCCAACCCAACCAACCTTGAATCACACAAAGCAAAATCGGTGCATACGTGCCGGCAATTTGGATATAGATGGAACTGTGATCGAAAATCCGAAACAAACGTTTGACCTTACTGCCATGTTTGAAACAGTGATACAAACAACTGGATAGATAGACAAAAAACATCGAACAGCCGAAAATGATTGACCCGGCCAATTCCAGCGCCGTATTCTGCCGCACAAGCATTAAAACCAACGCAACCACCGCAAATATTGCCCCGATACCATGGGTTATGGCATTGCCGATTTCTTCACCCAACGATTGTTCCCTGCTTCTTTTTTTCTTCTGTTCCATCGTTCATCCCTCCGTTAACATATAAAGTATAGCACTATTTTAAATGTTTTTCAATACTAGATGACATTTTATTGATATTTTTTAATAATCGTTTCCGCTGACCGAAGGATTTCTTCTTTCAACCATTGCGGTTCAAGAACTTGTACCTGATCGCCAAACGATAAAACAAACGATACAATCATCTTCTTGTTTTGCATCATACATTCCAAAATACTATGGTGCTCATCCAAAGGCGTAACCAGTTGGTTTTTTCCGTAAATCCGTTCGCTTAATACTGTCGATAAATCGGTAAACAACAAGCGAACCGAATAATACGCACCGTTTTGACGCATGCCGTAGGCATCCAAATAATCACTTTCTTTATATGTTTTCAAAAAGGTATACGACTCATTTAAAATTTCGATTTTCTGAATACGATTGATCTTATAATATCCGAAGCGATTCACCGCTTCATTCCATGCCAGTAAAAACCAAGCATTGCTGTAAATAAATACTTTATACGGATGTAATAAATATGTTTTGGGTTGGTTTTTCGAAGATAAATACCACACCCGGCATTTCTTTTTTTCCGACAACGCTTTTTTTAATGTCGTATAACGGTTGATTAATTCGCTTTTTTCAATAGCCAACGGATAACGGTCGATCACCGTTAAAAAAGGCATTTCATCGTCCCTTGAAGCCGAAAGGATTTTTCCCATTGCCGAAAAATAAGGCTTATCTTCTAAAAAATCAGCTTGCTTTTCCAAATAACTGCAAGAATATTTTAAAGCCCGAACCTCATCGACCGATAACGGGGTAGAAGGAAGAAGCCCGGACTCATTTAAATAATACCCACCTTTGATGCCTTTTTTAGATTGAATATCATACCCGGCCAATTGCAATTCTTGAATGTATTCCGTAATATTTCTGGGATTGGTTTCCAATAATTCCGCCAATTGATTTTTGCTGAATAACATTTTGCTGTTTAAAATCTGTAAAAGACGAATACAGAGCGCTGTTTTATTCATCCGATATCCTCCTTTTGTGCTGTAAAATAAAAAGGGAACCGTCTTCCCTTTTCAATCTATTTTCCGTTTGCCAGAATTTCGTTCATATCCTCTTTCAAATCACTCCGGTTGCAAGCAAAATCAACGGTTGCCTGCAAGAAACCTTTTTTGGAACCGATATCGTATCGTTTTCCTTTAATTTGCCAAGAGTAAACCGCTTGTTCTTCCATTAACCGCAAAATCGAATCCGTCAGTTGAATTTCACCACCCGATCCTTTCGTTTGGGTTTTCAAATACTTGAAGATTTCCGGTGTCAAAATGTACCTTCCGCCAATCGCAAGTCGAGAAGGGGCTTGATCGACAGCCGGTTTTTCGATAACGCTTTTTAATTGTTTAAGCGACGAACACTCATCGCCTAACGGAGCACAAATCCCGTATTTGGAAACCTCTTCAGCAGAAACTTCCAATGTCCCCAAAACGGAACATCCCGTTTTTTCATAGGCTTCGATCAACTGGAATGTGGCCGGTCGATCTTCCCCAACATAGACATCATCGCCCAACAGCAACGCAAAAGGTTCATCTTTGATAAAATCCTCCGCACATAAAACGGCATGTCCCAACCCCAACTGTTCATCTTGATACGTAAAACAAACGTTGATTTTTTGCGGTAATTCCCGAATCATTTCCAACTCTTTTACTTTGTTTTTCGCCGTTAAAAAAGTTTCCAATGCTTCGTTATGGCCGAAATGAGTTCGAATGCACTCCTTATCGCGATTGATGATAATCAATACTTCTTCAATGCCGCTTTCCAAAGCCTCTCTGACAATATATTCAATGGTAGGTGTGTCGACAATCGGCAACATTTCTTTAGGAACGGCTTTGGTAAACGGCAAAAACCGCGTACCGAAACCCGCCGCCGGAATGACGGCTTTTCTTACTTTTTTCACGTTTTCTCACTCCCGTTTTTAGGATTCGATATCCTTATTTTCTGTTTCGTCTGTTTGAGACGTTGTGTTTTCTTCGGTTTGGTTCAAATCCTGCTGATTCGATTCACCGGATTCAACCAATAGCGGTTGATCGTTGTTTTCCAAAACAGTTGAAGATGTCGATTCGGTCGATGCGTTTGAAGAATTTCCATCGCTTTCGGTTGGACCGATCGGCTTTTGTTCTTCTTTTACCGTCAAATCTGCTTTTTTCACAGGTGCTGATTTGACCGGTTTAGCGGATGTTCCCTTTTTATTGGAAGAATAGTCTTTATACGTTTCTCTTGAAAAAATCCGTTTGATGGAAGCAAAATGGAACAACAGAATGTAGATCAGAATAATAAATACCAAATAAAGCGCCATCATTCCGACGGTCTGCCATAAAAGACTTCCCGGCGACAGTGTATGATCATCATACCGGAAGGTATAACCGGTTTGTTCTTGATTCGCTTTGAATTCCTCATACCACGGTTCATAAAATGCATTGAACTGATCCGCTGCTTCCGTATCGTTATTGTCTTTTAAATACGCTTGAAGATAAACGTTGTAATGGTCGATCAATTCGGAAATATCCGAAAAAAAGGCTTGCGAAAAATCAAGTGGCAACGATTCGGAATAAACGACATTGGTTCCCTCGTTATCAAGCACTTCCATTTGAACGATTGTCCCGCCGATTTGAGCCTTAATATAATCAACCATCGTTTTCGTCAAAGTAATCGACATAAAATTCCAATTCGTTTGAACGGAAATCAAATCACGAGCATCGTTCATGACCGCTTCGGTAGGATTCGATGGTTTTTCAACGTAATAATCTTTGTTGGTTGTACTGCTGACGACAAAAGGATACGTATATTGAGCAGCAGACGAACTCGTAAACCGCAACGCCGTTTGATTGTCGTCATTGACATTCACATAGTTAAAAGTAGGATTGAAAATATAAATATAGTATGCTTCTTCATACACCAAATACGTTTGTTCCTCAGATTCCTGACTGTAATATACCGTATTGGTTAAGGTCGTTCCCGGAAAAACCACAATATCCATTTGATCGTGTTCGATCGTATTGATTGCGTGGGTATCAAAACAACCGCCAAAAACTTTAGCGACGTCTTCGTATTTTTTTTCGGCAATAGCGGTATTGACCAAATTGTAAACGTGATTGAATTGGTTGGAACTGTAAGCAACCATCGCTACAACGATACCAATCACAATGGCTATCCCGAAATACAAAACTTTTTTCCACATAATTCTTTAATTCCTTTCAAGTAGATCTTTCCCCTACGATGGTAATTGTACCTTTTTTTTAAAAAAAAATCAACTCTAACCCTTTACAAAATAAATAAAATCAGTATAATATTAAATGCGCATTTAATAAAAAACATGGCGTGCGTGGTGAAGTGGTTAACACAGTAGATTGTGGCTCTACCATGCGCAGGTTCGATTCCTGTCGCACGCCCCACTCAAGCAAATCAAACTTACGGGTTTTTCCGTAAGTTTTTTTGTTTTTCTTATAAAAATAAAGAGCGTTATAGACCTCTTGAATCCATAACACTCTTTATCAATAAACTTCAGATTTTCAACCTAAATAAGGATTCTGCGGTGAACAATATTGCAACATCAAAAGATCTTCTTTTTCAAAAACGGAAATTTCGATCGGTTCATTGGTCCAAGCAATTACGTTCATCTGACTAGGATCTTTCAAAATGTAATAACTGTGATAGGATTGCCAATCATAGCCTTGATAAGTTTCTCCTTCGGTTTGACCGATCCAGTAATAAATATTGTCTCTTACAAGAGCCTTTGATAATAAAACACGATAAACAGACGATTGAACCAATGTCTGAATCAATTCGTTCTTATTCTCCTGCTGTAAAATCGAAACGATATTCAATTCCAATTTTTTGAAATCACCGCTGCCAACGGCATGGATACCGGCAATCAAAGAAGATAGTTCCGTCGATGTCAAAACAACAATCTTTTCATCCGTTTGAGCCGTCATTACATCATATGATTCGTCATCTTTTTGAACAATCGCAAGATCGTTTTGCGTCAACAGTTGATTGGAAACAACAGCCCGAAGAATCGTACTAGATGTCAAGGAAGTCGCATCTTGCGGAACAGCAATCGTTTCCAACGAAAGATCAGAAAGGGTAATGGTGTCTTGACCGACAATCGTAAACACAGCCGATAAAAGCTTTTGCAGTTCTTCTTTTTGAATCAATTGAATCGAAGCTCCCGTCCTATCAAGCATTTGACGCGTTACTTCTTTAGGAACGATCAAGGATCGATTGGTTAACAATTGATCCGACAAGGTCGCTTGCAAAATCAAACTTTCCAATAATTGATTCAAGGTATCTAAGGTAATGGAAACCGATTGGAAATTCATCGTACCGCTGATTACCAATTTGCCGTCTACAGCAAACAAATTGAATAAAGACAGTAGGAACGACTCAAATTCTTCTTCCTGAATGATCGCTTTTGGCTGTTCAAGCAAATAGATTTCTTTCCAAACAACACTATCTTTTGGAATAACCAACGCATTGGCCTTGCAAATTTGTTCCGATACGGTGGCCGATAAAATATGACTTTGGATGATCGTTTGAACATCGGATGTTTGTAGGGTCATTTCTTCAAACGAAAGATTGCCCATTTGAATGGTATCCTCCGTTGCGAAAAGGTCGAAGATTCCGGTTAATACGTTCTTCAATTCCGTTTTCAATAGAATACTTTCCGTTCGACTTCCGACAGTCGCATCGTAAATCTCCTGATGGGAAACTACATCCATCGGAATGACAATCGTGGTAATCGGAAGAAGCGCTTTGGACAACTGGAATGTCAAGATTTCGGATGAGAAAATGCGATTGATATCCGATCTTGTAAAACTTTTGTTTTCCACATCAAACGAAAAACTTTCAAAATCGGATAATTTAAAGACTTGAACACCGTTTTCTTTATGACCGAATAAATCAATTATAAGACTTAATAACGCATTCAATTCGGTTGCAGTCAGTTGCTCGTTTTCATACACCGAAAGCGGAACTTCGACATTGGTCTGAATGATATTTTTCGTCAACGTGGCATTGAGGACAACCGAACTGGATAACTTGGTAATATTTTGTTTCGTGAAAATCAATTTACTTTCCAAATCCGTCGTAAGATCGAAATCAGACGAAACATCACCGATGAACGAAGCAAGTACCGTTAGCAACCGATACATCTCATCATCCGTCACTTGCTCGGTCGAACCAAACCAAATGTTTTGCGAAAGCGGAGCGGTTTTGATGGTATCGACTGCCGCTAAATAATTTTGCGGAACGGCCAACAATCCGTCTGTTCCGGCCATTTGAACAATCAAATGGATCAACGTTGCTTGGATAATATCACTTTTTAAAAGATCCTCGATATGCTCGAATAAATACGCATAATCGATGGTCTGTTCCGTTTCGGAAAAACGAAGAAGATTCAACACAGAACGAATCATCCTCACCAGTTCATCTTCTTGGATCAATTGAACGGAATTGCCCAAATAATCTTGTTTGATGCCAAGGGAGGAATCATACGGAATGACCACCTCAAAATCATCGGTACTGATTGACGTCAACGTTTGACTGAGTGTGTAATGCAAAACACTGGATTCTAGCATCATTTCAAGCGTTTGAGTGGATAACGATTTCAAAGAAGAAATTTCAAAATCTCCTTCCATCAACGCATTGATGTCAAAAGAATCGCTTTGAATGGCATGTTTCAACGCTTGAAGCAAATGCTGTAATTCCCCATCTTCTTCTTTGGAAAGCCACGATTCAACATACTGATAATTTTCAGGTAAAACAATCATCTCAACTTGTTTCAATTGTTCAATCAACAAGTTGGAAACGGTTCCTTCTAAAATCAATGAATCGCGGATAGCCTGGTTTAAAGGCTCATTTAACAAAATCTTTTCAAAATCAATTTCGGAGGATTCCCCCATCAAATCCAATATTACCTCAGCCGATCCGGCAAAACCATGGATCAACACCAACAATTCTTCTCTTAAAATCAAATCCGTTTCCGGATCAACCACTTCGTCCGGGATATAGATTTCAAAACCATCCATTTTTAGATTCGTCAAAATACCACTGGTATAAAAATACAGCAAATCCGATTCGAATAAGGAATCAACCAAGGTCTTTTGAACTTCTCCTTGAAGCGGCTTTACTAAAATATCGGCAATCACTTTCATATTCTGAGTGTCGTTTTCAAGATCCATCACGGCTTGATACAACGTTTCGCCGCCGTTTTGAAGAACATCTTTCAACGCATTTAACAGTTTATAGATCTCGCCGTAAATAATTTGATCCCCTTCTTGCCGATTTTCAAACGTAATGTTTTCAAGCGGAAGATGCGCTTCGGAATTTTCCGTTATCTGCTGCAACAGTTGATCAAAAGTATCCTGTACAAACGACATCTGACAAACAACACCCAATAGAACCGATTCGGAAAGAAATCCCATCATCTGATCGTATGCCGTTTGCATCTGTAAACCGGATGTACCTTCGAATAAAGTGAAAAAATTTTTCAACAACAATTCTTGTTCATCACTGTAAATTTGATTGGTAATACTTAAAATCGGAGCGGAAGCATTTAACAAAATCGTAAATTCATCCATCCAATCCACACTGGTTACATCCGGTAATTCAATATCGGATTCAATTAAATTTTCAGCACAGTATTCATATATTTTTCCAATCCAGCGATTGGCTTTTTCTTTGCGGGTTTGGTCTTTAAAACAAGAAAGTTTCACTAAAGAAGGAACGGCTTTTTCCGCATATGCGATGGCGATTTGGTTGGAATTATCATACGATGAAATATCTGTTAAAGATATGACATCGATCAAACTGTTGAATAGATATTTCACATCGTCTTTCGTCGCCAAATCCGTCACTTTAATGCTGTCTTCTTCTAAGAACATACATTCGATTAGACCGACCACCTTCTCGTCTTCTACAAAAGCGTCGATATGATTGATCATCGTCGTCAAAACCGACAACGACAAATTGACAAAATAGGTTTTTTCTTCAAACGAATCAACCAATTCTTTCAAATCGTCGGCAAAACCCGGTTTTTGCATGATCTGAAAAATCTCGTTGATATTTTCTTCACTCGGATTTAAAAGGACAGAAAGATCATCTCCGGCATATTGTACCAAAAGAGTAAGCGCATCTTTACAAAATCCTACATAATATCCCAATTCATCCCGAATATAAAAGGTTTCATCCACAACACCCAACCCCTCATCGGTCAGCCCTCCTTGAAGAACAAGATCGGCTATATAAAAGTAATACGGTGTGTTGGTAGAATCCTGAAATGAATTCAATAATTTAAATATCCCTTGATTTCCCATTGCGCAAATCGCGCTGTAATAATCATACAGTTCATCATATTGTTCATCTCCGAAAGAAATTTCCGTTCCGTTTCCCAATTCTTCTCGGCTCGGTGCTTTTTTACCGCCGGAAACGATAAAGAACAACGCCCCTATAAACGAAAAGCAAACCAAGGCACTGATCAAACCGCGAACACCGCCGACAAGCCCGCCAAGTAATCGTTTTTTACGATAGGGATGACTGATTTCTCCGTTTTGAAATCGGCGATTCACTTTGCGAATCTTCCGACGAACCGGATAAGCGATGAAATAAATCAAATACAATAAAAAAATCAAAAGAACATAGACAATAAGACTGACAATGAATAAAAACAGCCGGTAAGACGCTTCCACCAATGTCTGTATGTAAGCCGTATTTCCTTGAATCAAAATGATAACCTTTTCTTCTTCCGATAACGATGCCAAAATTTTTTCCGTAAGCATTTCCGTTAAAGTCGGTTTGGCTTCGACATCCAATAATTGATGGACACTTTGTCCCATCCAGCCTAAAACCGTGTCGGCTTGTTTAACAAGAATGGCATCCATCTCTTTTTGATTGACGATCCAAAGGTAAAAACAAAGACAAAGCACACCGACAACAAGCATGTGAATAAATAAAATAACACTCTTTCTGAATCCTCGAATCATTCCGAGAACAATGGCACAAAGTACAATGATGATGAACAACAAAGTTGGTCCCCAGTTGACGATAAAATCCATTAATCCATCCGGCATACTCCCACTCCCCTAAACATAATCTATCTATTATATTATATCAAAAACCGTTTTTTTAAACAACAAGGCTTGTTTATTTTTACAAAACATTTAATAATTCCGCCATTTTTTAAAAAACATTTGCAAAAACCATTGGTTTATGATATACTCTTTTATGCATTTAGGGGTATGGTGTCAACGGTAGCACGCGGGTCTCCAAAACCTTTAGTTCGGGTTCGAATCCTGATACCCCTGCCATTTTTGATGAAAGTTAAAGGAGAGTCGAGACTCTCCTTTTTGTTATATATGCTTCGATTGCTGATAGTCTAAAAACTCCATATAATCCTTGAGGGTTTCAAAACCTAACTGCTTAAACTCTTCTATTTCCTTGTTTGACATTTCGATAAATTTATCGTTAATTTTGTATTTTAAAAAATTTAAATCATAGTTTTTTATACAAGAATCAAAATTTGCGGTTGCTGAAAGTCCAATCACTGGGTAATTTTCAACTAGCTTCAATAACATACCTTCTGGTGTTATATTGTACATATTAAAAAATATTTTCGTTTGCAAGTTACAATCTTCATAATCAATTAACTGAATAAAGGAAAAACCATCATAATAAAAGTCATATTTTCTCTTTCTTTTATCTCTTTTTCCTTCAATTTCAAATGCCATAGATTTGACTTCAATGGTTTTTGAAATATTAAAAATCGTTTCTAATAAAAAAATTCTATTCTCTTCTCCTAACGATAATCGGTCTAAAATGCTATTTATAGAATGCTTTAATGAAATTCTTTCTTGAATATTTATTTTATTCCTTAGAGCATATTTATTTTGATATTCATTATACAACCTTGCTAAATTTAGAATTTCAAACATGAACCCTATATCTACCAAATAAAGTTTTAAATCCATATCTATAAAAAAGTTTACATCAAAAACATTATAGTCTTTTAGTCCACTAAATTTGATTGAATCTTTTTTAGGATAAACAAGGTAATTTAATCTATATTTACTATTTAAGTTATCTGTTGATTTCAAATTATTAAACTCAGCAGCTGTTTCCTTAAAAAAATCAGAAAAGCCTTTTAAATCATTTTCATACTTTTGTTCAAAGTCATATATTTTATCTTTTAAATAATTTAAACTTTTATAATAATATATATAATACTTTAATTTTTTATAAGCCCATTTTAAATTTTCCTCTGTGATTTTGATCATAAGTATCCCTCTCATATATTGTAAAATAATAAAATTGTTCTTTAATTAAATATTATCATAATATATGAAAAATTTACATATATTTACAAATTTTATATTTTAATATATAATGTTTATGCAAATAAAGAGGAGGTGTTTATTATGAAGGCTTTGATTAAAGCCCTTATGCGACTTAGCAAAGGAAAAAGCCTTTTTATAGGCATTTTAGCTCCAGCTCGGTTTTCCCACTGGATTCCTCTTTATTTCCATATTAAATAAAAAAAGTAATTTATAATTCTATTCATTCTAGTATGGTAGCGGTACTTACAAAAAATTTCAATCTATATTGAACGTTACTCTAATATATTGATTTATCAATATAAAATCTAATGGGATGGAATTTATTCATTTAAAATAGATTATTTCAGTTCAAAGTTTAGTGGTTCTAAAAAATTAAGGACAACAAATTAAAATGTTGTCCAAAAAGTTATCCTTTAAAATAGATTGATTTAATTTAAGTTGAATTGATTTACTGCTTCGTTCGACATATATCTAACCGAATATAATTCGATTTAAATAGTTTTAAATCAAATAGGGGATAACTCCAAAACCTTTAGTTCGGGTTCGAATCCTGATACCCCTGCCAAGTGCGATAAATCCGAACTTCATTACCGTAATAGGTGATGTGTTCGGATTTATTGTTTATTTCTCGCAATAATAAAAGTTACGGGCAGAGAGTTTTCGCTCTCTGCCCGTGTGTTCGTTTAAGCCGTTTTATCGGCGGTCTGTGCCTTTAACGCGGCTTGTTCGGTCTTCCATTCCTCATATTCCTTTCCTCCTTCTTCGCTCTCAAAGAAGGCTTGAATTTGCGGAAGGAAGTGCCGTGCTAAATTTTCATATTCATAATCCGGAATATCCCATCCACCTTTTTTCATAAGGCATCACGGAACTTATAGGATTATGACGGTCATCACTCCTTTACATTTTTATTTGCATACCGCCATCATCATGGCTGTCTTGGCTTTTCTTTTGTCCGCGTTTGCGTTCACGGACAAATTTGGGTTTCTGTTTCTCATTATTGTCCGTTTCTCCTATCATCGTAATATCAGCTGCAAGATACAAAGCATCGACGGCAATATCGCCCCAACCGCTGCCCATTTCAGTTTGAGTTTCCACGGCGTCAAGTCCTTGGCTTTCATCTCGTTCATCATACGATTGATCTCCTTGTGAAGCTGTTCTTTCAAGGAGTCCGTCTGCCTCGATAATTTGTCCTTGGTTGAATACTCTATTGAGTCCAGCTTGTCTGCCGTTATCTTTCGCATCTCCGCTAAATAAGGTCTGAGTATTTGTACCGTTAGGTCGTTCAAATCCTGATGCGTTGGCAGTTCGGATATCAAATCCGTGCTTTTTACAATGCTGTTCCCAACTGTCGAAAAGTATTCCGCTATTTTGTTGTACTGTTCCAATGTCAAAAGCAGATACTGAGGCTGTATCGGCTCGGTCAAGGTTGCCACCGTTTCCTCGGTTATCTGTTCTATTGGATTGTTCTTCTTCATTTCCTCTATATCCATAAGCAAATAATTCCTCCATATTAGTTTTTAAATATTTATCTTCAAGTAATCGGTTATCCCGAAACCGTTGACCATCCGGTGTGGTATAGGTGATATACTTATAATAGTCTATCCATTTTACACCGTATCCGAGTTTGTCCATTTGTTCGATAAACTGCTTTTTGCTTCGGCTTGTTGCTACCGCATAATCTATGGCATTTGTCAGTTTCAGCTTTTTACTGTCGCTGCGCAAGGCGGTGCGGTATTCTCGCTGATTTATAGATTTTTGTTTAGGCTTTTGGTATGGTGTTAACACCTCTAACCCAAACTGCTGACAGATTGCATCCGATTTGTGTCGCAGTTCTTCCAAACCTTTTTCATTGATTTGGATTTTATAACCCGTTTCACAGTTTACCGAGTTGACAACGAAATGATTATGCCAGTGGTCACGGTCAATGTGTGTTGCTACAACCACCTCAAACCCATCAAACAGTTTTGCGGTTTCCAAACCTATACGGTGTATCTGTTCGGGTGTAGCATTGCAATCGGGTTTAAAGGATTGCACATACTGTTTGAAGAACACACCCTTTGCTTTACCGTATTGATGCTTGGTAGCCATAAATTCCTGATACGCCGATTCGGGAACACAGTGCTGACCGCTTACAAGCTTTATTCCGTCTATGATGGTTTTCTTATCTTGCATAACATAATCAAGCACTCGTTTCATCGCCGTGGCGGTCTGTGTCTTTTCGGGGATTGCCGTAAAGGTTGCCATCAACTACACCTCCCGACTATCTCGTTAAGCGTTGTCAGCACCTCGGCATATTGCTGTTTCAACTCATGCAAATCGTGACATACAATCTTGCCCATATTACAGAGTGTTGTGAGCTGATTAATGTTTCTTCCAATGGCTTTCTGTTCTTTCAGCACATCCGAAAGACCGTTTATAACAGTTATGGGTTTATTCATTGCCGCTGCCGTTACAAACTCGGTGAAGTTCATATTCACTTTTTCTGCTTTTTTCTTGATTGCTGCATAATCGCTCTCACGAAAACGCATTGCAATCATTTTGGTTTTGTTGTTGGTTTTAGTTATCCTCTCTTTCTGCGGCAGCCGAACTACCGCTGTTTATTCCCCGATGTCGTATTATTGGGGGTTCGGGGTTCACCCCGACAAGCTGTTTGTAAAGCGGCGGCTTTAGAGCCGCTGTATATACAAACAATATGCTTGCCTATCCCTTCGGGATAGAGTTCTACCGCAGTCATATTTTGTGATCACTCCCTTCTGCTGTAATATAAAAATCCCTGCGTGAAAACTGTATGGTCATTCCTTGACAGTATCCGCGCAGGGATTTGTTTTGCGTTTATGTTTTTGTCAAAGAACATACCGACAGAGATAAAAATAAGCCTTGTGCTGTCAAGTCGCTTTCGGCTATGTATTACACGAAGACATATATGTTCTCTATTTGATTGGATGCTTATTTTACCGGACTTTAAAAGTTTTGTCAAGGCCAATAATGCAAAATTTTGTTTGAAAATAAAATCGTACAATATCGTGCAATAACTTTACAAATCGTTCGGTTTGTGGTATACTGTAGAAAACACGAAAAACGAGGTGCTATTATGGCTGAAATAGAAGATCGCTATTGTTCTATGCCTGAGATTATGAAATATCTCGGCATTAGTAGAGATACCGCATTGCGCTGGATCGCGACAAAAGATATGCCTGCACATAAAGTTGGCAAAAAGTGGAAGTTCAAGGTTTCTGAGATTGACGAATGGGTAAATAGCGGCAAGGCGGAAGAATAAGGAGTTGATATTATGGGTTTTATTCAAACAATTATTGATAAGCATAAAGAGAAAATAAAACTCCGAAACGATATGTGTGACAATCTAATTATGCAGATTGATACAGCTTTACGAGAAATAACTATATTATTTGCGGATTCTCAGTCATTTGTTGAGCCAAGCAAAGAATTTGAATGGCGCAATCGCAATGCGTCTCTAATTGCAAATGTGAGTATAACAAATATTCAAAAATTGAAAAAGGCAATACACTATAAAAGTTTGTTGGAGAAACAAGCGGAACTATATCGCAATGCCAACTCTCTTAAACAACAAATAAGCATTCATAACGATAGAGTTGCCGATGCAAAAATCCAAAATGCTTATACATTGATCGGGGATGTTGAGGGACGAAGATTAGACAAGCAGCAAATGACTTGTATTGTCAAAAATGCTCACAACCATCTTGTAATTGCTGGGGCAGGAACGGGTAAAACAACTACTGTAGTAGGTAAAATAAAATTTCTGCTACAATCGGGAAGATATAAGCCGGAAGATATTTTGGTATTGTCTTTTACCAATGCTTCAGCAAGTGAGATGAGCCAACGAATCAACCAAGAAACCGGTTGTAACATAGATGCATCCACATTTCACAAACTTGGGTTGAATATTATTACTAAAGTAAATGGTATCGTCCCTAAAATTACGCAATTAAATTTGCGCAAGTTTGTTAAAGAACAGTTGTTGCTGAATATGCAATCAGATGCATATTTAAATCTATTGAGTTCGTATTTATTGTATAATCGTGTTGTTTCAAAATCCGAGTTCGAGTTCAAAACGCAAGCAGAATATGAAGAGTATTTGCGATTAAATCCGCCAACAACAATAAACAATGAAACAGTAAAAAGTTATGGCGAAATGGATATAGCAAACTTTTTAACACAAAACGGAATACAATACATCTATGAACACCCTTATAAAGTCGATACACGCACAAGCGAATATGGGCAATATAATCCAGACTTTTATTTGCCTGAATATGATATTTACATTGAATATTTCGGTGTAAATAAGAATGGCGAAGTTCCATCCTATTTCAAAGGTGCTAACGGAATGACAGCTACCCAAACATATCAAGCATCTATGAAATGGAAACGGGAAACTCATAGTGTTAATGATACTATTTTAATCGAGTGTTATGCTTATGAAAAATTCGATGGTGTTTTGCTTGAAAATTTAAAAGAAAAACTTGTTGCAAAAGGTGTAAAACTAACTCCAAAAACCACAAAAGAATTATGGGAACAAGTGTCTGCTGATGGTGATTCCATTCTTGATGGCGTTATAGAGTTGTTTGAAACCGTTATCAATCTTATAAAAAGCAATGGATACACAATTGCTACTGTGCGGCAATTGAATATCGGAAATAGTAATGCTCAAAACAATAATACTATTTTGTCGCTTCTTGAACCCATATTTAATTCATACTGCGCCTATTTGAATGAGCACAAGGAAATTGATTTTAATGATATGATCAATATGGCAACTCAGTATGTCGAGCAAAGGAAATATATCAGTCCTTACAAATATGTTATCGTTGACGAGTATCAAGATATTTCCAAAGCTCGTTTCTCATTGCTGAACAGTATGAGAAAATCCAATGATTATGACCTGTTTTGTGTGGGTGATGATTGGCAAAGCATTTATCGTTTTGCTGGCAGTGACATCGGATACATTTTGAACTTTGAACAATACTGGGGTTCTACTGAAATCAGTAAAATTGAAACCACCTATCGTTTTACTCAAAAACTCATAGAAATTAGCGGAAATTTCATAATGCAAAACCCCGTTCAAATCAAAAAATCTATCAAAGGGAAAAATGATACTGTCGGGTTTGCTTTAGGTGAAATTAGCGGATACACTGATAAATTCTCTATTGAGTTTATGGCTAAAAAACTTGAAGATTTGCCAAGAGATAGTAGTGTGTTCTTCATTGGAAGATACTCTTTTGATGCAAAATTGTTGAGCGATAGCGGATTGTTTGAATGTCAGTACAACAATGTTAGCGGATTCGTGGAAGTAAAATATCGCAAGCGAACCGATTTGAAAATGAATTTTATTACTGCACATAAGTCCAAAGGATTACAGGCGGATTATATTTTCATTATCAATAACAAAAAGTCGAGAATGGGTTTCCCTAGTAAAATACAAGATGCTGCAATCCTAAACCTATTACTTGATAATTGCGATCAATACCCATACGCAGAGGAACGCCGCCTTTTCTATGTTGCGTTGACAAGAGCGAAGAAAAAAGCATTTCTTGTTACTGTTAGCAATCAAGAATCCGAATTTGCTATGGAACTCAAAGAACGCTACGGCGAGGAACTAAAACGAGAACAATGGGAATGTCCGTTATGTGGCGGAAAATTATTGAAAAAGTCGGGACCATATGGGGAGTTTTTCGGATGCTCAAATTATAAGAGTTCTGGTTGCACTTATAAAAGAAAAATTAAGTAAAGAAGGTGATTCGGAATGACAGCTGTAATATATGCACGATATTCAAGTGACAATCAGCGTGAAGAGTCGATTGAAGGTCAGTTGCGTGAGTGCAAGGCTTTTGCGGAAAAGAACGATATTCAAATCGTTGGTACATATATCGACCGTGCTTTCTCTGCCAGAACGGACAACCGTCCTGACTTTCAGAAGATGATAAAGGATAGTGCGAGTAAAAAGTTTGAGCTTATCATTGTATGGAAACTTGACCGCTTTGCCCGTGATCGTTATGACTCTGCTCATTATAAAGCTGCACTCCGTAAGAATGGTGTTAAGGTTATATCCGCCACCGAAAAGATTTCCGAAGGTTCGGAAGGCATCCTTATGGAAGCGGTGCTTGAAGGTATGGCGGAATATTACTCTGCTGAACTTTCTGAAAAGGTTGTTCGTGGTCTTACTGAAAACGCTTATAAATGCAAATTCAACGGCGGCACTTTGCCGTTAGGATACACCATTGATAGCGAACAGCATTTCCAAATAGATCCTTTGGTTGCACCCGCCGTTCTGGAAGCCTTTAAGCGTTATGCTGAAGGTGCATCGATGACCGAGATTGCACAGGAAATGAACGCCAAGGGTTTGCGTTCCGCTTTTGGCGGTAAAATCGGTGTTGATATGGTAACACGAATGCTTAAAAACCGTCGTTATATTGGCGAGTTCAAATATCGGGATATTATTCATTCCCACGGTATTCCAGCTATCATTCCAGACGAATTGTTTGACCGTGTTCAACGCCGTATGGCTGCAAATAAAAAAGCTCCGGCGAAACATAAAGCAGAAGACGAATATTTGTTGACCACAAAATTGCGTTGTGGCAAATGCGAATGCTTTATGGTTGGTGAGAGTGGAACGAGCAAGACCTCAACTGTATATCGTTATTACAAATGCGTTGGTGTTAAAAAACACAGCGGTTGCGATAAGAAAACCGTTAAGAAAGATTGGATAGAGGATTTTGTTGTAAAGCAAATTGAAAAGGTGCTTTTTGACGATGTTCTCCTTGGAAAGATTGCTGATACCATTATGGAAATCCAAGGTAAAGAAAATACTGTTTTGCCGATGCTCAGAAAACAGTACGCCGACATTCAAAGAGGTATTGATAATCTTCTTAATGCTATTCAGCAAGGTATCATCACTCCATCCACAAAGCAACGCCTTGAAGATTTAGAAAAACAAAAGAATGATCTCTCCGTTCAAATTATCAAAGAGGAAATGGCAAAGCCGTTGCTTACAAAAGACCAAATTCTCTTTTGGTTTCACCGTTTCCGTAAATACAATACACGCCGTTTAGATCATAAGCGCAGGCTGATTGATAGTTTTATCAACACGATTTATTTGTATGATGATAAAATGGTGATAACCTTTAATTATAAGGACGGCTCTGAAACCATCAGCCTGAGTGAAATCGAAAACTCAGATTTAAGTTCGGATTTAACTGCATCCGCTCTGCCATTTTTGATGAAAGTTAAAGGAGAGTTTCGACTCTCCTTTTTGTTATATATGCTTTGATTGTTGATATTCTAAGAACTCCATGTAGTCTTTTACTGTATCAAAACCTAATTGTTTCATCTTTTTAAATTCATCTATTCCATTCTTTAGTTCTTCTTTTGGTTTAGATTGAAAGAGGTTATCTAAGGTAGAAACTGCCACAGTATCAGAGGATTGGATAAAATGGGAATAGATGTCTGTGGTAGTTGAGGTTCTTGAATGTCCTGCTCGACCTGATACAGTGACTAGAGGTGGTGCTAGAATATAAATAGTGCAAGTCAAAATGAGAAAATTCCAAATAGACAAT
>UQFG01000003.1 GCA_900540175.1 uncultured Mollicutes bacterium | reverse complement strand
CAGCTGGATAGAGCGACCGCCTCCTAAGCGGTAGGTCGGGTGTTCGAATCACCTCGGGAACGCCAAAAACTCCGCCGGAAAACCCAGTAAAATCAAGGGTTTCCGGCGTTTTTTCATTTTCTCCGAAAAAGTGTAAAATCGTAAATTTCACAAATTTTTATTAGCAAATTCTCCGTCTGCTAATGGAAATTAGGAAGAATGTCGTCCGCCTTTCAGGTGTATGGCTTGCTAATAAAAATTAGCAAAAAAACCGTCGTTTTGCTAATGAAAATACCCTCTCTGCTAATGGGACAAAAAAACGGGCAAAATTCCTGCTAATGAACAAGGCGGTTGTTATCCTGTTAATCCGTTCATTTAGGTGCTGCAAACCATCAATCGCAAACTACATCTATGCCCTTTCCTATTATATAATTGTAGCAACAGGAGGCGGTAGTTTTGAGAGAACAGAAATATCATTTATATCTTTCGGACGAAGAATACAGGAGCTTGTTGCAATCACTTGTTCGTTTGAAGAATAACCTGATAGCACAAGACAGATATACTGATGCAGTAGATGATATTCTTTTAAAGGCGCTGTCATCTAAGAAAAGAAAAATCAAAGTAAAATACATCTAAATAGCAATACGAAGACAGAAGCTGTCTATTGACCTCAATTAAGAGGAAAATAGGCAGCTTTTTTTGTATGCGAAAAAAATCAAGTTTTTCTAAAAAAACACCCCCCAAAAACACTTTCTCATTTCAAACAAGTGAAAGGTTAATTCCGAATAATGAAAGCGGGAGCCTTTCGCTGGACTTTGACAACAGAATAAATCATTCACTAAGACTTTAATTCTGATGATTTTAGCCACCTTATCGGGTACGCCGTGACTTCTGCTTTGTAGAACAGCGAGAACTCCCGGTATAAGTAATAGGTTGCCCCTGTTACGGCGATGACAGTCAGAATGATAATGATACTTCTCTACGGAGCTGGCGGAGAACCCGGCAGAGGTGAAATTCCTATGATACAGATCAGCAGTCTGTTCCTTAGTGACTTCCCTAAAGCGTTATGCTCGGCAAGGGGTGTTGAGAACAAATATTGCCCGACCGGTTAGGAAATGAACCGGTCAAGTACATAGCCATACTTTGATGGCTGTGAATTTTGAGAAAGGAGGTCAAAGCTTAGAATGTCTAACTGCAAAACCATTGCGATATGCAATCAGAAAGGCGGTGTGGGAAAGACCACAACCGCAGTGAATTTAGGTGTAGGACTTGCTATGCAAGGGAAGAAAGTGCTGTTGATTGACGCTGATCCACAGGGCGATTTAACGACCTGTCTCGGCTGGAGGGATACGGACAGCCTTCCCTTAACGCTTACAGAGAAGCTTCAGGCAATCGTATCTGAGCAGGAACAAAAGCCATTTGACGGTATATTACACCATACTGAAAAGGTTGATCTTGTACCGTCCAATCTCAGCCTATCGTCATTGGAAATGACGCTTGTAACGGCGATGAGCCGAGAGAGCGTCCTGAAGAATTATCTGAGTCTTGTAAAAGACAAGTACGATTATGTCCTCATTGACTGTATGCCGAGCTTGGGTATGATTACCTTTAACGCACTTACGGCGGCAGACAGCGTGATTATCCCAGTTCAGGCACAGTATCTTCCCGCTAAAGGAATGACGCAGCTATTGGGAACGATTGCGAAAGTGAGGAAACACACAAACGCCGATTTGAAAATCGACGGGATTCTTCTGACGCTTGTGGACGGGAGAACAAATCTTGCAAAAAGCACGGTGGAAGCTCTCAGGGACAATTTCGGCAGCCATATCCGTATATACAAAACAATGATCCCGACTGCCGTAAAAGCCGCAGAGGTATCCTCTAAAGGAAAAAGCATATACGCATACGAGCCAAACAGTTCGGTATCTAAGGCTTACGCCAATTTCACAAAGGAGGTGTTAGCCGATGGCAGGCAGAAAGAGCGACTTCTCGCTGCCGACGAACACACTCGATGAGCTGTTTTCCTCACAGGAGGAACGAGATGAAGCAAAGCTTTCCAAAATCAGAGATATTCCGCTTGAGGAAATCGACGATTTCCCTGACCACCCGTTTAAGGTGCGGGAAGATGAGGATATGTTTCAGCTTGTGGAAAGTATCAAAGAGCGTGGCGTGATTACTCCTGCTACCGTAAGACAGAAGGAGGACGGCAGATATGAGCTTATCTCAGGACACAGGCGAAAAAGAGCCTGCGAGCTTGCCGGATTTGAAACGCTCAGATGTGAGGTGGTAGACCTCGACCGTGATGAAGCGACGATTTTAATGGTCGAAAGCAACTTCCAGCGGTCGCAGATACTTCCCTCGGAGAAAGCCCACGCATATAAAATGCGGCTTGACGCTATGAAAAGACAGGCAGGCAGACCGAAAAAGGGAAATTTAGTCCCAGTGGGACAAAATTATTCAAGAGAAGAACTGGCGTCTCAAAGTGGCGAGAGTCAAACGCAAATCCAGCGTTATATCCGCCTTACAAACCTTGTGCCTGAGCTGCTTGAATTTGTGGACGAGGGCAGAATCAAAATGCGCCCTGCCGTTGAGCTGTCTTATCTGAACGAGGACTGCCAAAGGGATTTAGTGGACGAAATCGACTTAAACGATTGTACCCCGTCTCACGATCAGGCAATCCGTATGCGAAAGTTTTTCGAGGAAGGCAAGCTGACCACAGAGGCGATTTCTGCGATTATGAGCGAGGAAAAGCCGAATCAGCGTGAGAAGATTGTTTTGCGTGGGGATAGAGTGCGAAGCCTTATCCCGAAAAATATCCCCATAAACCAAACGGAGGCGTATGTATGCAAGGCGCTGGAGCATTACAACAAGTATTTGCGTAACCGTGCCGAGCGTGACAGCAGGTAAGGCGGAGTGTGTTTTTTACTTCCCCTTCCTCACACTCCAACCCCTAAACTATCTCACTATCCGAAAGAATAAAACTATCTCTCCTGATTACAGCTATCTCACCTAACTCAATCTATCTCAGGAAAACGCACCATTCCAAAGCACAGGAGGTATGCCCTATGATGTAAGATTAACCTTCGTTTCACACCTTTGCCTGAAACGCTGTTTCGCATTACAATGGCGGCAGAAAAGGAGTGAAGCGCAATGAAAACGAAAATAATTGCTTTTTTAGCGGCTTTTTTACTGATCGTGCTTACAGGCTGCAACAATGCCCCGCCGAATGAAGATAAGTCGCAGCCGTTTTCTTTTTCGGAGAGTAATCAAAGCTTACCCGAATCAGAAGCGCCTGCGGTAAATGAGAGTAAGGAGGTTGAAACAACGCCTGAAGCCGCACAGGAATCAGAGCCTGAAAAACAGGAAAAAGCAGAAGCGGAAAAGAATACGGTCAACTCCGAACAGCCTCAGACTGTTTCTGAAACCGAGCAGGCGGCACAATCCGCCACACAGCTCAACAAAGCGGATAAGACCGAGCATTCCGTATCAAAACCACAGCCGGATATTCCCGAAGAAAGTGAAGCGCCTATACTGACTGAAACAGAGGAATCGACAAGCGAAGCCGAAATCGACTTTGACATTGACTACTGGATTTCCTTTGCGAAAGATTATGCTTTGAGCGTCGGACTTCAGTTAGACAGCGAGGCGGTTTACTGTTGGGATAATCCCATTCGTGCCGGAGCGCATTGCGAATATCTTGAAAGGGATATTCACAGCCGCTTAGACCGATACAAGGCAGACGATGATATTGCAGCCGTATGGATTTGGGCGGAGGAACTCTCCGGCGGAGTCTATGACATTTATATCGGCTATGCCTAAATTTAATATTTCATTCAGAGGGCGCACCGAAAAAACGGTGCGCTTTTTCATTTCAAGGAGGATTTTAAATGAAAATTAAGAAACCAAAGCGCATTATGTCGCTGTTTCTTGCGGCGCTGATGTGCGTGACTTCCCTTGTGGGAATTGGTACAACCGCTTATGCCGCAGAGGAAACGGACGATGTATATCTTATTTCTTTCCCTCGTGACGGCGACTCGAATTATAACGCAGAATGGGGACACGGGAGTCTTACCTTTATGAACGGCTGGAAAACAGGCAACTCCCGTTATACGACCGTCCGTGCGATGGGATCGTACAACGGAAATATCTGCTATTGTATTGAGATCGGCGTCCCGCAGCAGACCGGAGACAGCTATACCAAAAAGGGCGAGGATTTTTGGGATAACTACCCTTCGTCCTATAACAGCACCATTTCTCCTGACGATATTAAGCTGTTCATCGGTCGTATCTTCCAGTATGGCTATACGGGAACGATCTCAACCTCGTGGCGTTCTCAGAATGAGGGCGGCGATAAGCTGGCTCACGCAGTCGCTACACAGCTTCTCATTTGGGAAACCGTCATCGGCGAGCGTGATGAAAACTTTAACAAGGTCAGCACAGGCGGCAAGGACGCTGTTCTGGATCAGATCAGCCGCAGCCACCCGCTTTATGACAAGATTATGAGCTACTACAACTCAATGGCGGCAAGTGTGCAGAAACACTCCAAGCTGCCGAGCTTCCTTACCAAAACGCCGGGAAGCGCTCAGGAAATCGAACTTGAATGGGACGGCTCTAAATACACCGTTACGCTGACGGACACAAACAATGTCCTTTCCGGATATAAGTTTTCGTCTAATGACTCAGGTGTTCAGTTTTCTGTAAGCGGCAATAAGCTGACAATCAGCACCGATAAAGCGCCGAGCGATGGACTTACAATCACTGCTGAAAAAACGGCTCAGAGAAAAGGCGTTATCACTTGGACTGACGGTATCTACGGACCGGACGGCGGTGTGCAGGATACCGTAACCTACGCTCAGACTGTCAACGATCCGGTTAAGGGATTCCTCAAGCTGAAGGTATCCTACGGCTCGGCAAAAATCGTGAAAACCAGCGAGGACGGAAAAGTGGACGGTATCTCTTTCCGTATTCAGGGAAACGGCATTGATAAAACGGTTAAGACCGAAAACGGAGGTCAAATTCAGGTGGATAACCTAATGCCGGGAGTATATACCGTAACCGAGCAGGAATATGACAGATACGAGCCGCAGGAAACACGCCGTGTAACCGTTGTTGCGGGGCAGGTCGCAACCGTTACTTTCAATAATACGCTGAAGCGTGGAGACATTGAGGTTATTAAATCTTCAGAGGATAACTTTAATGAGGGCGTGACCTTCCATCTTTACGGCACATCGCTCTCCGGCATTGCCGTAGAAGAGTATGCCGTTACGGATAAAAACGGTGTGGCGACCTTTGATGATGTGTTGATAAGCGGCACAACGCCCTATACCATCGAGGAAGTGGATACTGCAATTCGTTATGTCATTCCCGAAGATCAGACAGCGCCCGTTAAGTGGAATGAGGTCACTACCCGCAATTTTACCAATGTCCTGAAAAAGTTTACAGTTACCGTTACCAAGAGCGACGCTGAAACAGGAGCGGCTCAGGGCAACGCCTCCCTTGCAGGAGCAAAATACGGTATTTTCAAGAGCGACCAGCTCATTGACGAATACTATACCGATGAAAACGGTCAGTTTACCACAAAAGAATATGTTTGCGATGCGGATTGGACAATCAAGGAATTAGAGCCGAGCGAAGGCTATTTGCTTGATCCGACTGTCCATAAGGTCGGCGCAGAGCCGGAGCTTTATACCATTGAACATAATCAAACCGCAAATGATGTAAATGAACAGGTCATCAAGGGCAATATCGCCATTATCAAACATACGGACGATGGCGACACACAGATTGAAACACCCGAAGAAGGCGCTGTTTTTGAAGTATATCTCAAATCCGCAGGCAGCTTTGAGAGCGCAAAGGAGTCCGAGCGTGATACGCTGATCTGCGATGAGAACGGATTTGCACAGACAAAGGATATGCCTTACGGCATTTATACCGTGCATCAGGTATCCGGTTGGGAAGGCAGAGAGCTTATGGACGATTTTGATGTGTTCATTGCTAAAGACGCTCAGACCTATCGCTATCTGATTAACAACAGAAATTTTGAAAGCTATATCCAAGTGGTAAAGGTGGACGCAGAAACGGGCAAGACCATTCCCTATGCGGGCGCAGGATTCCAGATTTACGATCCGTCCGGCAATCTCATCACGATGGAATTTACCTATCCCACCCCGACAACCGTTGACACTTTCTATACCGACGCTAACGGCTCGCTCGTAACGCCGGAAAAGCTGCCATACGGTCAGGGCTACTCTATCGTTGAGGTGCAGAGCCCTTATGGATATGTTCTTGATTCCACACCCGTCTATTTTGATGTAGCGGAAGAAAATTCTTCTGACGAAAGCGGGGTAACAGTGATAAAAGTCGAAAAGACCAATATGCCGCAGAAAGGCACAATCAGCATTGAAAAGACGGGCGAGGTATTCTTCGGCGTTTCAGTAAGCGGAGGTACAGATGAAAACGGGCAGGAACTTCCCGTTATCTATCAGCCTATCTATGAAACACAGGGACTGCCTGATACGGTTTATGAAATCCGTGCCGCCGAAGATGTGGTAACACCCGACGGTACGCTGAGATACAGCAAGGGCGAGCTGGTAGATACGGTTACAACTGATGAAACCGGTTTTGCTGAGAGCAAGGAACTCTACCTCGGAAAATATGAAGTCAAAGAAGTCAAGGCAGGCTACGGAATGGTATTAAGCGATGAAGTCCATACCGTAGAACTGATTTACGCCGGACAGAATGTAGCCGTAACTGAAACGGCGACTTCCTTTGTCAATGAAAGACAGAAGGTTGAAGTAAGCCTTGAAAAAGCGCTGGAGATAAACGAGCTGTTTGGTATCGGCAATAACGGAGAAATCAAAAATATCAGCTTTGGCTTGTTTGCCGATGAGGAGCTTGTATCCGCAAGCGGCACTTCCATTCCGAAAGACGGTCTGCTTGAAATCATTACCCTTGATGAAAACGGCAAGGCAACCATTAAGACCGATCTGCCTTTGGGAAGCTTTTATGTGAAGGAGCTTGCGACAGACGAGCATTATCAGCTTAGCGGCGAAAAATATCCCGTTGTATTTGAGTATGCGGGACAGGAAGCCGCAACGGTTGTGATTGCCGTAAATGACGGAGAGCCGATGGAAAACAAGCTGATCTACGGCTCGGTTTCCGGTAAAAAGGTGGACGAGGACGGCGAGGGACTCGGCGGTGCGCTCATTGGTTTGTTTAAGAGCGATGATGTGGAATTTACTGAGGAAAATGCCCTGATGACCGCCGTATCCGGCGACGATGGCAGCTTCTCCTTTGAGAATGTTCCTTACGGAAACTGGTATATCCGTGAGATCAAGCCGCTTACTGGATTCGTCCTTAACGAAACGGTCTATGATGTGAACATCTCAGAGAATGAGCAAGTCGTTGAGATTGAAATCGTCAATGAGCTGGTGCGTGGCAATATCGCTCTTACGAAGGTAGACGCTGAATATACCGATACGAAGCTGACGGGCGCTGTGTTTGAGGTCTATAAGGACTCCAACAACAACGGCGAGTTGGACAGTGAGGACGAACTGATCGGCACACTGACCGAAAAAGAAATCGGGCAGTATGAAATGAACGATCTGCTCTACGGATGCTACTTCATTTTGGAATCAGCAAGTCCGGATTCGTATATCCGTGACGAGGGCGTGTACGAGGTATTCATCGATACAGACGGAAAGACCTATCAGGTCGAAAACACAGAGGGCAAAGGCTTTGCAAACGAGCCTATGCGTGGCAACTTGAAGATCGTAAAAACTTCGTCCGATGGAAAGGTGGAAGGCTTTGCTTTCCGCATTACCGGTGCAAACGGCTATGATGTTACCCTTGAAACGGACGAAAACGGCGAGATTTTCATTGAAGGGCTGCGTATCGGCGAGTATAAAATTTCCGAAGTAAATAATTCCGCTTCTGCGATGTATATCCTGCCTGCCGATAAGGAGGCTGCGGTACAGATGGGAGCGACTACGGTCGTTGAAATGCACAATGAGCTGAGAGACACGCCGAAAACCGGAGATGACAGCAAGCTCGGTCTTTGGCTTACCCTTGCGGGCGTGTCGGCAGCGGGCATAGCGGCTTGCGGTATTCTCGGCTTTAAGAAAAAGAAGAAAAAGGAGGATAACTGATGGAACTGAAAGCAATCATTGGAATTGCTCTGGTCGTCTTTATCGTAGGCGGCTTTATCTTTTTGCAGATCCGTAACAGAAAGAAAAAGTAAGAATATTTGCTGGGGGCGGGGCATAAAAACTCCGTCCCCTTTTCTATTTTCAAGGAGGTCAAACAGAATGACAAAATTAAAAACGGTGGAAAGCCGTGTTCGTGAGATTTTAAGAGATTGTCCAGCTTCACGATTTGACGATATGCTTCTTATCCTTCACTACTACAACCGTTACGGATATTTGCGGGCGGGCGAGCTCCCACTTGCAGATATTGTTTTCAACTACAAAAGCTACGGACTTCCGTGCTTTGAGTCAATTCGCAGAGCACGACAGCGAGTTCAGTCCCTTTTCCCGGAATTGTCCCGCAATCAGAATGATGAAAGCAAAAGAGATGTCTGCATTATTATTAACATTCAGTAAGGAGGATTATTATGGCAACAAAAAAAGGTACAAATACCGCTTTGCAGCAGAAAGTAAAGGTGCTTGCGAAACTCTACGAATCCGGCTGTAAAACCGAAAAAGACTTGAAAGCGCTGAGCCTGCAAAGCATTTTGAAAATTCCCGATATATCCGTTTCCGATATGACGGTTATCACAGAGCTTCAGGAGCAGATCGCAAAGAACAGGCTCTTTTCCTATTTGGGAGGTGCTGATGATGAGCAGCAGTCAGAACAGAACAACGGATAAGCATATTATCTGGAGCGATATGAATCTCAACCCTGATGATTGGCGTGACAGCTATAAGGATTTCCTTGAAATCAATGAAATTGACGGGAATCCGAATGACGAACACGAGCTGTACGAATATATGGTTGAAACCAATGGCGAGTATCTTTTTGATGAACGAGCAAACCTTAATGTCCAGCTATCTCAGCCGATCATCGTCATCGGCGACATCGGCAGATGGAACGGCAGAGTGATGGGATACAAAATGATTGATTCCGGTAACATTAAGGATTGCCTGTATTCCGACACGGATATGACGGAGTGGTATGTGGATAAGTACGGCGATCTTCGAGCCGACGCTGTCCATCACGATGGGACAAATCATTACCTGTACCGTGTATTTAAGGATACTGCTTCGCCGGAACAGATTGAACGCTTGCAGGAAAAAATCTATTTTGGGAAAGCGACACGGGCGGATATAACGAGAGTGACCAAACGGCTTGGAGATGAAATTGCCGTAGTCTATGGCTTTCACATACCGAAACAGAGAACAGCAAGAGAACAAGCGAGGTGAGAAAATGAAAATTCGACCGCTTCATATGGACGAACAAAAATATACTTACGCACAAAGCACACAGATAGAGGGACAGACCGGAAATATTGGGTATCTGCGTGGCGACTTCGGCACAGGCAATGAGTTCTACTCCTCGTGGTTTGACCGCAGGCGGGATTTGAAAACAGACGAGTTCAAAAACGAGCTTAACGAGATTATCAATGCTCTGCGTTCTGAAGAATACGGGCTGTTAAAAAGCCGCACCGATATGTCACAGTATGCGAAAAATTATCCGGACAGCGCTTTTCAGGGAAACTATGCGACAGAGTACGGTTTCCGTGCTGATACCGAAAAGCACGCTTTCCTGATACGGTGTAATCCTGCCCGTGGGGACTACAACTTTTACTGTTACTGTTATGTGCGGGAATGGCTTGACCGGCATATCGAAAAAGCAAGCTGTGGAATCCATTTTATCACGCCGGATTACAAAGAAAAATTTATCATCCCTGATGGGGATAAAATCCGTATTACTCTAAGCGACGGCGAACAGCTTGACCGTACCTGCCGATATATTGACAACTACCATTTGGAGGTTGGCAGCAACCTCTATCACATCTGTGAGTTCGCCGAGCGAATGGAACAGAACGGAAATACCGTTATTCCCCTTCGTTCCTCTCTGCCGGAACAGTGTTATGTATTCGTGCAAACAGAAAATTGCGTCGGTATTGTTAAAAAAGGCGAAAGCGGATTTTACCGTACGGATATTCAGGGCGGCAAACCCAGTGAAACAAACGCCCTTGTAAACGAAATGAACGAAAAGCTCGGCTTAACGAAAGATCAGGCGGAGGCAATGAAGGCAGGCTCAATGTTCGGTTGGGACACACCAGCAGCCGATCCGAAAAGCTATGACAAAAGAGGTATTCCTATAAAGCCGAAGCAAAAAGATTATGAAAGATAGGAGGTGTATAAACGATGGCACGAAAGTACGATCTGATTTCCGAACTGTACCGCCGTACCGCACACGCAGTTGTTTCCAATGTTGAGAATTGGCAAGCTTTTTTGCGCTGCGCCTGCCGGAACTATCGGCTGCGCTTTGATGAGCAACTTCTTATTTACGCCCAAAGACCGGACGCAACGGCGGTGCTGGAAATTGAGCGTTGGAATGGTAAGTTCGGGCGTTGGGTAAACCGTGGCGCAAAGGGTATCGCCGTATTCGAGGACGCTGACCGGAGCAGACAGCGATTAGTTCATTATTTCGATATTTCGGACACGCACGAAAGCCGCTACTCCCGTCCCGTTCCGATTTGGCAGATGAAGCCGGAATACACGGACGATGTAATTGAGTCTCTTGAAAATACCTTCGGTGAGCTGGAAAACAGGGGGAGTCTTGCAGACGCAGTGCTGAGTGCTGCTAAAAACGCCGTGGAGGATAATATTCCCGACTATCTAAGCGATTTGATGTATGCCGCAGATGACAGCTTCCTCTACGGTCTTTCAGAGGATATGATTACCTCTATTTATAGGAAAGCGGTAACAAACAGCGTAGCGTATATGATGATGACAAGGCTTGGTATAGATACGGAGCCTTTTTTTGAATCAGAAGATTTTACAGCCGTTACAAACTTCAATACGGCGGAAGCTCTCAATGCCCTCGGCATTGCGACAAGCGACATTTCGGCGATGGGGCTTGGAGAAATATCACGCACAATACTTGCTCTCGACAGACAAAATCGCATCATTGCTGACAGAGAGAAGCCCGATTACAATAGGGTTGAAAATACAAGCGAAAGGAGCTTTGAAAATGAACGAACTGACATACACAATGCAGGGCGACTACAATCTACCCGACCTGACAATACCACAGCAGCCGGAGGTAACTTTGGGCAGGTACGCTCAGATGAGGCGGAAGTTTCTCAAGGAACACCACAAAATCCGGTACTACAATCTTCTGACGAGCTGCACCCTGACGGAGCATTTGGCGGAAGTAGAACAGACAGCGATGAAGCTGGAAGAAAACCTGATGAGAAAGATGGCGGTGCAGGAGGGCTTGACCGAGAGCCTGAAAGCGGCGGATATGATGAAGTGGGTACGGGAAATGAACAACTTGAGAAACAGAGTACAGGAGATCGTGAAAGCGGAGGTCATCTTCGCTTAGATTATTACGACCGAAGCAACGAGGACAAAAGCCTGCTGTTTTTCAGCGGGGACGATACCATTCGTGAAATCCTCGGCACAACTCCTCACTTAAAAGCCTCGAAAGAGGAAATTCGTGCTTTTTATGAACGCAATCTCGATAACGCTGCCCGTACCGAATATATCAAGGGTATTTTCAATAACGACTATACCGAAGTGATTTTGAGCGACGGGCGGCGAGTCGGGTACAAAACTTGGCAGAATGTGCTTCAGCTTTGGGAGGGAAATTATGCAGACCGAATAGCACAAGGCTTCTATGATTGGAGCGTGATCGCACAGCATTTTGAAGCAATGCGGTTACTCGGAGAATTGCAGGATACAATGAAGCCGCTCCCGTCGATAGACGGACAACTGAACTTTATGGAAATGCAGGCAGAGGAAAAGCCCTCTGCCTTTTCTTTTTCTCAAGAAATTATTGACGCTGTTCTCACCCGTGGAAGCGGTGTATCTGAGGGAAAGTTCCGTATTTATGAGCAGTTTGAAAAAAGTCTGTCAGCAAAGGAAAACGCCGATTTTCTGAAAAATGAATACGGTTGGGGCGGCTCTTATCCAGTGATAACCGGAGCAGGAATTGACGAACAGCACGACGGAAAAGGTATTCTGATTTCTAAGGGTATCGGTAATGACAAGCCTCATATCACGCTGAATTGGAATCAGGTTGAGAAGCGAATCAAAGAATTGATACGCCTCGACCGTTATCTCAACCCGAAAGAAAAAGAGATTTATCCGCAGTGGCTCGAAAAGCAGGAGGAGCGTCGGGCTGAACTTACCGAAGAACAGAGAAACCGTGAAATCCTCTCCTCTGCGCCATCCGAAAACAATACGGCTGTTTCCAAATCTTTTGAGTACAACGGATATCACTTTGAGCCAACAGGGATACTTCCTGCCGGAAGAACGCTAAAAGAGATTAGTAATGAAACTATTTCCAACAATGCTCTTGGAATGTCGGCTTATGAAGGGGCTACTCACCCATATTCTTACGAAGCATTTTATGACGCTGCAAATAGCTCATCAGCAGATATTTTCAAATGCGTAGAAAACGGCAGACTATATATTCCGGGCGAAAATGAGTTATTTGAATACACCGGAAATTTTAATCCGATTTTGTCAATAGAACGATCTGAAACTCCTGAAAATTCAGCGTATGCCTATCATCTCGGCGATACGGTATATATGGGCGCTGACGAATACGAAATCCTTTCCTTTGATGATGAGCGTGTCGTTCTTCACGATATGCAGTACCCATTATTCCAAAAGGAAATGGACAGAGCGGAGTTCGACCGTAGGGTACAGGAAAACCCGATGAACGACCACCTGAAGGTTAAGGAGTTACCGCCCGAAGTAAAAACAGAGGAAACGCCTGCCTTTGACATTGGTATGGGCTATCTCGGCAACGGTCTTACCGTCTGGAACAGAGCTGTTGAGGAAAACGGAGATTATCAAAATATCGCCCATATCAGCAATGAGGGCGAAATCAATTACTATGTAGATGGTCTGCCGGAAGATGTAGTGGCAAGGATTGAGCAGGCGGCGGCGCAGGAGAAACAAAAGGCTCTGTTTGCCGCCTCTTATCAAGTCGGCGACAGAGTGTATTTGGACGGAAAGCCTTTTGAAATCACACGGGTAGATGACTGGAATGTCGAGCTGATGGATCGCTCTGTGCAAAATCCGCAGCCTCGTTTGGAGCAAAAGGACAGCTTTATGCGTCTTGCTCAGCAGGACGAGCGCAGCAACCGTTTTACAGACGCTTACCGTGAATACGGTGAGATCAAGGAAGAAAATCCTGACAGTCTTGTGCTGTATCAGGTGGGCGATTTCTTTGAAGCCTACGGAGCAGACGCACAAACCGTCAGCGAAGCGTTAGAGCTGAATCTGACATCTCGCTCTATTGGAAACAATCAGCGAGCAGAAATGTGCGGATTTCCGGCAAACCGTTTGGAAACCTATGTCAATATGCTGCTTGACCGTGGCTTTGATGTGGCGGTTTCCTCTTTTGAAAACGGAGAACGCAGCACCCGAAATATCGTATCGACCAATAAGGAAGAACCGGTGCAGTCGCAGCCGGTCGGCAGGATTGAGTACCTTGATAGCGATGGAAATATAATCCACACAGATGAGTATACCAGCGAGTATCAGTTCAAAAAGGATATTGAGGAAGAAAGCTCCTTCGGCACACGCTTACACTTTTATATGTATCGAGATGCAGAAGGAAAAACCATAGATCAAACCTTTATCTCAAAACTGGATACCCCGTTAAATGCCTACGAGATCATTGATTCGCCCTATCTTGTATATGACAGGGCAGATGAAACGCTCAGGCAGGCGGAGCAAATTGCAGGAGAAAATACGCTTCCGCCCGACGAGAGATTTTTTGTCATTGAAACTGATGAAGGCTACGCCATTTGGGACGATTTGACGGAAGCCATCTATATCGATGATGAGGGCGTCAGTGAGGAATTTAAGAGCGAGTGGCAGGCAAACGACTACTTGGAGCAGGTCAAGAAATCTGTTTCTGAGAAGGAAACAACCAAACATCCTGAGCCTGAACAAAAAGAAGATGAGCCATTAACACCAGCTTTTGTCCAACCTAAACGCTCACGGGTACAGACCTTTGATCTGCACCCCGAAATCCCGTTGTCTGAACGGCACACCTTTGACCTTGCTTCTCACGAAGTGCCGGAGGCAGGCAAAAAAGAACGCTTCCGCAGGAATATGGCAGCAATCAATGTGCTGAAAGAGTGTGAGTTTGACAACCGTTTTGCTACACCTGAAGAACAGGAAATTCTTTCGCAGTATGTCGGCTGGGGCGGTATCCCCGAAGCCTTTGACGAGAACAATTCCTCGTGGACAAATGAGTTTATCGAGCTTTACACCGCCCTTTCTCCCGATGAGTACGAAAGCGCACGGGCAAGTACCCTGACGGCTTTCTACACCCCGCCCGTTGTCATTTCCGCAATCTATAAGGCGATGGAACAGATGGGCTTTAAGGAGGGCAATATTTTAGAGCCTTCCTGCGGAATCGGCAACTTTATCGGTATGCTGCCCCAGTCTATGCAGGACAGCAAAATTTATGGCGTTGAGATTGATAAGATCTCGGCGGGTATTGCACAGCAGCTTTATCAGAAAACCTCGATAGCGGCGCAGCCGTTTGAAGAAGCCAATATTCCCGACAGCTTCTTTGACGCTGTGATTGGCAATGTGCCTTTCGGCGACATTCGAGTCAATGATAGGAGGTACAACAAACATAACTTTTTAATCCACGACTATTTCTTTGCCAAATGTTTGGATAAGCTCAGACCGGGCGGCGTAATGGCGCTCATTACGAGCAAAGGCACAATGGATAAGGAAAATCCAGCCGTGCGTAAGTATATCGCACAGCGAGCCGATCTTCTCGGAGCAATCCGTTTGCCAAACGATACCTTTAAGGGAAACGCAGGGACGGAGGTAGTCTCGGATATTTTGATTCTGCAAAAACGGGACAGGCTCATTGACATTGAGCCGGAATGGGTACACCTGAATACCGATGAAAACGGTGTGAAGATGAACGCCTACTTTGTTGACCACCCCGAAATGGTATTAGGCGAATGGAAAACCGTGTCCGGCAGGTTCGGCGAGGAAGATACTGTTGTACCTTATGAAAACGCAGACCTCGCCGAACTTTTGGAAGAAGCAATTTCCAATATCCACGCAGAGATTACAGATTACGAAGTGGACGAGGAACTGACTGAAGAAGATAACTCCATTCCCGCCGATCCCGAAGTCCGTAACTTTTCCTATACGGTTGTGGACGATAAGATTTACTACCGTGAAAATTCCCGAATGACTCCGGTGGAATGTTCGGCTACGGCTGAAAACCGGATCAAGGGTATGATTGCCTTAAGGGACAGTGTTCGCAGTTTGATTGAGATGCAGACGGATGACTATCCCGACTATGAAATTAAAAAGGAACAGCAGAAGCTAAATACACTTTACGATACCTTTTCCAAAAAGTACGGGCTGATCAATTCCCGTGCGAATGTGTCCGCTTTTTCGCAGGATAGCTCCTTTGCCCTGCTTTCCGCTCTGGAGGTGCTGGACGAAAACGGAGAGCTGGAGCGCAAAGCGGATATGTTTACAAAACGGACGATCAAGCCGCACATTCCTGTTACCTCGGTGGATACCGCCAGCGAAGCGCTTGCCGTATCTATGGGCGAAAAAGCCTTTGTAGATATGGAATATATGTGCTCCCTTACGGGCAAGCCTGAGCAGGAAATCTATGAGGAACTAAAGGGCGTTATTTTCTTAAACCCAATGTACGGCTACGGCGGCAGTGATGAGCAAAAGTACCTGATGGCGGACGAATATCTTTCCGGCAATGTGCGGGAAAAGCTCGCTTGGGCGAAAAAATCCGCCGAAGTTTATCCAGAAGATTACAAAATCAATGTGGAAGCGCTGGAAAAGGTACAGCCGAAAGACCTGACTGCCAGTGAGATCTTCGTACAGCTTGGCACGACTTGGCTGCCCGAAGAAATCGCACAGCAGTTTATGTATGAGTTTTTGGATACGCCTGTTTATGCGAGATGGAATATTAAAGTCCACTACTCAAAACTGACGGGCGAATGGAATGTGGAGGGAAAATCCTACGACCGTGGCAATCTGAAAGCCTACAACACCTACGGCACCAAGCGAGTGAACGCCTATAAGATTATTGAAGATACACTCAATATGAAAGATGTTCGAGTGTTCGACTATGTTGAGGACGCAGAGGGAAAAAAGAAAGCTGTCCTCAACAAAAAGGAAACCGCTATCGCCCAGTCAAAGCAGGAGCTTATCAAGCAAGGCTTTCAGGATTGGGTTTGGCGTGATCCGGCAAGGCGGGAAAAGCTGGTAAGGCTGTATAACGAAAAGTTTAACTCAATTCGCCCCCGTGAATATGATGGAAGCCACATTGTTTTTAGCGGCATAAATCCCGAAATAGAGCTTCGGGAACATCAGAAAAATGCCGTCGCTCACATTCTTTACGGCGGCAATACTTTGCTTGCACACGCCGTGGGCGCAGGCAAAACCTTTGAAATGACCGCCGCCGCTATGGAAGCGAAAAGGCTTGGACTTTGCAATAAATCCCTCTTTGTCGTACCGAATCATTTGACGGAGCAGTGGGCGGCAGAGTTCTTACAGCTCTATCCGGCGGCGAATATCTTAGTTGCTACCAAAAAAGACTTTGAGATGAAAAATCGAAAATGCTTCTGCGGCAGGATTGCCACCGGCGATTACGATGCGATTATTATCGGTCACAGCCAGCTCGAAAAAATCCCGATAAGCATTGAAAGGCAGAGGGCTGTTTTGCAGCAGCAGCTTGACGATATTATTGGCGGAATTGCGGACATAAAGCGAAACCGTGGCGACCGTTTTTCGGTTAAGCAGCTTGAAAAGACCAAGCGCTCCTTACAAACAAAGCTGCAAAAGCTGAACGATCAATCAAGAAAGGATGATGTGGTAACCTTTGAAGAACTCGGTGTAGACCGTCTCTTTATTGATGAGTCGCACTACTATAAAAATTTGTATCTCTATACGAAAATGAGAAATGTTGGCGGTATCGCTCAGACAGAGGCGCAGAAATCTTCAGACCTCTTTATGAAGTGCCGCTATCTTGATGAGATTACCGGAGGGCGTGGCGTTGTGTTTGCGACGGGTACGCCGATTTCAAACAGTATGGTTGAACTTTATACCATACAGCGATATTTGCAGTACAAGACGCTGCAAGAACACGAATTGCAGCACTTTGACGCTTGGGCATCGATGTTCGGCGAGACGGTCACAGCAGTAGAGCTTACACCCGAAGGAACAGGATACCGAGCAAAAACACGCTTTGCGAAATTCAACAATTTGCCCGAACTGATGGCGATGTTCAAAGAAGTGGCGGATATTAAAACAGCGGATATGCTCAATCTCCCCGTACCGGAGGTGGAGTACCATAACATTGCTGTGAAACCGTCACAGGTGCAGAAGGAAATGGTCGCCTCTCTCGGAGAACGAGCCGAAAAGATAAGAGGCGGCAATGTGGATTCCAGTGTGGATAATATGCTGAAAGTTACAAACGATGGGCGGAAGCTTGCCCTCGACCAGCGAATGATGAATCCAATGCTGCCCGATGAAGAAGGCAGTAAAGTCAACGTCTGCGTGAATGAGGTGTTCCGTATATGGGAGGAAAACAGCGATAAAAAGCTGACACAGCTTCTCTTTTGCGACCTCTCTACTCCAAAGGGCGCAGGCGAATTTTCCGTTTATACGGACATACGAAAGAAGCTGATTGAGCGTGGTGTTCCGGAATCGGAAATCAAGTTTATCCACGAAGCGGATACCGAAGCGAAGAAGCAGGAGCTGTTCAAAAAGGTGCGCTGTGGCGAAGTACGAATCCTGATGGGCAGTACACAGAAAATGGGTGCGGGGACAAATGTGCAGAACAAGATTATCGCTTCTCACGACCTTGACTGCCCGTGGCGACCTGCCGATCTGGAACAGCGAGCCGGAAGAACGGTGCGGCAGGGCAACGAAAATCCAAAGGTCGGTTTGTACCGATATGTTACGGAAGGCACTTTCGACGCATACTGCTGGCAGCTCGTAGAGGGCAAGCAGAAGTTCGCAAGTCAGATTATGACGAGCAAATCGCCCGTGCGTTCCTGTGAAGATGTGGACGCTACCGCCCTTTCCTATGCTGAAATCAAAATGCTTGCGGCAGACAATCCGCACATTAAGGAGAAAATGGACTTGGATATTCAGGTGCAGAAGCTGCGTCTTTTGAAGTCCAACTATCTTTCTGAGAAGTACGAGCTGGAGGACAAAATTATTAAATACTACCCGACAACAATCGCTCGGACAAAAGAGACGATTGCGGGACTGGAAAAGGATATATCGCTTGCAAAAGAACACCCGAAGCCGCTTGACGATACCTTTGTAGGGATAGAGGTTAAGGGTGTTTCTTATTCTGAAAAAGCGGAAGGCGGACAGAAAATCATTGACGCCTGCAAGGAGATGACCTCGCCTGATCCCATCCCTCTCGGCAAGTACAGAGGCTTTGATTTGGAACTTTCCTTTGACACCTTTGAGAAAGCCTATCAGGTAAAAATCAAGGGCAGCCTTTCCCGTTCCATCTCTTTAGGCACGGACGCTATCGGCAATATTACCCGAATCGACAATGCTATTGAGAAAATCCCTGAACGGCTGGAGGCAAAAAAACAGGAGCTTACAACCCTTGAACAGCAATTTGCTACTGCGAAAGCAGAGGTCGATAAACCGTTTGACAAGGAAGAAGAACTGACCGAAAAAACAAATCGGCTGGGTGTCTTAAACGGCTTGCTCAATGTAGACAAACGGGAAAATGAGCTGGTGGACGGTGCGCCGGACGAGGGCGACAGCGTACCCGTTTCAAAGGAAAGAGCCTATGAGCGATAATCCTTTTGCGGTATGGGAGAAGTCTCATACCGCCTTTACATAGTAAGTTCTCTGAACTGCTGTGTCAGTAAGAATAGAACTGTGGCTTCCTTGTGCGGGCAGTGATTTGTCTTTATAATATGAGACATCATACAAAGAAAAGAGGAAAATCCGATGGAAGAAAACTGTTCTATCAAACTGTTTGAAAGCGATCTTGAAAGTATGCTGTCTCAGGTACTCGCTAAAGCCCGTTCCCGTGATGAGAAATTGAAGGCTGCAAAGGAAAAGTCGGCAAGGCTGAAACATCAAAACGGGAAACTCAATGCTGTCTTGGATTTGGAAAAGCCATCTGCTCTTACCAAAGAAGAATGCGAGCTTTTAATCCAGTACCTGCTTGCAGAAAACAATGTTGTATTGGAAGAATACCGCATTTGTTATATGCGGGGGCTGATGGACGGAATGGAAATCAAAAAAATTGTAGAGTGAAAGTTTACATAGCCGTTTGGTTTTACAAAAATCAGGCGGCTATATCTATCACGGCAAGATGGAAAAAGACAGAGTAAAGTGATATAATAAAGTGTCTCTTTGAGAGTCAATGTCAAGAAAACGGAGGTTATTTGCCCATGAAAAATTGAGAGGAATTTCTTCTATTACTCCTGATTTGTTTGACCTTTGTTATGACATAATTAAAAAGAGATTTTAGATTGCACAGGGCTTTAGCAACAGCGAGTTGCTTGTTTGGTAGATTTATCTGCCTTATAATTTGTTACAAGGAGGTGATTTGTAGTGGAGACAAAAGATGTCATACTTGAACTCCGGACAAAAAAAGGACTGTCGCAAGATGAACTTGCAGAAAAAGTTTATGTTACAAGACAAGCAGTATCTCGTTGGGAAAATGGAGAAACAATCCCCAATACAGAAACGCTAAAATTACTTTCAGGTTTTTTTGATGTTTCCATCAATACACTTTTAGGCTCTCCGAGACAACTCATTTGTCAATGCTGTGGTATGCCGCTTGATGATTCCACGATCAGTAAAGAACCAGATGGTACTTTCAATGAAGAATACTGTAAATGGTGTTATACAGACGGAAAATTCACATATGACAATATTGATGATTTAATTGCTTTTTGTGTTGAGCATATGTCAAATGAGAATTGGTCTGCTGAACAGGTGCGGGGATATATGGCGGATATGCTGCCTAAATTAAATCACTGGAAAATTCAAGAGAAAATCAAATAATCATCAATTTTATACTTAGATAACTTTTACATAGCCGCTTGGTTTTACAAAAAATCAGGCGGCTATATTTTTGTTTAAGGAGGTGTTCGCATATGGGCGAAACAGACTACAACGCCCTGCTCTATGACAAGATGAAAGCCGAGCAGGACAAGTACAGAGATTGGCTGCTTTCACAGCCGCCGGAGGAAATTCTGAATCATACCTACGAGTACACGATGAAAGAGGACATCGTGATGTGTATGGAAGAAATGGAGCTTTCTCCGAAACAGGCAAAGGCTTTGCTTCGTTCCCCTTGCCCTCTTGATGATGTCTATAAAGAGTTTAGGGACAGAGAAGTTGAGCATATGGATACCATTCGGGATTCCATAGAAACAGGAGCAAATGATGTACTTAAACGGGACAAAAGCAGAGAAAGCAGGTGAGAAAAATGGTGTGTAAATTAAAAACCGTCCGTGCGGATATGCTGGTGTTGCAGTGCCAGCTTGAAAGAGAATTGATCCGATATGTGAAGCGGTATCTTTGTCAGCCGCAGGTCACAATCATCACAAACGATAAGCAGTTTGCCTTTATGTGCGAGCTGTACGATTATGTGGAGAATACGGAGCTTTCGCCAGAAATGGTAAGTTCCCTTATGAAAACGAAAAATGTTTTGGAACTGTCTTGGGACGAGTGGCTGATGAATGCCGAAGTCGAGGATATGGAAGATTCCATTGAGAAAGTCGCAGAGCTTCTCAGGAAAGGGAAGATTTGATATGCCATATATTGAGCCGGAGATTATTGAACAGGTACGGCAAATAGACCTGCTCACTTATCTGAGAAAGTTTGAGCCGAATAATGTTGCAGAAGTTAAAGGAACAAAAAATGTATATCGTACCGTTGACCACGACAGCTTGAAAATTTCCAATGGCAAATGGTTTTGGTGGTCGCAAGGTTTCGGTGGTTATACGGCGCTTGACTATCTGATAAAAGTCAGAAATTACTCTTTTATGGACGCAGTGGAAATCCTCACAGGGAAAGAACTGGCAAGCTGGACGCCGCCACCGAAAAGGGAAGAAAAAACTGAGCCAAAGGTACTGTGTTTGCCTGAAAAATATCAAGACAGTAAACGGGTAATACAGTACCTTTTTAATCGTGGCATTGACTATCAGATTATTCAGGAGTGTATTGCGGACGGTGTGATTTATGAAAGCAACGGGCGCTATCATAATGCGGTTTTTGTCGGGAAGGACGAGACAGGGACGCCAAAGTACGCCGCTTACCGTGGTTTAGGAAGCAGCACCTTTAAGGGAGACGCATACGGAAGCGATAAACAATATTCGTTTCGCTTGCTTACAAAAGAGCCTTGCCAGTCAGTGCATTTGTTTGAAGCCGCCATTGATTTATTGTCTTATGCCACTTTATTAAAGGCTCAGGGTAAGGACTATAAATCGGAAAATTTGATCTCTCTTTCGGGTGTGTATCAACCGAAGAAAGAGATTAAAGACAGTAAAATTCCGATTGCGCTTTCCGTTTTCCTTGAGAAAAATCCGCACATCAAGACGATTTATTTGCGCTTGGACAATGACAAAACGGGAAGGCTCTGTGCCAACACCTTAAAAGAACTGCTCAGAAACAAGTATGAGGTCTTTGATGAGCCGCCGAAGAAAGGCAAGGACTATAACGATTACCTCTGCATACAGCTTGGAATTTACAAATCAAAAGAAAGGAGCTATGAGCGTTGAATGTACGAATTTATCAGATCAATATGAAGCGTGACATCAACAATGTTGCTTTTATGAATTACGAGAGCCTGCCCAAATTTCAGGGCAGCTCAAAGATCGACAGCAGCCTCTATGATAAGGTGTTTGAGGGAGAAGTAAACTGCTTCACACTGGAAAAACTCTATGAGATTTTCAATCTTGAACACCCCGCAGGATATAAAGGAAGGTCAATGTCCGTGTCCGATGTAGTGGAGATCATTGACGGGAATACAGGAAAAAGCTACTTCCATTTTTGCGACAGCTTCGGCTTTCGAGAGGTCGATTTTGAGCCGGAAAAAACGCAGGTCAGTGATCGATTTGTGTCGCTTGCAGCGCAGGAAAAAATCTCCGTTCTGCTCGTTCCGGTGGGTAAATCTCCGATTGTGAAGGAGATACCGAACACCTATGAAGCAATGAGAGAGCTGGTCGGCGGTGGCGGCTTAGACGAGTATATGCCCTTTGAAGATGACGCCGCTATTGTCTGCAACCGTGACGGGAAACAGGAAAAGCTGCCGATGAATCGGGCGGTATACCAGCCGCCAAAGCGTACAGAGATGAGTTACAGCGATCTGAAATCCCTTTTTCGGGAAGCGGAAAACAACAGACAGCACCTTACCGCACATATCGTTTTTACCGCCGATACCTTTAAGAAACCGTACAGCGAGTTTGAACGAACTTACGAAGTAAGCTCGGACAACAAAGCTTTTCAGTCCCGTATGGGCGGTTATTCAATTTACGGTGCTTCTCTTGACGGCGTTGATCCGTGCCTGAGAATGGAGGGATTGATGGCGGACGAAATGGGCGGAAAAGACGGTTGGAAAATTGAAAAGTGCTATTTGCTCGATAATACAAGAGAGGTCGCCGACATTATTCACGGCGATTTTTTTATTGCCCGTTCCAATATCGCCGATGAGAAATACAGCAGTTTATCGAGCGAACAACTACTGAAATACAAACGGCTTTTTCGGTATCCTGAGCGATTTCACGAAACCGCACACGGAATAGAAATCGAGCCGTTTAAGCCCGACAGGGCGGACAAAGAACGATAAATTTCAGGAAAATACGGGGCAGCCGGACAGGTCTGCATTATCTTAGCGAGCAGACTGTTTTTACTCCTATCGGGCAAAAACAGTAAAAACTCGTTAGGGGCTGCCCCTAATACCCCAATACAAGAAAGGATTTTGATTATGCACGAATTTCTATTTTTTATGATAGGCTTCCTGCTCGGCGGAGTTATCGGCATTACGATAATGTGCCTTATGCAAATCAACCGAATTAGCAGCACCGAAAATAACCGGAAGGAGGATAAGGAACTGTGAAACGAACAGTCAAAAAACAATTTTGGTTTTCAAAGGCGGAAGCACAGGATTTGCAGAAGAAAGCAAAGAAAAGTTGCCTGACCGAAGCGGCGCTTGTACGATTGCTTCTTCGAGGGTATGAGCCGAGAGAAAAACCGGATGAGAGATTCTACGATACTATGCGGGAACTCTCCTCTATCGGCAACAACATCAATCAGCTTGCCATAAAAGCAAACGCACTCGGTTTCGTCGATTCGCAAATGCTCAAAAACGAAGCGCTGCGATGGCACAAGTTTCAGGCGGCGATTGAGCGTGAATTTCTACGCCCTGAAAAAAGCGGATTGAAATGGCAGTAACAAAGCTTTGGAAAGTAAGCGTGCGGCTCGGTCAGGTACTCGACTATACGACCGATAGTGAAAAGACCGCTAATCCCAAATATTCGTCCGAAGATTATCAGGCGCTCAAAGATGTGCTTGCCTATGCAAAGGACGAGGAGAAAACGGAACACGAGTTTTTCTGCGACGGGATTAACTGCAATGTGGCTATGGCTCGTGACCAATTCATTACCGTCAAGGAACAGTTCGGCAAGACGGACGGGATTCAGGCGTATCACGGGTATCTGAGTTTTAAGGAAAACGAGGTTACACCCGAACAGGCGCAGCAGATCGGAATGGAGTTCGCAACAAAGATGTGGGGCAAGCGGTTTCAGGTGGTCGTCACTACCCATCTGAACACGAAACATCTCCACTGCCATTTTGTCATCAACTCTGTTTCCTTCGCCGATGGGAAGCGGCTTAAAGACAAAGAAAAGTCTTGGTACTACTTCCGCCATATCGCCGATGAGATCTGCTTGGAACACAAGCTGTCTATTGTAGAAAAGCCGGAGCTGCACAGATCTCCAGCCTATCTTACGATGAAGGACGAAGCAGGTATGCCTACCCGATACAACAATGCTAAAAAAGCGATTGACGAAGCGATTGCGATGAGCCGCAACCTGCGGCAGTTCCAATACGAGCTGGGTGTAATGGGGTATCACTCGAATTTCAGTCCTAACCGCAAGTATGCTACGGTTACACCAAAGGGGAGCGAAAAGCCTATACGGACTTATCGGCTTGGCGAGGAATACACCAAAGAAAAAATCCTTGAGCGGCTTACCGCCAATCGGGATAATATCGTATTCAAGCCGTTTCAGCCAAGGACTTATATCGTCCGGCAGTATCGCTTGCCTACACGAGAAAACAAAATCCAGAAGGTTGGAGGTTTGTATGGATTGTATCTCTATTACTGCTACCGGCTCGGCTACCTTCCAAAACACAATCAGAAACAACAGAATACAGCAAGGCTTCATTATCTTCTCAAAGATGATTTGATGAAGCTGGATACACTCACAAAACAGGTAACGCTGCTCGGTAAGCACCAGATCGGTACGGACGAGCAGCTTTTTTCATATAAGCGGTCAGTAGAGGCGGAAATCCAAGCCCTCACTGCCGACAGAACACATCTCCGAAATGAAATACGAAAAGTAAATATACCAGATGAACGGCTGTCGGCGGCAAAGAAAAAAATCTCCGCCATTTCAGAACGCTTACAAGAGCTTCGCAAAGAAGTAAAGCTCTGTGACGGGATTGCGGAAAGGTCGGGCTTGATTGCCGATACCCTTTCGCAAGTCAAGGCAGAGGAAGAAAAATCTCAAAGAAAGGAGTCCAGAAATTATGAACAACGGCGGTGACGCAGCAGAACAAATCGTCAGGCTTTCGCTTGAAGGATTTGAAGTGGCTGTCCGGCTCACAGGCTCGGCGGCGAAGAATATCGCTATTCTGTTAGCTTCCGTGCTGAAGCAGGAGATCAGCCAGTCGAATAAGACACGAGGAAAAGCACGGCTTACCAATATGATTAAATCCGGCAAGGAACTGAAGGTGTTTTCTTTCCAGCAGAAAGACTTGCCGAAGTTTACCGAACAGGCAAAGCGATACGGCGTTCTTTATTGCGTCCTTCGTGATAAAAACACAAAGAGCGACACTGCGATGGTAGATATTATCGCCCGTGCAGAGGACGCTGCGAAAATCCAGCGTATTTCCGACCGCTTTGAACTCGGTAAAGTCGATAAGGCTTCTATCGTTTCTGAAGCGGAAAAAGATGTGGCAGACCGTGAAGCGGCTGCAAATGAAGTTCCTACGAAATCAAGGGGTGAGATCATTGTAGAGGAAGCGATGGGAAAGCCAATGCAGAAGGAGGAAAATTCCCACCAAAACCCCTCGGTCGCAAAGACGGACAAAAACCCTCCGTCCGAGCGAAGCTCAGAAACGACAGGTACGCACACTGATAAGGGTATAGCAAAAGCGGCGGATAAAAAGCCTTCAGTCAAAGAAAAGCTCGACCGATATAAGGCAGCCGCCAAAGCGGAAAAGGAAGCAGAGCGTACTATGCCGGAGGTTTCCAAAGAGAAGCCGAAAACCCCTGAAGCCAATCGGCAGACTATTCACAGGCAGCCGAAGAAATCCAAGAAGCCGAAAGAGAGGTGAGCGAAATGGATCAACTAAAGGAACACCCGCAGATCGTGGAGCTTTTAGACACGCTCGATAAAAACGGCTTGATGAAAGAGAAAAACGAGGTGCAGTCGCTGGTAAGCTATATCGGCGGTATGGAAGAAACATTGACAGAAATGCTCGGCGAGCTTCAGGATATGCGCCGTGAAATCAATTTAATTCACAACAACACGCTGCGGAGCAAGTGCCATACCCTTGTGGAAAAAACGGAGGGCAAAATCCGTCAGGGATTTTCCGCAGTCAAAAAGATGAAGGACAATCTGATCCAGTCAGCCGGGAACGCTGTGCGGGCGTTCCGGGAAAAAGGCAGGAACGCCCTCGCCGAATCGGTTAGGGCAATGAAAATCCCCGAAGCGTTGGATAAGCTGTCTGCTATGTTCGGCAGAATGTCAAAGGAAATGGCGCAGGACACAAAGAAGCTGTCCGCTATGCAAACGGAGCTTCAGGGCGCAAAAGGGCATTTGAAAAATATGGGACTGCTGTTTATGGGGAAAACCGCAAAAGAAGCGGAACATTCCAAAACAGATAAAGGCACATTGTCAAGGCTGTCCCGCTTATTTGAAAAAGCGCAGAAAGGATTTGCGTCTTTGGAGCAAAAGGCGATGGATACGGCAGATAAACTCAGAGTTTCCCGTGTGAAATCGTCTGTAAAGGAAAATCTCAGCAGATACAGGGCGGCGGCAAAGGCGGAAAAAGGAACAGAACGCAGCGAGCCGACCGTTTCCAAAGAAGAAAACCGCACAGCACAGGCGTTGGGGCAGATTAGCGTCCCGCACCCACAAAAATCAAATCTATCAAAAGAGAGGTAAAAAGATATGACAAACGATTTTAAGAGTAAGCAAAGCAGCGGCGCAAGACCGCCGAGACTTTCGCCGGAGGAATACGCCGCCAAGAAAAAAGCGGAGAAAGAAGCCATTTACCAACTGCTTGACAACACCGCTTTGGAAGTGGTGCAGTCGCCGGAAAAATTCAAAGCCTACCTTGATGTGCAGAGCCGTATGGACAGGTACACGGCGAACAATGCGCTGCTGATGTATAAGCAGTTCCCGCAGGCAAGCCAGATCAAGGAGTTTGACGATTGGGCGGCTGAGGGCGTTAAGGTCAATAAAGGCTCTAAGACCTTTATTATCCTTGATCCCTATGAGTACACAAAGAAAGACGGGACAATCGGCATTGATTTTAATTTGAAAAGAGTGCTTGATGTTTCGCAGACTAACGGAAAGCGCCCCGCCGCTCCGACCGCTAACCGTGATCCGAGAAAACTGGTAGCGGTTATGCTTGACAGCGCACCAATCAATATTGAAAGCGTTAATGAGCTTCCTTATCCGGATATGGGCGCTTTCTATAAAAATGAAGATCAGACGCTTTATGTGAAGCGGGACATTGGCGACAGCGTTGCCCTCTGCCAGTGCGTCGCTCAGGAACTCGGACACGCCGAGCTTTCTATGAACAGCGAGGTATACAGCCGCAGGGATATGGGCTTTCAGGCAGTTTGCATTGGATATATGCTCTGCAAGAAGTACGGCGTTGATACGCAGAACTTTGCGATTGACCGTATCCCCGATGAGCTGAAAAACAAGGAGCCGAAAGATATTAAAACGGAACTTGGCAAGACGCAGAAAGCGTTTAAGGAAATTACTGCCCGTGTTTCCGATGAACTGTACCGCCAGCGGGCGGAACGCTCAAAGGAACAGGAGAGATAACCGGAGGTAGCTGTGATGAAAGAAGAACTTTATCATATTGCTTTGGACGATTATGAACACGGCGTTGTGATCCGTTCTCTGAACGACAAAAAGACCGATCTCAAAAAAGAGGGAAAGTCCACTGACGCCGTTGATGACCTGATTATCAAAATCGGTCACGCCCCAAGACGCAAGTTCAAAGTGGTAGAAAAGGAATCCTGCCGTGAATCGAGATAGCAACAGGCAGTCTGCGATAATCTTTGCGGTAATCGGGATTATTCCCGTTGTGTGGCTCGGCTTATTGATAGCGCCGTCTGTCAAGGGCGGTCTGCCGGAGATACTGCCGAGCCTTTTGACTGCTTTTAACAATCCCTTTCATATAGAAATTTGCGGGGACAGCTTAAAAACTGTCCTCGTTTTGCTTTTGCTCTACGGAATGGGGATGGGGATTTATCTGTCAACACGCAGGAACTACCGCAGGCGTGAGGAACACGGCAGCGCAAAATGGGGCAGCGCAAAAGCCATTGATAAAAAGTATCGTCAAAGCCCGCCCTCGGAAAATAAGCTGATGACGCAGAATGTCCGGATCGGACTCAATGCGAAAAAGCACCGGAGGAACTTAAATACTTTGGTGTGCGGCGGCTCCGGTGCAGGCAAGACGAGATTCTATTGTAAGCCGAACTTAATGCAGACAAGCAATTCCTCTCAGGTCATTTTAGATCCAAAAGGGGAAATTTTGCGTGATGTAGGCAATCTGCTTGAAAAAGCAGGCTATGAAATCAAGGTGCTGGACTTGATTTCAATGGAAAAAAGCCATTGCTACAACCCGTTTGTCTATCTCAGGAACGACAACGATATTCAGCGCCTTGTGACCAACCTTTTTAAGAGTACCACCCCGAAAGGCTCGCAGTCCAACGATCCCTTTTGGGATACTGCGGCGAGTATGCTTTTACTCGCTCTTATTTTTTATCTGCACTACGAAGCGCCGGAGGAGGAACAGAATTTCGCTATGGTAATGGAAATGCTCAGGGCGGCGGCGATTGAGGACGAGGAGGACAACCGCCCTTCTCCGCTCGATAACCTGTTTGCGGATTTGGAAATGGATAATCCCGACCATATCGCCCTGAAATACTATCGTTCCTATCATTCTGGCTCGGCAAAGACTTTGAAATCCATTCAGATTACCCTTGCCGCACGCTTGGAGAAATTCAACCTTGAAAGCTTGGCAGCGCTGACTTCTGCCGATGAGCTTGACCTTGCTTCTATGGGAGAAAAGAAAACGGCGTTGTTTGCGTTGATACCGGATAATGACTCAAGTTTTAATTTCCTTGTCAGTATCCTTTACACACAGCTTTTCCAGCAGCTCTTTTATTCCGCCGACCATATCCACGGCGGCTCGCTGCCTATCCCCGTTCATTTCTTAATGGACGAATTTGCGAATGTTTCGCTGCCCGATGACTTGGAGTTCCGAGTCCTCACATCGTAAGATGTGCAGAAAAAAGCATTGAATTGCTGAAACACCCTAAAGCTCTGTATGCTAAAACACAATGCCGTAATCAAGGTATAGATGTGAATGCTGCGAAAGCAGAAAAAAATACAGAGATGGCATAAGGTGAAAACCTAAGTGCTTTTTACAATGGGCAATCAGCAGCTAAGCCTGAAAAGGAAAGTTCAACGACTATCCGTTTACGGAGTAGGCTCAAGTGAGTCGAAGCAGTGCTCTCCTGCAATGGCAGGAAGAAGATATAGTCTATGCTTATATGAAAATATAAGAAGTTTCTAAGAAAACTGGCTGAGAGTAACGACCTCAGTCGAATATGCAGTGACAAAATACTTTCAGTTATGCGTTCAAGAGGCGTGTCCGTATCCATTATCCTGCAAAATCTGGCACAGTTGAAGGCTTTGTTTGAGAAGCAATGGGAAAGCATCGTAGGCAACTGTGATGAATTTCTCTATCTCGGCGGCAATGAACAGAGTACGCACAAGTATGTGTCCGAACTGCTCGGTAAAGAGACGATTGACACGAACACCTACGGGAAAAGCGAAGGAAGAAGCGGAAGCTACTCGACCAACTATCAGATTTCGGGGCGTGAGCTGCTTACCCCTGATGAAGTGCGTATGCTCGATAACCGCTACGCTATTTTGTTTATCCGTGGCGAGCTTCCGGTAATGGATTTGAAGTACGACATTTTGAAACACCCGAATGTGGCGTATACCGCAGACGGGAAAGGCGGCGTGTATAAGCACGGCGAAGTCACAAAAAATGTGGCGACCATCGAAACCCTGTATGTTGATCTCGACAGCGTTCCCGAAATGGAGCTTTCGGAAACGACTTACGAGCTGTTGTCCGATGAGGACTTTGAAAACTTATCAAATTGATTGGAGGAAAACAGAATGAACATTTTTCATAAGACTCAGAAGAAAGAAACCCGTAAACTGCCTATGACCGGAAAGGTAAGGAAAGGCTTTCGTTATTACTGTGCGGCGGTTTTGAGCCTGACCGCTATTTTTGCGATGTCTACAACGGCTTTCGCCGCAAGCGATCCGCTTACCGTAGTCAATAACCTGTCCGATTTCATTTTCGGTTTTATTCGTGCGATTGGACTTATCCTGCTCGGTTTTGGTATCGTTCAGGTAGGTCTTTCGCTGAAATCCCACGATCCTTCGCAGCGTGCAAACGGATTTCTGACGCTGGCGGGCGGTATTATCATCGTATTTGCAAAAGAAATCCTCACTCTGATTACGGGCTAACCTTTACACTGACAACATATAGGGGTGTTCCTGGATTCATTTTCAGGAACACCCCATTTTCTTTAAGGAGGTGCTACGAAAATGAGTGATAACTGGGTAGTTCAGAATCTCCAGAACGCCCTTGAAACTTGGAATGAGAAACTCGCTGAGATATGGCAGCTTATCACGACCACACCGCAAACTTTCAAAGGAGGAGGAATATGGGCGGTCATAGTTAATATCAACGGCGCTGTGCAGGCGATAGGTCTTGCGCTGCTCGTTTTATTTTTTGTCGTAGGTATGGTTAAAACCTGCGGCAGCTTTGCCGAGGTTAAGAAGCCGGAACACGCCGTTAAGCTTTTTATACGCTTTGCTCTTGCAAAAGCGGGGATCACTTACGGTATGGAGTTAATGCTTGCGCTGTTCAATATCGTTCAGGGTACTATCGGCACGATTATGACCGCCGCAGGATTTACTTCGGCACAGCAGACAACCTTACCGCAGGAAATGATTGACACGATTGAAAGCTGCGGCTTTTTTGAGAGTATCCCGTTATGGGCAGTTACGCTTATCGGCGGCTTGTTTATTACGGTAATGTCATTCCTGCTTATTATGACGGTGTACGGGAGATTTTTTAAGTTATATATGTATACGGCACTTGCACCGATTCCGCTTTCCACCTTTGCAGGAGAGCCGAGTCAGAATGTAGGTAAATCGTTCATTAAAAGTTACTGTGCCGTATGTCTTGAAGGTGCAGTGATCGTTTTAGCGTGCATTATTTTCTCCTTGTTTGCTTCTTCCCCGCCTGTTGTCGATCCCGATGCGGCGGCAGTCACGCAGGTTTGGTCATATATCGGCGAGCTGCTTTTCAATATGCTTGTTTTAGTCGGTGCGGTGCGGATGTCCGACCGTATTATCCGAGAGATGATGGGACTGTAAGGAGAACAGAATGAAACGAATATACAACAAATTCAAGGGTTACACCCTTGAGGACTGCGATTGCAGATATTGCCTGTATTACGGAGGACGGCGAAAGGGCAAGATTATTTGCCTTGTAGATGAGTGCGTCTGCGCCGACGAAATCCGACAGGCGAAAAAACAAAAAGAAAGGAGTTCCTAAATGGAAGTTAAAATCAACAGGGAAATCAGGAACTATACAGAATCAATGTTTTTTGGACTGTCAATGCGGCAGTTCATTTTTTCCGCATGCGCCTGCGTGGTGGCGGTAGGCGTTTATTTTTTACTGAAGCCCTATGTCGGAACAGAAACGGTATCGTGGGTGTGTATTTTGAGCGCCGCACCTTTTGCGGCTCTTGGCTTTGTCAAATACAACGGAATGACCGCAGAAAAATTTATCTATGCGTGGATCAAGTCGGAATTTCTAATGCCGAAAAAGCTCACTTTCCGTTCAACGAATACCTACTACGAGCTGTTTAAGCCGAGTATTGAAGCAAAAGCAAAGGAGGCTATGAAATCGAATGATTAAAACACTTACCAATCTTCGCAAGCAGGAAAAGGAAAAGTTTGTTGTGCCGAAGGGCGTTCAAGATGTGATCCCCATTACCGCTATTTATGACGATGGCATTTTTCAGATCGGCAAGGACAAGTTTTCCAAGACATATAAATTTTCTGATATTAACTATGCGGTTGCCAGCCGTGAGGACAAGGAAGCAATGTTCCTTGAATATTCGGAGCTTCTCAACTCTTTGGACTCCGGCGCAACGACAAAAATTACGATCAACAACCGCCGCTTAAACAGGCTGGACTTTGAAAACAATATTCTTATCCCGATGAAGGGCGACAGCCTTGATGAATATCGGGAGGAATACAATAAAATCCTTTTAGAAAAAGCGACGGGCGCAAATGCCATTGTGCAGGACAAATATATGACGATTTCCGTCAATAAGAAAAATATTGAGGACGCACGGAATTACTTTGCCCGTGTGGGCGCTGACCTGATCGCCCATTTCGGAAGGCTCGGCAGCAAGTGCGTGGAATTGGAAACGGATGAAAGGCTGCGTATCTTCCACGACTTCTATCGTGTTGGAGAGGAATCCGCTTTTCATTTTGATATAAAGGAAACCCGCAAAAAGGGACACAGCTTCAAGGATTATATCTGTCCCGACTCAATGGAATTTGAAAAGGACTACTTCAAAATGGGCGACCGTTACGGGAGAGTCCTTTTTTTGCGTGAGTACGCTTCCTATATCAAAGACAGTATGGTAGCGGAGCTGACCGACCTCAACCGCAATCTGATGATGTCGATTGATGTTGTCCCTGTGCCGACGGATGAAGCGGTACGGGAAGCGGAAAACCGTCTGCTCGGCGTAGAGACGATATTACCAACTGGCAGAGGCGGCAGAATTCCAACAATAACTTTTCGGCGACCGTTCCTTATGATATGGAACAGCAGAAAAAGGAAATGAAGGAATTTCTCGATGATTTAACGACGAGAGATCAGAGAATGATGTTCGCCGTGATTACTTTCGTGCATACGGCTGACTCTAAAGAGCAACTCGATAATGATACTGAAGCGCTGCTCACTACGGCGAGAAAACATCTTTGCCAGTTTGGGGTGCTGAAGTTTCAGCAGGTAGACGGACTGAATACGGTTATGCCGTTTGGTGTGCGGAAGATTGATACCTTCCGTACCCTTACAACTGAAAGCCTTGCCGTGTTTATCCCATTTAGAGTGCAGGACATTTTCCACGAGAACGGTATTTACTACGGGCAGAATGTGATTAGCAAAAATATGATTATCGCCGACCGCAAGCAGCTTCTCAACGGTAATTCCTTTATTCTCGGCGTATCGGGCGGCGGTAAGTCCTTTGCCGCAAAGGGCGAGATCGAGAATGTGATCCTTTCCTCGGATTCCGATGTTATCATCATTGATCCGGAGCGGGAATATTCACAGCTTGTGAAGGCGCTCGGCGGCGAGGTTATCCATATCTCCGCTACTTCTCAAAATCATATCAACGCTATGGATATGACGAAGGAATACGGCGACGGGGCGAATCCGGTTATTTTGAAGTCGGAGTTTATTATGTCCCTGTGCGAGCAGCTCATCGGCGGCAGTAACCTCGGCGCAAAGCAGAAATCCATTATCGACCGTTGTACCGCCAGCGTATATCGTACTTATCAGCAGAACGATTATCAGGGCGAAGTGCCTACCTTGCAGGATTTCAGGGCGGAGCTTCTAAAGCAGGACGAGCCGGAGGCGAAAGAAATCGCTCTCGCCATCGAGCTGTTTACAAACGGCTCTTTGAATACCTTTGCGAAACACACGAATGTAGATACCAATAACCGCCTGATCTGCTATGATATTCTCGATCTCGGTAAGCAGCTTATGCCTATCGGTATGCTGGTTGTCCTTGACTCGATCCTGAACCGCATTACGCAGAACAGGGCGAAAGGCAGAAACACCTTCATCTTTATTGATGAGATTTATCTGCTGTTCCAGCACGAGTATTCCGCTAACTTCCTGTTTACTCTTTGGAAGCGTGTGCGTAAATACGGGGCGTATGCGACGGGTATCACGCAGAATGTGGACGACCTTTTGCAGAGCCATACGGCAAGGACAATGCTTGCCAATTCCGAGTTTATTATAATGCTCAATCAGGCTTCTACCGACAGGCTGGAGCTTGCGAAGCTCCTGAACATTTCCGATCTTCAGATGTCGTATATTACGAATGTGGAAGCCGGACACGGGCTTATCAAGGTAGGCAGCTCCCTTGTACCGTTTGCGAACAAGTTCCCTAAGAACACAAAACTCTACAAATTGATGACAACAAAACCGGGCGAGAGCGCATAAGCTCTCGCTCCTTGTTTCAGAAAGGAAATGGCAATGAGAAAAAAGATTTGTATTGCGCTGATGGTGCTATTCGCTGCCCTGCTTGGGATCAGCGGTTATTTTATTATCGACCATTACAGAGAAGCGGAGAAACAGGCGCAAATGTATGATTCCCTTGTACAGATCGTAGAGGACAGCGAAACTGAGCCTGTCGAGCCTATCCCTTTTTCAGAAGATAAGACGATACTGCCGGAGCTTACCGAGCTGTATCGGCAAAATAATGATTTGGTCGGCTGGATTTGCGTGGAGGATACGAACATCAATTATCCCGTTATGCAGACGGTTGATAATCCGAACTACTATCTGAAGCGTGGATTTGATAAAGAATATAGTTCTTACGGTTGTCCCTATGTGCAGGAGAATTGTGATGTCCTAAAGCCTTCGGACAATTTAGTAATCTACGGTCATCATATGAATAACGGCTCGATGTTCGCCGACCTTGAAAAGTTCAAGGACGAGGATTTCTGGCAGAATCACAGGACGATTACTTTTAATACCCTGACAGAGAAAAACGAATATGAAATCCTTGCGGTTTTCAAAACCGTTGTCTACACCGACAGCCCTGAAGCCTTCAAATATTACCGCTTTACGGACGCTCAGTCACCGGAGGAGTTTGACGCTTATATTGATAAGTGCAAGGAGCTTTCCCTTTACGACACGGGCGTATCGGCGGAGTACGGCGATAAGCTGATTACGCTTTCCACCTGTGAATACTCCCGTACAAACGGAAGGATTGTCGTTGTGGCGAAAAAAGTAACAGAAAGCAGTGGTGCAAATGCTACCGCAAATGACGGGGCGGCAGAGATACCGAGCTAACGCCCTGATTAAAAAGCTATGTGCCAATTATGATGACGGAAATTGTCTGCTCCTTGATGAGGGTGAAGGCTGCGTTTGTGTGCAAAGCATATCTTATTCGCTTCTGTGCAAGTATTTTCAGAATGCGGTGCTTCCGGCAGATCCGCTCTTAGAAGCTGAGATATTCGGAACACACCCTGACAGATGTATTTCCTGCGGCAAGCCTATTATAAAGCGTGGGAACAGAAAAAAGTATTGTGAAAAATGCGCCAAGATCGCTTATAAAAGGCAGCAGGCAGAGTATGCAAGAAAAAAACGCACAGAATCGAAAAATAGAGGTTGAAAAGCGCTTGATTTAAGCGGCTTTTCAGCCGTCGCACTTTAAGGGGCAAGGTGTTTATTCCTTTGCCCCTCTTTTTTTATTTCAAAGCGTCCACAGGCGCTTGGAAAGGAGGTTTTTATGCCTGATATTAAAACAAGAGATATTGCCAAAGGCACAATCAAAACGATTGATAAATCGGCAGTTGCCGCCGAGCGTATGAAATCCGCCTTTATCCAGACCAAAGAGAAAGCGGAACATTCCGCCACTGTTCCTGAAAGCAGTATGGAAGAATATGCTTCTAATCGTTTGGAAAGTGGTATTGATAAAGTTTCTCACGAAGCCGTACACCAATTTGACAAGCAAGGGCGCAAGGGCGTTCAGGCGACAAAGCAGAACATAGTCAAGGCAAAGGACGGTATCCAAAAGTTCAAGGAGAAGCGTGCGGCGCAGTCACTTCAGAAACAGACGGCGGGTACTGCCCGAAATAAAGGAATAAAAGTCGCAGAGCAAACACAAAAGACGGTTAAGGAGTCTGCCCGTTCTGCGGGAAAAAGGACAATTAAGACAGTCGGTAAAGGCTCGGCGAAAACGGCGCAGAAAACGGTCAAAACCGCAGAACGCACCGCAAAGACAACTGTTAAAACAGCACAGCGTACCGCTAAGGCGGCGCAGAAAACGGCACAGGCAACGGTAAAAGCTTCACAGCGAGCCGTTCAGACAGCGAGGGCGGCTGCTCGTGCCGCTGTTGTTACAGCAAAGGCGATTGCCAAAGCGGTTGCGGCTGCGGTCAAGGCGATTATAGCCGGAACGAAGGCACTGATTGCCGCTATTGCCGCAGGCGGCTGGATAGCGGTTTTAGTCATTATTGTGATTTGCCTGATCGGTATGCTTCTCGGCTCGGTGTTCGGCATTTTTTTCTCCGGCGAAGATTCCGGCACAGGTATGAGTATGCAGACTGTTGTGCAGGAGATCAATGCCGAATATGATACCGAATTGCAGAACGAAAAAAACTCGGTATCTTATGATGTCCTTGAAATGAGCGGCAGCCGAGCCGTGTGGAAAGATGTACTTGCGGTATATTCGGTCAAAGTCAATACCGATCCTGACAATCCACAAGAGGTTGCGACGATGGACGAATCGAAAAAGCAGCTTCTGAAGGACATCTTTTGGGAGATGAATGAGATCAGCTCCAGCACCGACACCAAAACCGAGACGGTCATTACCGAAACCGATGACGGTCACGGAAATATCGTGGAGACGGAAAGCACGGTCACGCAAACCTATCTGTATATCACGGTCAGCCACAAGACCGCAGATGAGATGGCGGCACAGTATGGCTTTGACGAGGAACAGAAAGAGTATCTTGCAGAGTTGCTTGCCGATGGAAACAATTCGCTATGGTCGCAGGTGCTTTATGGAATAACGGGGACAGACGATCAGATCGTAACCGTTGCTCTTTCCCAAATCGGGACAATGGGCGGCGATCCATATTGGTCTTGGTATGGGTTTAATTCCCGTGTAGAATGGTGCGCCTGCTTTGTATCTTGGTGTGCCAATGAGTGCGGGTATATAGACGCTGGTGTGATCCCGAAATACGCCGGCTGTGTCAACGGCGTACAATGGTTTAAGGACAGAGGGCAATGGCTGGACAACAGTGCCGAGCCTACGCCGGGTATGATTATCTTTTTCGATTGGGCGGACGAAAATGGTCAGGACGGATTATCCGACCATACGGGTATCGTCCAAAAGGTGGAAAACGGCAGAGTCTATACAGTCGAGGGAAACTCAGGGGATTCTGTTCGTCAGAACAGTTATCCGGTCGGATATTATGAGATTCTCGGATACGGTGCGCCTGCCTATTGATCGGGAGGTAAGAAATAAGCCGCTTGCAGAAATGCAGGCGGCTTGATTACATATAGAAATTTGCAAAAAGGTATTGACAAATACAGCTTTTCTGGATATACTTTGTTTGTAGGTTAGCTACTCAACTAACAAACCGTCAAACAAGCATAGGAGGTGCTATGATTGAATGTAAATCCGAACATAGATAAGCCAATCTTCATTCAGATTGCGGAGCAGCTTGAAGATTCCATATTTACCGGAATTTTTCCAGAGGAAACACAAATCCCATCTACAAATGAAATCTCTGCGCTACTCAGTATCAATCCGCATACCGTTCTAAAAGGAATGAATGTACTGGTTGATGAGGAAATCATCTATAAGAAAAGAGGTCTTGGAATATTTGTAAAAGAGGGAGCGGTTGAAAAAATACGGCAAAAAAGACAAAGCCAATTTTATGAGCAGTATGTCTCAACTTTAATAAGCGAAGCGATAAAACTGCAAATGTCTAAAGAAGATATAATTTCTCTGATAGAAAGGGGCTATGACAATGAACGCCATTCAAATTAAGAATATAACGAAAAGATATAAAGATGTTACAGCGCTTGATGATGTTTCTTTCTCTTTTGAGTTCGGGAAAATATACGGATTTTTAGGGAGAAACGGTGCTGGCAAAACTACTCTCATCAATATTATAGCAAACCGTATTTTTGCGGATCAGGGTGAAATCTTGATTGACGGTATTCCCGCTAAAGAAAATATGGGTGTCCACGAAAAGATTTTTTGTATGAGCGAAGCGGATTTATATGATAGAGATTTGAAGGTTAAAGATCATTTCAAGTGGACAAATCGCTTTTATACTGACTTTGATTTGGAGAAAGCCTTTGAGCTTTCCCAAAAGTTCAATCTTGATACTAACAAAAGGTTTAAGGCGTTATCGAAAGGGTATCAATCCATTTTCAAACTGATTATTGCATTATCGCTCAATGTCCCATATGTAATCTTTGATGAGCCAGTATTAGGGCTTGACGCAAATCATAGGGAGTTGTTTTACAGCCTGCTTCTGAAAGAGTTTGAAAATAATGAGCGAACACTTATTATTGCGACACATCTGATCGAGGAAGTTTCCAATATTATTGAAGAAGTCGTCTTAATTGATAAGGGAAAGATTCTTGTTCAGGAGACTGTTGAGGAACTACTGGAGAAAGGATATAGTGTTTCCGGGGCGGCTCAGGAAGTTGACCGTTATTGTGTAGGCAGAAATGTTATCGGATATGACGAGTTAGGTGGCTTAAAAGTTGCCTATGTATTGGGAGAGAAAACAGTTTTACCGCAGGAAAGTAATCTGCAAATTACTGCAATGAATTTGCAAAAACTGTTTGTCAAGATGACAGAGAAAGGTGGCGGCGAAAATGACTAAATTAAAATCAGCTGTTTTATATGAATACTTAACTAAAGTAAGGGCGATAGGAATTTTCTATTTGATCCAATATTTGATTGTAGCTCTCATTTTTGCGATTGTTGCAATTTGTACTGAAGGAAAGGAAACAGGATCAAATACCTTAGAGTTTAGTTCCGTTGTTTTTGTCAGTGTGATAGGAGTATTAGGATATAAAGAAGATTTCAAAGCGCTGCTCCAAAATGGATACACCCGAAAATATATCTTTGGGGCGACTATTTGTATGTTTACATTGCTGGCTGGAACGATGGCGTTTATTGATACTATAATCGGTAACTCCATTCATTATTTCAATGATAATTATTTTACTCTATTCGGCAGTCTTTACGGGTACGGGAATGTTTTTCTAAACTGGCTATGGCTTACTGTTTTATACTTGATGTTCTGCAGCTTATTCTACTTTGCGGTTTTAGTTATCAACAGAGTTGGGAAAACAGTTTCGCTTTTAATAGGAGTTGGAGTTTGTAGTATAATTCTTCTTGTTATTGCGCTGTTTCAGTTTGTATTTTCAGATGAGCTTGTAAGAAATATTGGGGAGTTTATGATGAAAGCAATGGGATTTATGAGTGATGGCACAACCAATCTGTTTTTTCCTATTCTTTCGTTTCTTGTAATCGGAGTGGCTTTTGGAATCGGCTCATATGCCGTAATCCGGCGCACGGAATTAAGATAAAATTACATCATATACAAAAATACGGTGCTACCCGTCTTGGGTAACACCGTATTATTTTTGCAATTTTTTATTGATTTTTGTATTTATCCATTTCAACTAACATCTTATATAAGTGTTCTTGCTCTGATTCGCTTTTCGCTGCGACCAGCTCATAGCATTTCAAAGGAGCGTGGGCAATGGCTGGACAACAGTGCCGAGCCTACGCCGGGTATGATTATCTTTTTCGATTGGGATTCCCCTGATGGTTCATCAGGTCCGCAGGACGGGCTCGCCGACCATACGGGTATCGTCCAAAAGGTGGAAAACGGTGTTATTTATACTGTTGAGGGAAATTCAGGAGACAGCGTGCGAGTTAATCAATATCCTATAGGATATTATGAAATTCTCGGATTTGGAGCGCCAGAATACTAAAAAAGAGGTAGGTGACTGTGGGTAAAACCATAGCCGCCTACCTCTTTTTATTTTTATTTAAAATCTGTTCCGGAAACATTGAAGCGTTTAATAAATCTCCGGGTTCTACTTTTAGTGCATCTGCTATATTAAAAAGTACCTCAACAGAGAAAGGACGAATAATATTAGGAGCTTCTATCGCACTTAAGTGTGATCTACTCATCTTGGCTTCTGCCGCAAGCTGTTCTTGAGACATTCCTCGCATTTTGCGTAGAACAGAAATTGTTATTCCTAACTGAATAAACCGATCACGGTTTTTAAAATCTATATCTTTACTCATCAATAGCACCTCATCTAACAGTAACAATTATAAGTTATTGTTAGCTAAAATACCGTTCTCTATGTAGAGCTATTGACTAAAATATAGAGCAATTATATAATATAATGATGTATATGTGTGGATTAATGCACATTTGATTGATTTTTGATATGGGTGATAATTGTGATTTGCTGCTTTATCGGGCATAGAAAAATTAAACATACCGCTGAGCTAAAGAAAATTACATTTCAAACAGTTCGTTCACTGATTGAACTGGGAGTCACAGACTTTATTTTTGGTGATCATTCTGCTTTTAATTCCTTGTGTTATGATACGGTGTCTGAGCTTCGAGAAGAATATCCGATAATCAGGCGGATTCATTTTCGTAAGGATTATCAAGAAATCAGCGATGATGTGAGAGAATATTTTTTACAAGGTTATGAGGACAGCGTCTGCCCCGACGGAGTTGCAAATGCAGGAAAAGCATCGTACATAGAACGAAATCGAGCAATGATAAGGATAAGCGACTACTGTGTCTTTTATTATGATGAGAACTATCAACCCCCGCTTAGAAAAGAAAGCAAGCATTCGGTTATTCCTTATCAGCCAAAGAGCGGAACAAGAGCTGCTTATGAATATGCGCTATCGCAGAAGAAGAAAGTGATTAATTTGTATAATCTTTCTGTAACAGAAATCACTTGTTTTAAATAAGGGTAAAGTTGAAATGTCAAAGGGAAAAATAATACATATCAGCATAATTATGCTTGCATTGATTATATTGCTTGGCGGAATCACGATATTCGCCGTATCTAACGCAAAAAAGGATCAGGACACTTTAGACAGCCGGATAGAGGCAGCATTGGGTGGTGACTATAAGAAGCAAACTGAGACTGTAGTAGCAACCACTGTTACTTATGCTGATAAGAATGGAAATAAAATTCTATATCACTACTTGAAAACCACATATTTTGAAGCTGATCCTTCAGAAATAACAGGGCTTGATGTTAATGCTCTTTGCGTACTGTTTGATCCTAAATTAGCAAAGGATTGCGATGAAATGAAAATCAATGAATATAGCGCAGCACTTTTTAGGTTTGATGAATTATCATATTTATGTTGGACTTACAGCCCTGAAGCAAGCTTTGTCTTAGAATATGATCCTGATGTAGTTGCTGATGAAGAAATAATTAAAATGGCAAAAAGCGCAAGGTGATATGAATTAATAATAAGAGGTATTGCTTTATTTACGAGAAGCAATACCTCTTTTTTGGCATTACGCTGATGAAGGGTGATAAGGTTTTCAAGGTGATTAAAGTATAGTCCAATTTCTCTTTGCTCATCTTTGGCTTTTGGCACATAAAACTCAAACGAATCAATGTCTTTTGATGATACATTGGGTTGTGCTCCTGCTACCAATACATTCCTTAGCTGTTCGGTAAATCTGTCGGAACTTACAATGGTGGCGACAAATAAATAGTCCGTTTCTTTTGCTTTTGTAAAATGTCCTACTCGTTGATTTTGATAGTATTTATAAGGCTTTTCAGTTTTTATCATCGCAACTTTTCCGGTTGTTGCACCAGACATCGCCAATAAAATATCTCCTGTCACAAGCGAATATAAATCATCGTTTTCTTGCTCTTTGAAGTAAACAAACTCACCACCCACAGAACCGTTTGAAAGAATATTTGATATTCTTACAATGGGAATTCCGCCATCGCAATATTCATTACTCGAAAATGCAAAACCACCTCGTAGTGGAGCAATCTCTCCTAACTTACGCTGTTCCCAAGAAAATGCACAAAACACACAGAAAAAAAGACCATCTTTTTCAGTGACGGTCTTTTGAAAAGATATTTTCAGCACGGCAAGGCGTTTTGATTTGGAGTATAGATTTTTTGAACTTGCTCGTAATGCCGTATCAGATTATGAGGTGGGAAAGTGGATTTTTTCTCGAATGCATAATAAGCTAACATTCTATCTATTCCAAAGTGGTCAAGACAATCATTAATATCTTTTTGAGCCATAGGTGAACTGCTTCTTGAAGAAAAAGAAATATGTAATACTTTCTCGTCAGCCTTAACTGTCTGGTTTCTTTCGTAGCTGAAATTCCCATAAGAGACAATTACGGTTAGTCCCTTATAGATATAATTGTCAGTTTTTGTCTCAAATGCTTCAGTAGAACCCTTATAAATAAACGGGCTTTTCAATTCCCTCACCTTCTCTATGCTTTAATATTCTTAAAGAAATCGCTTTTTGGTTCAAACGGAACACGGATATTGTAGCCAAGACGACTCATTTCCTGAAGCTTAATCAGCATCAGATTGATCTCCGAGTTCATAGCTTTTGCAATCTGAACAACATCATATCCATTTCGGGCGTATTCAAGACATTCACCAGTATCAATTAGCAGATGAGCGGCAAAGGCATTTGCTTCGTATTCCGTTGAGCTTTGCATTCTAAACAGTTCAAACTCACGCATTCCTTCACCTTTTGCAAGCTCTCGGTGGTAAATATCGTGTCCTAACTCGTGACCGGCTACCATCAGTGTTAGATATTCGTCCATTCTGTCATTAAGAAACATCGCACGGTGTTTCCACCGATAAACATACATACCGAGAAGGTTATTGAAACAATTAACCGGAATAACTTCAACGCCTGACGATTTCGCTAACTTTATGGTATCTCTCGTTCCGTTTGATTCTACGAGTTTATTGGCTTTTTTATATATTCCAACAGAGTCAATCATTTCATACGCACCTCCTTTTCAGGGCAGATATGCCCTATGTTAAGTATAAAAGATTCCGTGTCCTAAAAAACGGACTTACTTTACATACTTCTTGGGGGTGTATTTTTTATTGTCCTCTTTGGCTTTCCAATATAACTCCTGCATCGCCTTCATAACACCGTCGATGTCCTCATCGGACAACTCACCACCGGCGAATAGACCGCCCATTTCCTCCACGAGCTGCATAGCCTGTTTTTTACCTCGATAGCCATACTTACCTTGAGCGGATTCAATGAAATCATCATTTTCGTTATGTAAATGGTCGGCGTCAACGCCGAGTACATCAGCCAGTTTCTTATACACTTCACGGTTCTGCGGATATGTTTTTCCGCTTTCGTAATTACAAATTGTATTAACACCAACACCAATGAGTTTTGCAAGCTCTGCTTGGGTGAGGTTTTTATCAGTTCTATACTTACGGAGCTTTTCACCGAATTTCATTTAGGTTACCTCCTTTTAAAATCACAAACAGTTTTAGATTTTTCGTTTCAATCTCTTGACAATCACAAACGGATTGGATATAATAAGAAACACACAAACGGTTTGTGAGTTTATTATAAAACGGTTTGTGAGTTTTGTCAAGGGGGTGCAGCAAAATGATCCGCAATATTCTGCACTGTGATATGAACAATTTTTATGCGAGCGTTGAGTGTATGCTCGATCCTGCTTTGAAAAAGTATCCGGTTGCCGTTTGCGGCTCCGTAGAGGAAAGGCACGGTATTGTCCTTGCGAAGAATTATAAAGCCAAGGCATTTAATGTGCAGACTGGAGACGCAGTGTGGCAGGCAAAGCAGAAATGCAAAAATCTTGTTGTTGTGCCACCACACTATGAGGAATACATAAAATATTCTAAGCTTGCCAGAAATGTCTATGAACGCTATACCGACCAAGTTGAGCCGTATGGAATGGATGAGTGTTGGTTAGATATAAGCGGAACGGAAAGTATTTTCGGATCACCTGAAAAGGTAGCAAACACCATACGGGAAACAATTAAGTTTGAGTTAGGCTTGACAATTTCCGTTGGTGTTTCCTTCAACAAGATATTTGCAAAGCTCGGCTCCGATATGAAGAAGCCCGATGCGGTTACAGTGATTGAAAAAGATACCTTTCGAGAAAAAATATGGGCACTCCCTGCTTCTGAATTGCTCGGCGTTGGTCGTGCAACAAAGAAGATTTTAGATAGATATGCTATTAAGACAATCGGTGATTTGGCAAAAACCGACTCAAAGTTACTGAAATACTGGCTTGGAAAGAATGGAGTTTCTCTTTGGAATTTCGCCAACGGCTTGGACTGTTCAACCGTAGCAAAGACCGACTTCGTTTCGCCAGTAAAAAGCATTGGGCACGGCATAACCACGGTTGCCGATTTGGAGAATGATGAGCAGGTGTGGCCTGTCATTCTCGAATTAACCCAAGACATCGGACATAAACTCCGAGTTCACGGTTTGAGCGCTGAGGGAGTAGCGCTGCATATCCGTGACAATACACTTTATTCAAAACAGTGGCAGACAAAAATAGATATGCCTACGCAATCACCGATGATCATCGCAAAGGCGGCCTATTACCTGTTTGAACGCAATTACGCTTGGCGTAATCACATTCGTTCCGTAACTGTACAAGCCATCAATCTTGTGCCGCAGGATACGCCCCGGCAGATTGGCTTGTTTATGGATATTGAGAAAGTGGATAAGATGGAAAGACTGGATAGGTGTATTGAGGAAATTAGGCAGCGATTTGGAAAGGACAGCATTAGAAATGGAGTCCTTTTTCAAAACATCAAAATGCCGCCTGCAAAAGCAGAAATTACTATGCCGACAGGTATGGTGGGATAAGGAGGGTTTTGGAAAATGGAAGGACAAAGACGAAAGGTATATGTAGAGGTCGAAGTGACACATAGAGTGGACGGTTCTGCCCGACCTCACTTGATTACATTTGAAAATGGAGAAAAATATGAAATTGACCGTGTGATACAACGATGCCGTGCCGCTTCTACAAAAGTAGGCGGTACTGGCATCCGCTATACGGTACAAGTTTGTGGCATACCGACTTTTTTATTTGACGAAGAAAATGGAAAGTGGTTTGTCGAAGCAAAATGAGATCAGGAGGTTATGGGAATGAAGCATTTATCCCGAATGGATATTGAGGCTATAGCTGAAAAATATATTAGAAAATATATGAAACTACCCGAAGTGCGAGAGAGAACAGTTTATCGAATTGAGCCTGAGCTGTTCCTGACAAATGTGCTTGGCTTAAATATCGGATATTTTCATCTTTCCTATGATAACTCTCTGTTGGGATTGACGGCTTTTGAAGAAGTGTTAGTTAATGTTCTGACAGCAGGAGACACAGAAGAAAGCATCCTGCTGGATGGAAATACCGTGCTTGTGGAGTCGGATCTACAGTATGATGACAAGCTTAGAGGAAGAAAAAACTTTACTCTTATGCACGAAGGAAGCCACCAGATTTTCAAAAAACTATTCCCGACTGAATACGGTATCGTAAGGAATCAAGCGACACCAGTTCGCTATTACCGTGCAGGAAATGAAAAGAATGCTCGAATTAAGGATTGGGAGGAATGGCAAGCCAATACTCTTGCCTCTGCTATTCTGCTTCCCAAAGAACTGATATTGCGAGGAATGTATTTGTTTAGCCTTGGAGAGCAAATTAACTGTCTGAACCGGATATACTGCCCTATCGTATTTGAACGATTTTCAGCTATGGCGGACTTTTTGGGAAGCTCAAAGAAAGCTCTTGCCATCCGTATGAAGCAGCTTGGGCTTGTAAAAAAAGAATATCTGGACAACCCATACGATATGATGTCAGTTTAAATGTGAGGAGAAACAAATGCCGAAAATCAACATCAGAGAGCAAGATCCACGAAAGTACGAAGCGGTTAAAGCAGAACAGGATAAACTAAAAGCTATATGCGGCTCCCAAATCAAAGTCGCAAAAATATGTCCTTACTGTGGGCACACCGTTTCTTATATCTGCAAGGGAACCCACGCATATACGCAGGAAAAATGTACTAACTGCGGAGAGACGATAACTTTCCCGCCCATTTCATTCAGGCGCAGCAATTAACCTGAAAAGACCTTACAACTAAATAAATATAAAAGCAAGCATAGTGCTTTGGAGCCGCTTGGTGCGAGACTTCCTCAATGCCACTTGATTTTATAGATCATTAAATCCTTTTTTGGATAGGTCTATATTCTCGTGGCATCAGTCTACATCAAGTGGCTTTTTCTTTTTTGTCAATGTCCATCGGTTCCAAGAAAGGAACAAGATGGATATTTTTAATTGGCAGTGCCAAATAGCAAGATACCCGTGATCTCCGGAATTTTTGATTTCAACCATATTATCAAAAATTCCAAATTTAAGGAGATTACGAAAATGAAAAAAAAACTAAATTCTGCCGAGCAGGAAGAACTGTTTTCGACTGAGTGCAAACTCATAAATCTTAAATATGAATATCAAGGATATACCGGTACGGAAAAATGGATGATTGTGACAGAACTGACGGAAGAAGAGTTGTGTAAAAAGTACCCTGATATTATCCATCGATATACTCCGTTCATTCTGCTTTCTAAAGCTCAGGGCGAAGTGATAACAAAGTATCAGAATTACGAAGCAAGAGAAAGAATGAGAAAACTTCTTCACGGACACGCATTTGACATCAATGACGGGACATTTGAAGAACACCATCCGGAATTAGCGGTCGAAACAGATCCTGTCAATGAAATTATGCTGAAAGATAATATCAAGCGACTTAGGGAGGTTTTAAGTTATTTAAGCGAAACACAGAAGCGCAGAGTACTTAAGTATTTCTTCTACAATAAAACGCTTGAAAAAATTGCTGATGAAGAAGGTGTCGATTTTACTTCTGTAAGGGAATCGATAAACAGCGCAATAAAAAAGATGCGAAAATTATTCTAAAACACCCCCCAGAAACACTTTCACATTTCAAACAAGTGAAGGGGTTAATTCTAATCCGGATATGAATTGCCTCAAATGAAAATTGAAAGTGAGGATTTACATATGAAAGAGAATGAGTTAAAGAATGTAAGGTGGGGGGATATTTATTACTGCGATTTGGGAGTTACAAACGGCAGTGTACAATCAGGGAACAGACCGGTTCTTGTTGTGCAGACCAATCGCTTAAATGAAAAGAGTCCTACAGTCGTTGTTGCCGCTATCACTGCAATAAAAAAGAAAACAGCAATGAATACTCATATTGAGCTTGACACGGATTGCGGGTTAAAAACGCCGTCAATGGTAATGCTTGAACAACTACGCACCGTGGACAAAGCCACAGAGCTTAAGAATTTTGTCGGAAGAGTTACTGACGAAGATAAAATCTGTGAAATCAAGCGAGGTTTAAAATTTGCAGTCGGTATTCCAATTAAGCACAAGGCAGAGCGTAAAGGAATTATACTAACTCTCTGCCCTATTTGCAGAAGCGAATTTCAGTCTGTTTCAGAGAACATTGTAAAAAGACTCGATCCTTTTCAGGCAAACAAAGAAATATGCGATAAATGTCAGGTCAGATACGGCTATGACTATATAGTTTTCAAAAAGCACCATCATCACGCTAAGGGAGGTATTGACAATGTTTGAAGATAAGATTGAAGCATTGAACAAACAGCCCAACGCTACTGATGATAGTTCTTGCCTTGAGAAAAGGGTTTATACCGTTGAAGAAATAATGGAAATTCTTAATATTGGAAAGAATACTGCTTACGCTCTTGTGAACTCAGGCGTATTCCATTTTGTAAAGGTAGGTGGTCATTACAGAGTATCGAAAAGGAGCTTTGACCAATGGCTCGATAATATTGATAACGATAACTCTGGCTGTCAAGTGTGCGATTGAGCCAGTCGCACAATTAACAAAACCTCCGATTTTAAGTACCATATAGCCAAGTTGCTTGGCTATATGGTAGTCAGAGCGATAAAAATGAAATCGGAGGTAAAGGCAATGCGCAGAGAATTAACTTTTAAGCCGGACGCATTCACACCGGCTGAAACAAACGACCGAGCATATACAGTAGATGACATTCAGCATATACTGAAAGTCAGCAAAACAACTGTTTATAGACTGCTTAGAAGCAAACAGTTCCATTATGTTCGTGTCGGCGGTCAGTATCGAATATCAAAAAAGAGCTTTGAAAACTGGTTCGACGGCAAGGAAGGAGGTTCAGAAGATGGCATTTGTTAATATGTTCAATGAGCGAGTGGAGTTATTCAATCTAAAAGAGGAAAACGAGCGCTTGGCAGAGCTGTTCAGCGACGAAAGGCTTCAAAAAGAAACCCAGTGGGAAGTCTACTCTGTAAAGGAAATATCTCAACTGCTTTCTGTTACCGAAGAAGAAGCACTGAAACTGATGAATTGCGGTTTATTCAAAACATACCGAGTCGGCAACGAATACAGAGCTTCAAAGAAAAGCGTTGAAGAAAACAAGAAAATTGTCAAGGCAGTGCTTACATATCAGGACAAAAAAACAATTTCTGTACCCGATGTGATGAGGATACTCGGTCTTGGAAAGACGGCTACATATCGACTCATCAATCAGTGCAGATTTAAGACCTATTTGGTACTGGGCAAAATGAGGGTTGATGTGGACAGTTTTGAAGATTGGTATGCAGGACAATTCCATTATAAGAAAGTGAACGGTGAAAGGCCCGGTAAAAAATACGGCAAGACTCTCTCTCCCCTTACTGTCGCAAAGTCGCTTGGCATTCCGAGAAGCACAGCCAACGATCTTATGAACGATGGTATTGTTGAGTTTATATGGGTTGCCGGTAAACGCAGAATAAAAAGAGAGAGCTTTGATAAGTGGTACGCTTCGCAAAGCAAATACACTAAGGTTAAGGAAATCGAGGAGGTGGAGGGATATGTCGATTGAAGATCGAGTTCGTAAATTAAACGGCGGCACATATACAAAAAAGAGCTATTCCGTAGAGGAAGTTCAGGCAATCTTGGGTATTACCCGACAGACCGTATATAAGCTCATCAAACAAGGTTGTTTTCAGGCAGTAATGCTCGAAACTGGATACCGCATTATAAAGAGCAGCTTCGACAAGTGGCTGGATAACGAATAAGGAGAAAAAACTATGGCTTCTATTGTAAAGAGAAAGAACCGATATTCCGTCGTTTATACCTACAAAGACGATGACGGAAACACCCATCAAAAATGGGAAACCTTCGATTCAAACGCAGACGCTAAAAAGAGAAAAACACAAATTGAGTTTGAACAGCAAAGCGGTACATTCATCATTCCTAATGCTACGACTGTGGCGGATTTGCTTGAAGAATACTGCTCCGTGTACGGAGTAAATAACTGGGCAATGTCAACTTACCGTTCAAAGAAAGGGCTTATGTATAATTATATTATTCCGCTTATCGGCGATGTGAAACTTGATGAACTTACTCCGAGACTTATGGATAAATTCTATCAGAGCCTTTTGAAAGTTAAGACCAAAGTGGTACAGAATAAAAAGCCGAAGAATGAATATCTGACAGTACATACCGTAAGGGAAATTCACAAGTTTTTAAGAAGTGCCTTTAATCAGGCGGTAAAATGGGAGCTGATGACAAGGAATCCCGTCCTCAATGCAACGCTCCCAAAAGAGGAACATCAAAAAAGAGAGATTTGGACAGCAGAAACTCTTATGCACGCTCTTGAAGTATGCGATGATGATATTCTTGCTTTAGCCATCAATTTATCCTTTGCCTGTTCTCTCCGTATGGGCGAAATGCTTGGACTTACTTGGGACTGCATCGATATATCGGAAGATAGTTTGAGAGAAAACAATGCTTTCATTTTTGTAGATAAAGAACTTCAGCGAGTAAACAGAGATGTAATGGAGGCGCTTGAAAATAAGGATATTATCCGTGTCTTTCCGAGAACACTGTCAAATACAAACACCTCTCTTGTGCTGAAAGCGCCAAAGACAAAAACCAGTGTGAGAAAAATCTTTCTGCCGTCAACAGTTGCTCAGATGCTGTTGGAGAGAAAAAAGCAGATAGACGAAATGAAAGAGCTTTTTGGCGATGAGTATTTGGACTACAACTTAGTATTCTGCCATTCGTCAGGCAGACCAATGGAAGGTCAAGTAATCAACCGTGCCTTGAAAAAACTGATAAAGGATAACAATTTGCCCGATGTCGTGTTCCACAGCTTCCGTCACGCAAGTATCACCTACAAGCTGAAATGGAACGGCGGCGATATGAAATCTGTTCAGGGCGACTCAGGACACGCACGAATGGATATGGTCGCCGATGTTTACAGCCATATCATTGACGAGGACAGACGCTATAATGCACAGAAGTTTGAGGAACAGTTCTATAATGCTAAAGGATTGAAAAATGCGGAGGAAGGGAAAACAGCTCCTATGCCGAAATTTGAAACTTCGGTTGAACTCCTTGACCCAATGGCAGAGGTTCAAAATGAGTGCGAAGTTAAAGAAGAAAAGTCTGCTGAGAACAGTTCAGACGAGAACGCTGCTTTACTTTCAAAACTGTTATCAAATCCGGAAACAGCAGCATTATTAAAGGCTTTAGCGAAAACAATTTAATCGTACAAAAGAGGCAATCCGTCAGGGTTGCCTTTTGTAATGCCTAAAAACATCTTGAAATCAAAACGAAAAAACATTATAATACTTAAGCACAAATTATTTATCCGCAAAAGAGAATGCGTAAACTGTGGTGATGTTTCCTGTGATTTATGGGCTACAGATTAACTCTATGATGTATCCCATATTTCTTTGCATTTGCTAATACCCTGCTAAAAGGAAGGCAAAAAGCTACGAAAAATTAGCAGGTTTTGGACGAGAATTCACTAACAGCGAAACCTCGGAAAAGCCAGTAAAATCAAGGCTTTTCAGGGATTTGAAGGGAGTCAAAAATGCGCCTCGGGGGCTTCTCCTAAGCGTGAGGTCGGAGGTTCAAATCCTCTCGTGGACGCCAGAAAAATAAACTACCGCAGCCTTTCATCTAGGTTGCGGTTTTTTCGATTATTATAATTAAATTGCGGATTTTCTGCAATCTTTCTATATTCAATATCAAACGAATATCCTGTGATTCATAATTTCCGCATAAAAAGTCCATCTGAAAACGGGGCGACGATATGGTTATCAACATTAAAATTAGTGTTATAAGCATCTACGTAGTAAAAAATAAACGCATTTACCGCTATACTTATGCATCGTCTAACAAAATCCACCAATTCCTGAAAATAAATCTACCTGCTTAATTTTTTTATCATAGGTGTTCTTTTAATATTGTATTTTAAAATAGTCTAGGTAAAGTTTGAATTTGTCTTGTGCCATCAAACAAGTATCGCGCAAATAACCACGTTCGCTTTTCCATTCTTTTAATCCACGGTAATAGTACAGTTTCAGTTCTTCATCGATGATAAACGGCACAATATTATATTTTAGACATTCTTTAAAAAGTAACAGTCTGCCGATACGACCGTTTCCGTCTTGGAAAGGATGGATACACTCAAACTTATAATGAAAATCTAAAAGTTCATCAAAAGTCTTTTCTTTCTTTGTGTTGTATTCAAAAAGCAATTCCTTCATTTTTTGGTCAACTTTTTCAGGTTGTACTGTCGTCATATCTCCGACGGTGTTCGGCAATCGCTTATAATCTCCAACAAAAAACCAATCTTGCCGCGCATCCGACGTTCCGTTTTTTAACGTACGATGCAGTTCTTTTATAAATGTTTCCGTAATCGGTTTTTTTGCATTTTCAATAATCAAATCAATGCACTTAAAGTGATTTGCCGTTTCCACAATGTCGTCAACTTTAATCAAGCCTCCGTCGATTCCAATGGTATTCGTTTCAAAAATGTAACGAGTTTGGTCATGCGTCAAACAACTTCCTTCGATATGATTGGAATTGTAAGTTAATTCAATTTGTACTTTATGATAAATGCCGCCCGAAAGTTTTGCTTTCTTTTCCGTTGAAATCACTTCTAAAAGGGTGATCGGTATTGCAATTTTCTTATTCACTCGATCGGGTTTTTGAGCATCTTCGGGGATATTCCAAGTCTTACCCGTTAAAAAAGCCCCATCTACTTTTCCTAATGCGCAGTAATTACGGACGCTTCGTTCCGAAACATTCCATTTCTTTGCTGTTTCGGTTACTGACAAATATTTCATACCATCTCACCTCATTTTAAGCATAGCACTTTATCGGCAAAAAAGCAATCAACAGATTATGCCAATCCCGGCATTTTTGCCGTTATCGGAATTTTTTCTCTCACTTGCAACCAAATTACATCCTTACAAAAATACATAAGACAAAGAATAAGCGTTCATAGTGAATAAAATACCTTAAAAAGACTATGATAATCACTATAACGCTTCGTTCTTCTTGCTTCTAAGAAAAACTGCACGTTCAAAACGCACCGAGTGTAGCAATATGTCCTAGTTATAAAATTATCCCCTGTCCGATTTTAAAGACCTAAATCATCAAAATGGCGCGTCTTCCTCCCACTCATTATTTTTATTTTGAAATGGAATATACAAGATAAAAAATCAGCCTAAAAATAGACTGATTTCCAAATGCTTCTATAAACTAATGAAAAGCCCTAAAAGCAAATAGCCAGAACATTCTCGTTTAATCATTCAATACCAATCGTGCTTTTCACCGCGATCAAGAGCGGCGATGGCCGCCATTTCTTCTTCTGTCAAAGAAAAATCAAACACCGAGATATTTTCACGGATATGATCCGGATTACTCGAACCGGGAATTGCAACCACGCCGCGTTGCAAGTGCCAACGCAGAATAATTTGTGCCGACGTGCGTCTATGTGTTTTTGCGATGGATACGACCGTAGGATCGTTTAATATCTCACCGGTATGTCCTCTGCCACCGAACGGATACCATGCCTGCACGACGATGCCTAAATTGTGCATATATGGTACGACATCCTGTTCTTGATAATATAGGTGTATCTCGTTCTGCACAAGTGCGGGCATAATATCCACCTGCGTAATAAAATCGTCAATTTCATCAATATACCAATTTGATAGACCAAGAGAGCGGATTTGTCCGCTTTCCACAAACCGTTCCATTGCTTTATAGGCTTTGACGTCGTTTGAATCAGGGTGATGCAATAGCATCATATCAACGTAGCCGATATTCAATCTGTCCAAGCACGCTTGAATAGATCGTTCCGGATTTGCCATTTCGCTGCCGGGATAGATTTTCGTAATAACAAATATGTCGTCACGCTTTACAATACGATCAGCGATTGCTTCGCGGATCGCTTCTCCGATTTCTTCTTCGTTGCCATAAGCAGATGCCGTATCAATCAGCCGTACCCCACTTTCCAATGCCGCCCGAACCGAATTTTTACAGGTATCGCCGTGCAGAGAATAAGTGCCAAGACCTAAAATCGGCATTTCGTAACCGCTATTGAGCGTTACTGTGGGGGCTCTGCCGTTTTCTCCGTTTTTCAAATCAAAAGATGATACATCATTAATAAGCTTCAAATCCAATTCCTCCAACCATGCCACAATCATTTCGGCATTCGTATCGCTTTCAAATCTTCTGCCCTCTTTCCAATCCGCATTTACCGTGAGCGAATGCAAATTGTCATCACTCGAACCGATGTCGCTAGTATGAGAAGTGCAGAAAGGGATAATGATTTTTCCCGACAAATCATAACTTTCCAGGAAGGTATAAATGATTTTCGGTGCCTGCCCGTGCCAAATAGGATAACCAAGGAAAACCACGTCATAATCTTGCATATTTTCTACACCGTTTGCAATCGCGGGACGGATAGTAGGATCCGCCTGTTCCCGATCGGCCCTACTACCGCTGTAATAGTTTAAATCTTCTTCGGTATAAGGCACTTCGGGCTGAATTTCGTGTAACACAGCCCCTGTTTCTTCAGCAATGAGTTTGGCGATCCTCGCCGTGGTTCCCGTGCAGGAAAAATAGGCGATAAGCGTCTTTTTTGTTGTTACAATAGGCGGTGTTGTTCCGTTGACATTATTGTTACGGTTGTTTTCGGCCGTGCACCCAAACATTCCGATTAATACCAGCAATAAAGAAAATATAATTACAAAATACTTTTTCATACGTTGTTTTCAACCTCCTGATCGGTTTGCCTCCGATAAAGCAACAAAACGAAAGACGGTATTCCCTTAATGGTATGTTTTTCGGCAACTTCCATATCAAGTTCTGTTTCCAAAATGATAATTTTTACTTGTTGCTATTTTACCCTCATCGGTAGGCTTTTTCAAATATGCCCACGCAATCTTCGTCGGACATTTCACAGGGATTGGCGAGGAACAACCCACCCATTGTTTCACGCGCATTGACAGCAAGCGTCATGCACTCACTTTTTTCAATACCGTAATCGCTCATTTTCAGATCGTCTACCCCACAAGCTTTCTGTAAGGCAATAAGAGCTGTGAGAAAATCTTCGGGCTTGTCGGCTTCAGATATTCCCATTACACGTGCCATTTTGATAAACTGTTCGTCACAGGCGTGTTTTTCGATAAAGAAACGCGCAAATTCCACGGAAATCATAATGAGTCCCGCACCATGCGGTAAACTGTGGTGATAGGCACTCATGGCGTGTTCCATAGAGTGCTGCGCCGTAGTGGATGTGAGTTGCATAGAAATACCTGCGATCGTAGAACCGTATGCAACGTGTTCTCTGGCTTCGATGTCGTTTCCGTCTTTGACGGCACGCGGCAAATATTTGGCAATATTTTCGATTGCAGAAAGAGCGATCGCCTCGCTGAATACGTTGATTTTGTTTGACATCATCACTTCCGTGTTGTGGAACAGCGCGTCAAACCCCTGATAAGCCGTGTATTTGGACGGAACCGTTCTCATCAGTTCGGGATCGACAACAGAAAGAACAGGAACAAGACTTTCCGCACCGAAACCGATCTTTTCTTTTGTCTCAAGGTTGGAGATGACCCCCCCAGCAGTTGATTTCCGAACCTGTTCCCGACGAGGTGGGAATGGTAACGATGGGAAGTCCTTTGTTTGCAAGGAGCTTACCTTTGCCTGTACCGCCGTTTACATAATCCCAAAGGTCGCCGTCGTTGGTCGCCATAGCGGCAATTGCCTTAGAAGAATCAAGCACGGCACCGCCACCCAATGCAAGGATAAAGTCACAGTTGTTTGCTCGTGCAAACGACGCCCCCTCCATAATTACTTCTTTAATGGGATTTTCCATGATTTTGTCGAACACGACATAATCAATGCCCGCTTTTACGAACTGCGCTTTTACGGTATCCAGCGAACCGTTAACTAAGGTCGATTTACCATTGGAAATGAGCAACATGGCCTTTTTGCCCGGAAAAGACTGCTCGGCAAGCGTATTTAGTGTTCCACTTCCGAATACAATGCGAGTAGGATTATAGAAATTAAACGTTATCATTTTTTATATCTCCTTAATTTAATTTTTTTATTATTTTTGCTGGCACTCCCGCAACTACGGTATCGGCAGGAACATCTTTGTTGACAACGGCTCCTGCGGCGACTACGGCATTATCGCCAATCGTAACACCGGCAAGCACAGTTACATGCGCCCCAATCCATACATTTTTGCCGATTGTGATAGATGCCGCATTCATACTTCCCCGCCTTTCTACCTTCAAATCGTGGTTGAGTGTGGCAAGCACAACTTGATGCCCGATTAAAGTGCCATCCCCTATCGTAATGCCTCCTTGATCCTGAAAACAACACCCCGAATTAATAAATACGTTTTTGCCGACTGTTATGTTTTTGCCACAGTCTGTATAAAAAGGCGGAAATAGCGAAAATGTTTTATCCACATGCTTTCCGATCAATCGTGAAAATAACTTACGAACTTTTTGGGGCAAATGATATTTTCCGTTGAGTTTGGCTGTTGTTTTTTGAGCATCGCGCGCCATAACGTGCATACACTTGTGCGCTTCCGAATTGGCCGGAATATATGTATTTGTTTTTATGAATTCAATGTATTCCGCACTGTTCATATTTGACCTATCATTTTTTGTATTTGAAAAATAAGATAGTCCAGACAGTCAATTTGTTTTTGGTCTATATGCAATTTTTCAAGCAATTGACGACGGTAAACTGCAAGTTCTCGCAACAGTTCCGTATTTTTTCCGTCAAAAAATAAAGCCATATATTCATCGGCACGTTTTGCCGGACAACCGGCATCAAGTAGATTGCGGTAATATTGCTTCTCCTGTTCTGACATAGCCAACCCTCCTTATTTTCATTTATAGGATAGCAGATATTTTTCATTATTACAAATAGTTGTTTTCTATCATTTACAATCGCTTTTAAGAATGATAAAATCAAACTATAATGATGAAATTTTATAAAAAGAGGTAAGAACATGGAATTACGTGTGTTACGTTATTTTATTGAAGTGGCGCGGGAACAAAATATAACGGCAGCCGCGGAAAAACTGTATGTTACACAGTCTACACTTTCAAAACAGTTGATGGATCTTGAAAAAGAACTTGGAAAAAAACTACTTGTGCGCGGCAAACGGAAAACCACGCTAACCGAGGATGGAATGTTCCTGTTTCGCCGTGCACAGGAAATTGTAGATTTGGCTGATAAAACAGAATTTTCGTTAAAAGGAACAAACGAAGCAATTACAGGCGATATTTCCATAGGCTGCGGCGAAACGGAAGGAATTCAAATTATCATCGATGCAATGAAACAGCTTAACGAACAACACCCCGACATTCGCTTTCACCTTTACAGTGGCAATGACGAAGATGTATCGGAACGACTTGATAACGGGCTGGTAGACTTCGGTTTGTTCGTCGGAAATACCAATCTTGATAAGTACGACTATCTGAAACTTCCTATAAACGACGTTTGGGGGCTTCTCATGCGTAAAGACTGCCCACTAGCAGCGGCATCAACTGTAAATCCCACCGATCTTACAGGCATTCCATTGCTTTGTTCGCGTCAAGCCTTGCATTCCAACGAACTGTCAGGTTGGCTTGGATATGATTTTTCAAGACTCCACATTATCTCCACTCATAATCTTATCAATAATGCGGCGTTTATGGTAAAAGCAGGGATGGGATGTGCTCTTACGATAGATAAATTGGTCAGCCCATTTGATCCCGTTTTAACATTCCGACCGTTGGAACCAACCATGAAAGCCGATTTGATATTTGCTTGGAAAAAATATCAAATATTCTCCAAAGCGGCATCTAAATTGCTGGAAATTCTTACCCAAAAAATAAAGCGCTCTTAAAATAGGAGCGCTTTATCTATTTTACCGTCCACAATCATCCATCAAATTCCATACCCTAAACCAGTTCATTATTGTCATCATCGGCTATAGAAAGGGACTTCTTTTTTCAGCGGTGAATATACATTCTTGACATACCGGGCTCATTCTCGTTTTGAACCATGCATAAAAATTCAAAACCGTATCGTTCGTAAAAACCAACGGTATCCGTCAACAAATAAACCGGTGTTATCTGTTTGGATTTCAAATCCGAAACGACTCGTTTTAAAAGCATTCCGGCAATACCTTGACAACGATAACTTTCTTCTACATAGACGGCACAAATATTGGGTGTGAGGTCTTTTCTTTTGTGAAAATCGTTTTCAATCACACCAAGGCCGCCGATAATTTTTTTACCATCCATACAAAGATACCATCCGTATTCCGTTTTGCCTTTCAAATAAGCGTCCATTTCTTTTAAATACGCTTCTTTCGAAACTTTCCACTGATTCTCAAACCATTGAGCTGCCTCGTATTTTATAGACGGAATTTGTCGTAAAGACAAAAAGCGATATTCTTTTTTCTTTGGAAGCACGAGTGTATCGGTATTTGGCACATTATCGATTTCCTTAAACTTGTGCTTTAAACTATTTGTACTCACTTTATTTCTCCTAATGCGTTTACTCTTGCATAATTTTTAAATATTGTTCAAGGCATTATACTCTGCAACAAATAAAACCCTGGCGTCTACTTTGATATCACGATAAAATGCATCAAAAACATCATAATAGCATTTAGGGCCCATAAATTGCAGGATAACCGTTGCGGATAAGTTCAAGATATAACAATCAATTGACTTATTCTGTCATTACCATCTATAAAAAAGGAGTATTCTTTCCAATTTAAGATGAAAACAAACGATGCGTTCAATCGGATGTATTGTCTTTTACGCTCTTGATTTTCGGAAACGGTTTTGGTTTAACAAAATCATTTTCAATAAAATGTTGGCAATATCTATTCCAGTATCCCATATATACCCGCTGTTCATTTCCATCCAAATTCAGTTGATACATCCTAAAGAACACTGGAATGTCTTTCGGTTGCCATTGTTCTAAATAAGTATATGCATATTTCATACCACAGGCCTGCATAATAGATCCGCTTCTGGGATTATTTTTGTCATGGGTTGCGGTAATATATGGCAATCCATCTTTTTTCACCTGTTCAACAACAGCCTTTGCCGCTTCGGATACGATTCCTTGATGCCAAAATTCTTTACGAAGAGCATAGCCGAAATCGTGAGGTTCTTCGATATCTACTTGTATATAGCCGATCGGATTGTTCTTTTCTTTCAAACAAATCGCATACGCATAAGCCTGCGACTTTGCATACTTTAGAGCATATCTTTCTTCATAAAACTTTTTTGTTTCTTCCATATTTTTTACCGGATACCACGGAAGAAACCGATTGACTTCTTCATCGTTTAAGATTAAAAACAAAGCTTCTAAATCGTTTTCGGTAAATTTTCTTAAAATTAGGCGTTTTGTTTCCAATGTGGGTGTGTTCATCTTTCTTTACCTATTCAAACTGAGCATTGTATATGGTCGCATAAAAGCCGTTTTTTTGCAACAGTTCCTGATGCTTTCCGCTTTCGATAATATCTCCGTCTTTGACAACTAAAATCAAATCGGCCTGAACAATGGTAGAAAGTCTATGCGCGATTACAAAGCAGGTCCTTCCTTTCATTAAGTGCCGCATCGCATCATGGATCAATATCTCCGTGCGGGTATCGACATTGCTGGTTGCCTCATCTAAAATCAACATCTTCGCATCCGACAACATCGCTCTGGCAATCGTCATCAATTGTTTTTGTCCTTTGGATAAATTGACCCCACCATCGGTAATCCTTGTTTCGTATCCGTTTGGTAAGGATTCGATATATTGATCCAAATAAGCGGCTTTGCAAACTTCTTTTACTTTTTCCAGCGTTGCCCCTTGACTTCCGTAGGCAATATTATCGAAAATCGTTCCTTCGAAAAGCCACGTATCTTGTAAAACCATGACAAATGCTTTTCTTAAACTTTCTTTCGTATAGGTTTCTATCGGAACATCATCCAACAAGATCGTTCCTTTTTGCGGATCGTAAAAACGCATCATCAAATTGACAAGAGTAGTCTTTCCCGCTCCGGTAGGACCGACGATCGCGATGGTTTGTTTTTCTTCTGCCGTAAACGAAAGATCATTTAAAACCGGTGTGGAACCATAAGCAAAGCGAACATGATCGAAAACGATTTTTCCTTGAACTTCTTCTAAAGCAATCGCACCATCGGTATCACTTTCCGAAGGAATATCCAACAATCGGAAAACCCGTTCGGCCGCTGCCAAAGCCGATTGGATTTCGCCCATGATATTGGCATATTCGCTGATCGGTCCGGAAAACTTACGGGCATACAGTAAAAAAGAAGAAATTGCGCCGATCTTGATTCGATCGAAACAATAAAAGATCGCTCCGACCGTACTAATCAAAACCGTCCCCAAATTATTGACGAAATTGACGGCAGGCCCAATCAAACTACCGAAATAATCGGCCTCATAATAAGCATCGACAGCCTCTTGGTTTTTGATTTCAAACTGATCGATCATCGCCTCTTCCTTGCCGTACGCTTTAATCGTTTTCAACCCCGATAACATTTCTTCGGCAAAACCGTTGAGTTGAGCCAAACTGGCCGACCGTTTGCGGAAAAGCGGTCGAACTGTCTTCGAACGATGAATTGTAATGTAAACGGAAATCGGCAACGTAATCAAAAAAACAACCAAAAGGATTGGTGAAATCACAAGCATTCCGATGAACGTTCCCACAATACTGATGATCCCGGTCAATGCTTGCAATACGTCGTTGGAAAGAGAGGCATTGAGTGTATCGATATCGTATGAAATTCGGTTGATCAGATCCCCCGGTTGAATCGTATCTAAGATTCCGACCGGCAAACCGATGATCTTATCAAAAACATCCTGACGCATGGTGGTGGCTATCTTTTGACTGAGGTGAATCATCAAAATGGATAAAAAATACGCCAAAACGGCTGAAGCCAAATAAAAAACAGCCATCAACAGGCAATAATAAGCCACAACTTGAAAATCGATTCCGTTTTCCAAACTGATCGAATCAATCGCGATCCCGGTTAAATACGGTCCCAACAACGCAAAGACATTGCTGGCGACCATCAAAACAAACGCGATGATCACCCTGATCTTATACTGCCAAAAATACTTGGCCAGCCGAATTAAAACGGCTCGTTTGCTTTTATTCATCGGTTTGTCCCTCCTTTTGTCGTTTTTGATGTTGGGAAGCATAGATTTGTTGATAGGTCGGACAGTTTTTCATCAATTCTTCGTCCCTTCCGAATCCGACGATACGCCCTTGATCCAAAACCAAAATATGGTCGGCAAAACGAACGGAACTGATTCGTTGAGCGATCAACACAATCGTCGTATCTTTAAAATGATCTAGTAACGTTTTGCGCAACATGGCATCGGTTTTATAATCCAACGCACTGGACGAATCATCTAAAATCAATATTTCCGGGTTGGCTGCCAAAGCCCTTGCAATCAGCAAACGCTGTTTTTGACCGCCGCTGAAATTGGATCCTTTGGATGTCAACTGAGCCTGATATCCGTCGTGCTCCATAATGAAATCATCGGCTTTAGCATAGCGGGCAGCCGTCTTGATTTGTTCTAAATCCAGATTTCGTTTAAAATCGATGTTATCGTAAATGGAACTGGCCATTAAAAAATCATTTTGAAAAACAACACCGATTTTGCTTCTCAGTTCTTCTTCGGTATAACTTCTCACATCTTTGCCGTCAATGAAAATTTGTCCTTGATCCACATCATAAAAGCGCAACAGCAACGATATAAGTGTCGATTTTCCACTGCCGGTCGCCCCGATAATGCCCAGTGATTCTCCTTTTTTAATAGCAAACGATACATCGTTCAAGGCCAAAAAAGACTGATAAGAAAAAGAAACATGATCAAAGCGAATAAAGTAAGAATCCACAACACTCGTTGTCGAAGGAACCGGCAAAAGTTCGGTCGGCAAGTTTAAGATTGTACTGATTCGTTTACTAGAAGCACTCCCTTTCGATAAAATAACAAAGATTCGTCCAACCGAAATCACCGCATTTAAAATAATGGTAAAATACGATGTAAACGACAATAAATCTCCCGGCATGGTATGCCCGTCATAAACGCGGTAGGCACCCACAAAAATAACGGCGGCCATCCCCAAATTCAAAATGGCATTCATAAGCGGGTTGGTCAGACCCATGGTTCTTCCGGCTTTGACTTCGTTTTTCATGACTTGATGATTGATTTGCCGAAATGTTTGTTTTTCGTAATCACCTTTGGATAATGCTTTAATGACACGTATACCGGTGTAATCATCCCGTACTTTCCGAACCATTTGATCACTAGATTTTTGCAAATCCGTATAAAGCCGAATTCCTTTTTTGGAAACCACAATGACAATCAGCGTTAAAATCGGCACCGTTACCAATAAAATCAAAGCCAAAATCGGATCGATCGTAAACGTTAAAGCCACCCCGCCGATCAATAAAACCGGCGCCCGTACCCCCAGTCGTTGCATCATCCCGATCATTTGATGAACGTTATACGTATCATTTGAAAGGCGCGATACCAAAGAAGGAAGCGATACTTCATCGACCTGCCGACTGGATAAGGAAAGTGTTTTGGCAAACAAATCGTTTCTCAACAAATACGTTGTATCTTTGGCCACTTTGGAAGCCATCCGGTTGGCAATGACGTTGGTAACAAAAGCCGTGACGGCCAAAAAAAGCATCCCCAAGCCCCATAAGACCAAAACCCAAACTTTTTCAGTTGGTGCCACAACATCGATCATATACCCCATGATAAGCGGCAAAAAAAGTTCGACAACAGTCCCGATCACTTTAATCGACAGCCCCAAAGCCATTCTTTTTCGATACGGTTTTAAATAGGTATATAAATTCTTCATGATCGATGATTCCCTTCTTCCAACGATTTTTTGGCATTTTCGGAAATTCGCTCTAGAACTTCGAAAAAGAGCTGTTGGTCTTCTTCACTGATTCCTTCTAATACCCTTTTATTCCAAGCCTCGTGGGTTTGATGTATCAATGGCAATACATCCCAAGCTTTTTGGGTCGGATACACCAATTGAATCCGCTTATCTTCTTTATGATTGCGGCGATAGACAAATCCCTTTTCCTCCAAGATCATCAACTGTCGGGTAACGTTGCTTTTATGGACATAAATCAATTTAGCCAGTTGTTCTTGTGTCAGTCCCGGATGTTTGCAGATATGGATAATATAGGAATCTTGATAGCATCCGATCCCCAATGGCTCATATTCCAAAGCCCGATTTAAATTGGTACATCGCCAAATATCTCCCACATATTTCATAAAAGTAGGCATTTTCAATTCCCTCCCTTGTAATTAGTTGCGCTTGCAACTATTAGTATAAAATAAAATTTTCGGTTTGTCAATTCCAAGAACGACATCCGCTAATTCCGTTGTCGTTCTTGATGATGAACCGCGTATCCCGGAAGCCTTTTTTCAAGTTCCTGATAAATGTTCGGCCATTTGAAAAGCGAAACAATGACAAACGAGGTCAAAACACAAATCGAAACCGGAAGCAAAACAACATCGTATGCTCCTGTTTGCAAACTTAAAGCAATCGCCGTCAATGGCGTTTTACATACAACGGCAAATACTGTAAACATCGCACAAATTTTGATCAAATCCTCGTATAAAACAATATCCGAACGAAAAAAAGCAACGAATGCGACAACAATCTCTCCACTCAATGCCCCCAACGCAAGCATCGGCAAAACCAATCCGCCCGAAAACAACGTCGCATTACAAAATGCCGTTCCAAGCATTCTTCCAATCAAAAGAACAAACAACCAAAGAAGCCCCATCGATACAAGACGGTTTTCCAAAAGATACGTTCCGCTTCCACTCATTTGGGGAAGATATCTTTTAAATACCAAACAAAGAACGACCAAGGCAAACGCAATCCAATAAAAATAGCGAAAACGCAACGATAAATCTTTAATTTTTGCAATAAAAAAGATGTAAAGTTTTCCAACTGTGACACCGACCAAAACAACCAATAAAAAAACATAAAAAAGATCATAGGGAAACAACGTATCAAACGTGATGGGCAACAAGCGATGCGGATAAATCCATTGGGCCAAAAAGGAAGAAACTACGATGATTAGCACTCCTTTCAGCAACAACGACAACTTTAAAACAGACCGATTTTCTTCCAATAAATGAAACAAACCGGCAAGCGGAGATAAAAAAGCACAGGCAAAGCCGGCGCTGCCGCAGCAGGCAACCAGTTCTTTGTCTTCTTTATGAAACAAACGATTGACCGAAAGGGCCATGGAAGAGGCAATCGTAACGGACGGTCCTTCTCCGCCAAGTAAAAACCCGGAAAAAAAAGACATCAACGAATTGATAAAAACCAATCCCATCATCCAAAACGGATTAAACGAATACCACCCGGCATGGTAAGCTTCCACTTGCGGAATACCACTTCCCGAATACCCCGGAACCTTACGGTTTAAATAAATCAAACACGTACAAAACAAAAGGGCAATGGCTCCTGTAAGCAACCAATTGCTTGCAATCAACCAGTCACTAAAAGAAACGATCTGATGCGCCAGCCACTGATAAAAAGAGATAATCAGCGAAACAAAAACAATCAATACTATGATTTTCAGGGCTTCTAAAACCATCTTCTTCAGCATCATACCATCTTCCTCCGTTTTCTCTTTTCTTATTATACTACGAAAATGAAAAAAAAGACAAAAAAGAACCCTCTTTTGAAAACAAAGAGGATTCTTCTTTTTAATCGGGATATTTTTCCCGATGCAAATTATAAGAAGTATGCAATAATTCTTCTGCTTTTTCCGAAAGCGGATGATTTAGATAATCTCGATACAGTTTTTGAATATCCGGATTCAAATGCGAACGACGAAGCGGTCTTTTTTCATCCTCTTTATAAAGAACGGCAGCCCGCTTTTGAATGTAAGTATCCAAAATTTCATCTTCTTCGTTCGGCAAAAAGACCGGTTTTACAAACGGTTGGCCACCGCCGTTGATGCAACCGCCGGGGCACCCCATAATCTCAATGAAGTCGTAAGGAGAAGTCCCGTTTTTGATCTGATCCAACAATACCTTGGCATGACGCATACCGGAAGCCATGGCAATGTTGAGTGTCGTGCCGTTGATTTTGATCGTCGCTTCTTTTACACCGTCTAACCCACGACAAGGCGACAAAACGATCGGCTCCATTTCTTCGTTGGTAAGCGTATGATAAGCTGTCCGGATCGCCGCTTCCATAACGCCGCCTGTAACACCGAAAATCACACCGGCTCCGGTATAATCTCCGATCAAATCATGATCGAACTCTTCATCGGGTAATTTGTTCCAATCGATCCCGCTTCTGCGAATCAAACGAGCCAATTCCCGTGTCGTAATGGAAATATCGACATTCGGATACCCATTGTTTTGCAATTCTTTACGACTGGCCTCATATTTTTTAGCTGTACAAGGCATAATGGAAACGACAAACAACTCACTTGGATCTAAGTGATTCTTTTCCGCATAGTACGATTTGATAATCGCTCCCAACATTTCATGGGGGGATTTGGATGTGGAAAGATGCGGAATCAATTCCGGATAATAATACTCACAATAGTTGACCCAACCCGGTGAACAAGATGTAATCATCGGCAGCGGTCCTTCTTTTTTCGTCAGGCGTTCCAACAATTCGTGTGCCTCTTCCATAATCGTCAAATCCGCACCGAAATTGGTATCAAATACTCTGTAAAAGCCAAGACGATGCAAAGCGGCAACCATTTTACCGGTACAAGACGTTCCGATTTTCATACCGAATTCTTCCCCGATCGCCGCTCTTACCGCCGGGGCAACTTGAACGATAATCTTTTTCTTCTGTTTGATCATTTCGTCTAAAATATCGATTTGACTATGCTCCATTAAAGCACTTGTCGGACAAACATTGATGCACTGTCCACACTGCAAACAAGGAGAGTCGGCAAACGAACGGTTGCCCGACGGAGCAACAAACGTATTGAATCCCCGTTTCTCAAATCCTAAAATACCGATTCCCTGCGCATCCTTACATGCCTCGATACAACGGCCGCACAAAATACATTTGGATGTATCGCGGATGATCGACGGAGCAACTTTATCATAGGTTGAAGGCGTTTGACTTCCGCCGTAAAAATGCGGTCTGGCCATAACCAAATGGGCCACTTCCAACAATTCGCAATCGCCGTTTTTGTAACATTCCTGACAGTTTCTGTTGTGGTTGGAAAGTAATAATTCGACACTTGTTCTTCGGGCAATGACCGCATCGGGATCGCTGATGCGAATGCTGATGCCGTCATGAACCGGATAAACACAAGAAGCCACCAATTCCTGAACACCTTCGACGGCCACCAAACAAACCCGGCAACTTGCTACCGAGCATTTACCGTTTTTAAACGAACATAACGAAGGGATATTATACCCGCATTTGCGACAGGCCTGTAAAACCGTCAACGAATCGTCAACCAAATACGGAAAACCCTCGATTTTTATATTTACCAATGCCATTTGTATTTCTCCTATCCTTTATAAATTGCGCCGAATTTGCAAGTTGCAAGACATGTGCCGCATTTGATACATTTTTCAAGATCGATTTTATAACTTTCTTTACCGACAACACCGCTGATGGCATTGGTCGGACAAACACGGGCACACATCGAACATTTTTTACAACGTGCCGGATCAATGTGATAATCGATCAAACTCTTACAAACGTGCGCCGGACATTTTTTATCGACGATATGTGCGATGTATTCATCCTTAAACTTATGCAACGTCGATAAAACCGGATTGGCTGCCGTTTTTCCCAAACCGCATAAAGCACCGACTTTAATCGTACTGGACAAACTTTCCAATTTACGGAAATCATCCAGTTCGCCTTTTCCTTCTGTGATTTTTGTCAGAAACTCCAACAATCGTTTCGTACCGATTCGACATTGGGTACATTTTCCGCACGATTCGTCGCAAATGAATTCCATATAGAATTTTGCCACATCGACCATGCAGTTATCTTCATCCATGACAATCGCCCCACCGGAGCCCATCATGGATCCGGCCGCAATCAAGTTATCGTAATCAATCGGCGTATCCAAATCGTCTTTGGTAAGACAACCGCCTGAAGGACCTCCGGTTTGGATCGCTTTAAAGGCTTTGTCCGAAGGAATTCCGCCGCCGATATCATAAATCAATTCTCTTAACGTCGTTCCCATCGGAACTTCGACCAAACCGACATTATTGACTTTTCCACCCAGTGCAAACACTTTCGTTCCTTTGGATTTTTCTGTACCGATCGAGGCGAAAACAGAGGCACCTTCCCGTAAAATATACGGCACACAAGCCAATGTTTCGACATTGTTGATAATGGTCGGTTTGCCCCATAATCCTTTCACCGCAGGAAACGGCGGACGCGGACGAGGATTGCCTCGCTCCCCTTCAATGGAATTGAGCAAAGCGGTTTCTTCCCCGCAGACAAACGCACCGGCACCAAGCCGAATGGATATGCGGAAGTTGAAATCACTTCCCAAAATACGATCGCCCAACAGCCCCAATGATTCGGCCTGATGAATCGCAATCTTCAGTCGGTCAATGGCAATCGGGTATTCCGCCCGAACATAAAAATAACCGTGGGTCGCACCAATGGCATATCCGGCAATCATCATTCCTTCAATCACCGAAAGCGGATTACCTTCCAAAATAGACCGATCCATAAACGCCCCCGGATCGCCTTCATCGCCGTTACAAACAACGTATTTGACATCACTGTCCACATTATAAGCAAACTGCCATTTTCTTCCCGTGGGGAAACCGGCACCGCCTCTTCCCCGCAGTCCCGATGCCAAAATTTCATCGATGACTTCTTGCGGTTTCATATTGAGCGCTTTTAAAAAACCTTTGAACCCGTCATATCCGAGTGCTTCTTCGATGTTTTCGGGATCAATGGTCGAACAACCGTGCAAGGCAATTCTCTTTTGTTTTTTATAAAACGTAATTTCATCTTGCTTGGCCACTTTCAAACCGGTTTTCGGATCAATATAAAGCAAATCCTCGACGATTTTTTTATCCACCAAATCCGTCTTGACAATCTTTTCCACATCGGATACTTTAACGCACCGATAAAGCGTATCTTCCGGCATCACTTTGACAAAAGGCCCTTGCGAACAAAATCCGAAACAACCCACTTGATTGACATCCACTTGTTCGTCCAAACCGTTTTTCTTGATTTCTTCTTTCAGTTTCAACAAGATATCTTTCGCTTCATTGGCAAGACATCCCGTTCCGCCGCAAACCAAAACAGAACGTTTTTTGTTGTTGCCGCTTAATTTGTCTTCCAAACATTTCGTGCAGGAAGCAATTTTTTCCGTTAGCGCTTGTTGACTTTTAATTTGCTGCATTTTGATGAGCCTCCTTGCGATAAGAATCGATGATTTTTGCAACCTCATCGACGGTAACTTTCGAATAAACTTTACCGTTGATCGTTACAGCCGGTGCAATCCCGCAGGCCCCGATACACCGTAACGCATCCAACGTGAACAAGCCGTCTTCGGTCGTTTCTCCCGGTTTGATCTTCAATAACGAAGCAAATTTATCGATGACATTCTGCCCACCTTTGACATAACAAGCCGTCCCAAGACAAACACCGATCACATATTTTCCTTTCGGTGTCAATGAAAAAAACGAATAAAACGTAACCACACCGTAAATATCCGATGTCGGAATACCTAATTTTTTCGAAACGATTTCCTGTACTTCCAAAGGAATATAACCGTATTCTTTTTGAATATCACTCAGTACAAGCATCAACGGAGTCGGTTCATTTCGGTATCGATCGCAAATACTTTCAATCAACTTTACCGCTTCTTGTCTTAAACGCATTTATCTTTCACATCCTTTATTCTCATTTTTTGAAAGCGTTTCCCATTCAAACAATAATATTATAGCACAAGTAAAAGAAATAAGAAAAGCATTTTTTGATTTTTCAATCAACAAAGTATATGCCATCTCTTTTCATTCTATCGTTTTTTCGACGATTTTAGGATAAAAAAACTGCCGAACCGATCGGTTCGACAGTTTGATAATTAAATTTTCAGCTTATTCTGCGTCGTCTTCGTCATCAAAAGTTTCCAATTCTTCATCGATGTAATCGTCTTCGGCCTCATCATCCGTAAATACATCATCAAAATCCTCAGAATCTTCCAACTCGATTTTTTCTTCAACAGGCGCATGTTCGCATTCAAATGTATCTTCTACCAATACACCCGTACCAGCCGGAATCAACCCGCCGATGATCACATTTTCTTTTAAACCAACCAGATAATCGGTTTTAGACTCAATGGCAGCAGACGTCAAAATACGAGTTGTTTCCTGGAAGGAACAAGCAGACAAGAACGATTGAGAAGCCAGTGCGGCTTTGGTAATTCCCAACAACAACGGTTTGGCAGTCGGCAGTTTTCCGCCTTCACTCAATACCTTGCGGCAAGCCTCGTTGAATTCCAGTAAAGAAATATCCCGCCCCGGCAATAAATCGGTATCGCCTTCTTGAACCACCATCAGTTTACGCATCATTTGACGAACGATGATTTCAATGTGTTTATCCGAAATTTCCACCGACTGAGAACGATATACTTTCTGTACTTCTTCCACAATGTATTTTTGAACGGCTTCGGCATCTTTGATTCGCAGTAATTCTTTGGGGTGAATGGATCCTTTCATCAATTTTTCCCCGCGGTGGATCAAAGAACCTTCCCGTACCAATAATTCCGCCGTTGCGTCGATCGTATAAATTTTTTGTTCCTGTTCGTTTTGAATGGTTACAGCCAATCCGTTTTTCGCCTTATCGATGGATGCAACCACCCCGTCGATTTCACTGATCGTCGCTTTTCCTTTCGGACGACGCGCTTCAAACAATTCCTGAACACGCGGAAGACCCTGCGTGATATCGGCTGTTGAAGCCACACCACCGGTATGGAAGGTACGCATCGTCAACTGGGTACCCGGTTCACCAATGGACTGAGCGGCAACAGTACCGACCGCTTCACCGACTTCGACCACTTTATTGGTTGCCAAGTTCCGACCGTAACACTTCATACAAACGCCCATTTTGGCATTACATGTCAAATTGGTTCGGATGCAAACCGTTTTGATATCGCAGCCTGTAATAACAGCGGCCATCTCCTCGGTAATCAATTCGTTCCGATGAACCAACACTTCTCCTGTTTCCGGATGAATAACATCCTTAGCCGCAAACCGTCCGATGATCCGATCCGCAAGCGTAACAACCGCTTTACCGGATTCATCGATAATATCTTCCACATATGTTCCTTTTTCCGTACCGCAGTCTTCCATTGAAACAATGACATCCTGCGAAACATCGACCAACCGACGAGTCAAATAACCGGATTCGGCCGTTTTAAGCGCCGTATCGGTGGATCCTTTGCGGGCACCGTGTGTGGAAATAAAGAATTCGGAAACCGTCAGACCTTCACGGAAGTTCGCTTTAACCGGTACTTCGATGGTTTCACCAGCGGTATTGCTCATCAAACCGCGCATACCCGCCAATTGGGCAAAGTTAGATGCATTACCCCGTGAACCGGAATCGGCCATCATAAAGATATGGTTGTCTTTTTGTTTGGCTAATTCTTCCCAAAGACCGTCTTGAATCTCGTTACGGGCATCGCTCCACTCTTTTTCAACCAATTTTTTACGTTCTTTATTGGTTAACTGACCTAGTTCAAACATTTCCGTGATTTCATCGATTTTTTGATCGGCCTGCGCGATTCGGGTTTGTTTTCCTTTATAGTCCAAAACATCGGCAGCCGAAATCGTCAATCCGGCAATGGTCGAATATTGGAAACCGAGATCTTTGATCCGATCGAGCATTTTAGAAGTTTCCGTAATTTGGAACCGTTTGAAAACTTCGGCAATGATTCTAGCAATAAACTTTTTCTTAAACGGCGAAACTTCGTCTCTTTCTAACATTGCCTCGTAGGTATTGTTCGGATTTTGGAAATCCAAGAAATACTTATCCGGAGTTGCCACACAAAGATTTTCTTCCGTTGGTTCGTTTAGATACGGAAATTCATCCGGTAAAATTTGATTAAAAATCATCTTACCGAGTGTCGTAAATAAATATTTTCCATGTGGCGTATGATTGATGAATTTTTCATTTGGCAAATACGACGGATCAATAAAAATACGCGTATGCAGCGTAATGGTTCCGTTTTTATAAGCCATGTACGCTTCGTTGTAATCTTTATAGAAATGACCTTCGTTCGGTTCGCCTTTGCGTTCTAAGGTCAAGTAGTAATTTCCCAAAATCATATCCTGAGACGGCGTTACAACCGGTTTTCCGTCTTTCGGATTCAAAATATTGTTGCTTGCCAACATTAAAAGACGTGCTTCAGCTTGTGCTTCTAACGAAAGCGGAACGTGTACGGCCATTTGATCCCCGTCAAAGTCGGCATTAAACGGCGTACAAACAAGCGGATGCAAACGAATGGCTTTTCCTTCGATCAAAACCGGTTCAAAAGCCTGGATTCCCAAACGGTGCAACGTCGGCGCCCGGTTTAATAAAACCGGATGTTCCCGAATAACTTCTTCTAAAATACCCCATACGGAATCATCTTGATTGTCGCAAGCTTTCGATGCCACCGCAATGCTGTTACCGGCTTTGATTAATTCTCTTAAAACAAACGGTTTAAACAGAATCAATGCCATTTCTTTGGGAATACCGCACTGGTACATCTTTAAAGACGGACCGACAACGATAACCGAACGTCCCGAATAATCCACCCGTTTTCCAAGCAGATTCTGACGGAAACGTCCTTGTTTTCCTCGTAACATATCCGATAAACTTTTTAAATGATGATTCTTTTCGACAACGGCTTTTTTACCGCGTTTGGAATTATCGATCAATGCATCGACCGCTTCTTGCAGCATCCGTTTTTCGTTTTTGGTAATCAAATGCGGTGCATTTTGTTCAAATTGTTTTTTAAGACGATTGTTTCGATTTAAAATACGGCGATATAAATCGTTTAGATCCGTAGTAGCAAAACGTCCGCCTTCTAATTGAACCATCGGCCGTAAATCAGGCGGTATGACCGGTAAAACTTCCAAAATCATCCATTCCGGCTTATTATCACTGTGAAGGAACGATTCCACCACTTCCAAGCGCTTGATGACACGATCGCGCCGTTGTTTGGAAGATGATTTCAATTTTTTTCTTAAAATGGCATCTTCTTTTTCCAAATCGATTTCTTTTAATAACGTTTTAACCGCTTCCGCACCGGTCAACGCTTTGAATTTACCGGGATACATTTCACTTTTAACGGAATATTCACCTTCCGTTAAAATCTGTTTTTTAACCAAACCGGTATCTTTGTCCGCCGAAATAACGATGTAAGCGGCCAAATAAACGATTTCTTCCAAATCTTTGGTCTTAATATCCAAAAGAGTGGCCAGCGGAGAGGTGCTGTTTCTTAAAAACCACGTATGAACAACCGGACTGGCCAGTTTGATATGCCCCATCCGTTCCCGACGAACTTTCGATTCTGTGATTTCAACGCCGCATTTATCGCAGATTTTACCTTTATCGGTATTTCTTTTGGATTTACCGCAGGCGCACTGATAATCCTTCATCGGACCGAAAATCTTTTCGCAGAACAGTCCGTCCGGTTCCGGTTTTAAAGTACGATAGTTAATTGTCTCGTGTTTCAAAACTTCCCCATGGGACCAGGAAAGAATTTCTTCCGGAGAGGCCAATCCAATTTTAATATATTTGTATTGTGTACTCATTTATCGTGCCCTCCATTAACGTACTGTTTCTCTAATTTTCAAATCGACAATCGAACGATTTACTTCGTTTTCGCCTTCCTCGTTGATTAATTCAACGTGAATACCGAGCGCTTGTAATTCGCGTGTAAGAACGCGGAACGATTCCGGAATCGATGATTCGGGGATCGGTTTTCCGTCCACGATCGCATCAAAGACGCGATCTCTTCCCACCAAATCATCCGACTTTACCGTCAACATTTCGCGGAGGGTATTGGCTGCCCCGTAGGCTTCCAGTGCCCATACTTCCATCTCACCGAACCGCTGACCGCCGTTTTGAGCTTTACCGCCCATCGGTTGTTGTGTTACGAGTGTATACGGACCGACATTCCGCGCATGCAGTTTATCGTCGACCATATGACTCAATTTAACAAAATACATAATACCGACGGTAATGCGATTTTCAAACGGTTCACCCGTACGACCATCGTATAAGACTTCTTTTCCGTCTTTGCTCATACCGGCTTCCGCCATAATTTCTTCGATATCTTCAATGGTCGCCCCATCGAAAACCGGTGTGGCAACTTTAATTCCCAATTTTTTAGCGGCAATACCCAAATGCAACTCCAAAACCTGACCGATATTCATACGGGAAGGTACGCCTTGAGGATTCAGCATGATGTCAATCGGTTGACCGTCGGCGGTAAACGGCATATCTTCAAGCGGTAAAATATTGGAAATAACACCCTTGTTTCCGTGCCGCCCGGCCATTTTATCCCCTACTTGGATCTTCCGTTTTTGAACGATGTAAATCCGAACGACTTCGTTGACACCCGGTGCCAAATCATCGCCTTTGGCTTTGGAAAAATGTTGGATGGACTGAACCACACCACCGCCGCCGTGCGGAACACGCAAAGAAGTATCCCGAACATCCCGGCTTTTTTCACCGAAGATCGCCAGTAACAACCGTTCTTCCGGTGTCGGATCGGTTACACCTTTGGGTGTAATCTTTCCAACTAAAATATCGCCTTCTTTTACTTCCGTACCCGGAATAACAATTCCGCGGGCATCCAAATTCTTCTTTGTTTCTTCTTTTACATTCGGAATTTCATACGTAAACTCTTCTTTTCCGAGTTTGGTATCCCGACATTCTACCGAAAACTCATCAATGTGTAAGGAAGTATAAACATCATCATAAACCATTTTTTCGCTCATGATAACCGCATCTTCGAAGTTGTAGCCTTCCCATGTCATAAACGCGATCCGAACATTGCGTCCTAAAGCAAGTTCGCCGTTTTTCATGGATTGACCGTCGGCAATGATATCTCCACGTTCGATTCGTTCTCCCGGAGAAACAATCGGCCGTTGCATAATGGCCGTTGCCGAGTTCGAACGCAAGAACTGATACAAATCATACCGATGCAAATCACCGCTGTCTTCTTTGACGATGATCTTTTTGGCATCGACATACTGAACGATTCCCGGCATGGTCGCAATCAAAGCCGATCCGCTGTCCTTAGCCGCTTTGTATTCCATTCCGGTTCCGACAATCGGACTTTCCGGATTGATGATCGGAACGGCTTGACGTTGCATGTTGGCTCCCATCAAAGCTCTGGTGGCATCATCGTGTTCCAAAAACGGTACACAAGCTGCCGCCACCGATACGATCTGTTTGGGTGAAACGTCCATATAATCGACTTCGTTTGGATCGACCATTTCCGTTTCGCCGTTTCTTCTACCGATTACCCGTTCTTCGATGATATGACCTTCGGCATCCAATTTGGTGGATGCGGAAGCGATAACCAAGCCTTCTTCTTTATCAGCCGACAAATACACTTGTTCTTCCGAAACGTATTTTCTACCCGTTTCATCGGTTTTCACCACAAAGTAAGGTGTTTCGATGAATCCGTATTCGTTTACTTTCGCATACGTTGCAAGCGAAGTGATCAAACCGATGGAAGGACCTTCCGGTGTTTCAATCGGACACATCCGTCCATAATGCGAATTATGAACGTCCCGTACCTCTACACCGGCACGATCGCGGGCAATACCGCCCGTTCCCAATGCCGAGATTCGGCGTTTTTGCGTAATTTCGGCAAGCGGATTGATTTGATCCATAAACTGCGACAACTGAGATGAACCGAAGAATTCTTTTAACGAAGAAGTAAGCGGTTTGATATTGATCAAATTCTGAGGTGTTGCCTCATGCACTTCGACTGTGGACATCCGATCGATAATGTTCTTTTCCAATTTGGCAAAACCGATCCGGAACTGATTTTTAAGCAGTTCGCCGATCAAACGCAACCGCCGATTTCCAAGATGATCGATATCGTCCAATGTTCCGACATTCTGATATAAATTCAAATAATAACTAACCGTCGCCATAATATCGGACATCGTGATATGCAAACAATTTTCGCGATGATCGTTTCCGATGATCTTCACAACTTCGGATTGATCGCCTTTGACAACGTTAATGGATAAAATTTCACACATCGGATCTTCGCAAAGCGTATTGCCCAAATCGATGGTTTGACGGAAGGCCGCTCTGGCCGTTTTGAGTTTTTCCAAAACCTCTCCGCCGATAAAATCCCCATAAGAAGCGATCTTCGTTCCTTTTTCATAAAGCAATTCGCCGGTTTCGTCATCGAAAATATCTTCTTGAGCAACCACATCTTGAGCCAATGTATGCCCTTTGGCCCGCTGCAAGACATCTAATTTCGTATTGTATTTGAAACGGCCGACTTTTTGAAGATCGTACCGTCTGTCATCGAATAACCGTTGAATGATCAACGAGCGGGCACCGTCTGCCGGAACTTTTTCGCCTTGACGCAGTTTGGAATAAACTTCGATGGCCGCTTCTTCGGAATTGGTCGTTACATCTTTTTCAAAGGTTGCCTCTAAATATTCGCTGTTTCCGAATAAATCGATAATCTGCTGATTGGAAGAAAGACCGTATGCCCGTAAAACCGTCGTAAGCGGAATTTTCTTCGAACGGTCCAATTTACCGTACCAAACATTTCTCGATCCCATTTCGTATTCCAACCAAGCACCGCGAGTGGGAATAACGGTTCCCGTATATTTCGTATCTCCCGTTTTCTTATCGATTTCTTTGGCAAAATAAACACCCGAGGAACGAACGATCTGACTGATGATAACCCGTTCGGCACCGTTGATGATAAACGTTCCGACCGGTGTCATATAAGGAATATCGCCCATAAACAATTCCTGTTCCAACACTTCTCCTGTTTGCGCATTTTCAAGACGGACATTTACCTTGAGCGGACGGGCATAATTGATGTCTCTTAATTTGCAGTCGACAATCGAAAATTTGGCATCTTCAAAATGATGTTCCCCGAAATAAAGTTTCAAAGAACCATTGAAAGAAGTGATTGGAGAAACATCTTGAAACAATTCTTCCAATCCGGTTTGTACAAACCAATCAAATGACTTTGTTTGAATCTCAATAAGGTTCGGCAACTCAACTTCCGTACGAATTTTAGAATAGTTTCGTCTGACGGATTTCTTACCATAATTCACGTTTTTGTAATTCATAAAGTTCCTTTTCCTTTCATTCATTGAACTGCCCAAACAGGCTTCGTAATACGCAATCCGGCTCGTTCTAAACCTTCTTTGATCCCCACAAATAACGTATCTATTTTCAGCTTTGATAAGCTAATTTTTTCAGTTTTCTTTCATAAATGCGTCAATACGCATTTTATTATTATAAAATAAAAAAGCAATTTTGTCAATCGTTTTGAAAAGATTATTCTCACCTTTATCCATAATCTCATTTTATAATTCCTTTGAAGTCGATTCCGATCACATTTCGCGCTAAACCGCTTCTTTTCCAAGCATTCCGATGAAATTTCGATTTTTTATTGCAATGAAAACGGCTTTTGTGTATAATAAATAAAGTAAAAATGAGTTAAAATACTTGAAAGGTTGTGTAAAGATGGGAAGAGCCCATGAAGTACGCGCTGCGTCCATGGCAAAGACCGCAGCAATGAAATCGGCCAAATACGCAAAATGGGGAAAGGAAATTTTTCAGGCAGCCAAACAAGGCGTTCCGGATCCCGATATGAATCAAAGCCTCAAACGAACCATTGAGCGAGCTAAAAAAGATCAATGTCCGGCAGATGTCATCAAACGGGCCATCGCCAAAGCGGCGGGAATCGCTTCCGGTGCCTCTAAAGAAAAAACATACGAAGGATACGGTCCCGGAAATGTTGCCGTGATTGTAGAATGTACAACCGATAATGACAATAGAACGTTTACCGATGTTCGGACGGCTTTCAACAAAACCGGCGGAACAATCGGAACATCGGTCGGTTATTTATTCAGCAGAAAAGCATCGTTCGTTTTCAGCGGAATGACCGAAGACGAAGCAATGGAAGCATTGATGATGAACGATTGCGATTGTGAAGAAATCAAAACCAATAACGACGGTAAAACCGTTATCATCGCCGATCCGAAAGATTTTGAGGCAATCAAAAATGCATTGGAACAAACCAACCCGGATCTTGATTTCGAACAAAGTTCCGTTGATTTGATTCCTTCTACTTACGTGGATTTGGATGAAGAACACGAAGCTAAATTCAGAAGATTTTTAGATCTTCTATCCGAATTAGACGATGTACAAGACGTTCATCACAACGCCAATCTGTCTTTAGATTAAAAATAAAGAAGCATGATGCCTAAATTGCATGATGCTTCTTTTCATTTGAAAGGAGCAATCTATGATTAAAACCGTCATCGACCCCGATCAATTTACCAGAACACTAAAACGAATGACTCATGAAATCATCGAACGAAACGACGACCTATCTCAAATCATTTTGGTCGGAATCGAAAAAAAAGGAACACCGTTGGCCAAAGAAATCCAATCCCTGATTGCCAAATTCGAACAAATCACCGTTCCTTTGGAATTCATCAACATCGCTTCCCACCGAGATGATGAGAAAAAATGCGAAAACGTCGAACTTCAGTTCAAACATTCCGTTCAAGATAAAACCGTCATTTTAGTCGATGATGTTCTTTTTACCGGAAGAAGCGTACGAGCAGCGATGGATGCCATTATGGACATCGGCCGGCCGGCTAAAATCGAACTGGCCGTTTTTATCGATCGCGGTCATCGCGAACTGCCGATTCGAGCGGATTTCGTCGGCAAAAATCTACCGACATCCAAAAACGAAACGGTTCTTCTAAAGTATCAAGAACGATGTGTAACGATTTGTTCTTAAATAATAATTAAAAAGACTTCCTTTTGGAAGCCTTTTTTTATGAAAAAATCAAACGGTCGTTTCCTGTTTTCGATTCTTCAAAACCGAATCGATGACGGCCAAAATAACCATCAACGGGACCATATAGTAATACATATGATACGTATTATCGATCATGCCGTACACATCGACAAATAAAAACCCGATTCCGATCACACAGAAGAAAACCCGATCGGTTTTCGCAAGGTAATAATACTTTTGAATGAAATGATAGCCCAAACAAAGCACTCCGAAAATACCGCCCATTGCCAACGTTTGAAAAAAAGTCGAATGGAAAACAATCGGCGTCAATTGATCGCCGTTCGGAGTCGGACGGACATCGATCGCAGCACAAAAACCGGGACCGAAAATCCGATTCACCCAGTTTTCGTTCCATAAAGTGCAAGCCCATTTCCATAACGTCGTGCGGCCGTTGCTATCCAAACCGTGTGTAAAGACCAAATCCTGAATTTTATGATAAAGATCGATGGTTTCGTCTTTGAAAATCAACACGACAACGATTCCAACCGTAAAGAAAACAAATAAAAAATTCTGATAGGCTCTCCCCTTTTTGGCAATAAACAGCAAAACAAAATAAAATACCAAGGTTTCGCCGAATCCAAACAAATAAGATCCTCTGCTCGTTGTTAAAACAATGCCGACCAAAGCCGCAATGACCTTTAAATGATGCCCAAGCAAGGAAAAAATCGAATCCGCGGTTGCCATTAAATAAAAGATAAACGGAATCGATACGCAAATCATAATTCCCGCCTCATTACAAAGACCCCAGCCCAAATAATACCACAAATCCAAAATACTTTCGGTTGTACCTTTGAGTTCGATTACTTTGTCGATGCATTGGGCCGTCAACAACAAAGCTAAATAAGACATGGTCACCGATAGCAAATGAAGACTGTTTTTCCGAATACCGTTACTTAATAAAACATAAAGAATCAAATAGGCCAAATCGGCAAAAAAGAATACATAAAATACATTGTTTTCTTCGGCAATGGTCTTGCACCAAAAAACCGGTAAGACGTTCATGATTGCCAGCCCCAACAGACCGCCTAAAAATTTTGTTTTTCCTATATGAAATCCGTTTTTAAAAACGCCCAAGAATAAAACAATTACAAAAACAACGGCGATGAGGATGATCGGAATCGGAATTTCTTCACTGGAAAAACCTTCGCCGATGGTAAAAACCAAATAAACCGCATTGGGAATCAAAAACTTAAAATCACCGGTCCATAAAAGGACAAGCGCTGCCAAGCCGATTAAAATTCCCATTACGATCAAGGTATCGTATTTCCACCCCAAAAAGGCAATGACCGCCAATAAAAAGGCATATAGTTCATCAAAATAACGATATTCCGTAACCTTTTGTCCCAATTGTTTCCACTTCATTTTACTCACCCCAAAACTAAAACAAAAAAAGGAGGACATTGAAACGTGTCCTCTTTGGTTTAAATCTTTTTTATTTGTTTAAACTGAAAAGACATTTGCGTGGAGCGACCGCCGAACAGTTCCACCAACACCGTTACTTCCTCAGTCTCTTCATTTACTGCCGCGATTTCAAAAACTCTACCGCTGAAAGGACCTTCAATTACTTCGATTTTATCTTTTACTTTCAATTCAAAAGAAGGTTTTTCAACCATTCCCAACGAAATTAAAATCCGATTCATTTCATCAACGGGAACCGGTACCGGTTTTGTACCACCGCCGCTGGAACCTAAAAAACCGGTTACTTTCGGGGTATTTCGAATCATAAACCACGCCTTTTCGTCCATTTCCTTATCAACTTCCATTTCGACAAACACGTAGCCGGGAAACATCTTCGTCACTTTTTCTTTTTTCTTTCCTTTTTTATCGACTACTTGTGTTGTTTCTTCCGGAACAATCACCTGATAAATTTTATCCGTCATATTCATCGTTTCCATCCGGCGTTCCAAATCTTGTTTAACCGAATTTTCATATCCCGAATAAGTACCGACAATATACCATCTTCTGCTCATTTTCTTTCACCTAGCCTACTTAAAAAATTCTAGCCAAAATCTGGGTAATAAAAGCGTCATACAATAAGAACAATAACGCAAAAATCGTTAAAAACAACAATACCCGAATGGAATTGCCGATGAACTTTCCAAGCGGCAACCATGTGATTTTTTTAAGTTCCGGAAAAGCCGGTTTAAAAAAAGGATAAAGCGCATAAAGCGTAAAGACAATGGCAATGCCGACTAAAACCCATGCAAAAACTTCCGGATGCGATCCGATTAACCAAAAATCTTCCTTAACGACCAGTGCCCCGGATAAAATCAGACTTCCCATCAAAAGAACAATGACGGAAAAAAGCAAAAAGACATAATTTTCCCATTTGTGCGATTCTTTCAAATATTCCAGAATTCTGGATTTTTTTTCAACGTTTTTCTCTTTAACGGCCATCTTTGTTTTCTCCTTATTTCGTTTCTTTATGAAGCGTATACTTATTACACGTTTTACAATATTTTTTGATTTCGATTCTCTCTGAATTTTTTTGAGGATTTTTTGTCGTGGTATAATTTCTGGACAAACATTCTTCACAGACCAAGATCACTTTTGTACGCATAAAATCCTCCTTCTTTCCAAAATAAAAAAACCTTTTAAAGGCTTATCCTAATTTTATCGCAATTATAGGATTTCGTCAACCTTTTTTCTCATTTTCAGTTGTAACTTTTTATACCGATATTGAACTTGTTCGCGTTTTATATGATGAATGCGGCTGTAATCGGCCACAGATACGTTTTGTAAAAAACAAGCTTCAAACAACTCCGTTTCTTCTTTTTTTAACTCTTTTTGCAGTAAAACGGCTAAATACGAAGGAATATTCGGATCTTTGGTTTCTTCTTCCAAATAAGAAACCGGCGGTTCTTTGAATTGTTTTTTCATCCATTTGCCGATTTGTCGAAAAAAACAAATCGTAAAATAGCGGAAAAAAGAAAATGTAAATTGTTCGTTATACGTATCCATTGCCCTCAGCAAGACCATTCTTCCTTCTTGAAAATAATCATCGGCACTGAAAAGAGCAATCCCTCTTTTTTCGTAATACGTTTTTCTTAAATAATGATCATATTTTTCAAATAAGATCTTTTGAGCCGATTCGATTCCTTCTTTGTACAAATAAAGAAGTTCAAAATCGTTATAGTTGATATACATTTTTTCATTCGGGAAGCATTTTCGGAAGAGCGTGTAAAACAATTCCCGCGGAAACCGACGCATTTAGACTGTTGACATGCCCAAGCATGGGAATGGATACGACATAATCGGCCGCTTTTAATAATGTACGACTGATTCCAAATCCCTCCGAACCGATAATCACCGCTAACGGACAATCTTTTTTAACATCCGCCAACATGACATCCCCTTTGGCATCGGCTGCGCAAATCCAATAGCCTTTTTGCTTCAACTGTTCCACAAAGGCAAAAAGACTGTTGACATAAGCGATTTTGACATGCTCGATCGCACCCGTGGAAACATGTGCAACCGTTTCGGTCACGGAACAACTCCTGTTCTTCGGTAAAATGATCGCATCGTACCCAAAAGCATCGACACTGCGGATGATCGCCCCTAAATTATGCGGATCGGTAATTCCATCCAGTAACAACAACCGTTGATAAGGCCCCGCCAAGCACTCGATCAACGATTCATCGTAAAGATCGTAATCCTGCCGGTAGGCTCCCCAACCTTGATGAGAAGGTCCAAACAAGCGATCCATCTTCTGCTGGTTTGCGATTTCCAAAGGGATCTTCAACGAATCGATTTGTTTTAAGCGTGCCATTTCTTTTTTTACCAAACGATCCAAAACAAACACACGGCTTAATACGGGGTTTTTGAGCGCTTCGTTTATACAGTTCTTTCCGTAAATTTTTATCATACAATCACCATTATGTTTTCCTTTTTTATTATAACAAAAAAGAAGCCTAAAAAAAAGACAAAAAACAGATGATTTTTTTGTCTTTTTTCCTATCAAACCAATTCTTCCAAAGAAGCAAAAACAAATCCTTTGGCTCTTAATCTTGTAATGGCTTCTTCCAGTGCATCGGCATTCGAATTGGTCAGTGTATGCATCAAAATAATCGAACCGTTTTGCGTTTGCTTCATCAAATTATCCAAAACGTATTTAATACCTTGATCGTCGTTGTGAACATAATCGTAATACTGAACATCCCATAAAAACACCGTATACCCGAAATCTGCTAAAATCTTTAATTTCCGATCGTTGTATTTTCCCATTGGCGGTCTGAAAAATTTTCGAACCGGTTTTCCGGTGATTTTCAGTGCTTCATCTTCAAATTGTTTCAGTTGCCGCCGCAATTCCTCATCGCTGATTTTGGTTATATCGACATGCGAAAACGTATGGTTGGCTAAAATCTGTTCGTCGGCGATCCGTTTTGATAACAACGGATTTTCCGTAAGGAATCCTCCTTCGATAAAAAAAGTAGCCGGGACCCGCGTCGCTTTTAAAATGTCCAAAATTTTTTTTGTATTTCTGGCCGAATAGCCATCGTCGAACGTCAAATAAATTTTATTATCCATCCGATCGCCGGAAGAAATGACGGTTGTCTTCGTTGCCTCAACTTGTCGAAAGGAAAACAACAATAAAATGAAAAACAACACACCTCGGACAACATGCTTCATTTTACATCACCCGTTTTTATTATGGACGTTTCGCTAATATTCTATCAAAATAAAAACAGATTTCCTGAAAACAGGCAACTTTATCGTTTTGAATTGCCGCCAACAAATGTATTTCGCTGTTTTTATAACTCAGTTTCAACCGACTGAATCCATGTAAAGCCTGAAATAAAACATTCCCGTCCCATTTGTTGCTGCTGTCTTTGGAAAATACAAAATCAAAACAAGTCGAATCGGATTGATCCATTTTATAAATTCCGACCGTCTTACAGTTGTTTTTAAGCAGTTTTTCGTATAAATATCCATTTAAATCCGCCGGCAATTGTCCGAACCGATCGGTTAACTCTTCTTTTAATTCCTTTAAAGCCGCAAGCGAATTGAGCCGATCGATCTTCTTATGAATTTCGATTCGCACATCTTCGTTTTCAATGTAATCTTTGGCAATTGTCCGATCGAAAAGCGGTAAGGCAAGTGTCGGATCCTGCTTTTCCTTTTCCTCGGTAAGATGATGGATTTCTTCATCTAAAATTTTCAAATACATATCCAGTCCCACCGATTCGACAAAACCGGATTGTTCTTCGCCGAGCAAATCGCCGCTTCCGCGAATGGAAAGGTCGCGCATGGCAATTTTAAAGCCGCTTCCCAGTTCATTGAACTCTTTGATCGTCTCCAAACGTTTTTCCGCTTCTTTGGTTAACAGTTTGCGCGGTTCGTACATCAAATACGCATAAGCGATTTTATTCGAACGACCGACTCTTCCCCTGATTTGATACAACTGCGATAATCCCAACTGATCCGCCGAGTGGATGATCAACGTATTGGTATCCGGCATATCAATTCCAGTTTCGATGATCGTCGTACACAGTAAAATATCGTATTTTTTTTCAATGAAATCACGAATCCTGTTTTCCAACTGATCTTTATTCAATTTGCCGTGTCCCACACAGATTCTTGCCTCCGGAACCAATGTGTGAAGATGGTCGGCCATCTGTTCGATCGTCTCGACTCGATTGTATAAATAAAAGACTTGCCCTTTGCGAGCCATTTCCCGTTCGATGGCATCGGTAATGATTCGGTCGTTACGTTCCAAAACATACGTTTGAATCGGATAACGGTTTTTGGGCGGTGTTTCAATCATCGATAAATCTTTAAGCCCCATTACCGACATCTGTAATGTTCTTGGAATCGGCGTTGCCGATAGCGTAATGCAATCGACGTTGACTTTCAACTCTTTGATCTTTTCTTTATGCGTCACACCGAAGCGTTGTTCTTCATCGACGATCAACAATCCCAGATCTTTATAGCGTATTTCGGAAGACAAAACACGATGCGTTCCGATCAAAACATCCACCCCTCCTGTTGCAACATCGTTAATAATCTTATGTTGCTTGGCAAGCGGGATAAAACGATTGAGCAATTCAACCCGAATACCGTAATCGGTCATTCGTTTTCGAAACGTTTCATAGTGCTGTTGGGATAAAATGGTTGTCGGGGCCAAAACGCAAACCTGTTTTCCTCCGTAAACCGCTTTAAAGGCCGCCCGCATGGCCACTTCCGTTTTACCGTAACCGACATCCCCGCAGATCAACCGATCCATCGGGCGGGCGGACTCCATATCTTTTTTAACCGCCTCAATGGCAGCTTTTTGATCGGGTGTCAATTCGTATTCAAAATCCGCTTCAAATTGAGCCTGTTCCGGTGTATCTTCTTCAAATTCGAACCCTTTGGCATTTTGTCTGGCTGCGTATAACGCAATGAGTTTTTCCGAAATATCGTGCACGCGTTTGCGCACTCTCGCTTTGGTTTTCGCCCATGCCGTCGAGCCGATTTCATGTAACAAAACGCCCTCGACATCTTTTGAAGCATATTTCATAATCGAAGAAATCTGTTCTAACGGGATATAAAGAGCCGATCCTTTGGCATACATCATATATAGAAAATCGCGTTTAATGCCGTTATTTTCAATGGTTTTGATACCTAAGTATTTTCCGATACCGTGATCGTAGTGAACGACATAATCGCCGATTTCCAGTTCGTCGTATTTTGAAATCTTAATCGCATTTTTATAAATGGATTTATAGCGTGCCTTACGAGGTTGGGCATTCGTTTCATAAAGATTGGCATCATTCAACAATAACAAGTCTTCATCCGGAAGATCAAATGACGGAACATGTTGATAAACCCCGTTGATTTGACCGTAACGAACTTGACTGAGATCCTCTAGAGCAATCAAAAAAAGACCTTGATCGAGCGCCAAATCTTTTAAATTTTTAAACCGTTCTTCGTTAGAGTAAGCCAAAAGAACGATTTTATTGTCTTTATACCGTTTAAAATCATCCAAGACCGCTTGCGGATTGGCTCGATAAAAAGGGGCTTGTCTGACATAAAACTTACGGTCCAATCCCCCTAAACTTCTCAGTCCCTCAATTTGCACATTGGCCTGTTGCAAGGCAAATTCAAAAGCAGAAAACAAGTTCATATGCGCCAACATATAACCGCCGATGCGACCGCAATACTCATTCAAATCCAACAACAGATGGTCGTAGGCTTCTTTGGATTTAACGGGATCGACCCAATAAATCCGTTTTTCTTTCACAAAATCAAACAATAGATTGTTTTTCGGACTGAAAAACATCAAATAACGGGATAAACTCGTTAAATTTTGATGATTTTCCAAAGAAAACAAATCTTTGGCGAGCATTTCTTCTTCAATCGGCGACAAAGAAAACTGATCCGTAAAGCGCAAAATTTTTTCTTTGGCCGACTTAAAATCCGCCTCATCGTACATAAATTCCGTTACCGGTAAAATCGTGATTTCACTCATCGAATCCTTCGACCGTTGCGTTTCCATGTTGAACGTTTTGATCGTATCGATTTCATCGCCGAAAAAGTCAAGTCGGATCGGATCGGATTGACCGAGCGGAAAAATATCCACAATACTGCCTCGATGCGCAAACTCGCCGGTTTTGGTTATCGTATAGACCGCCTCATAGCCCAACCGAACCAATCGTTTCAACAATTCCGCAATCGAAACAGAATCGTTTTGTTTGAGTTTGAAAATATTGTTTTGCCAACAAGATAACGGAAGTTCGTATTTGATCGCTCCGTGCAAATTGGTAACAACCATTTTTTTACGACCTTCCAAAAGCGTATAAAGCGTTTGAATCCGTTCAAAAAGAAAATCTCCCGTCGCCGCAATCATTTCGGCCGACACCAATTCATCCGAAGGAAAAAACAAAACATCTTCTTCGGGCATAAAAGCAATCAACTCGTCATAATAATTTTGAGCCAGATAAAGATTGGGCAACACCACAAAAACAGAAGCGTTTCCTTGATAAAAATCACACGCCATCAACATCATATTCCATGCGTCGGTTGTTCCGCCGATCTTGATTCGATCGCTAGTTATAACGGAAGAAACCGATTCTTTTTGGCATAAATAGTCCAATAAATTCATCTGTATCACCTCAAAAAGCCAACGCCAAAAAGACCCGGCCGAAACAGCCAGATCTTATTGTCTTTTTTATTATAGCGAAATTATTTGTCTTTTACAATCGAAAAAGAAAACTAACCTAAAATTTTATGAACGGCTTCTTGGGCAAATTGATTTTTATACAATTCGAAATAGTATCCCTTTGCCGCCAATAATTCATGGTGTTTCCCGCTTTCAACGACTTTTCCGTCTCTCATTACTAAAATTAGATCCGCATTGACCACCGTCGATAAACGATGGGCGACCATAAAACTGGTTCTTCCCTTCAAAACGATTTCCACTGCTTTTTGAATCAAATGTTCGGTTTGCGTATCAATCGAAGAAGTCGCCTCGTCCAACACCAAAATCTTAGGATCGGCCACAATCGCTCTGGCAAAAGAAATCAACTGTCTTTCGCCTAACGATAATTTACTGCCGCCTTCGCCCACTTCCGAATAATAACCGTTTTCCAGTTTTTCGATAAAACCATCCGCCGCGACTAATTTAAGCGCTTGGATGACATCATCATCCGTTGCTTTCAAATTACCGTAACGCACATTTTCCATAATCGTTCCGCTGAACAACTGCGGTGTTTGAAGCACATAGCCGATATTGGAATGCAACCATGTGATGCTGCGGTCTTTATAACTATGTCCGTCGATTAAAATATCACCTTCGGTCGGTTCGTAAAAACGACAGATCAAATTGACAATCGTCGATTTGCCGCTGCCGGTATGTCCCACCAAAGCGACACTCGATCCGGCCGGAATATGCAAATTGAAATCTTTTAATACCGTTTCGCCTTTGGCATATTTGAATGTAACATTCTGAAAATCGATTTCGCCGATCAAGGGTTCGAAATTTTCGTATTTCGGTTCGAAAATCGTTCCGTATCGTTGGATGACATCGTCTCGATCGGTGATTTCCGGTTGTTGTTCGATCAATGAAATAATCCGTTCGGCCGAAGCTTGGGCTTGTTGAAAATCACCGATAACCCGCGATACTGAGATAATCGGATCAAAAAACTTAACCGTATAATCGATAAACAAATATAAAATATCCACACCCAGTACGGCCTGGATAACCATATTTCCGCCGATATAAAGCGTTGTTCCGACCCCGACATAACATAAAATAAACGTAACCGGTCCGAAAATGGCCGAAAAGAACACGGCTCTTAACGAAGCTTTTTTGTAATCGAGGGCTTTGGAATGAAACTCTTTTAAATTTCTGTCTTCGATAACCAAACTCTTGGTCGCTTTCGCCCCCATAAAGCCTTCGTTGTAGGCTGCTGTGATTTTGGAATTGTATCGTCTGGCATCCCGGTAACTGGACAGCATTTTTTTACGGATCACAATGGTTAAAAAGATCATAATCGGCAGTAAGATCAACACAATAACCGATAACTGAATGTTGGTAACCAACAAAACACCTAAAATACCGACCATAGAAAGCAAGCCCCAAAGCAAATCGACGCAGCCCCATGAAATGATTTCACTCAGTTTACGGGCATCGGAGGTCAAACGGGCCATAATCCAACCTTGGGCCGTTTGATCGAAATAACTAAACGGCAGTTTCTGTAAATTCAAATACGCTTCTTTACGAAGTTCATACGAGGTATGAATCTCGACTTTTCCCGCGAAAAACAAAAACGAAAAGACGGTGATTCCGTAACCGAGCGAAACCCCGATATAAAGGGCCACAATATAAAAGACATTGTCGAACCGATGGACATCCGTCGATTCGAAATAATGCTTGATGGCATATGAGTTGACCAGCGGATAACAAACATCCAAAACCGCCAAAATGACAACCGCAATCAGCAATCCGATTGCATATCCTTTGTGCAAAAACACCGTTTTGATGATTTTTTTCCACGGACCTTTCGTTCCCGATTTATAATCCACATCGGAAAATTCTTCCTGTTCTAAATCAAAGTCGTCCATCTACTTGCACCTCCTCGTTTAAAATCGCATTGAATTCTTCTTCCAGTTCTCCCTGAATTCCCCACAATTCTTTGTAAAGACCTTCTTGTTGAACCAATTCCTCATGTTTGCCGATTTGGGCAATCTTTCCTTGATCCAAAACAATAATCAAATCGGCTTCTTTGGCCGTCGTCGAACGGTGGGTAATGATAATCATCGTCTGTTTATTTTTCTTCTTTTTAAGCGCCTGACGGATCATCAAATCGGTTTTCGTATCCAGCGCCGATAACGAATCGTCGAAAATAATGACATTCGAATCGCTGACCAACATCCGCGCAATCGCAACCCGCTGTTTTTGACCGCCGGAAAGCGTCGTTCCTTTTTCACCGACGATCGTCTTATAACCTTTATCGAACTTTAAAACTTCTTGGTGAAGGGCCGCCATTTCACTGGCTTCATAAACCTTCTCTTTCGGCATTGAAGCATCCACAATCGAAATATTTTCATAAACAGTTTTCGTGTATAAAAAAGGATCTTGCAAAACCATCTTGATATTCTTGCGCAAATACTTTTTATCGATCTCTTTAATCGAAACCCCGTCAATCAAAATATCCCCGCTGTCGATTTCAAGCATTCGGGTAATCAAATTGCAAATCGTCGATTTTCCGCTACCGGTTTTTCCCACAATCGCAACCGTCTGACCGGCTTGAATTTTAAAAGACACGTCTTTCAAAAGGTGTTTTTGATCATCTTCAAATTTAAAAGACACATGTTGAAATTCGATATTGCCCTCAATCACCGGTTGTTTCGTTCCGTTAACGGTATATTCGCTTGGAATCGATAAAACCTCGTCAATTCGGTTGCAGGCAACCGTGGCTTTTCCGAATGAAGCAATGATTCGTCCCAACCCACGCATCGGCCAAATCAACATCCCCATCAACATCAAACACGCAATGATATCTTCCGATCCCAACAGACCATCCTTAGCCAAAAAGATACCGACCGTAATCGTCAGCGAATACTGTAAAAAGACTAAGAAATCACTGGATCCCCAAAAGAAAGCCATCACATTGTTGAATTTTCCGTTTTTCTTTGTAAAATCCCGATTGGCTTGATCCATCTTTTCAAACTCGTATTTTTCATTGGCAAACGCACGAACAACACGGGCACTGTTCACATTTTCCTGTATAATCGTCGTCATTTTACTTTCGGCCTTTTCAATAATGGAAAACTGTTTGTTACAATATCTGAAATAAATAACAGACGATAACGCCGTAATCGGCACACTGATCAGACTGACCCACATCAACGTCGGTGAAATTTGGTAAACCCGAAACGCCCCGATGAAAACCGTAACAAAAATATCGATCAACCCCGGTACTTGCGAGGCAATAAACGTCGAGGTTTGATCCACATCGGTCGTCGAACGTTGAATCAAATCGCCGATATCGGAATGATTGTGGTAACTGTAAGACAAATCCATGACATGATCATAAATCGCCAACCGCATATCATAACCGATATACTGTGCCAATGCTCCTTGATAATAATTATCCACAAACCGTAAAACGGATCGGATCGCCTGTAAAAAAATCATCGTCAAACCGACCGCAAGCAAACACGAAAGCGTGTTTGGAATATTATTATAAAAATTGATTAAAAACTGCGGCAAATCGGTATTACTGTCCATTTTACCGCCCAAACGGGCAATGGCATATTGAATGAACAGCGGTAAATACGCATACAACCATTGCAGTAACGTCGACAAAAGAATGATTCCGATAATGACGAAACTGTATTTTTTACTCCATTGCCATAATTTTTTTATTCCGTTCATATAACTCTCCTAACTGACTCTTCTATTCCAAAAAAAAGAGCCTTTAAAAGGCTCTTTACAATTACTCCATCGGAATGGCATTTGTATTTTTTTCGGCACTGACGACAATCGAGGTGTCGATGTTGCTGACAAACGGTAAACTAAGCACTTTATCGAAAACCAAATTGCGATAATACTCAAAATTTTTCGCAACGATCTTCAACAAAAAAGACGCTTCTCCCGTAATTGTATAGCATTCCGTGATTTCCGGTATCTGATGTACTTGGGAAATAAACTGAGCCGAGGTATCTCGGTTCAACGGCTGCATATAGACTTTCGCAAAACAAATAATTTCATACCCCAACAGTTTTTCATCAACAATGGCAGTAAATTGTTTCAAAACCTTTTGTTCTTTTAAATTTTTAACGCGCAACAAGCAGGATGAGGGCGCAAGACCGATTTTCTTCGACAAATCAATATTACTGATGGAAGAATCCTGCTGTAATAACCTAACTATCTTTTTATCATATTCATCTAATTGAATTTTATTCACTTTGTTTTCCCCTCCTTCTTGATTATGAATTGAAAATCATCCTTTATTATTATATCATCGCAAACAAAGCTTGTAAAGAATATTCGGTTGATTTTCCCATTGTTTTTATAAAATTCATAAAAAAGAATTAATCGACAAATATTTCTTTTTAAAAAAACGTTTTGTTTCTAAAACTTCAAAAACGAAATGAATTTTGTGTTTTTTGGACAGTATTTCTTAAGCATCGGAATAAAGACCGCATCTTTTCTGATGGACGCAATCACACCGATCGGTAAAAGAGGATTCAAAAACGAAGCGATAAATTCCTCTATCTTAGGATCCCGAATCGTATGAAACGATCGAATCACCAAAAGTTTAGAAGAAAAAAAATCGTACACCAATAAAAAAACACATTCTTCAATGGTAATAACATCGATCGCCAGACGGATTTGCTTGTATTCTTCCAACATACGATCCATGGCCGCTTGAATCGTCGGAATCGGATCGGCAAGCGTATGACTTAGAAATTTTTGATAAAGCAAATCGATGTTCCGATCGGATATCTCGATTCCTTTACTGGAAAAAAGATCGCAGATGGCATCCCTTCCCCAATGTTTTTGTTTGTAATACGCAATCATACAAACGACTTTGGAAGAATACGTCAGCCCTTTAAAACAAATTTTATTGGCTGTCTGGGAAACATAGATCCGATGATCCAAACAAGAAGGACAGCCGTATCCCAAATTCTTGATCCGAAATTTTTTTCCGTTTGAAAAATAAACACTTTTACTAGAAACCGTATGCCGATAGATCAGTTTCGTTCCGCAAAACGGACACGATAGGATTTCTGGTTTATACGTTTTACAAATTTCCGACACCAAAACCCCTCCTAATCTTCAATCAACGAAGCAGCCCCCAACATCCCCGCATCATTTAGCAACGTTGCCTGCTGAATCGTTACATCTTTGACGGCAAAATGCGCCATTTGCCGGTAATGTTTTATGATTCCGTCTACCAAAACGGAACCGGCTTTGGAAACACCGCCGCCGATATAATAGACATCCACATCCACAACAACGGAAAGAACGGCAATACATTTGGCAAGATAATAACAAAGACGATCGACTACAAAACAGCACAAGGGATCGTTTTTCACCGCCAATTGGAAAATATCTTTGGCCGTAAACGGTTCTTTCAGTTGGCTCTGAAAGTCATTTCGATGATGCCGCGCCAATCGAACAATCCCCGTTGCCGACGCGACGGTTTCCAAACAACCTTTCAAACCGCAGCCGCAGTCAAAATTATAATCATCGGCAATCGGCATATGTCCGATCTCACCGGCATTGCCATGTACGCCTTCTAAAATATGGCCGCCTAAAATAATGCCGCCGCCCACACCGGTACCAAGCGTAATCATACAGGCATTTTCATATTCTTGATGATAAATCATTTCCCCAAGTGCCGCTACATTGGCATCATTGCCGGAAGCCACCGGCACATCGGGAATAAAACGATGGACTTCTTGAACCAAATCCATCTCTTTGATCCCGATATTCGGTAAATTGTAAATATAATTGTTCCGAATATTTCCCGGCATACCGAAACCGATTCCCGTAATGGTTTTAATGCCATGATCGTTTTGGTAGGCCAAAATAGCTCGGCAAATATCTTCGATCAACGTTTCTTTGGTTGTGATGATCTCAAATTTATCCAATATTTTCTTTTGGTCGACGACCCCGATTTTAACGGTCGTTCCACCGACATCTACTCCAAATTTCATTTTTTACCTCCGAAAATCGTATTGAAAACGGCTTGCACTTGGGAACTCTTTTTATATCCGAATTCACATTCATTGGCAAAATGTTCGCAATTATTCGAAATCAAATCGTACCCGTCTTCGCCCACTTTCAGCAAAGCTTGATTGACAATCTGCGTTCTTGTTCTTCTTTTTTCCTGTTCTACGGAATTATAACAAGCCACTTCCAAACAACCACCCTGTAAAAAGTCTTCCAGCGACGTGACAATAATTCTTGCCGATGCCGGATCAAGGCGATTGAGTTGGTTTAAAGATGCAAAATGGATCACACAATCATCGGCGGCATAAATGCCGTGATGTGCATAAAAGCCTCGATTCACACGAATGTGATCTCCATAGATCGGTTTTTTTGTTTCCCAAGTCAAGTTTATCACCATATTTTATTATAGACGCTTTATCGAAAAAAGAAAAGAGGAAAAAATCACTTTGTATGAAAATAAAAAGCCATCGATTTCGATGACCTTTTATCCAATTATATTGAATTTCGAATGCCTAGTACAAAATTCATTTGTTTTTGTCTTTACAGTGCTCACACGCTTCTTCTTTTTCGATCTGTTTGAAGAAACGTTTCATCCTGGCACTGCAGCAAGCACATTCCCCCGTCGGTAAATGCTTGTATTTTTTATAGATGTAGCGACCGATGACACCGCCTACGATGGCTACGGCGGCGATGATCACAACGATTTCGATCGGTTCCATGAACACTACACTCCTTTTTGATCGCGATAACGATTATAATAGTGAATGCCAAAACCGCTCGCCACAAATAAAGCGGCAATAATCAACGAAGTCCACCACCAAGAAAGAACCAAGAAGCAAATCATTGAGGCAATATAGGAAGTAATCAGCCAGAACAATAACGTTCTTCCCAATTTTTTCTTCGGTAATTCCGCTTTGGCCGTCGCAACAGCCGCAAAACAAGGAATCGTTGTCATATTGAAGACGATAAACGCGATGAGGATCGGCCACTGATTGCCGACGCCGGCATTTTGAATCATCTGAATCGAAGCGTTGACGCCTTCTTCATCCGTCATTGTAAAGTAAAGCGTCTTGAATCCGTCCAACGTATCCGCTGTTTGATTGGACGTACATTGGGCTAAAACCGCAAACGTCGAAATGACATTTTCTTTGGCAATCAATCCCGTTACAGCCGATACACCGAACACCCAACCGTTTTGTCTGTCTAAATTGGATCCAAAACCAAGCGGTGTAAACAGCGGCTGGATCAACTGTCCGAGTCCCGCTAAAATCGAATCGGATGTATCATGATAAGCCGAATCGTTTTTGATGGTTTCAAAATCAAGAAGCGCTTGATTGAATACACGATCGGTTACGGCTTCGTAAGCGGCTTGGTTTTCTTCGGTCGTATCTTCCAAAAGAACATCAAAAGTGATTTCGGATGCATCGTAGGTGCTGTTTAAAGCCAAAACTTCGTTTTTAAACGTTTCATCTTCCATCATTTGCGCAAACGTCTGATTGGTGATTTCCGTCACATCGGCTTGTTCGATGTATTCCCAATTCCAAGTGAAACTCTGCAAAAACCAAATCACAATGGTCGATGCCAAAATGATTGTAAAGGCTTTTTTAATGTAGTGTTTCAATTTGTCCCATAAATGGAACAATAGCGATTTTAACTGCGGCAAATGATACGTCGGCAATTCCATGATAAACGGCGGTACTTCGCCGCGCATGGTCGTATGACGCATCACAATCACGGCAACAATAGCCGTAACAATTCCCACCAAATACATCGAATACGTAATGATATCCACATTCGGGAAATTGAAAACGGAAACGATCGCACCGGCAATCGCCGTTAAGATCGGAAGTTTCGCTCCGCAAGAGAAAAACGGAATAACACGGATCGTGGCAATTCTCTCTTTTTCATCTGCTAAGGTTCTTGTGTTGATCATCGCCGGAACCGAACAACCGAATCCCATAATCATCGGCATAAAAGCCCTTCCGGATAATCCGAATTTACGGAAGATTCGATCCAATATAAAGGCCACACGAGCCATGTATCCGGTATCTTCCAAAATCGAGAAAAATAAGAATAACAACAAAATTTGCGGAACAAAGGACAAAACGGCAAACACACCGGCTAAAATACCGTCGCAGATCAAGCCGCTGACCCAAGAAGGAGCACTTGCCAACCAACCGGAAACAGCCGCACTGATGAAATCCGTTACACCGATCACCAACGACTGTAAAATCACACCGGGAGAGTTGATGCCCGCATCGGTCCAAAACAATCCCTCAAAGAATTCGTTTCCTTCAAAAGAAGGGGCCACATTGGAAAACAGACCGCCTAAATAAAACAGGTTTTCGGAAAAAGTCAAATGGAAAATCAAAAATAAAATTACTAAGAAAATCGGAATGCCGATCCATTTATTGGTTAAGACTTTATCAATCTTATCGGACTTCGTTACTTTTGTGCCCGTTTGTTCTTTTTTAACTTTCACGGAAGCATAATTCTTAGAAATAAACTGATACCGACTGTCGGCCACAATGGCTTCCAAATCTGTCCCAAAGGTTTCATCTCGAAATGCTTTTTTAAATTCATCGACGATTTTGACCAAATCGGGATGATTTTTCACTTCTATTTCGTCGTTTTCAATCAGTTTAATCGCATGAAAGAGCGGATGATCGACGCCGAGCGCCGTAAAAGCCCGCTTACAATCGGCAATCAAATGCGCCAAAACACCTTGATCCAGCACCGTTTGTCCCGGACGTTTTTTCAAACTTTCATTATATGCGATATCCATCAATTCGTTTAAATTTTCTTCTTTGGATGCCGAAATACAAACCACCGGCACACCGAATTTCTTTTCCAAAGAATGCGGATCGATCGAATCTCCGCTTTTACGTACAATATCCATCATATTGAGGGCAATAACCATCGGCACATCCATTTCCGCCAACTGAGTGGACAAATACAGGTTTCGCTCCAAATTGGTCGCATCCACAATATTGATGATACAATCCGGTTTTTCTTCTAAAATATAGTTTCTACTGATGACTTCTTCCGGTGTGTAAGGTGAAAGCGAATAAATACCGGGTAAATCGACAATCGAAATAACCTCTTTGCACTTTTTGTACAATCCCTCTTTTTTATCGACGGTGACTCCCGGCCAGTTTCCGACATGAGCGGTTGATCCGGTCAAGGAATTAAACAACGTTGTTTTCCCGCTGTTGGGATTTCCGGCTAATGCAAAACGTTTCATTTTCCCGCCTCCTTCATTTCCAAGACGACTAAATTCGCTTCGTTTTTTCGCAATGTCAGTTCATACCCGCGAATCGTAATTTCAATCGGATCACCGAGCGGCGCTTTTTTTCGTAAGAATACTTCCGCTCCCGGTGTAATCCCCATATCAAACAACCTTCTTCGGATGCGTCCCTCCCCTAAAATATTTTTGATGATTCCGGATGAACCGATTTCCATTTCATCCATTTTTTTAAGCATACAACCTCTCCTCTCTTACTGTGCAGCAACAATGATTTTGGTGGCTAAATTTTTATCCAGTGCCAAACGTCCTTCTTTTACGCAACAAATGACACTACCGCCACCGCGACTTAAAATCTTCAGTTTAGAACGAATGGTAATTCCAAGCGATTCTAAATGTTTTTTGATTTTGTCGTCGGCTAAAATTTTAATGACTTCTAATTCTTTTTCTTCAGGTGCAATAATCAGTGGCATAAATCCCTCCTAGTTAGTTTTAACTAACCTTTGATAATAAAAAAATACTCCAAAGAGTTAGTTTATGTTAACTTCATTACTACTATATACCTTTTAAAAGAAAAAGTCAACCGTTTCTTTTAAAAAACAGTCGACATTTAACTTTATCCAAGGGCCACATCCAAAATCATCATCAAGGCAAACCCGATCGCCACACCGATTGTTCCCAAGTTGGAATGCGGTCCATCCTGAGAATCGGGAATGACTTCTTCTACAATAACGTAAATCATCGCACCGGCCGCAAATGAAAGCAAATACGGTAAAACCGGTGTAATGTATTTGGTCAGTAAAATCGTAAGGACGGCAGCAATCGGTTCGACAATGCCCGATAAAGCACCGTATAAAAACGCTCTGGGTTTGCTGATACCTTCCTGTTTTAACGGCATCGAAACGATCGCCCCTTCGGGAAAATTCTGAATGGCGATTCCAATAGACAAAATCAACGCCTGCGATAAAGTCATGCTTTGATCGGCATAAAGCGCATTGGCAAACACGATACCGATGGCCATCCCTTCGGGAATATTGTGAAGCGTTACCGAAAAAATCAGTTTCGTGGTTTTTTTGATTTTCGACGGCAATCCTTCTCCTTTGGTTGCGTGAAGATGCCAATGCGGAATCAACGTATCCAAAGCTAATAAAAACAAAACTCCCAATAAAAAACCGACGGCAGCCGGAAGAAACGACAGTTTCCCCAACGAGGCCGATTCCTCAATCGACGGAATCAACAACGACCAAACCGAAGCCGCCATCATAACACCGGCGGCAAATCCAAGTAAAACCTTTTCGACTTTTTCATTGATTTTATTGCGCATGAACAGCACCATCATAGCACCAAAAGATGTGCCTAAAAACGGCAGCAATAAACCGATGACCAGTTCCATGATCAAACTCCCCCCTTACAGTAATTTGGCTATCAAAAGCAGAATCAACGCTCCGATGTTTTTTTGTTGTTGCCCGATCATCGAATCGATAACGAAAAGATAACCGGTTTCTTTTTCTCCGATCTTGACCGGATAAATGATGACATCCTTGGGAATGACATACGTTTTGGTTAAAGAAAGCCGCATCAAAGAAGATGTTTCTTTATGAAGATAAGAAGAAATCCGATTTAAAAAATCCGTATCCATTTCTTCTTCGTTTAATGTAGGATCCATCGTATTGGCCAAGATATATTTTTTATCCGTTAAAACAAGATCACATCCGTAAACGGTTTTAATCGATTCCAAAACAGCAATCAATCGCGTCATTTCCTGATGAAACGGATGATATTTTTTCAAAATGATTTTATCCTGTTCGGTAAAAATATCCAGTAAATCGCTGTTCTCGATTTTCAAGCGTTTGCGTATTTCTTTGGGTATGACAATTCGCCCCAACTCATCTAAATGGCGAACAACCCCTGTTTCTTTCATCACTACATACTTCCGTTTCTACGACAGTTGTCGTTATTTGTAGTATGTGCGAAGGATTATAAACTATGCGAAGATGCGTATAGATCTTTGTATACTTTATTGAGAATTTTAATGGCCTGCGGACTGACCGATAAATTCTTGATTCCGATTTGATAAAACATTTTAGCCGCTTGCGGAATCGCCGCCAACTCCCCGCAAACTGAAAGTTCGATCTTGTTTTTTTGACAGAATAAAACGACTTTTTTCAACTTTTCCACCAAATCCGATAAATACTTTTTCAACTGTTGCCTCTGATCGTCCCGCTCGATTTGGTAGATGGCTTCCGTTAAATCGTTTGTTCCGATGGAAATAAAATCAACCCCTTGGAATTCCTCGATTTTTTCCAATGCTTCTTTGGTTTCAAGCATCATTCCGATAAAGACGGTACCGGTATCTTCCATTTCTTGTTGAATCTGCAAAACCCACTTTTTCAAAAACAAAAATTCCTGATACGATGTGATCATCGGAAACATGATCTTCATCGTATTGAAACGGTTGGCTTTCAACAACGCTTTGATTTGCGTTTTAAACAACAATGGATTATGAATATAGTTGTCGACTCCTTTTTTATACGTCTGAACATACGATAACTGCTTGTCATCTCCGATATCAAACGTTCTGAAACAAATCGGTTTGCCCTGTAAACGACAAACGGCGTCTTCGTAAATTTCATACTGTTCTTCAAATGTGTACGGACGAAGTGTATTCATAAAAATCATTTCCGTACGGTAAAGTCCGACACCATCAAATCCGTATTCCATTACTTTATCCAATTCTTTATTCGAAGAAACATTTGCCAAAAAACCAAACGAAGGATGCGCAATCGCCCGATACTCTTCTTTTGAAAGCAATTCGATCCATTCGCGATACTCTTGTTTTTTTTCTTGTGTCGGAGCAATCAGAATATGTTTTTTTCTTGTGTCAATAATGACCTCATCGTTTTCACGAAGTGATAAATGACTTAATTGCGAACAAATCATATAAGGAATGTTCCACTGCCGACATAAAATCGCCGCATGGGAAGAATAACCGCCTTTTTCCGTAATGACCCCCAAAAGATAATTGCGGTTTTGAATCAAGTAAGACGGATGGAGTTCTTTGGCGATATAAATCCGTTCGTTGGTCAAATCCGGGTATTGATCGTGCGATAAATTCGATAAAATCCGATTCATAACGTCCTGGATATCCAACGTTCTTTCTTTTAAATACCGATTGGTAGCCTGAGCGATGGAATCAATGGAATCATTTAAAATCTGTTGGATCGCAAACGAAGCCGATATCCCATCCTCTATCATTTTCAAAGCCTTTTCCTTTAAAAACGGATCGCCGATTAAAAGACTTTGAATCACCAAATATTCTTCGTTTTCCGGATCGTTTTGCCTCATTTGATTGATTTGTTGCAGCGACATCGCAATGGCATCTTCCAACTTTTGCTTTTCGGTTACAATGGTATCGGCATGATGATCGTACGTTTTTGTAAATTCCAGATGAACCGAGCCGACCGCAAGCCCTTCCGAAAGGACTTCTCCTTTTTGTATCTTCACATTCTCACTTCCTAAAAACAATCCACGGCACAAGCATTTCATCAGCCGTTATACCGGCATGATGACTCTTAAATGTAAAATCATCTTTATCTTCTACATATTTAAAATAATAGTGGTTGGTGGCAACCGCAATGTAATCCCCTAAAAAATCATCCAGGCGCGGATGGCGATTCTCAAGCGGACCTAAAAATTCTTTCTTTAAAAATTCTTCTTTGGAATAAAGCGTATAAGCATACCCGAACAAATCATTGAAAAGCTTGCAAAATGCTTCTTGTTGCGACGGGATGACCGAAAAGAAAAGACATCTTCCTTCATTGGTTGGGTTGCGTTTTAACATCTTTAAAAGAAGATCAAAGTGATAGAGTTCGATGGGTTCGACCGCCGTATGTCCGTGATCCGCACTAATCCATAAAAGCGTTCCTTCCGGCAACTTCTTGGCATATTCTTCTACTTGTCGATCCAACTCCACACACTTTTCAATCACTTTCGGATGATGAAGTCCATATTCGTGAAGCAGCGCATCCGGTTCAGTAAAATAAACATATTGAACGTTTTTCTTCTTTGGGTCCAGTTTGGCAAGACTTTGTTCCAAAACTTCCGAAAAACAGCGATCCGGTTTGGAAAAATCCGGTTCGATCCCATTTCCGTTTACATCCAAATCCGCCCAAAACGGCGTATAAGGAAGCGCTTGATAGGCCGAAAAACCACAATCCTCACCCGTTTGGTAATCTCTACCTGTAAATAATACAATCGACCGATCCACTTCTTTAAAATAATTTTCCCAACCCAACCAAGCCGTTTGATACGGAAAACATCCGCTTTTAATGGATGTTGTCGCGGCGGCGGTGGTAGAAGGATAAACCGCTGTTCGTGCTTTTTTCAAATGACGCTTTAAAAACGCATCGTCTGGGAGTGTTTGCTCCAATACGTTCATGCCCATGCCGTCTAAAATCAGTAAAACAACCGATTGAATGCCTTCGAAATCATCCGTACTGTCTTCTTTTTTAAAATACCGTTTGATAGCGGAAATCTCGTTTAATATCGTACAAGAAGCGTTGGGATAAACGATTTTTTCGTTTTTAAAATGCATTTTGAGAACCGATTCGATATTTGTTTGAATGCCTTCTATTTGGCTATAAGAAAGCCATATTTTTCGTTCCAAACGGACCAAACAACAACATAATCCGATCGTCTTTTGAATTTGATATCCTTCCGCTAATTTATCCGTCAAAACTTTAAAAAAATCGGCTTGTTTTGGAAAATACCAATATTGAGTTTGATCATCCAAAATAATTTTTTGCATACAACCACCTAATGAAGGATTTCCATTTTTTCAGCAATAGTCAATCCTAATTTTTCGGCAAAATCACATACTTTTTGCACATTTTCTGAGGCAAGATCGGTTGGATCGTGGGCATCTGCCCCAATCAGTATCTTTAAATCCGGATACTCTTTGGCAATCGTCCAAAACGACAAATCGGGGTATAGCCAAGCGGCTCCGTCGGAATAAACAAAAGAATTTTTGATTCCATTGGCATTGATTTCCACATACATATTGTTTTTGATCGCACATTCCAATAATTTCCTGGTTACATATCGACAGTCTTCGTCAAAACAACGATTACCGAACCGATCATGATAATCGAACATAAACAAATCCGGATGAACCAATGTGTTGAATAATCCGGTATTCATCGCCTGAACAGCCGTATCCAAATAGCCGTAAATCGTCTGACTGTTGACATCGTAATACGATGATAAACATTTGCCTTGATAAGTAAAAAAATGAATTCCCAAATTTAGATAATCCACTTCCTTACGCAATTTTTCAATATAATACCGGTGTTTGGGCAAATACTCTACTTCAAATCCGGTTAAAATATGGATTTGTTTGTAGGTTTGTTGGGCTTTTCTTACCTCCGGCAAATACCGTGTAAACATGGTATCGAGTTTCATCGGCTGATGGCACCAATTGTGGGCATACTCTTCTTGCGTCATAAAACATTCCAAAACAGGCGCATGATCCGTTATCCCCAGTTCCGTAAATCCTTGTTTCAATGCTTCTTCAATATAGTCTTCGGCATGCCCGTTGGCATGGTTGCAATAAAGCAAATGCGTATGATAGTTGGCCTTGATCATCTTCAACACCTCTTCATCCATTATAGCATATCCTTTTTTAAATTGCCAAGAAAAACCGTTTCAATAGAACGCTCATGAAAATAAAAAAGACGGTAATCGATCTACCGTCTATTTGGACGAATACAGGGAGGCAATGCGATGAAAGGGAACATCTAAAATAAAATCTTTCAACGCCAAGGCTACTTTTTTAAAACTTTCTTCAAAGATAACCGCCTCTTCTTTTGTGTTCTTACGAAGTACCCAATCGACAACCGGGATTCTCTCATCTCTTCCGATCCCGATTTTAATCCGTTTATACGTCTGACTGTTTAAATGCTGCATGATGCTTTTATGTCCGTTGTGCCCGCCGGAACTGCCGTTTTCCCGCAAGCGGATCCGGCCCGTCGGACGATCCAAATCATCACTGATAACCAGTAGATCTTCTAGCGCGATCTTATAATATTTCATAACGGCATAGACGCTTTCACCGGAAAGATTCATATAAGTCAACGGCTTGATCAAAAGCGCTTTGGTACCGTCGATTACCACCGTCGCAACCATCGCTTTCAAAGCGGAATCGACTTTAAAACAAACCCCTTCCAAGGCAGCGAAATAATCCAAAGCCATAAACCCGATGTTATGGTGGGTATTTTCATACTGTTTTCCGGGATTTCCCAAACCGACAATCAATTTCATTACAATAATTCTCTTTTCGACTTATCGTAAGAATAAATGAATAATCCCGATAACGGTTCATCCGATAAAATTCTGAGAATCCCGTGACCCAACAACGTTCCTACCGATAAAACGTTGATTTTATCAATCCGCTTTGATTCATCCAAACGGATCGTATTGGTAATAACCATTTCTTTCAAACAGGAATTGGCAATTCGGCTGATGGCCTCTCCGGATAAAACACCGTGCGTACAAGCCGCATACACTTCTTTGGCACCGGCATCCATTAAAGCTTTCGCCCCAATGGTCAGGGTTCCGGCTGTATCGCACATATCATCGACCAAAATACAAGTTTTGCCGGCTACATTTCCGATGATATTCATCACTTCCGCTTTATTCGGTTCGGGTCTTCTTTTGTCGATGATGGCAATCGTGGTATCCAATACTTTGGCGAATTCCCGAGCCCTGGTCGTTCCGCCGTGATCCGGAGAAACCACAACGACATCCGTTAATTTTTTATCAATAAAATAGTTGGCCAAAACCGGAAGTCCCATAAAATTATCGACGGGAATATCAAAAAAGCCCTGAATCTGCGCCGCATGGATATCCATGCAAATAACCCGATCCGCACCGGCAACCTGTAAAAGATCCGCTACCAATTTGGCCGAAATCGGCTGTCTGCTGCGGGATTTGCGATCCTGACGACTGTATCCGTAATACGGAATGACCAAATTGATCGTTTTCGCAGATGCCCGTTTCAAAGCATCGCACATAATCAACAGTTCCATTAAATGATCGTTGACCGGCGCGGATGTGGGTTGAATCACGAAAACATTGTGTCCGCGAACCGTTTCATTGATCTGAACGTTGATCTCCCCATCGGCAAAATGCAAAATATCGCAACTCGACAAAGGAATGCCTACCGATTCGGCAATCTCTTCGGCCAGTTCGACATTTGCGGACAAACTGAACAGTTTGACTTTTTTCCCTAATAAAATAGCCATTTTGATATCCTCCAACTATACATTTGTATTGATTTTATTATATCATAGCCAAAAGAAAAAGAAAAAGGTTCTTTCAATGATTTTTTTAAAAAAACCTTTTCAAAAATCAAACAAAATCACTTTTGATACGCTTGCCAAAGCAAATCGGCAAGTTCTTCCAATTGTGTTTTGTCTTCCGTTTTCAAAACCGTCCGAATCTTGATTTGCGGATTCAAAACAGTCATATTTTTCATTTCTTTTAACTGGTCGTTGATTTTTTTGGAAGCCACCGGTGCCCAAGTACCGTTTTCAATCACCGCAACGGTTTTGTTTTGAACATTCAGTGCTTTCATATCTTCCAACAAATTCGCCATTTTCGGAAACAGACCGCCGTTATACGTCGGGGTGGCGAGTACTATGTTTTTCACGCGGAAGATTTCGGCAATTAAATACGAAACATCCGTTTTGGAAACATCGTACATTTTGATGTTGCACACGCCGCGCATAGCAAGCAAAGCCGCAAGATCGCAGACCGCTTGGTAAGTATGCTGATAAATCGAGGCATAAATCAAAACAATATCGGAACTTTCCGCTTCATAGGTGCTCCACAATTCGTACTTATGAAAAAACGTTTCCCACTGATTGCGCCAAATCGGACCGTGTAGCGGACAAATCATATCGATGGAAAGGGTCTTTGCTTTATTCAACAAAGCCTGAACGGACGATCCGAATTTACCGACAATATTGGTGTAATACCGTCTGGCTTCGGCATAAAACGACTCATCCAACGTCAGTTGATCGCTAAACAAATTGCCGCATAAGGCCCCAAAAGTACCAAATGCATCGGCCGAAAATAAAATGCGGTCGGTTTGATCATAAGAAACCATTACTTCCGGCCAGTGTACCATCGGCGCCATAAAGAAAGTCAAACGGTGATATCCGAGATTCAAAACATCGCCTTCTTGAACGACTTGCATCTTGCAATTCAATTCTCCGTCCGTAAACTGCTTTAGCATTTTCTGACTTTGTGCATTGACAACCAATGTAACGGATGGATAACGCCGAATCAACTCCAAAATCATCGCACTGTGATCCGGTTCCAAATGGTGAATCACCAGATAATCCAACGGTTTTTCACCCAAAGAAACAGCCAGTTTTTCAAAAAAAACATCCCCCACTGACTGATCCACCGTATCTAGGACCGCCGTTTTTTCATCGACAATCAAATAAGCATTATAACTAACCCCACTAGAAAGCGGAAACAAATTTTCAAACAAAGAAATCTTCAGATCGGAAGCACCGATATAATGAATGCGTTCGTTTATTTTTTGTATTACTTTCATACAATTCTCCTTTTAAACATAAATGTCCTCATTTATTATAAAACGTTTGGCACTCAATTACAAGAAAAAGCCGGATGATTGCTACATCCGACCCCTATTTTTTTCTTTGACTTTTTTGAAAAGTTCTTTTAATTTCGAAACAAATTGTTCGGTTTGATCCTCACAAGAACCTTCTTCATGCAGTCCTTCTTGATCAAGGACATACTCCCCGGATACCATCCCGATACAACTGCCGTTTTTGATCCCCAAAATCATCGGAACGGGCATTCTCGGAATGAGTGTATCGACCACCAACTCATCGCTTTTAAACCCGACTTTTTCAACAAGCGCATAATATTTCAGTTTTGTTTCCAAATCCCCGCAATCTCTTAAATCCACTTCTTCTTTGAATACATTGATAAAATGCGGATCATAATTGTAGACGGTACGAATCTTGCTGGCTTTCGCTGTCTTATTCAATAAAGCCACAATCGCCTGACAATTTTTACACCATGCCCCGCCGATATAAATAATACCGGTTTTAAACTGGGTCAGCATCTTCATCATTTTATCGTACGTAATGCTTTTAAAAACATGAAAACGGTCTTCTAAAAGCTGATATTCCTGTACAAATGTCATTGTACCCACCTCACTGATTGTTTTTATAGTCAATATAACGTTGATAAAGCTCATTCTTATTCAACGAAAACAATTTGGCTGCCTCTTTGATCGCTTCGCTTGTTTTCAGTCCCGTCAAAATCAATTCATCCACTTTTTGGCAAGGATCTCCTTGCAAAACCGGCCCTTCATACCCTTCAATCAAAACGACCATTTCTCCTTTTAAAGGCAGCGTCTGAAGAACTTCAGAAACCTTTCCCCGAACAAATTCCTCATAGCTCTTGGTCAGTTCCCTGGCTAAAACGATCGCCCGATCTCCCAAAACATCTAAAACGTCGGTCAGCATCTCCTTGATTCGATGCGGTGCCTCATAAAAAATCAGCGTATACGGCAAGTATTTGAGATTTTCCAACTGCTTGATTCTTTTGGTCTTTTTGGCATCCAAAAAACCTGCAAATGTATACGGCATCGGCGCAAGACCGGAAGAAACCAAGGCACTGACGGCGGCAGATGCCCCCGGAACGGTCGAAACGGCAATGTTATTTTGAATTGCCAAGCAAACGATCTTATACCCGGGATCGGAAATAACCGGCAGACCGGCATCGGAAATCAATGCCAACTTTTTGCCTTCGTTCAGTTCCTTTAAAATCTGTTCGCTTTTCAAATCCTGGTTGTATTCATGATAACTTTCGATTGCTGTATGAATATCGTAATACTTCAGCAAATAAGACGACGTTCTGGTATCTTCGGCATAAATTTTATCGACGGATTTTAAAATACGAACCGCTCGATACGTCATATCTTCCAAATTGCCGATCGGGGTCGCAACCAAATAAAGAATCGCTTTGTCTTCGTCGAAACTACGAATTCTCATTAGTTCTTAATGATGCGGTTGGCCTTTTCTCTTAAATCCCGTTCGGCATACACAATAGAAATCAGTTCACGGCGTTTTTCCGCATTGATATTGAATTTTTTCTGAATTTTTTCAAGGAACAGCATTTCCGATGTATTGTACAAATCGTCTTCCATCGAAATAATGACCAAATTCAAGTAAACAACGTTTTTAACGACTTTGTTGCAGTCCTTGAAAAAATCAATCGTGTTTTCGACCGAATCCGTCAAACGGAAGGAATATTCATCCTTGATTTGATCCAATTCGGCAATCATTTTGTTCAGGACACGCTTTTCCGTTTGGGTCGGTTCTCCGTCCACATCCACCATATAAATGGCCAAATCCAAAAACTTAAGCATTTCCTTTCTGTTCAAAAGACTTAAAAACATACGCTTCACTCCTTTGTATAATTATATATTTTAAGCACTTCTTCTGTCCATTTGTCATTCGATTCAAACACGAACAGAGGAGGCAAAACAACCAAATTTCCCGCTTTGGCGTCTTTGATTCCTTCGATTAAAATATGATTGCATTTCCCGTTTATTTTAGGATAAACAAATCGAAGGCGTTTGGGTTCGATCCGGTATTTGCGAAACACATCCAAAATTTCGGTCAGTCTTTCCGGTCGGTGCACCATTGCGAATTTTCCTTTGGGTCTAAGCAAAACAGCGGCCTCACGGACAATGTCTTCCAGCGTCGCGAACAGTTCGTGTCTGGCAATCGCTTTGCGATCCAACGGATTCAACTGATGCGCGCCGATTTTAAAAAACGGCGGATTGCAAGTAACTAGATCGAACTGTCTTTTTCCGATGATATCGGAAATACCGATCAAATTTTCATGATATAAAGCAATTTGCTTGGAAAGATGATTTTCGTCGACCGATCGTTTGGCTAACTCCCAAGATTCTTTTTGAATCTCTACTCCGATGATATGCGCTTTTGTTCGAAGCGTAAGATATAAGGGGATCGGCGCATTACCGGTACACAAATCACAGATTTTTGCCGTCTTAGCCCCAACAGAAGCAAAATCCGCCAACAACATCGAATCCAGCGAGAAGTTAAACCCATCCGTATCTTGATAAATTTTAAGAAGTGGCCTTCCCAGCAGTTCATTGCAAACAATCGGCATGTTCTTCCTCTTCTTTGTTCTTATCCATCGAACGGGTAAATACAATGTCCTCCAACTTCAAATAACCGAACTTATTTTCTTCCTGCAAATAACGCACTTTACAAGTGCGATTCAACACATCACACGACAATACTTTGGCAGGCCCCTCATCGGTCGTTACAATATCACCGACATCGGGAGCAAATTTCCTAAGTTCTTTGTAATGTTCGTTTTCATAGTTGATACAACAGAGCAGCTTTCCGCAGTTTCCGCTGATTTTGACGGGATTAAGCGATAAATTTTGATTTTTCGCCATTTTGACGGAGACATTTTCAAACTCCGTAATAAATGTTTTACAGCACGTAATCAATCCGCAAGGACCGATCCCGCCAAACACTTTGGCTCCGTCTCTGGATCCGACTTGTCGAAGTTCGATTCGCGTATGGTAAACTTCGGCCAATTTGCGAACCAATTCCCTAAAATCAATTCGGTTTTCCGCTTCAAAATAAATAATCAATTTTACTCTGTCCAGCGTATATTCCGCTTCCAACACCTTCATACTCAAATCCAATTCTTTGGCCAACTGTTTGGTTTTTAATACAATGCCGTTTTCTTCGGATTTGTTTTTTTGATAATTTTCTTTATCCTGAGGTGTTGCAATCCGGACAATATCTTTTAATTCCGCCGTCAAATCTTTTTCTTCCAATTCGAATACTTCGCCTTGGCAGAATCCAAGTTCCACACCGCGAATCGTATTGACGATCACTTCGCTGCCGTTTTTCAAATCCAATCCGGCAGTACCGAAAAAGTAGCGTTTTCCAAGCGGTTTAAACTGCACGCGAATCGCTTTCATTTCATCACCCTGCATATCGTTTTGTTATCAGCTCATGAACAATATTCCTGGCTGAAACATTATAATCCATTTTCGAATACAATTCCAAAAGCAGTGAAAACTGTTTCAGCAATTGTTCAAAATCTATTTTCAGATACAGTTTCATTTTATCACAGAAGGGAGCAAAAAGCAATTCTTCGTTGTCAGCGCTTTGAAATAAGTCTTCGTAAAAGGCAATCATCCATTTCAAAACCATTTTGACCACAGACATTCTAAACGCTTTTTCGTATTTGATAAAAAATAAAACGGCTTCTTTGGCTGTCTGGATCGGTAAAAAATCGAAAAAAACACCTTTGGCAACCAAGTAATCCTCCGATCTCAACAGTTCTTCGGCTTCTTCTTGTTGATTGGTCAAACAAGATAACAAGCAGGCATCTTCTTGTGCCATCGTATCGGATAAAACCGTTTTAAACCGTTTTCTTTCCAAAGACGGAAAAGCAATCAACGTACAACGCGATAAGATCGTCGAAACCACGTTCGTCAATTCCTGAGCAATAAAAACTCCGATCGTCGGTGTTTGATTGAGTGGATCTTCAATGAATTTCAGCAGACTGTTTTGAGCCGAAACCGAGGCCGTATCGATTCCGTCGACGATGTAAATCCGCACACCCTCTACCAAAGACGTTTTGGAAAATTCTTCCTGAAGGTCTAAAATCTGTTCTTTGGATATCATTTTCTTTTGTTCTTCGATGCCGATATAGTGAACATTTAAATGATTGCCCGATAAAATCCTGCGGCACGTATCACATTCCAAACATCCGCCGTTTGGGCAATAAAACAAACAAGCAAGCGCATATGCCATCTCTTTTTTTCCCACACCGGCTTCCCCGTAAAACAAATAGGCGTGCGACAGCCGTTCTTTTTCTTTGTTTTTTTTCAATCGGTCAAAGATCAAAGACTGATGATCAACCATACTTTTGACATCCAAACGCCTCTCCTCCTTAGGAAATAAAAGTTAAAATCCGTTTAATACAATCATTGGTAATTTCTTCTAAAGGACGGTTTCCGTCGATCATCACGATTCTATCCGGATATTTCCCGCATAATTTTAAATATCCCTGATAAACATCTTCGTGAAATTTCATCGTTTCTAAATCCAACCGATCCAATTTGGCCCGTTCGTTTAACCGCGAAAGTGCCGTTTTCGGTTTAACATCAATGAAAAAAGTCAAATCCGGCAACGATTTAAGAGCAAAATGGTTGATTTTCAAAACATCGTCGATTCCAAGTCCTCTGGCATAGCCCTGATAAGCCAAAGAAGAATCGATATACCGATCGCACAGCACCACTTTTCCCGCTTCTAAAGCCGGTAAAATCCGTTCGCTTAAATGCTGCATCCGACTGGCTGCATAAAGAAGAGCCTCGGTTTCTTTGGTCATTGCCGTATTGCGGACATCTAAAATTACCTTTCTGATCTGCTCGGAAATATCGATTCCGCCCGGTTCTCTTGTGGAAATATACGGAATTCCCAATTGATCGAAAACCTCGCATACACGCTCAATGATGCTGGTTTTCCCGCTGCATTCCCCACCTTCAAACGTAATAAATTTACCTCTTTTCATCTACATCTATCCCTTTCTCGCATTTACTCTTATTATACTCTATTTCCGTCGGATAGAAAAGAAAAAAGTAATAAAAGGATTTTTCCTCTTATTACTTTAATGCCTGTTTTTTATTTTTCCAAACATCATATGAAAAACCGAAAACCGCTCCAAAAGAACCACCGATGAAAAGACTGATTAAAACCGCCGGAAAGATCCCAATCGGATCCTTGATGTCCACCCGCCTCGACGATTCATAATGAATTTTCGTATTCTGCGTGAAAATCTGCCGAACGGCATCTTCATAGATTTCCGTCATTTGGGCCAACTTCTCTTTATATTGATCCAAACGATTTAAAAAAACCGCGCTTTCTTCTTCACTGTACGTACCGTCTAAGGCCGTCTGTAAATAAGAAAGCGTCTGTTCAACCGTCGTTATTCGCAAATCGACCTCATGAAGTGTATTTAAATAATTGGTTAAGGCCGTATCAATATAGGCACTGTTGTTGGAACTGGCATAAATTTCTTCTAATGAGGAAAGCAACATCGTTTTTTTCGATTGTAACAACCGCAATTCCGTTTTCAAAGCACTTTGTTCTTGTTTGGCATTTTGATATTCTTCTTTGGTCATATAGGCATTTTGAAAAGTCAAATAACGAAGTTCGAATATCGGGTAGTTACTTTCGAAAACCCGCAACTGCATCAATCGATCTTCCAACGTACTCCCGTTTAAAACAAAATGATATTGCTCGATCAGATTCTCATACCCCGCGTCCAATAAATTCAATTGGTTTTCCAAAAAGTTGATTTTACTTCCCACTTTATACGTATCATTATAAGCATTTAAATTCGCCTGATACGATATTTCATCCGTCAAATTCACGGCCTTTTGATAAAACGAAAAAATCAACCGCTCTATAAATTTCTTTCCCAAAGTCGGCGAATCGAAATAGCGCCCTTCGATCTTCAGTTCGTAAAAGTCGTTTTCTTTTACATTGAGTTCAATCGCATTTTGTTCGATCATTTGATCGACGTCGATTTTTTCAAAACCTTCTTCTTGCTGCAGGGATTTCAAATTGTCGTAAGAAACAAGATCCATCATATCAAAGCGTTCCATAAAATGTAAGGTTTCTTCTTCCAATCCCAACCATTCATAACGAAAAGTCGCCGTATATTGCCGTTTAGAAGGTATAAAGAAAAACAATAAAAAACATAATGTTGTAACAGAAACAAGACCGAATACCAAAGCAATTTTTATTTTGTTTTTCCATAAAATCCGAAATAAATCCGCTAAAGAAAGACCTTCTTCTAACTCAGACATACCATCACCGTTTTTAGTGTGCGGAAAACGATGGATTTTATACTAAAAAAAGAGGATGTCAGTCCTCTTTGTAGTCAACTCGGTATAAACAAAGTCCGCAGCCCGGGGCGACATAGCGCGACAGTTTCGGATCTTTTTTTTCCAGAATCTCCGTAATCAATTCTTTTTTTTCTCTTTGGAGGCCGATTTCAATCAAAAGACCGACCATTCGGCGAATCTGATACTTTAAAAATCCGTTTCCGATGAAACGAAATACCAGTTTCCCTTCTTCTTCCAACAACTCGGCGCATTCGATTGTTTTGATCGTCGATTTTCTTGGATCGATGGAAGCAGAAGCAAATCCTTTAAAATCATGACAACCGACCAAAAGCGTCAACGCCTCTTTCATCAAAATCGGATCAAGTCCGTACCGATACGGACTGTATCGCGCCGTCAGCGGGTTTCTTTCTTTGGTATTGATAGAATAACGATATTCTTTTCTTACCGCCCAAAAACGGGCATGAAAATCATCCGCCACTCTTTTGCAATCCAAAACGGCAATCGCCTGCGGCAAATACGCATTCAATCCTTTTAGGATGCCAAGCGGAGGAATTTCCTTTTTCAAATCGAAATGAAAAACTTGGCCCACGGCATGAACCTCTTTATCCGTTCGACCGGAAGGATAGATTTTGACTTTATCGCCAAGCAACTTCAAAAACGCATTTTCGATTTCCAGTTCGATGGTCGGAAGGCCTTTTTGGATCTGAAAACCCATATAATCGTAACCATCATAACTGCAAACACAAGCATATCTAGGCAAAAAAACGACTCCCGATCGCAAGTCCCAAAAACAAAAGCCCCACTATCAAACAAAAATAATCCAAGCCTTTGAATTTCAACTCATCCAATTTTGTGCGCTTTGCCCCGATGACATACCCCCTGGCTTCCATGGCATTTGAAAGATCTTCGGCCCTCCGAAAAGAAATCACAAACATCGGAATCAACAAGGAAATAATCTGTGTGATTTTTTCTTTTAATTTACCCTCTTTAAAATCAACGCCCCTGGAAGCTTGAGCGTTCATAATCTTCGTCGATTCTTCCAACAACGTCGGTATAAACCGAAGCGTTAAAGCAAGTGTCATGGAAATGGCGCTTACCGGCACTTTGATCCACTTTAACGGATAAAGAAGCCATTCCAATCCGTTGTTGATTTCCGTTGACATCGTGGAAATAGTCAGCAAAGTCGTAATTCCGATCATGATGACGATCCTGACAAAAATAAACGTTGCTTTTTCCAATCCGTCGCTGTAAATCGCAAAAGTAAAATCCGCCCAATTTAAAACATCAAACCTTAACAACCATAAGATTAGAAAACCTAAAACAAACAGCAACAGAAAATAAAGAATTTTAAATTTGATCCATTTTTTCGTCAAAAAATAAAGAAAGAAAAGTCCGATCAACAAAAGAAGTTGAAACAATCCGATCTGCATCGGAAAAGCATACAATAATGTTCCTTGCGTATTGTAAATCAACTGCAACAAAAAGGTCAGCCCGATCAAAAACAAAATCGGTTTTAATCCTCTTATTACCCGAATAACCGATACTCTTGAGGCAATAAAAATCAACAGAAAAATACCGAAAGCGATCAAGATGCCGTAAAAAGAAGGAATGACGAACAACACCGCAATCAACAAAACCGATAAAATGACTTTGGTTCTCGGATCCAAGCGGTACAGCCACGAATTTCCCGGAACATACTGACCGAAAATAATATTATTCATGATATGCTACCAACCTTTCGATCAATTCTTGTTCGTTAACGATGTGATAATCCAAATCATATCCCAATTTTTCATTTAAAAAATCAATCATATCCAAAACCGACGGTTTTCGTAAATGATGTTTCAAATACAGTCCCGTTTCGAATAATTTTTCTTTATTTCCGTCGTACACGATTTCGTTTTCATTCATAACCACAACCCGATTGGCATAGCGATAAACAATATCCATATCGTGCGAAATCAAAACGACTGTCTTATGATACTGTTGCTGGATTTGGTAAAATAAAGCCATGACTTGTTCGGCCGTTTCCGGATCCAATCCTCTGGTCGGTTCATCTAGTAAAATAATTTGCGGATCGTATGCCAAAATCCCGGCAATAGCCACTTTACGCATTTGACCGCCGGAAAGATGAAACGGTGATTTTTCGAGCAAAGAAGCATCGATATCCAATAACTTAGCGACTTCTTCGGCTCTTTTTTTGGCCTCATCTTCGGAAAAACCGAAATTTTTAGGGGCAAACATAATATCCTTTAAAACCGTTTCCTCAAACAACTGATATTCCGGAAACTGAAAAACGAATCCGACTTTTTTGCGGATTTCTTTTAATTTCGGGTTTTTGTTTTTAAACGGCGTAATCGTTTTACCAAAGATTACCACGTTTCCGGATGAAGGCAACAACAAAGCATTCATATGTTGCATCAACGTCGATTTCCCGCTACCCGTTTTCCCCACCAACGCAATAAATTCACCGGAGGATGCAATATTCAAATGGATATTCTTCAAAGCGACCGTTCGTTGTTTTTTCGTCGGTCCCTGATAGAAGTGACTTACTTCTTGAAATGATATTCCCATAGTGCCTCCATTAATGCCGAATCGTTTTTTAAACAGGTCTTATGACTGGCCTCATCCAATATCCGTAACGAAAACGGCATATCCAAATTGGAACTTTTTAAAATTTCTCTTTCCCGGAATACGTCTTCCGGTTTGCCGTCTTTGATAATACAGCCTTCTTTTAATACCACGATCCGATCGCTTTTTTTAGCCAAATCCAAATCATGGGTAATGGTGATAACCGTTTTATGATACTTCTGTTTTAATTCCACAATCAAATCAGAAATTTCTTCGACCCCTTCCGGATCCAACATGGAAGTTGCTTCATCTAAAATAATGATATCGCAATCTAAAGCCAAAATTCCGGCAATGGCAACCCGTTGTTTCTGTCCCCCCGATAACGTCTGCGGTTCCCGGTCCAACTCGTTTTCCATTCCCACTTTACGCGTATATTCATCGATCAACCGAATCATTTCCGATCTTGGCACTTGATGGTTTTCCAATCCGAACGCAATATCGTAACGAACGCTGTATCCGACAAACTGATTGTCCGGATTTTGAAAAACGATTCCGACTTTTTTTCTGATATCGTATACGGTATTTTCATTAAGAGGTTGATCATCGTAATAAATTGTTCCCGAAGACGGTTCCAACAATCCGATCATCAATTTGGCAATGGTTGACTTCCCACTTCCGTTATGGCCTAAAATCGAAACCCATTCCCGATCGTGAATCGTTAAATTAACTTGGTTCAAAACAGAACCTTCCGATGGGCTATACTGGAAGGTAACATGGTCAAATCGAATCAATTTTCAACACCTCTTTTTATGATTTACGGTATGATTATACCCCTTTTATTCCAAAGTTAAAAGATTTTTATTTTTTAAGTTATTCAAAACAAACCGAAAATGTTCGATCAACCGTTCATTTATAGGGTAAAGAAAAAAACATTGCCATTTAGCAGCAATGTTGTTACAATGACAAACTGATTTTTCTATTTTCGAAAAAAGCAACGATTAAAGAAAAGATTCCCGAAACAAATAAAAAAACAAGGCCAATCCATCCAATCTTTTCATAAAAGACAAGATTGACTCGGTAATTTAAAAACAAGCCGCCTAAATAACTGGTTGTCATGACCAAAACAAACGCGACCAACCAATAACCGAAAAATAATCCCATCATACCCCAAAACAGATATTGAAAGGATTGTTGCTTCGACATTTGAAACAACCTTCTGATTCGAAGATCTTTTAATTTGTCCGCAATAAAAATCATCAACACCAAAACATTAAATCCCAATGAAAAAAGTAAAAAAAGAAGGCTGAACCAATCCATAAACGCAATAATCGTCCCAGTTGAACGAATATTGCTGTCAATCAGACGATATTGGGATAAATAATCCGGCGACTGAAGTGTTTGGTAATCGATTCCCACAATTTGTTGAATCAACGAATCGGTTTGTTCATCGATTTTTTCCTTAAATCGGACAATCGTATGCAAAGACAATCCGCTTGGACGATAGTTTAAGTGTGATAAATAATCCTCGTGGATATAATATGTGATTGCATCATCCAACTGATACGAAAAAAAACTGAAAAACTGAAATCCGTTATCAGGATAAGCCAAATTGACGATCGGAATTTCAACCGCCTCATTGTTAGAATCAAAAAGCGTTACCGTTGTTCCAAGAAGTCCTTTTATTCGGCTAAGATCGCCGCAACTGACAATAATGCCATGAAAATCATCCGTCAAAAATTTTTTGCGTTGGTACATTTGAATATCTTCGGGTAAAGAAAAGTTTACCATCGGCTGCGTGGATACCGTTTCTGCTTCCATTCGCTCAAAATAAAGATTTTGCGTTTGATACAGCGAATCAAACGTCGGGATTTTTTTAATTTCTTCTTCCTGTTTTTCGGTAAGTTTATAAAAATAAGCCATTGTATCCGGAAAATAAGCCGCTGTTTTTTGAATATTGGATACGTAAATGGAACCAAACAGCGCTACCATCACAGAAAGAAAACAAGAACAACCGCAAAAAAGCAACGACTTAAAAAAACGAGACCAATCGGATACCAAGAAAAAACGAAAAAAGTGTTTAAGCGCATTGAATTTTGCAATCATCGATCGTATATACCTCATCAAAATCCTTTATAATATCTTTGCGGTGGGTTACTACAATAATCGTTGTACCATACCGCGCATTGATCTGTTTGAAAAGCCGCATCGTTTGAAAAGTATTTTCATCATCCAACGATCCGGTCGGCTCATCGGCCAACAATAAGGCCGGTTTTGTAATCAATCCTCTGGCAATGGCAACGCGCTGTTTTTCTCCTAAAGAAAGTGTTTGACTTTTCTGTTCCAATAAATCTTTAATTCCGAGCAATTCCGTAATCTCCTCCAAATAAGTTTGGTCCACTTTCTTATGGTTGTAGTCAAACGGCAATAAAATATTATCTTTGACACTCAAATACGTCAAAAGACCGATATCCTGTAAAACAAAACTGATCTCTTTTTGAACTTTTTTATGAATTTCACCGGCTTTTACGGCTTCTTCTTTCCAAAAATATTGTCCTTTAAAATCGGTATCAAATCCGCTGATGATATTGAGCAAGGTTGTTTTACCGCAACCCGAGACACCTCTGATCGCAATCATTTTTCCTTCCGGAACGGTAAAAGTGGCATCGTTGAAAAGAATTTTTTCATATTGTTTCGTTAAATGTTTCAGTTTTATAAGTGACATGAGCGAATCCCAACCTTCTTCTTTTGAATCAAACTCAAAATAAAATAAACGAAAACCGTAACTGTAAATCCAAATAAGTAAAACAGCGGATAAAGGTTCAGTCCCAATCCCTTAATAATCGAAAGACTGACAATCGTTCCGAGCAAAGACGGAAATAAAAACATCAGCAAATAATCCAAGAATCCATCCCGCTTTAATTTTCGTTTTTTTTGATAAAATAAATATTTAATCCAGGCAACCGATCTGTTCTTTTTATAAAAAATCGAAACAATCAATAAGACGATAAGAACAACAAGCAGATACGGAATAATCATTAAACACGATAACAACACGCCCATTTGATCTTGAGTTGCTCTCATTTGATGTTTATACGTTTCTCCGGATAAAAAGCCGTTTTCCAATAATCGATCCTTTACGGTAGGATCGACTGCCGAAGAAACGATGATCATTTGATCGAGACATTCATAGGAATAAGAATCATCGACAAGAACCATATAATTCAAACTTTCTTTTTTCAAAGAAGAAATCGCATAAGGAATTGCGATTTTCAGCCTCTCTTTATTTTTAACAAACGTCCGGTCATGATGAACAACCGTTTCATACGGATAATCGAAATTCGTATAAAAAAAACGGTCTTCTAATGTTTGATTGTCGATATCAAAATAAAACGATCCCAAAGAAGGAAGATAAAAATCAACCACATTGGAATGAACGATATAACATGTATAAGACGGATAACCGTACTGCAATAGTTCTTCGTAGATGTGATAAAAAGAAGGATCCACTTGAGTTAAAATCGATTTCGTTGTTGCCTGATACGTTCCGATCAAGCACTCATCGTCGATGTTTTCCCAAGGATCATGGATGGATACCGCCAATGAATTAAACAACGGCAAACAGGAAAATGTCAAGAACATCATCAAAAAGGCGGGAATAAAAAACAAAAGATTGCGGTGGGTCAATGCTTTCCATTCAGCTAGAATAGGACGAAACATACCTTAAAATAGATACGGCCTTGTCGGTTTGGAAAGGTGCGTCCCGTCACTAAAAGCATAACTGTAATAATGAAACGTATAAATTCTGCATTCTACTTCCCATGGACCGGCATCAACGTAAGTGCCCCACCAATAATATTTTTCCTCGTAAATTTTGGCTTTAAAACGAAAATAATCGCCAATAGATGCCAAAGCAAACGTACTGTTTTCGGGAACATCGATTTCACTTGGATTATACACAAGCGTATACGTGTAAGAATTGGAAAAAGACGAAGAGTATTCCCTTCTTTGCGATAAACTTTTTTCAACCAACGCTTTTTTATCGGTTGAAAACGAGAATCCCGGAACTTCCAATCCGGCACCGACGGTACTTTCACCGGCCACTTTCACATCTTCCGTCGTAGAGATTAAAATCGTATCCGTAAAAACAGAGGTTGTTGTTATTTGGATTTGGCCCAATCCGTCCGGAGAACGAAACGATGAGTCCAAATTCAAAACCTGATCAAAGACAAATTCAAGGGAATCGGTATCGATTTGTACGACATAGCGATGTTCAATCATAAATTCACGCCATTTTGTACCGTTGATTTTCGTTGTATTTTTGATATTTTGACGAATTTTATTCCAAGATGCCGTATCCAACATAGAAGATTTCATTTGCTTTTCAAAATAAGTTTGAATGGAATAAGTCGCAGGTGATTCTGCTGTTTTCAATTCTTCTTTTTTAAATGAACTTAAGGCCATAACTGTAAAAATGCAAAGCAAAATCATACAAATTCTTTTCATTTTATCCCTCCTGCAAGTACTAATTATAGTATTTTATAAAATTGATGTCAATATTTTACCATGAAAACAGGCTTTAACTTCTTTTTGAGAATAGTCTTTTCTTTTATAATCTTTTAATAAAATCTCAATAATTAAAAAATGGGATTTTGTGTCATTCATTAATGTTTTTAAACCAAACGGACAAATCAAGTATTTTTTTTAAATTATCGTTTGTTTATGATACAATAAAAAAGGAGGGATACCATGATTGAAACAAGATTATTATATTATTTTTTGGAAGTAGCCAAAGAAAAAAGTTTTTCAAAAGCCGCCTTCAATCTTCATATTACACAGCCGACATTATCCAAACAAATTCAAGATTTAGAACATTATCTGAACAAGAAATTATTTATACGGGGAAAAGAAATTACTTTAACAGACGACGGACTGTATTTAAGGGACAACGCATTGGAAATCATCAGTTTACTGGAAAAGACGGAATCCAATTTTTCCGCTAACGAAGAAATTACCGGGGATGTTTTTTTCGGTTTGGGAGAAACGTTTTATATGCGGTTTATCGCCGAAAAAATCAAAAAAGTGAAAGAAAAACAACCGAAAATTCGAATTCGGATTTTCAGTTATGATTTTGATCCGATTCATGAAAAATTGCAAAAAGGCATCTTGGATATCGGTCTTTTTATCGGTCCGATTTTCTACGATGATTTCGAATATTTTAGACTTCCTTACGAAGACCGTTTTTGTCTTTTGGCACCGAAAGATAGTGTACTTGCCCAAAAGAAAACGATCTCGATCCACGATTTACCCGACTTACCATTAATCGTGTCCAATCAAATGATGGAAAACAAGCACATTTTCGATGAATTTTTCCCAAATAAAGAAACATTAAATATTGTAGCGACTTATAATTTAATTTATAATGCCACCCATTTGGTTCAAAACGGATTGGGGTATGCTCTTTGTTTAAAAAATCTAGTCTGTGTAGCAGATTGCGATTTGGTCGAAGTCGATTTTAAAGAAAAATTGACGGTTCCTTTATTCATTGCCATCAAAAGAAACCGCCAACAATCCAAAGCGACAAAATATTTTTTAAATACTATTTTAAAATAAATCCGTATCTTTTATTAATAATTTCGGATAGAAACAGTCCATTAAAATTCCTCCGACCGGTGCCGTAAAAATAATGGCGATCACCGCCCCTGTTAAGATAATTTCGCCACACGGCAATCCTTCTTGCAAAGCGATTCCGCCGATAGAGGCTTGCACAGTCGCTTTCGGCAAATACGAAAGGATGATAAAAAGTTTTTCCTTTACGGTATATAACGTCCGTATCACGCATACGCATACACCGATACTTCTAAACACCAAACCTATTAAAATCAAACCGAAAAGCATCGCCCCTTCTTTGCTGAACGCATAGTCTAAACTTACGATGGCGCCAACTAAAACAAATAAAAGAATTTCAAATCCGTCCCATAACCCATCATAAGCTTTTTTTATCTGTTTGGCATCTTCTTTTCTAAAATGATACAACACCATACTAAACCATAAAATTCCCAGCAAAGAAGAAACGGAAACGTAAGGTTTTAAACATTCTTCTATTCCCAACATCAAAAACGACATTCCCAACATCAAAATCGTTTTGAACGAAAAACTGAGTTTTATTTTTTTAAAAAGAAACCACATAAAAAGAGCCAGTAAACTTCCCAACAACAACCCAAGCCCAATACTTACGGGAATATCCAAAAACCGCATCAAATCCAGCGACGATGTAGATATCAATCCTTTAAAAGCATAGAAACAAACAATGACAAAGACATCATCTAAACTGGCTCCTGCCATAATCAATTCACATACATGATGCTGTTGCCCGTACCCCTGTTTCTGTAAAGATATCATTCTGGGAACAACAATCGCAGGAGAAACCGCTCCTAAGACACTGCCAAGTAAGAGCGCCTCTTCAATCTTAATCCCCAAAAGCAGCGGCGCAAATACGGCAATACCGATTATTTCAAATACGGCCGGTACAAAGCACATTAAAACCGCACTTCTTCCTATTTTTTTCAATATACTGAAATCTAGGGACAGACCGCTTCTTGTCAAAATGATTACCAAAGCCATCTGCCTTAAATAGGAACTGATTTGTAGCAGACTTTCATCCCAAACAGCCAATAAAGACGGCCCGAACATAATTCCCAAAAGCAGATAAAAAATCAATCTCGGCAAGCGTATTTTTTCAAAAAGCCACCCACCAAACCAACCGATCAACAAAAGAATACCCAAACTGAAAAACATCTAAATTCCCCCTTATTCAAATAAAAAAACCAATAACGACCGATGACAAAAAAATCATCAGAAGTTATTGGCATACTTGCGGTTCAGTCTTCTATACAATAGACTTGGATAACTTCACATCCGTTATTATAATAGCAAAAATATTTTAATAAATCAAGCCGCCGTTTTAAAGACGGTTAAACAATCTAAAAGAAAAGAATTGTTTTATTTTTGATTATAGAATGTAGTCTTTGACATATCGAATGGTCTGTAGGATAAAAATCAACGACCTGAATGCCAATAACAAAATTTCAAAATGGAATCACCGTTTAATCGTGCGAATAACGATTGCCTTTAAAACTTTAAACATAGTATTTATCTCTAGAAATATTGTTCTTCGGCTATCGTATCATACAAACTGAATCCAATCAATAAAAAGATCTTAAACAAGTAAAAAAGGTCGATCAAAAAACGATTTTGATCGACCGACTCGTTTTTCGTGAATAGAACGGCTTATCTCCACTTGCCGAAATGCAATTGTTTGTCTATTTCCGGTTGATATTGTTCCAACACTTTTTCATTTGGATCGGCATACCCGATTCCGATAAATACCGGAATCTTATAAGTCGGCGGAACATTTAATTTTTCTTTGACAAGATCGTGTTCTTCATTGAGCGGGATTCTCATAGAACATGCCAATCCCTCGGCCGTTGCCGCTAAAAATATGTTTTCTATCACGCACCAAATGGTTGAAAAAGGATTTAATTTCGATACATATTCCCCGTTTAATTCTTTTGCTCGAAACACCGGAATGATCACATAGGGGGCATCTTTTAACATGCTATACTGTCTTGGCATGGCATAAGCATACATTTTTTGCCCGAGTGTAATGGGATACGGTCTTGGGGCATGAAGATATTTTTCCGCATCAAAACGATCGGCGATTTTCTTTGCATAATCAAAAGCGTATTCCTTTTCTTCATCTGTTTTTAAAATAATGTAACTCCAATTGCGATTGTGATTCCACGTCGGCGCTTTGTTTCCCGCTTCCAATATGCGTTGAATCACTTCAAAGTCCACTTCTTGATCTAAGAACGCTCTAACCGTTCTTCTTTTTTCGACTGCTTCATAAAATTCCATTTTTAATTCCTCCGGATTCTATTTTTTTCTTCTTTTAATTGTATCTTCATCCCGTAAATATCCAATCAACAAACTGGAATGTGCATCATGGTTTTTCATATTTTTTTCTACTTCCTGTTCATCGTAATTCGCATAGCAGTATTTACAGCGATGTGGACAAGTATTATAAGCCCCTACATCCACCATTTGCACACAATTGCATTTTTGTTCTTTTCGGGCTTTCCAATTCGGAAATTTCTTGCCGGTTATTTGATAAGCCAATTCATGCGACAGACACTCCCCCTTTATAAATCCGTATTCAACCAAATTTATCTCTTCAAAACAAGTTTGTACCGTCATACGATGTTTTTTTGCGCTTTCACTAAAACTTTCTCCGATTCCTTTATAATCCCTGTCGGTGAATCCGCTTTGTCTTAATACACTTGCATTTTTTCTGACATTTTTATAATCATCGATAAAGGATACGATTATTTTATTCACATATCCTTCTAATAAACCGCACATTCTCTCAAAGGCTTTTAAATGATAGGCCAAATTATATTGATGATTTAAAAAAATCGGATCATATCGAATAGATACATGATCGATACCTATGATATCGGAAATTTTTTTTATGGCTTCGATGATCGTTGTTTTGTCCGGCACATTCGGTTCGATATCTTTTTTGTAAGGGGTCAACGTAACGTGAAACAAGATCGGTTTCGTAATTTCTTTCAAATACGGAAGGATCGGAATCGGATTTTTAGTGCAAAATAAAATGACATCAACATCTTCAAAATAGATTCTCGATACACTGTTGGGGTTAAACGGGTTTCGTACATCAACAAATCCTTCTTTATATCGGTTCATAAACCATTTCGAATAAAACGCAACGATATCGGTTCTTCCCGATACATTCAAGATCATTTGATAATCTCCTTTCTTTATCGTTTTTTAATGTCATTGTGATAAAAGTAATTGACTACGATCGGCGGTTCGTTGATTCCTCTTTTTAAAGAATCGTCGTTTCTTATATATTCGAGATTTTGCTCGTTACAAAATTCGGCAATTTCAGCATTTAATTTCTCCCAGTAATCTTTCTTTCCTTTGTGATAGATTTCATCGTAAAGAGGATATAAGTCGGGATATTTTTCTTTTATGTAGTTTAAGATTCTATTCTTGTAATCTCCTCTTAAATTTAAATTTTCAAGCCAAATCAAATTACAGTGATTTTTCGTTTTTAAGATAATTTCCTTTACATCGGTTATTCCTGGAAAGATGGGAGATATAAAACAAGTTGTTCGGATGCCTGCGTGATGAAATTTTTTCATGGCCTCTATTTTCCGCTCGATTGATACCGACTGGTCCATTTCTTTTCTGAATTCTTCATCTAATGTATTGATAGACCAAGATACTCTTGCTTCCGGAAAAGTTTGGATCAATTCCAAATCTCTTACAACTAAATCCGATTTGGTTGCAATACTGATTGTACAAGAACTTCCTTGCATTTCTTCAAGAAACGTTCTTGTTCTTTTATATTTTTCTTCCAGTGGCATATAAGGATCTGTTACGGATCCGATAAATAAATCTTTGCCGGCATATTTTTTCGGATTGCTGATTTTTTCCCAATACTTAACATCCACAAATGTTCCCCACGGTTCTAGATGATTGGTAAATCGTTTCATAAAAGAAGCATAACAATATTTACAAGAATGTGTGCATCCCACATACGGATTGACAGAATAATCCGACACCGGAAGATTTGATTTTGTTAAAACGTTTTGAACGTGAATTTCTTTTATAATCATGTTTATTTTTGGCAATGAGGACAATAGACCGTTCCACGGGAGGATAGTTTCGTTCTTTCCAATTCTTTATTGCAGATAGGACATCTTTGACTGTGATACAATCTCAATACGTGCATATTCGCAAAATCTTTGCCTTCTCCTTTCAAATATTCGTCATATCCGACAGATTCATTTAATTCTATATATCGATCCAATACTTCTTTGATTGCATGAAATAATCGATTGATTTCTTCATTTGACAGTTCTTGTGCTTTTTTATTTGGCATGATTTTGGATACAAACAGTATTTCATCTGCATATATGTTCCCGATTCCCGCGATAAGAGATTGGTCCAATAAAGCATCTTTTACCGTTTTTTTATAATTTAATAACCGTGATTTCAAAGTTGCCACATTTAAACTCTCATCGTTATATTCTACCCCTAATCTATTAATTCCCGTATAGATATCTTCTTCGTCTTTCTTGATATAATATAATTTTCCCAATCGTCTGACATCAATATAGCGAAATTCTTCATCATTATCAAATTCCATTATAAAATGAGTGTGTTTGATTTCCGGTAAATTTTTAGGGCAAGTCAAAAACTGTCCTACCATTCTCGGATGTATATACAATTTCGACTGGTCATCCAGTAGAAAACAAACCATTTTTCCTCTTCTTGAAAAATGAATAATTTCACGATGAAGCAACCCGTCGATTAATTCTTCCTTGGTTGGATGGACCAAAATACTTTCTTTTTCAAGTGTTACTTTTTTGATTGTTCTGTTTAGCAAGTGAGGTTTTAAAAAGTAAACGACACTTTCAATCTCCGGCAATTCCGACATCTGTTACCTCCTGCTTTTATGGACTTCGTTTTTATCAAATTCCATTCGGGTTCCCTTCTTCCAATCGCCTTAATACCTCTTTAAATTTAGAAAGCATTTCTTCCACACTGGCATATCCCAACGTTTCTGCCATCAATTCTTGCGTTAGATCCTTTCCGAAATCCAACTTGTTTAATACCTCTTCTCCTTCTAAGGTTAAAAATAATTCGCTGTATTTTGCATTATCCTCGTTTGTACCTCTTAAAACCAACCCTTTTCGTTCTAATATTTTAAGAATATCCAGTAAAGAAGTGTGTTTTATTTTTAATTTCTTTGCAATGTCTTTTTGGCACATTTTATGATGATCTTTAATAATCAATAATACTTGCAGTTGCGAAAAAGTAATCCCGTATTTTTTTAATCTTTGATTTAAATCATTTATTAACCTATTCGATATTTGTTTAATCAATTGCCCGATATTATCCACTTTGTTATCTCCTTTAAGTAGGTTCCTACTTATTATACCATAATTCATTGTTAAAAACTACTATTTTAAAAAACTGTTCGGAACAAAAAAGTTGCCAATATCAAAATACATCAATTCACTCAAAAACTTTGAATAATTTCGATACCGTTCAGGGGTCGCTCCGTATATGAAAAATGTTATTTTCAGAAAAGAAAAAAGGTTGACGGAAAAGACAAAATTATCTTGTTCTATCAACCTAATTTCCTATTTAAAATTTAGAATTTGACCGTCCTAAATTTTACATTTTTACTGGAGCCACAGGTCAATTGGAGAGAATTTATCTTTCAAACAATATTTTATCCTATTGGTCTATTCAATTTTCAAAGAACTCAAAAAAGAATAAGGAAATTATAGTTTTGTTAGGTATCCAAATTAAATAATTTATGCTATAATCAAATTGCGAGTTTAATTATAATAATTATTATTTAGATACCGTCGGTCTAGTAAAGAAATATCTTTACATAAGTGATTATAGCATAGTGCTTCTTTTTTGTAAAGATAATTATTTACAAGGGGGGAGTTTATGTACTTTAATCAAAATGTAAGATATTTATGCTCAGTGAATCATATAAGTCAAGCTCAATTAGCCATTTTACTGAAAACCAGTCGCCAAAGTTTAAATAGCATCTTAAAAACAAATAACCCAACTGCAAAAACTATCATTGAAGTATCTAAAATATTTGATATACCTATTGATGATCTTTTACTTAAAAACTTATCAGACCAAAATTAAAAACTTTCCTCCTTATTCAAAGCCATTATACTTATTCATTGTATATAAAATATGAACATGTTTAAATTTTATGAACACCATAATAATTTTTTTAAAAAAATGAGATTGGATTCATTCCTAATCTCGTTTTTTTATTTCGATTCTTCCTCTAAAAAGTATTCTTTTGTTTCGTAATCATACGATATTGTTAGAGTTACGTTAGTTACCTTAGCAAGTTCAGCCAAAAAACTCTTAACCTCCGATATGTAATTATAAATCGTGATCCGATTATCTAGATCTAAGTAGTATTCGATTGTTTTTTTTAATTTTCCCTTCCGTGATCAGAAAATGAAAGATAAACAGACAAGCTGATGTTTTTGAGAATTTCGTTTTTTTTTACCCATAAATTACCTCCCGAAAAAGGAATCGGTCCAATCTCATGGAATCTATTATAGCATTGATTTTAAATAAGCAGTTGACTTTTATTGACAATATGATAAAATTTATGTACGTGGAAGGACCTAAACCAATATGGCATGGCTACCTTGAATCGATAACATTTAAAACGACGGTTTTATTTCTGTTACGGTTCTAAAGAGTTCTTACGACGGTAAGAGTCTGCGAAAGCAAAGATCCACTGATATTTAAAGGGTACAGTAATGCACCCTTTTATTTTTCTTGCTAGTATTCCCTCCTTGATTTTTATAATTTTGCAAAAAATGCATAAACTACTATTGACTTTAATGATATTGAATAATACAATTAAAGCACAAATGGAGTGAATAGAGAAGTTGGCATCCCCTCCTCCGCCATTTAAAACATAGTTAAGATTAGAAATAATCTTGTATGCAAAAGCATACGATGCCCGACACTCAAGTTTTGAGTGTCGTTTTTAATTTTTCTTACTATATTCCCTCCTTGACAATATTTTTTTTATGATTTAAAATGAAACTACGAGGTTGGGCTAAGAACGGGGATCCGGGTCGCCCGTAATCTCGGCCATGTGCAAGGCTTGTTCCTTGAGAGTGCCGAGTCCTTTTTTTTATTTTGTGATTAGACTATACGCTTTTGGTGTATATACTTTATAAACATGTTTAAATTTTATGGACAAAAGAATAGATTTTTTATTAAACCGAGATTGGATCTAATCCCTATCTCACTTTTTATCTTTTACCACTTTTTTCTAAAACAAATTCTCCAGTCTTAGTGTCATAATAAATTTCATTAAATCGCATAAACTACTATTGATTTTAATTATACTGAACCTTATAATTAGAGTAGATGGGATGCCCAGTAATAGCCTACCAGACTCGCTGGCCAGTTTGGTTATAAGTCTTCCCCCTAATGGGATAAGGTCCTCTGCATAGCTTAGGACGGTACAGATTGAAGCCTATTTTTTAGGCTTCTTTTTTTCATTAAGTGTCAACTTTTATTTTACAACTTATATTTTTTTTAAAAAATGAAAAAGTCTATTTGACAAAATAATAAAAATATTATAAAATGCTTTTGTTAGCTCTGAAGTGAGTAAATTCATTTACTCGAGTGGAGACGTTTTGACAAAACGATTAAAAGGTGTAAGCTTACCGCTTACGCTTTTTTTTATTCCTTAAAACCGGGTGTTTTGCTGCTTTGATTTCAACTTAATTCCATTTTTCTATTTCCTATTTAAAAAATCATTTTAATAAGACTTGATATAAGATTGATGAGCAGGCGAATAATGGCCGGAATCAGCAGTACACCAATAAAACAAACGACTGCTCCGACAATCCGAAATACTTCAAGGATCCGTTCCCACCATTCTTTTTTAACACCAAGATTAACCTGTTCGGAAACGATCTGATATTGATACTGAATGTCATCTTTTATTTTTCTTGCTAGTATTCTCTCCTTGATTTTTATAATTTTCATGATAAAATATATACAGGTTAGGCTATGTACGAATTAAGTTTCGGGTCGCCTGTAATCTCGGCCATGTGCAAGGCTTGTTCCTTGAGAGCGCCGAGTCCTTTTTTTTATTCAATTCTTATCCATAACGACCTTACCAATCGCTATACTTGTAGATGCGGATGTGATTTATTTCTTTTTCTTGACCGCATCTACTTTTTCTTTATCGGCATCAGAGAAAAACCATCCTTTTAATTTAGAGCCAAAAGAACTTTTATGCGCTTTTGCCGGATTCGGTCTGATATAAGCCTTTGTTTTATTTCCGGGTTCCGGGTTTTTCTCCAGCGGAATATTATCTATATCATCCGTAATAGGGGAATGTGTAATACCGATAAATTTATATTCATCGCCTTCTTGTGCATAGATATAAGTTGGATGTCCTGCCGTTCTTCTGCTATTGTTTTTTCTAAATTCATTCTTTTTAATCTCTTTTGCCATACTTCCTCCTTGATTTTTTATTAAATAATGCTAAAATTAAGATGCAAAGGTTTTACGAGATACGGGGATCCGGTTAGTTTGTAATCTTCGGCCATGTGCAAGGTTTACTCCTTGAGAGCGCCGAGTCCTTTTTTTTATTTTTCCATTTGACTTCTGATAGTTAATTTCCTTGACTTTTTGATTTTCTATTGATAAACTAGTTACAAAGGTTAGGCTATTAACGGTTTCCGGTCGCCCGTAATCTTCGGCCACGTGCAAGGTTTATTCCTTGAGAGCGCCGAGTCCTTTTTTTTATTTTGTGATTAGACTATACGCTTTTGGTGTATATACTTTATAAACATGTTTAAATTTTATGGACAAAAGAATAGATTTTTTTCTATCCTTTTGCGGTAGTAGGCTGTTCTTTCACTTTTTTAAAAAAATGAAAAAGTCTATTTGACAAAATAATAAAAATATTATAAAATGCTTTTGTCATCTCTGAAGTGAGTAAATTCATTTACTCGAGTGGAGCGTTCTGACAAAACGATTAAAAGGTGTAAGCTTACCGCTTACACTTTTTTTTATTCCTTAGAACTAGGTGTTTTGGTGCTTCGATTTCAACTTAATTCCATTTTTCTATTTCCTGTTTAAAAAATCATTTTAATAAGACTTGATATAAGATTGATGAGCAGACGAATAATGGCCGGAATCAATAATAAACCAATAAAACAAACGACTGCTCCGACGATTGTTTGGACAAAAGACGGTGCGGATAAATTAAATAATTCTAAGACCC
>UQFG01000002.1 GCA_900540175.1 uncultured Mollicutes bacterium | reverse complement strand
CGCCGCCAGCGTTAATCCTGAGCCAGGATCAAACTCTCCATTTGTATCCTTTTTTATTCTTTAATTCTTCTTCGCTTCCGTCATATATAGTTTTCAAAGACTAAATGATAAAGCATTCATTTTTTAAAAAAATGAACACGCTTGTTTAGTATATCATCAATAAAAACCGTTGTCAACCTTATTTTTCAACTTTTTATCAATGAAATGGTGGTTGGGGACGGTTTCGAACCGCCGAACCCTAAGGAGCAGATTTACAGTCTGCCGCGTTTAGCCTCTTCGCTACCCAACCATATATTTTTCCTTACACTCATAGTGCTTTTTTATTATAATACAACCCCAAAAATAAATCAAGAACTTTTTTTATTTTTTTATCGGGATCCTCCGGCTTAAAAAAGCACTAGGCGTTTTTCTTGATTTTTTTATCCAGTTCATAAGAAGGCATCATGATAACCCGCTTGCAACCGCAACATTCCAGTTTCAAATCGGCACCCATTCTTACAATTTTCCATTCATTACTGCCGCACACATGCGCCTTTTTCGTTTTGACAATTTGGTTTAATTCATACATCAGACAATCGGCCTTTCTTTGATCATCGCAAAACGTCGCGGATAACAAGCAGGTGTTTTGCGTACTTTTCGAATAACAATAATTTCCCTTTTTTCATGTTGTTCGGGCAGTTCGATGGAAAGTTGTTTTTCCAATTTACCACCCAGTGCTTCCATGGATTTTTCAGCCTCCCTCACCTCTTCTTGAGCAGACGCTCCCTTCATAGCAATAAAAATACCGTTTAGAGCCACCAGTGGCAAACACAACTCACAAAGTACATTTAATCTGGCAACGGCTCTGGCCGTCACCACAGAAAAAAATTCTCTTTTTTCTTTCGCATAATCTTCTGCCCGAAAATGATGTACTTCGACATTGGTCAGTCGGAGTTTGTTTGTCAATTGTTCCAAAAAACGGATTCTTTTTTGAAGCGCATCGATAATCGTTACTTTTGTATCGGGACTGACAATCGCATAAGGAACGGATGGAAAACCGGCACCGCTACCGACATCCAGCAGCGTTATAGGACTTCCGACCGGTAAAATGCGACTGATTTCCAACGAATCCAAAAAATGTTTGCGGTAAACTTCTTCTTGTTCGGTAATAGCCGTCAAATTCATTTTTCGGTTTTCTTCTATCAAAAATCGATAGTACTGTTCGAATTGATCCAGTTGCCCGTCTTTTAATTCAATGCCCAACTTTAAAACTTCTTCTTTAAAGTTCATTTGCTTTCCCTCTTCATCTTTTCAATATAAACGACTAAAACCGAAATGTCCGCCGGATTGACACCGCTGATTCTGGAAGCCTGACCGATCGTTTGCGGCCGAATTTTTTCAAGTTTTTCTCTGGCCTCCAACGCAATATTATCCACTTCCCGATAGCAGATCTCTTTGGGAATCACCCATGCTTCGTAGTTTCGCATTTTTTTAGACTGCTCCAATGTTTTGCCGATATACCCTTCGTACTTGATTTGGATTTCGACTTGCTCAAGAACTTCTTCTATGGATGGAAACGCACAAGAAAGAACGATTTGACACGCTTCGCACAATTCCAAAATACACCGAAAAGACACTTCCGGCCGTTTTAACAACGTATAGAAACTAGTTCCTTCTTGAATCGGAGCCGAATGATACTTGGCTAATATACTTTGTACGGTCTCACTCGGTTTGACTTTAATCTGTTTGAACGACTGCAAGAAAGAATCGATGGCTTGTTTTTTGGTGTTGAGCAGTTGAAGTTGATTGGCATCAATCATACCGAAAGAAAAAGCATACGGTCTCAAACGTAAATCCGCATTATCATGCCTTAAAAGCAACCGGTATTCCGCTCTTGATGTCAACAAACGATACGGTTCTTTCGTTCCTTTTGTAACCAAATCATCGATCATAACACCGATATACGCTTCATCTCTTTTCAAAACGAACGGATCTTTCCCTCTTATTTTCAGCATCGCATTGATCCCCGCCATCAACCCTTGAGCGGCGGCTTCTTCATAGCCACTGGTTCCGTTAATTTGTCCGGCCGTAAACAAATTGGCAATTTTTTTCGTTTCCAAATTTGGATTCAACTCCAACGGATCGATTGCATCATACTCAATCGCATAAGCGTATTTGATAATTTCGCAATGCTTTAATCCCGGCAATAACCGAATCATTTGTTCTTGCACCTCCATCGGCATGGACGTTGAAAAACCTTGGATATACTCTTGATCCAACTCAAGCGATTCCGGTTCATAAAAAATCTGATGGCGTTCTTTATCGGCAAACTTAACGATTTTATCTTCAATCGAAGGACAGTATCTCGGTCCGACGCCTTCGACAATCCCGCCGTACATAGCGGATTCCTGCAAATGATCGCGGATCAAATCGTGAATGGCTTGATTGGTATAAGTCAAATAACAAGGAACACGGACCGCTCGCAAAGCCGAATACCCCGGATCAAAACTGAAATGCCAAACTTCCTCATCGCCTTGTTCTTGTTTGACCTCGCTGTAATCAATCGTCGAGGCTTTGATACGGGGCGGTGTCCCTGTTTTCAAACGCTGAATTTCAAATCCCAATTCCTTCAGATTTTGCGATAATGAAACGGTTGTCATTTGACCGTCCGGACCTTCTTTTTTCGTCTGATGCCCCCGAAGAATCCGACTGTCCAAATAAGTTCCGGTCGTCAATATAATCGTTTTTGATGCAAGAACGGTCCCGTCTTTTAAAACAACACCGCAAACCGCTTGATCTTGCGTTACCAATTTTTCTACAATCGCTTCTTTCAACGTTAAATTCGGGGTTTGTTGCAAATGACGAAGCATTTGTTCTGAATACAACAATTTATCAATTTGAAAGCGCAAAGCCCGCACCGCCGGTCCTTTCGACCGATTCAGCATCTTGGTTTGAATTTGACACAAATCGGCGTTTTTGCCCATATAGCCACCCAACGCATCGATTTCACGAACCACAACGCCTTTTGCCGGGCCGCCGATGGAAGGATTGCAGGGCATAGAGGCAACCATTTTCAAATTTCCGGTTAAAAGGAGTGTTTTACCGCCCATTTTCGCTGCGGCAAGAGCGGCTTCACAACCTGCATGACCACCGCCTACAACAATGACATCATACATATTTTCTCCTCCTTTCTTTCCCTCCTGATTGATTCTTTTTTTATCTTATCACTTTTTCTACGGTCAAACAAGAAAAATCCATTCAAACCGTTTTCCAAAACTTGTTTTGTTAATGGTTTTATTATACCACAACAAAAGAAAAATAGAAACTGAAGGTTTCAGTTTCTATTTAACGGAAACAGCGGCAATCCGATCCATAAAAAATTTCTTTTTAGGCAACAGAATGATTTGGCCGTTTAAAACATCAATATTTTCAATCACACCGCTGTAAGATACAAACGTACCGTTTTCGTAATAAGAAATCAAAATCGCTTTGTTCTGGCTGTAACATTCGAACAGCGTCACATCCATTTGATCTTTTTGTTCATCGCTTAAAATCGGAAACGGTTGTTTTTCCATATCCAGTTCTTTTTGACGTAATTCTTCTTTCCAACCTTTTAAAGAATCAAACGGCAAATACTTTGCTGCCCGACAATCTTTTTCATTCATCACTTCTGTTCCCCCTTTTTGTTGAACTTATTATTACTATACCCTATTCGGTCTTGATTTATTAAACTTTATCCGATAAGGCTTTCGACAAAAAGAGTATATCGTTTAAACGAACATAATCGGTGGAACATTTGAAATAAAATTATAAAACTTTTTCTTTAAATTCCCGATAAAGATTTTCTTCTGTAAATCCGTATTGTGTCGGAATATCTTTTAATGCCATGGATTGACCGAATACATCAATGCCGAAAACGACAGACGCATACTGATACCAAGGCTGACTGACACCCATTTCCACAGCCATTCTTTTTTGGATTCTAGGCGGTAAAACATGATTTTGATAGTCAATCGATTGGCGTTTGAACAGGTCCATAGACGGCATGGAAACGACACGAACAAACACATTTTCCGCTTCAAACCGTTTTGCCACACGAAGACACAATTCCAATTCGCTACCACACGTGATCAACAAAGAAGCAGGCGTTCCTTTCGGTTCAAACGCAATGTAGGCGCCATGGGCCACTCCGTTAAAATCAGTACAGGATAGAACCGGTAAATTTTGTCTAGAAGAAACGACAATCGTCGGGTTTTTTCGATTTTCAATCGCAAGAAGCATGGCCGATGTCATCTCCACGGCATCTGCCGGACGAAATAAATGAAGATTGGGCATTGCCCGATACATAGCCAACTGTTCGACCGGTTGATGTGTCGGACCGTCTTCGCCAACACAGACCGAATCATGGGAAAACAAAAATAACGATGGAATTTGCATAATGGCCGCCAGTCTGATCGCCGGCTTTTCATAATCGGAAAAAACGAAGAATCCCGAGCTGAAGCCATGCAAACAACCGTGTAAGGTGATCCCGTTGGTAATGGCTGCCATCGCATGTTCACGGACACCGAATTTGATATTTCTGCCCAGTCGATTAACCGAACTGAAAATACCATCGGCCCCCTTGATCATCGTCGATGGGGTAAGATCGGCCGATCCACCCATCAAAGTCGGCAACTTCAAAGAAGCCCAGTCCATTACTTTGCCCATGACAACCCGGGTGGACACACTGCTTCCGACTTCATAAGAGGGAAGTCCTTCATAATCGTCAATGTGAAAATCATCGAACATATAATGATTGAATAAATCATATTCCTGCGGATATTTTTTAGCATACGTCGATAACAAATAGTTCCAAGAAGAATTAGCCGAACTACCCCGATCGGCAATACTTTTTTGATAAAATTCCGAAACATTTGCCGCAACCGTAAACGGCGGTTGTTTATAGTCTAGATTTTTCCTCAGCACTTCCAAATCTTCTATAGACAACGGTTTTCCATGGACCGTCGATTCCCCGCAAGAAGGGGCCCCGTAACCAATCAAAGTTTTAATCTCGATCAAAGTCGGTCCGTCGGAATGCGATTTGGCCGTTTTAATGGCTTCATCGATCGCTTCGACATCATTGCCGTCTTCCACTTTCAAATAGTTCCAATTCATGGCTTTTACTTTTTGTTCGATTCGATCGCCGCTTGCCAGCGACACATCCCCATCCAATTGGATATCGTTTGAATCGAAAAGTACGATCAGTTTATTCAAATTAAGGCGTCCGGCGAGCGACATCGCCTCCATTGTAACGCCTTCCTGCAAATCGCCGTCACCGCACAATACGTATGTATAATGATCGACGATCGCAAAATTCGGTTGATTGAATTTAGCCGCCAAATGACTTTCCGCAATCGCAAATCCAACGGCGGTCGCCATTCCCTGACCCAAAGGACCGGTCGTCATTTCAACACCGGGTGTATGACCGTATTCCGGATGTCCCGGCGTCAAACTGCCTTTTTGACGAAATTGTTTCAAGTCTTCCATTGTAATCGGATAACCCGCAAAATGAAGCATCATATAAAGCAATACCGACCCGTGTCCGGCCGAAAGAATAAAACGATCGCGGTTTAACCATTTTTCATCGTTTGAATCCAAATGAATATGTCTGGTAAACAACGTATGTACAATCGGAGCGGCTCCCAAAACAATGCCGGGATGACCGCTTTTGGCATTCGTAATGATCTCCGATCCCAATACCCGTAGTGTATTGATACAATCCCGATCGATGGTATGACTCATCCTTATTCCTCCTTCTTATCTTCTAAGTCAGAAGAATGTTCGCTTTCGATGGTTCCTTCTTCTAACGAAGGTGTTTGTTGTTCTTCTTGGTTTTCTTCTTCCGTATCTTCGGGATATAAAGCATCATAATAAGAATCCATATATTCTTTTTGACGGTCTAACAACACATCAAATTGTTTGGATCCGATTTCTTTTTTGATATGATCGACGCTTTGTACATTGGCTTCATAAATCTTTTTCTTCGTCAAACGGTTAAAAAACAACATCACACCGAAAACCAAAACCACAATCGCGATCATAATATACATGGATATGTTCCGATCAGGAATAAAGGAAGTGGCAATGCAACCGCCGATTCCGATGATCGTTGTCGGTAAAATTACCCGAAACGATGTTTTTCTGGAAATATTCTCACAAGTATCCCAAAAATCCACCCATATTTTATTGACCGGCGCCGTATATAATTGCTTCAGTTCCTGATAGTAACCTTCTTCGATAAATACACGATAATTCGTACCGTCGACCGAAGACCAAACAGCGAATTTCCCTTTATTGATAAATTCTTCTTTGACGCCTTCAAACTCGTTCATATTGTATAGTTCGATTTTTCTTGAATCAAATTCTTGAACATCTAACGGTGTCGCTTCGGCTGCAACATCAAATAATTTTGGATTAATTCTCAAAATAACCACCTTTTACCTTTCTAATCCTTAAATTTCTTACAGTATCATTATACCATAGCTTTGTTCAAATACAAATACAAACCGGACATGGTTCCGTCCGGTTTTCTTTCCTTCATTTAAAAAAGAATATGAAAAATATTATACAACACGTTGTGTTCGTAGATGTATTTGGAAAGTCTGAATACATCCGGTTCATCTAATTTCATATCTACCGTTAAAAACGATTTGGCTCCTGCAAACCAAGAAGCATCCATCGAATAGCGCAAGATCATGAAAACCAAATAAACAACCACTAAAAAGATACAAGCGTAAAGAGCTATTCCCAGCAAACCGTCCACAAAACGAATGATGAAATTTCCTCTTAATACATTGGCAATGATCTTCAAAATAAAAGCAACGATAAAGACGCCGACCAATAAAATCAAAAAACAAATCGCATTCATGGCCATATCGGTAATATAGGTCGAAATGCTTTCGGCCATTTGCGCAACACCGATATTTTCTCCGATCGCTTTAGCCAGTAAATCGGCAATAAACCCCGGCACATCCATTCCCTTTAAGACATCGGCAACCGTCGCATCCGGATTCATAAAAGCCTGAGAAGACGACACATTTTCAAAAACCGATTCGTAAATAGACGGATAAATGACATCGTATTGTTTCAAAAGACCGGCCAGTTGACTGCAGAAAACAAACGCCACAATTAAAGCAACCAAAAAACTGACAAGCCCGATGGCTTTTTTTAAAAATCCTTTTTTATAACCGATAATGCAGGCGATCAGCAGAAAAAAAACGATTAGAATATCCAATATTCCGCAAAATTTTAAATCCATAAATAACCTCCTTCATAATCTATTATTCATTATACACGATTCGAATCCGAAGTTAAAGATTTTCTTTTCATCCCACCGAAAAAGCGCTATAATGAATACGGGTGAAAAAAATGGATATCATTGAACAATGTCAACAACTGTTAAAAACAAAAAACTTAGATGCCTATCTTATTCCGACTTCCGATCCGCATCAAAGCGAATATATCAGCGATCATTTTAAAACAAGAGCGTTTTTAACCGGATTTACCGGTTCGGCAGGAACGCTGTTAATCACACAAAAAGATGCTTTATTGTGGGTCGACGGCCGCTACCATATCCAAGCCGAACAACAAATCAAAGACCGACCGATTCGGTTGATGAAACAAGGACTGACCACAACCCCTTCAATCGAAGAATACTTGAAAAAAGCATTTCAAGGTCCGTTCCGATTGGGCTTTGACGGACACGTTCTATCTGCTTCTTTCGTACTTAATTTATGCAAAAATGTCCCGAATATACAATTAAACGATACCGGCGATATCATCGATCCTCTTTGGAACGATCGGCCGCCGCTTCCTTTTTCGATGCTATATTACTACGATGTTTTTTTCAGCGGAAAGACGTATCAAGAAAAACGGACCGATGTCAAAACCGCAATGAAAGAAAACCATTGCAGCATACATATTCTGAGTTCTTTAGAAGATCAGGCTTGGCTTTACAATTTAAGAGCCAACGATATTGTCCATACCCCGGTTTTTCTTGCCTATACCGTTTTAACCGACGACGACTGTCATCTGTTTGTCGATCCCGATAAAATCGATAAAACCGTCGAGTTGTATTTAAAGGAAAACGAAATCAACGTCCACCCTTATTCCGGGTTTTATACCTTTCTTTCCAAATTAACCAATCAAACCATTTTGATGGATGATCAAACGATCAATTATACCATCTATCATCAGCTTAAGGACCAAAACAACCTAGTTTTAAAGCCGAATCCGACATTAAAACTTAAAGCCATCAAAAACAAAACGGAAATCAAACACACAAAACAGGCTCACATCAAAGACGGCGTGGCCTTTACCAAATGGATGTATTTGATCAAAAACAAGATCGGCACCATTCCCTTAAGTGAGCGATCCGCCGCAAAAATGCTAGAAGAACAACGCAAACAACAAGAAGGGTTCATCGATTTATCGTTTGATACGATTTGTGCGTATCAGGCAAACGCGGCGATGATGCATTATAGCGCAACCGATGCATCCGATGCCTCTTTAAAACCGGAAGGCTTTTTATTGGTCGATTCGGGTGGACATTATTTGGAAGGAACGACAGACATTACCAGAACGATTGCGCTAGGTCATTTAACCGATGCGATGAAACAACATTTTACAACCGTTTTAAAGTCGGTGATCGCCTTATCGGAAGTTGTTTTTCTACAAGGTATGCGGGGCGATCAATTGGATATCCTCGCCAGAGGTCCGATTTGGAAACTTAGAATCGATTATCAATGCGGCACCGGTCACGGAGTCGGTCATTTACTGTCCGTCCATGAAGGCCCCAACAGTTTCCGCTTTAAAAAGACAACCCGGGAATCGGCCGTTTTGGAAGAAGGAATGATTACCACCAACGAACCGGGCATCTATTTAGAAAACGAATACGGTATACGAATCGAAAACGAACTTCTTTGTGTCGCCAAAGAAAAGAATATGTACGGTCAGTTTCTAGGGTTTCAAACCATCACACTAGCCCCGATCGATTTGGATGCCATTTGTATGGATCGGTTGACCGAAGATGAAAAAAACTGGTTAAACGATTATCATCAAACCGTTTACGATACATTAAAGCCTTACTTGACGGAAGATGAAAAAAACTGGCTCAAAAAATATACCGCCAAACTAGAATAAATCCGTTTTTAAGATATCCTTATTTAAGAGGGTATCTTTTTTTTATTAAAAAGTTTACAGTCTTCTTCTAGGCATTTGGCTTAAAATAGCGTATAATAAAAACAGCAAAAACGATACGGAGGTTGTTTATGAACAAGAACAAGAAAAAGAAAAGACTGGACTCTTTTTTTGAAATCACCAAGTATCAGTCCAGCATCAAATGCGAAATTTTAGCAGGGATAGCGACTTTTTTCGCCATGTCCTATATTTTGACCGTCAATCCCAATAATATTTTATATGAAACCTCAACCGCCGATGCCCGTTGGGCTTCTATTTTTATCGCTACGGCGTTCGGTGCGGCATTCGGAACACTTTTAATGGCTTTACTGGCAAAAGTACCACTGGCCATTGCTCCCAGTTTGGGACTCAATTCCGCTCTCGGCGCTTTAATCGGCGGCGGAATGGGCGCAGCCGCCGGCGGAACAATGCCGCTATCGACGGCTTTATTGCTGGTCTTTCTATCCGGTGTTTTATTCTTTTTGCTTTCCGTAATCCCGGGCGGAAAAAACGCAAACGGCACATGGATCAGTTTACGGGAAAAAGTTTTTGACGGAATGCCCAAAGCCATCCGAACGGCCATTCCGGTCGGAATCGGGTTATTCATTGCGTTTATCGGATTGCAAAAATCCGGTTTGATTACCGACAATGCTTTCACCCTAGTAGGGCTGGTCGATTTTTCCGATCCTTCCAATTATCAAAACGGCGGTCCGGCGTTGCAAGCCTTTGTTTGTCTGTTCGGTCTTTTCGCCATCGGTATTCTTTCTCATTATCAAGTCAAAGGTGCCGTCATTTTAGGCGTTTTGGCGGCGACGGTGCTGGCTATTCCGCTTCAAGTGGCCGATTTTGATATCCTATTAGGTAAAAGCGACGGAATCACTTGGCGATTTTGGACCAATTTCCAGAACTTCTTTTCTTTCAAACCGGAACAAGGCGGGTTGTTTTTAGCCGCATTTACCGAAGGCTTTGACGCCTTTGAAAAAGCCGATGCTTCTTTTTATATGACCGTAGGCGTCACCGTTTTATCGTTTTGTATGATCCAAATGTTCGATTCAATGGGAACGGTTTTAGGTTGTGCCACCAATGCCGGTTTATTGGATGAAGACGGAAAACCGATCCGTTATTCTAAAATCATGGTCTCCGATTCAACGGCCAATATGGCCGCTTCTTGTCTTGGAACATCGCCGATGACGACCTTTGTCGAATCCGGCGTGGGAATTGCCGCCGGCGGAAAAACAGGATTGACAGCCCTTACAGTCAGTTTGCTGTTTATTGTATCCATCTTCGTTTTACCGCTTTTTGCCTTTATTCCCGCCAGTGCGGCTTCAAGCGCACTGATTTACGTCGGTGTTTTAATGATTTCCAATGTCACCGACATTGATTTCAAACAAGTCAAAAATGCCATTCCTTCTTTTTTGATTTTGATCATGATGCCGCTGACCTACTCGATTACAGAAGGCATCGGAATCGGATTATTGGCTTATTTATTGATTGATTTGATTCAATATTTCATCGAATGGATTTTATTTTGGTGCAAGAAAAGACAAGCCGCCCCGAAATGGGATTTATCGGTTGCTTTTATCCTTGTATGTATCTTTTTCTTGCTTTACTTTTTCCTTCCCACGGCATAAAAAAACGCCTTAACCACATTACTTGCAAGCTTAAGGCTGCTACCTTCCGATCCTGACCTGGTTCACCGCAAATAATTGATTAAGGACGTTTTTTATCTTATCATAGTTTTAATACAATTGCAAGCCTTTAGCCGTTTTTGCCTAAAGGCTTTTTTTCACGAAGTTCTTGAAAAAAATCGGTCAAGATTCGACTACATTCGACCTCCAAAATACCGCTTGTAACCGAAACTTGATGATTAAACGGAACATCAAATAATCGAATGGCGCTTTGATGACACCCGAAACGATGGTTTTTAGCCCCGTAAACCACCCGCTTGAGCCTAGACTGAATGATCGCACCGGTACACATCACACACGGTTCTAATGTCACATACAAACAACATTCTTCCAAACGCCATGCTCCCAGTTTTTTACAGGCTTTGTTCAATACCGAAATTTCCGCATGGGCCAAAACATTTTGTTTCGTTTGCCGCTGGTTGTAGGCTCTGGCAATAATGGTATCTTGATACACCAAAACCGCTCCAATGGGTGTTTCTTTTTTCAAATAAGCCTTCCGCGCTTGCTTCAGCGCTTCTTTCATGTAAAACTCATCTTTCGTCACGATACAAAACCTCATGGCAATGACGACATCTCGGCTCATAACTTTCGCATTCTCCCACCAAAATCGTCGGGTCATCAAAATAAGCCGCTTTCCCATTGATAATACGTTGCGTTCTTGTTGCTTCGTTGCCGCACACGGCGCAAATTGCGGTCAATTTCGTCGTTTTCTCGGCAATCGCCAATAAATCGGCGACAACCCGAAACGGACGCCCCCTGAAATCACAATCCAAGCCCGCGCAAATCACCCGAAGACCTTTGCTTGCCAACCCTTCGACAAGCGAGATGATTTCCTCATCAAAAAACTGAACCTCATCCACCACAACCGCTTGGATATCCTCCGTTATCCATTTTTCCACATCGGCAATAGAATCCAAATGAATGGCTTTAACTTTTCGTTGATTGTGCGATACCACCTCTGTTGTCGAGTACCGATTGTCAATCGACGGTTTGAAAATAAGATATTTTTTCTTTGCGAAATCCATTCTTCGAACCCGTCTGATTAATTCTTCTGTTTTACCGGCAAACATCGGCCCGCAAATGACCTCGATCCAACCGCTTTGTTCCTTGTTATACTTCATTTTCACACCTCATTTTAAGAAAAAAAGCCCTCTTTAAAATGACAATTTATCGGGCATTTTCTTTCCTTACTATTTATTTTTCAATCACTAATGTTTCCGGATGGGAATACACCAACTTAAAGTTTTTATTAGGATTAAGGATAAGATTTAAAATTGTTTGTTCTTTTGTGCCGAATGTTGTTTCCGATTCGATTTTTCTGTAAGGCTTAAATCCGTATTTTTCAATACCCAATGAACCGATTACTTTATGGTTGCTTTTTAAACAAATGGCAAAAGTTTTGTCTTCAAGAATAAATAAATCCAGTATTTTCTGACTGATTTCTTTATTCTTATGATGCACCCAACCGGCCATCTCATCAACGCCTTCAACAGAAGCGTATTCAAAAAAAATCCTCTAAATCCGTTTGTCTAAACGGTCTTAAAATCAAGCGTGCCGTTTCAATTTGTAGGCCGTTAATTTTAAATTCCGCATTCACTTTTTTCCTCATTATCAGTGATCTAATTGTTTTATTTTCCTGAAATTAAAATAAATAAGCGCACTGATCTTGCATGCAAGGTATCGTGCGCCGTATTTATATTCCCATTGACGATAATCTTCTATGAAATTACCGAAAAAGGCATTTTTTTACGTTTTAGTTGCTTTTTACGCCATAGCGCTTGTTGAATTTTTCAACCCGACCATCTGCCTGAGTAAATGCTTGTTTACCCGTATAGAACGGATGACAGTTTGAACAAGTATCCACACGAATCTCGTCTAATACCGAACCGGATTCAAATACGCTTCCACATGTAGTACAAGTAACCTTTACAGTTTTATATTCTGGATGGATTCCTTTTTTCATGCTACATACACTCCTTCCGCCATGAACCATGTCATAGTAAGTTTCCAAATAATTCTAACATACTTAAAATAAGAAATCAAGAGCCTTTTTTCTTTTTTATTGATTCATCAAAAAGGTACGTTCATCCAAAACGATATGTTCCACTCCCGAATGATCTTTTTTAAAATAATCTTTTAAAAAAAGCGGGTAAAGCGGATATTGATCCAACTCTTTTATCGGAAGCCAGTGCATCTGTTCTGGTACACCACCCGATAAACTATGGCTGTTTAACTGTCGACTATGGCGCGGTTTCATATAAAAATAAAAACTGATTTCATGACAATTGATTCCTTTCAGCGGTCCGGAACGCGGTATAAAAAAATTTTCCAACACAACCGCCAAATGATCAATGTCGTAATGTACACCGGTTTCTTCAAAGACTTCCCGTTTAACGGCATCTTCGGCTTGTTCCGATAATTGAATGCCGCCACCGATGGTATAATAATATTCTGCCAATTCATTTTTGGCAACCAATAAAAAGCCATCTTCAACAATAATTGCCGCCGAGCGAAGTTTAAAACAGTGACCGTCTTTTTTAAATTTCAAATCCACGTTTTCGCTACCTCTTTTTAAAAACTATTCGATGTTACAACGCCGATAAATCAAATCCACGTTTTTCATATAATATTCCAGCGTAAAACATTCTTTTAATTCATCGTTATTAAGATACATTCCAATATCTTTATTTTTCGCCAACAATTCAAAATAATCTTTTTTCAAATTATAAGCCGTCATGGCCAAAGGTTGAACCAAATCATAAGCCTCTTCTCTGGAAAGTCCTTTGTCGATTAAAGCATTCATCACCCTTTGAGCGAAAATAACGCCATTGGTCTTATAGATGTTTTCAAGCATGACTTCCGGATAAACGACCAATTGATCCAATATAGACGTCAAACGATGCAACATATAATCCAGCAACATGGTTGCATCCGGCAAATAAATCCGTTCGGCCGAAGAATGAGAAATATCCCGTTCATGCCACAATGCAATATCCTCATAAGCACTGATCATATACCCACGTAATATTCTGGCACATCCGCAAATATTTTCCGATCCGATTGGATTTCGTTTATGAGGCATGGCCGATGAACCTTTTTGTCCCGTTGTAAAAGCCTCTTCGGCTTCATGGACTTCCGTTCGTTGCAGATGTCTGATTTCCGTTGCCATTTGTTCTAATGTACTGCCAATCACCGATAAAGTTGCCATATAATACGCATGCCGATCCCGTTGTAAAATCTGAGTGGAAATGGCAGCCGATTCGAGCCCCAATTCTTTACATACCTCATCTTGAATAAACGGCGGAATATTGGCAAAATTACCGACGGCACCGCTGATTTTCCCTGTTTCCACATCTTTTCTGACCTTTTGGAAACGCTCTAGATTACGCTTGGTCTGTTCATACCACAGTGCCCATTTTAATCCGAATGAAGTAATATCCGCATGAATCCCATGCGTCCGACCGATACAAGGAACGGATTTAAAACGAAGGGCTTGTTTTTTCAAAACCGTCAATAAGACTTGCAAGTCTTCTTCAATCAATTGATTGGCTTCTTTCAGTAAATAACCTTGCGCCGTATCGACCACATCCGTAGAAGTCAATCCGTAATGAATCCACTTTCTTTCCTCGTTTAACGTTTCGCTGACCGCCCTTGTAAAAGCAACCACATCATGTTTGGTAACGGCTTCGATTTCCCGAATGCGGTTTAAATCGAAGGAAGCGTTGTTTTTGATTTTCAAAGCATCTTCTTTCGGAATAACCCCCAATTTGCTAAAGGCTTGTACCGCCAATATTTCCACTTTCAAATAGGCTTTGAATTTATATTCATCCGTCCAAATTTTTCGCATCGGCAAACGACTATAACGTTCGATCATGGTTCATTCCTCCACATGTTTCAAATAAGTTTCAATCGTATTTTCCAACAAACAGCAAATCGTCATCGGGCCTACTCCGCCGGGTACTTTCGTCACATAACCGGCTTTTTCGACAACGGAATCGAAATCGACATCGCCGCAAAGTTTATTGGTCAGCGGATCCCGGTTAATTCCCACATCAATCACCACGGCACCTTCTTTAACCATATCTTTTGTAATCAAACGACTTTTTCCGACCGCGACAATTAAAATATCCGCCTCTTTCGTATAGGATGCTAAATTTTCGGTTTTACTGTGAGTCACTGTTACTGTTGCATTTTGATCCAACAACAATTTAAATATCGGTAATCCGACAATGTTGCTGCGACCGACCACACAGGCTTTTTTTCCTTGCAGTTCGATCGGAATACTTTTTAAAATCTCCATAATTCCTTTCGGGGTACAAGGAATCATACCCGGTTGCTTTAAAAACAGCGACGCAACATTTTCCGTATGGAATCCATCCACATCTTTATCATGACGGATTGCATGGATTACTTTTGTTTCATCAATATGTTTAGGAAGAGGCAGTTGAACCAAAATACCGTCTACCGAATCATCTTGATTCAACGTATCAATCAACTGTAAAAGCGCATCTTGTTCAATCGTTTCCTCTTTACAAATGGTGGTATTGATTATTCCGACTTCCAAACAGGCTTTTTCTTTTCCCCTTACATACGAAATCGAAGCCGGATCTTGTCCGACTAAAATGACAGCCAAATGCGGTCTTCTACCATATTTTTTTTCAAGTTCCGTAACTTGTTCTTTCATTTTTAGCCGCTTTTCCTGGGCCAGTTTTTTGCCGCTGATTACTACTGCCATTTTCTTATATCCTACCTTTTTTAACATCTTCGCATAAAATTATTATACTTCATCAGGACTGCTTTGGCAAACTTTTCTAAAGATAACGAACATAATTTTTTGTTTCATACCGCACATAAAGTCAGTCAATCGTTACATTCCGATTTTTACATATTGATTTTTGTAAAAAAAAATTATATAATCAAAAAGCACGGAGAGTTATCGAAGCGGTCATAACGAGCCTCACTCGAAATGAGGTGTACCTCACGGTACCGTGGGTTCGAATCCCACACTCTCCGCCAATAGGTAACACAGTCGAACACCCACAGATTTTTGAAAAAAATGGGTATTTGTACTTGGAACTTGACTTATATATATAAGTCAAATATATTTTAGGCAGTTGAAAGACTCAGCTTTATTTTTAAGGGCTGAGTTTTTTATTTTATTAAAATTGTGTACAGATTACAAAAGGAACTAACAAAAAGACTGATAATATAGTATGCTTTATTATCAGTCTTGAATCAACTCCCTACGTCACTTTTAGGATAAAATAAAACGTTTAAAAAGAAATTGTTTTCATAGAAAATTTTTCATATAGACATGTTTAATTGTTCTGTTATTCTATCGAAAAAGAATTGCTTTAAAGTTTCATCTTCCTTCAATAATTTTAGTCCTACAATTACATTATAATGTTCATCTTTCAAAATGTATTGTTCCTTATCACTGTAATGTTTTTCATATCGATAACAATTGCCACCATCACTTTTTTTCCAAGACAATGTATTCAAATCAAAATCCAATTCATCTTTATAAATAAGGGTTACACAATTATCATTATCATAAAATTCAATGAATAATTCTCTATACCTCAAATTAGGACAGTTTTCTGTTTTTTCATGCACATGTCCCATTTTTTTATATTCTAAAGGACAATAACAGATTCCTCCTATGTAATATTTTGTGTTAAAACCATCTGTTCCTAATTCAAACAAAATTTTATTTTTTTCTTTATAATCATTGACATAATTAGTTTGTTCGGCCTCTACCATTTCTTGATAAGAAGAATATTCATTAATTTTTATAGATAAATTTGGTTGTTTTGAAGATTTGCAAGAAACTAAACAACAGCTTAATGCTAAAACAACAAATGATAATTTAAACTTATTCATGCATAATCTCCAGCTTTCCAATAGATATTCTTCCCTTATTTCTATCCCCTAAAGCATCATTTTCAGCATAAATTCTGAAACTGGATATTTTTTCCGGAAAATATAAAACAAGTGTATTTTGATTTGATCTATCCTTTGACAACTCTACGTCATCCAACAAATCTACAAATGTTTTCCATTCGCCATTAGAATTCAAATAATCTAAATCACTATATTCATCTTGTGTTCTTTTTGCATAGGAGCCAAAAATTTTTAAATCATTTATAGTAACTTCTTCTTTAAAGTATTCTTTTATAAATCTTAGAATTGATTTTATTTCTTCATGACTCAATATTTTTCTTTTTACTAAATATGGAAATGTTTCTTTTTCTAGTTCATAAATATAATCAATATTTGAATCCATTTTACTCGATAAATAATCCATTGTATTATATCTAAAAAGCAACATTCTTTTTTCGTTTTTATATAATACTGCATTTGTAATCAATTCAGCAATGACCACTTTATAAATTGATTCATCGTAAGCACTCATTATTTCTTTTATAATTTCATTGTAATTCCCTCTAACATAAAATCTTAAAATTTTTATGTATAATTCCGAATTTCTTTTTATATCAATCTCGAAATTTTTCTTGATTTCATTTAGCAAGTAATCTAGATCTTACCTTATGTCAAAAAAATATTTTAATCAGGAGGAGAAAAAATGAACAAAGGTTTAAAACATTATACAAAACAAATCTCACAAACAATTGGCAACGCTGCTAAAATTAGCATCAATATCCATAAAGAGGATGCTAATTTACATATTTTAGTACCACTCATTACAACCGTTGGTTTATGTCCGATCCAAACAAGTTTATGCTTTAATTTGCAAGATAAAAATAAAAGTGAGTTATTTGGAAAAGGATTTAAATTGAATTATTACGCCAATATAACCCATAGTGGAAAGGATATCGTTGTTGAAAATTACGATGGTTCTACTGATACCTATAGCAGTGATAAGAACTATTTCAATTTAGAAACGGGATTGGAAGTGAAAAAAATAGCGGATGATAACTATGGAGCTTATCATTATGAAATGAAAGACAAGTACGGAAATAGAAGCGACTTTAGAACGTATCAAACGTATCCTAAAATGATCGAATATAAGAATAAGGATCTAATGATGACCGACTTTGTGGAAACGAATAAAACCATTGACAATGGAAAAGGCGACCAAGTAAAACTGAGTAAAAACGGGCATGATTTCATTACCAAAGTGGAATATTATCACAACAATTCGATTAAAATTCAATTATTTATATAACGACAAAAATTTATTAATTAAAGTTGAAAATGGTAATGGTACAATATTAAATGAATATGCTTATGATGAAAATAACCAATTAATAAGTACTAAAAATTCCGATTCCAAAGTTATTAATACGTATGATAATCTAGGGAATGTCGTTGCTAAAGCAATTAAAGTAAATGATAAATCTTATTACACATCGTATGATCCGGTCAGTCGGTCCAAGGGATCTCATCCTCAATCTTTGTATCAAGCATTTAAAATGGTAGATGCATATCTCGGAATTTTCGATAAGGATGCCGTATTAATAAGCGATAATTATAAAGAAGGGATTGTTCCCATCAATCATAATGGCGAAAAAGTAAAATTTTCTGTTGAAAGAGAAGGGGTTATTCCTTATATCCATGTTCATTCGTCAAATAGAGTCAGTTACCAATTAGCTAGTGAGAATCCTTATAATGATTTTTGCGGAAGCATTCAATTTTGGTTTAAAACAAATTCTGCGGTTTCGTCTTCTTCCAAACAATATTTATTCAGTGTCCGTACTTTGGCAAGTAATTCCAGTGATTTTATCGGTATTTATTTAATGAACAAAAAAGTTTATCTTGAAGTTACAGATTATAAAGGAAGCACTTATCAATTATTGACATCAAAATATGAAGTAGATTTATCCAATTGGAATTTCTTGTCTTTAAACTTTATGAATCGTGATGATGGATTGGGATATGCCGATATTTGCGAATATGATTTAATGCTTAATTCCCATCGCCAAGTCTATACAAAAAGTAATCCGAGACTTTATGTCGATTGTGATTCCTATCCCGTCTTCAATATCGGCCATAACTTTAACGGAAAAACCTGTTCGAATGACTTCAACGGTAAAATCGCTTGTTTGATGATTGGAAGAAGAACGTATCTGTCCAATGATGTGGTCTTAAAATATTATCGTTTAACAAGGGATTATATCATCGATAATCAACTAATCGATGCAGATGCCAAAACAGTGGATTTCAGTCAAACAAATTTATTTACGACGAATCAAAGTATTTTAAATAATTTTGAATTTTTTATTTTTCACCCCCCCCCCACATTTTAATGTTCAAATGTCCGTTACTATTGAAAGGAGCTTTTTAGATATACTAATTGAAATAAATGATTTTGATAAATTTTTGTAAACAGGATAAGGGGGGCAACACTCTGCAACACACGCCTCGTTTATCAACTGGGATACCCAGCTTACATTTAATTTAAAAGGAGAATAAATTTATAGAAGAAATTAAACTAAATATTTTAAGAGTAAAAAAACAAAACAGTTTTGTGATTAAAGAGTCCGTTGGAGGAGAAAATAAAGTTTCTAATGTTATTGAAAAATTAATACTTAAGGATATTAAAAATAACTTAAGGGATAAAAAAGAAGATATCCATTATGATGACAATTAAATACATTTCAATTTGATATTGGGCACGAACTTCGATAAATTCCACATGGTTGTACGAGGATGATTACATCTTCCAAAATAAGGGAGGGTATTCATTGATTGTTCATAAACGAAAAAATCTCCTTTCTATTCCTAATACAGAATGAAGAAAGGAGATTGTGCCAATTATTTTTATTTTCTATAAAATTAATTGGATTGTATCATAATATTTCCCATTAATATAAATGGTTGCAAGCAAATATTTTTGCTGAATCGCAAATGTTTCATCGGTTTTCAATCCGATAACACTTTTTCATAAGATTGTTTTTCAACAGTTTTTTGATCTTTTTCCCTATTTTAAATTGCAAGGTCATTTTACTAAGGAATGATGAATCTGTAATTTATGCTTCCATATGAGTTTTTCTATGGATCAAAATATCAATCGTTTGGATAGAAGTTACAAAATGATTACGGAAGAATGACCTTATTTGACTTATATTCGTGTGTCTGTCTTTGTGATCGATATGCCGGCTTTCAATGCTTAAATCTCTCCCAATTCTTTAATGAATGGTTTTATAAACGATCTTGTTTTGCAAATTCTATCTTTTGTTGCCCAAAATGAATGGGATTTAATTCGTTCTCGTCAAAAAGAGGGCATCGAAACTGCCAGATTAAAAGGCAAACATCTTGGCAGACCATTTCTTCGTTTGCCCGATAATTTTGACCTTGAAGTTGAAAAATATTCTAATAAAGAACAATCTTTAACAGAAACGCTAGAGCGTTTACGCATTTCGGAAAGTAGTTTTTATAAATAATCTAATAATAAAAACAGATTGGATCCAATTAAAATAAAATCCAATCTGTTTCATATGTTAAATTAATGTGCATACCGCCATAAAAAGATCCATTTTATCGTATGCCCGATGATTATAAACGATAAAAAAAGTATAAAAAGAAAACTGTTAAAATCAGGAAATATTTGACCTGAAATATTCATTTGTTGCAGTAAATATCCATTGAGTGGCGTCAAACAAAATATTAAAAATAATAGGCCGAAAACCATTCCAAACAAAAAGCTTTTGACAACGACATCCCATAAAATATTTTTACGGCGATATTCTTTAGAAACGGAACATTGTTTTAAAATGGTAATCTTCTCTTTGGCAAAATAACTTTCAAAGAACAGTTCCATTCCATAAAGAAAAATCGCAACACCAATCAAAATGCCGGATAACCGTCGATAAAGAATTTGACTGTATTGAATCGTATCTTTTAATTTCAAATGTTCATATACCATTTCCTGTGCTAAAAACAACTGATTTTCCACTAGTTCCCGAATCATTTGAGAAGAAACTTCAGAAGAGGGAATACTGTACGTCAAAGAGGAGGAATACATTGTTTTTAAGGCCGCTTTATAACTGGCTTCGTTTTTAAACAGGATGGTTTTGGAAAGATCGGTAATACGACCAAGTACATGCAGACGGATCGGATGCATCCCATATTCGGATGAAAAGGCAAATGAAATATTCCCTCCAATAACGCCGCCACTTAAATCCGAGGTGATAAAAACGCCGTTTTCGTCGGTGAAAAGGTCGGAATAATCTTCTTCCAATTGATCGGCAAAGATAATATCGAATGCTTGTTTTGTATTTATAATATCTTCTATTTTCTCACCTAGGATGGTATTTAATGTTCGTTCGTTCATTTGTACCCAAAAATAAAGGTAGTTGTATTCCGTTTTATACAAATCCAACGTTTCCCAACGATAATACTTTTTGGTTTTCACTTCTCCGAATTCATTGATTTCCGCAACTTCTATGATATCATCTTGAACTACCAAACTTTCATAGTTGGTCTTAATTCCTTGTCGAACGACAAAAGGAAGACCGGAAATACGCACCGTTTCTTTTTCCAATAATCCATAAAGCGATAACGTGTGATACAAATAATCCGATACGACAATCACATTATCTTCGAGTGTATGATCAATGGAAATATATTTCATATTCAATTTATAAAATCCGCTCGATGTATCCACGTTTGTGGTTTGAATATCAAAATCACTGTATCCAATGAAATTGGCATTGGCATACATTTTTTCCCAATTGTATTTTTCTAAAACCGAATTTGGTATTTCAACCTCCGGTAAAAAAGTTTGTTTTTCAATATTCCGATTTTCGGCCACAATGTAGGACTGATCGGTATATTGATTGGTTTCAAAAGCCATGACATCGACCCAATTTAATGAGCCATAGTGAAAAAAGATCATCAGAAAAAAAGTTACAAACGCTGTTAATAACGGAAAGGCATAATCAAAAGCCGAAATCAATGTTTTCATCAAAAGTCGATGATTGATTTTTTGAATAGAAGGCAAAGAAACAAAAGTTTTTTTTCGATCGATGCGTTGTTCAATGCGGATACTTGCTTCTTCAAGATAATAAATCGTATCACAATACTGTTCGATTTCATCAGCATAATGCGATGTAAAAAGAATAATATGGTTTTTGGAAAGTTCCTTTAAGCAACGCAATACTTTTTGCGCCGAAACATAGTCTAAATGACTGGTCGGTTCATCTAGAAGAAGAACCGGAGTGTCTTGTAAAATGGCTCTGGCAATACACAACCGCTGTTTTTCACCGAAAGAAAGTTTCTTGGCACGGGTATCTCGGACGGCAGTTAAATCCAGTTGTTCGAGAATAGTTTTTATTTTTTCCACCTGATCGGAAAACAGCAAAAGATTTTCGAACAGAGTTAAATTTTTAAATACAAGACAACGGCTATCAACATACCCGATATCTTTAAGATCCAATTGATCGTATATGACTTTTCCTTCTGTCGGTTTAAGAATTTTTTTCAGCAGTTTCAAAAGCGTCGTTTTTCCGCTGCCGTTGACGCCGGAAAGTCCGTAAAGTCCGGGATGTTCGATTTTCAAATCGATTTCCTTTAAAATCATTCGTTTGGATCTTTTTTTATATTTGAAATTCAGATTGATCAATTCTATTCTCATTTAGATCACCTGCACGACCAGTAAAATCAAATACGGTTTTACAAGGAAAAAAAGACCGACGGATAACGCTAATAAAACGATATTTCTTACTATTTTCGGATAAAAGACCAATTTATAAACATCTGTTTTTACCATTCCTTTATTGGTTAAAAAAGTCATCGTCCGAATTTCTTTTTTTACATACCAAAAATCATATAATCCAACCGACACCAACCATAAAGTACTACTGATACCAAAAGCAATCTTAAATAAAAGCGGTGCTAAACCGGTTTGATTAAAAACACTTTGAACCAATGGATATTCCATAAAATAAAATGCATTCGGTTGGTTTACAATCGCTTCTAATAATGATTGATAATCCGATTGTTCAAAATCAATCGTATATTTTTCCTCTGCTTGTAAAAAATTCTTTTTATTTCCGTAATCCAATGCCTGATAAATTTCTTCATAAACGTTGGAAGAAACAAATACTATCGGTGGTTGCTTTAATAAGGATGATGTACCCACTTCAAATCCCGGAGGAATAGAACTGGCATAATTCTGGTAGTAAACACTTCCTTGATAGGTTAACGTCCGTTGGTAGGTTTTTCCGTTTAAAACAACGGATAAATCAACAACAGAACCGACTTTTGGCAATTCATCGGACACAAAGCGATTATCGAATGCCCATAAATAAGTACTCGGTCCAAAAAATTCATAGTTTACCGAGTCCATAATGGCATTTTCTTGCATCACGCCTTCTTGCCCATACTTGCGGTTGTTTTCCTCATCGTAACATAAAATATGAACGGCATTTCCCGTTGTGCTTTGACACCAGATCCCATCATATCTAAATTGACAAATCTCATCGAATGTTGCTTGATTCATGTATAAAGGCATACAATAATTTGTAATAAAAATTTGGTATTCTTCCGTGGATAGTTTTTCCATCATTTGACGATAATTGGTTTGATAAATCTCAATGTCCAGCGGATAATAAGTCGTTACACCGGAATAAGGAATCGTTCCTCCACTTGGATCCGGTAATCCCTCCGGATAAATTCTTTCATCGTGAGGGGACTCAAAACCAAAAAAACTACTGGAAGAAAACGAATAATAGTCATATAAATAATCGGAAAGGTACACCGTTTTATCGACTAATTTTACTTTCCGACCATTGAAAAGAAACGAATCCGTCACTCGAATTGATGTACTTCCGAATAAAGTTGAAAGTTTTCCATCTTGTTCGCTTTGTAAGATCGGATAGCCTAACGCATGATCCCATTCTTCATACATCGTAACGGCATTGTATCGATCTTGTAATTGTTGACTGATTTGATATACTCCGACACTGGTATTTCGGATATAATAATCCCATATATCTTTTTCTCGAATCAAAAAGCCATTTAAAAATATCAAACTAAGCAAAAACAAGCCGTAAACGGCTACATCAAAAACCGTGCCAAGACCAAACCACTTTTTCAATTCCGTTTTAAAAGCCGTCCCAATCATTTTTCTTTTCGGCAATAAAGATACAGTAGGATTTACGATTTTTTCTGTTTCAAGAAAAAAATTTCCTTTCAATTCATGGTTGCTAAATTTTAAATGAACATCCGCTTCCATCAAAGCATCTTGCTTATGGGCACTTAAAATCACCAGACATTCCTTTGACAACTGCTTCAGTTCCTCTTTCAGTGCGTTTTTATCGACCGAATCGATATTGGAAAGCGGTTCATCTAAAATTGTAATCGGCGCTTTCCGAATTAACGCAAAAAACAGACTTACTTTTTGCCGTTCACCGGAAGAAAGAGTTTGGACCTTTTGGCGCCACAGATAATCCAAATGATAGCGGTAAAGATACGCTTTTATTTTCTCTTCAAAACCATCAAACTGCAAATGGAAATTTTCTTCTACCGTTAGATAATCAAGCATATTGTGATCCGCTGTATGATAATAGATATTCTGCGCTTTAAAAGCAGATACATCTTTACGGGAAAAAACTTTTCCGTTAAAGGAAACCGTTCCTTCGTAACTGAAGTCGTTGAATGATAAAATATTTAAAAAAGTTGTTTTGCCACAACCGCTTTCGCCTTCTATCACTACCAATCCTTTTTCGGGGAAAGATAAAGAAATGTTTTTCAAAACAACTTTATCATGGAACTTTTTCGTAAGATTCGTAATTTCAATCAAAGTATCAACTACTTTCTATAACTTTTCTGTAAACAGCGTTGCAAAATAATTTCATAATAATTTTTTAATTTCTATATTGAAAACTATATTTGTATAGTCAATGAGCTTATTATTTTTACGAATATTATAACAATTTTTTAAAAAAATAGCAACGAAAAATAAATTTGTCAATCAAAATGGTAAATTTATTATAAAAACAAATTCATTCGTTGAAATTTTATTTTTTTGAATATCGTTCATTTCCCCACCATTGAGGAATCAATTCCCGCAACAAAATCGTTTCTCTTTTTTCATAGTCGATCATAATTTCCATCTCTTCGTTAGCCTGATTCAGTTGCAGAAAAAACTCGCGGCAAGCCCCACATAAAATAGCATTACTTCCTTTTGACGGAATTTGGTCGCTTACTACAATCAACCGTTTGACCTGTGTTTGACCACTATTGATATACATGTTTAGCGCGGCAGTTCTTTCCGCACACAAATTCAAAACACCACTGCAACTTTCAATACAAAAACCGGTAAAAATCGTGCCGTCTTTACTTTCTAAGGCACAGGCAACGTGATGAGCCTCAATAAACGGCGAAACCTTTTCCGGGTGATATTCTTCCTTTGCCTTTAATAACAATTTTTCCCATATATCCATCGTACTTTCCTCCTTATTTTTTTGATTATACCATATTTGGAAAAAGCACTCAATGATTTTTATATGAATTGTAATTCACGATAAAATTAATTCAACGTTTTTATGAAATTTTATCATAATTGTTGTTTTAAAAACAAAAACACGTAAAATTATTTTACAAATACTTGTTGTTCATGTATAATATTAAATATAATTCGTATGTTTTTATTATCAAAATAGTATATTTTAAAGAAAAATGGATTCTTCTTTTTAATTTTCATTAACAAAAACATCGATTTATTTAAAAAGGAGGGGAATTAACATGAAAAAAATAACTGCATTCTTTTTAATTTTATTCAGCATAATAACATCTTTTTTTGTACAAGGTTATGCTTTTTCCATTATGCCGCCAGAAGGTTCGGAAGTTTGCGATTCTTTCGATAGTCTTCCTTCGCTTAGCGATTCTACTTTTGGGAATTTCAGTATCGTACAATCTTTGACACAATATGAAGAAAACATCGCTACCGATTTATATTATCGAATTTGGAAGGCTTCTAAACCTGTTAGTTTACCATATAAATGTATTAGCGGAGAAAATATTTTAGACTATTCCACTGCCGCCAAAGGCAGTACCTTTACAATAGAATACATAGAAGAAAAAACAGAAACTACTACCTATGAAAAAATCGTCACAAGTGAAACATCTACTGTTTTTACACAAAATTTAAAAGAGAAAATTGGTTTTCCCATTGCCGAAATATCTTATCAACTCCAACAATCTTTACAAGAAACCATATCAACTTCCATACGCAACGAAACATCATACAGTACAGTAGCAGGAACGAGAATCGTTAAAAGTTATACAATTCCGGAAAGTGGTTATTATCGTTATCAGTACCGGGCCAGTTTTCAACTTTATTATATTCAAATGTGCGGCATCGTGTATAAAACCATTACCAAAAACAACCGCACTTATCGAAACGGAATCGATTACTATTATTATATGAAAGAACCAATCGTAAAATTAAGTTACAAAGGCGGGAATGTCGAAGGTCTTTATCTTTATCAAAGAGTATCCGATGGAATTCATTTCATTTTCAATGATAAATACTGTCTTGATACAAATTGGATAGTTTATATTTAAAAGGAGTGGTTCATGATGATTCAATTCAATCACATCAATTTGCAATTTAAAGAAAAACAGATTTTTAAAGATGTATCTGTCACACTGCCCAATCGCGGTTTGGTCTTACTATTCGGTAAAACAGGAAGCGGCAAAACTACTTTTTTAGATTTGATAGCTGGAAAAAAGTTATCATATCAAGGAACAATAACCAAAAATGAAAAAACAGAACAGGAAATCTTTTACGCTTTTTATCAAGATAACCTTTTTCCGTATTTGACTGTGTATCAAAATTTAAACATGTTTTTAACAAACCGGGAAATGAAAGAGGCCGAATTTTATTTTAATAAGTTTGAACTGATGTATCTTCTGCATCGTAAAGCCGCCCTTCTTTCCGGTGGAGAACTTCAAAAAATCAATTTGATCATAGCCCTGATTATCAAAGCGGATATCACGTTATTGGATGAGGCTTTATGCAACATCGACAAAGACAGCAAACCGCTTTTTTTGGAAGAAATTCGCCGTCTGAGTCAAGACGTCTTGGTAGTTTTAACCAGTCACGATCAAGCCGATCGAATGAATGCCTCGCTTGTTTTAGAAATCGTCGACCATCAAATCAAAACAGTTTTTCAAAATAAGCCGCTGTTGGTACAAAATGAAAAAAAGAAGGAAAGAAAAAAACGGCATTTTCGATTGGGGAATGCGTGGAACTTATTTGTACATAAGTCCAAAAAAGTCAGCATTTTCAGTCATCTGTTCCTTTATCTTCTCTTATTAACGACTTGTGTATGTTCTTTGATCTATCGTACAGACTATCTTACTCTTGCAAAAAGAGCCATCGATTATCAAAACATTCCCGTTTATACCGGGACAGCTTCTTATTCGTTTCCGGAAGCGATATCCATTGAAAAGGAGTTTTGGTTGTTCCGAGAAACAGAACAATATGTAATCTGCGACCAATTGATTGTCACGCCGGTTTTGTACAGAAACGGAACAAAAGAAACATTAAAAGATCATACATTGTACATCAGTGATTATTTATACGATTTGTCTTTCCAAAACACAGATTTATCACAGATGAAAAATGAAGATTATGTTCCAAAACAAAATGAATCACAAAATCCGCTGACAGTCCGCACTTTCAATTCAACCCCTCTTTCCATTGAAATTTACGAAACCGACTATAAACGATATCTTCCCAATGAAGAAGAACCGTATTATCAAAGCAAATTAGATGACTTTATTCATCGAGCCGAAACGTATTACTGCTTTGTTTTTTCCAATGAACAAACAGCCACCGATCTTTTTTTCTTATACGATAGAAACGACGGTAAGGTAGGTGTGGTCGGTTTGAATAATTTCTTATTGTTATGGAAAATTCCTCCTATCATAGACGATGGTCTCAACTCAGATGAATTTTGTACTTCCAAAGAGTATCTTTCCGTTTTGACCGGTATTCCAATAACAGATCTTGATTTAAACGATTATTTCGGAAAAAAATTTACAATTACATTTGAAAATCAAAACGGAAAAAAGATTCAAAAAGAACTGACTTTTGTCCGAAGTCCCCTTTATGGAACCTATCCGCCGTTGGTTGCGCTCCGGGTCAGCCAACCGGTTTTTGAAGAAATCGTATCAACTTTAGAATGTGATAAGTTGGAAAGTTTGTATGGCGGGCCGACAAAAACAATAACCTTCATTGACTGTAATCAAAAAGAATTTTCTGCTTTTTTAAACGACACACTCGTCAACGACGACATGGACTATGCCAATGAACAACTGGTCATCCAAACTTTCCGTCATAAAGAAAACTATGATCGGATCGCCCCGATTTTAATCCTTATTTTCATTTTTGCAATCCTTGGTGGGTTTACTCTTTATTGGCTGTTTTATTTAAAACCGGACTATCATCAAACCATCAGCAAATTAAAATCCAAAGGATACACCTTACGGGAAAGTTTTTTGGTTTCTTATTTGATTCCCCTTTGGATGCATCTTTTTTGGATCGGACTTATTGTTTTGACATCGATCTATCTTTATCTTCCCTTTTCTAAATTAATCGGGTTGGCATTTTAGGTGATCCTATGTTTTATGTACGACATTTAACATTACGTTATGGTATTCAAACTTTATTTGACGATGCCGAATTTACCATTAAAAGTCCGGGTCTTTACTTGTTAAAAGGAAAAAACGGTTATGGGAAAACGACTTTATTTAAAATCCTAAAAGGCCTTATCCCTTCACCATGTCAAATCCAATTTGGTCAAAAGCAAGATCCTTTCGATCAAATCAGTTATGTCAATGCCAAATTGACCGTATTCGAACGATTGACGGTTCTTGAAAATCTATTGTTGTTTGAAAAAGACGAGCAAAAGATCGCCGATTTGATTCGACAAGTCGGTCTAAGCGATCAATGGAAAAAGAAAAAAACAAAAAATCTTTCCGCCGGTGAAAAACAACGATTGGCTATTTGCATGGCATTATTAGAAGATAAACCCATTCTTTTATTGGATGAGCCGACCAGCCATGTCGATGCGGATACGGCCGAGATCCTTTTACAGTTATTAAAACACGTATCGAAAAACAAAATCATTCTTTGTACCTCTCATCAGGACATCCAACAACAAAATGGATTATGGGATGGAATTCTTTCCATCGAAGGAAAAAAGATTGTTTTTCCAAACGATCCAGAAGAAAAGCCGCTTCCACAGGAAATCAAACCGTCTTATTACAATCCGAAACTTTTAAACAAGATTATCTTTTTTAAAGCCAAACCGCTGTTTTGCTTCTTTTGGGCTGTGTTATCCTTGATGCTTATGTTGTGTTTGCAAATGGCATCGCTATCACAGGCAGACATTTATTACCGAACCATTCAATTCGCATCAGAACCGCTTTATTTGATCAACGAATATCGCTCTTCCGAACTCTTTTATCTGCCGTTTGAAGGGTTTTCCTGTTCTTCTTCTTTATCATCTTATCTTGAAAAGAACGCCTCGGAAATGGTGGAGGTGCGAAATCTTATCCAACACGACTTTTTCACACCTTTTTTCGAACTGGAAGAAAACGAAACCATCTATCCGTCTGATCACATTCGCTTAAATCAGATTTTATTTACCGACACTTATCAAGAAATTCCTTTGACAAATGGGGAAGTCGTCATCAGCGACTATCTTTATCATCAACTGGAAAACGGTTATTTGCAACAAGATGATGAAACAACGTATTTTGAAGTATGTGGTATGAAACTGATTGTAAAAGGTTGTTTTCAAACACAATACGAAACCTTTTTACAACTTGATGAATCGGTTTATCAAAAAATGCCCGAATACATCAATGAAGCCAATTATCTTTATTATCGCTGCTATATGACCAAAGATACTTATTATCTTTTAAAAGAGGCTTACTATTCTTTTTTTCAAAACGAAACGTATTGCCAAAGCATTTCCGGCTTGAAAAATTTAGAAGACGGAGAAACAAGACTCCTCTTACAAGGAACGTTCCCCAAAACCGATACCGAATGTTTGGTAAGTACAGGTTATTTAAAACAGCATGCCATCTCATTTGATATCCTTGGTCGGTTCAATTTGTTTTCTGCTCGTTATCAGCCGAAAGGATACTCAAATCCGACTGTTTTTGATGCGTTTTTAACCGTTAGCGGAATCTTTGAATCCGCTGAAAGTTGTATTGTTTTAAAAGATGCCGAAGCCCAACAAAAAATGATGGACGATCGCTTGGATGAGGCCCCTAATTTCTATTTAAACCAACAACAACTTTCTTTATCGACCGTTGAAAAAATAATGGAAGAAAACTGTATGCTGTCTTATAGTAACAACCACCTACTCATTGATGCTTTTGAGCGTTTTTCGCTGATTCAGCCGATTGTCCGACGATTGGTCGTGGTGTTTATTTTATTAAATGTTTTCTTGATTTGCATCTCCTTCTTTTTGGAAACAACCCGAAAAGAAAACGATCTTGCTTTATTAAAAGAAAAAACCATACCGATCCGAAGCCAATGGTTTTATCATGCGTTTTATCATCTATTCAGTTTCGGTTTTTATTTGTTATTGACCATCACTTTGTATATCTTAAGCATTCGTTTTTTGTGTCCGACTGTATTTGAATCATTATTCGATTGGAATGTTCAATTGCTTGACAGTCAATGGATTATTTTCACTTTGGTTGCGGCATTTTATGCTGTAATGGGAATTTTCTTAACTCTCTTGATTCAAATTAAAAACAAAATAACTGCTTTTATTGCCGAAAAAAAAGCCTGCAAAGGCTTCTAGTATCTTACTTTTTGAATGTCTTAAAAACACCGTCCCAAATTCCCAACGTATCCCGCACGATTACAGCGGGCTTGCCAATTTTATCCAAGTCGTTTTCCTTGTAATCCGTATAAATGCGGACTGCCTTATTCATGCTGTTTTTAATGCCAATATAATCTACAATAAGTCCTTTATCCTTACCTTTGCATATATGGTTGACTCTGGAGAAGGTCTGTATAAGTGTTTGCTGTTGAACGGGCTTATCTATATACATCATCTCGAGTTCCAACACGTCGAGACCCCCATTAACAATATATCTACTACGATAGTAATTTTAAAGTTGGATTTAGCCTTTTTAAATTGCTTGTCCAGTTCCTTTTTGTAGTCATCATTGCCAAGCAAATCCTAAAATCCTTTTTTATCGTCTTTGGAACAAGTCATAACGAAATTGACAATTATTCCGTCTTTTACCGACTCCGTCATGGTATATTTAGAAACGACAGAACCGAACGCATCGATTGTAGCGTCTATCAGCATACCTGTAAAGCCGACATAAGTTGCATTGGTAGAGAATCATGCAAGTTTTTGGCAAAACCATAATGCTTTTTCACACCCTTTTCGATCACGCGAACCTTTTGTTCCAAATTGATCTGCGAACGGTGTGCCTCGCCCGAAATACAGATTATATTTGTTCGGTTAGAAAGCAGTTTGGTGTCCTCTGTAAATTTTTGTATAGTCGTTAAATCCATGCCGCCCCTCTACCATGCAATTTTTCGCGCAATTAAATACTTTCCACCGTATTGTCGCCGCTAAACTTTTTGCATTACACAAAGTTGCCAAAAAGTTGCGTATCAAGATCGTTTCTGTTCATAATTAAAACGATAGTAGGACTTTTAAAAAATTTGCTCCGTATGAGCGTTCGTGTTAAAAAGAGAATGGTAAAACTCTTTCCGCATTCCGTTGCTCCGCCACCTTTGTCGTTTTCTTCGGACTTTATATGAAATTTAATATTTTCAAAAAGTTTTGTCGCAACAAAACATTGATACGATGGCATCGGAAATGATCAGGCACTCCACTCCTTGCACTGCAAACTGATTGATGATTTTAAAGATGTTGCTTTGTATATTTTCAAAATCTATCAGGCTACTGAACAAATCTTTTTTGGTCTTGTCCTCACGGCGGAAAATAAAACCCTCTGTAATTTTATGGAGCATTTCGTAGTTAGATTCATACAGCGGATTATGAGAAGAGTGAACTAATGACAAAATAATGCTTTCCGCCTCGCCGTCATTCCGTCGGCAGAATAGTGCGACAAAAGATATGCCTTTAAATCGTCCTATAAAAGCACGTCCGTCATTTGACACATTAATCTTTCGTCGCATATGTACTCATATCGCTCTTGCTGAAATAATTCAACCACAGACAATTCAAGTTAAGGTTTGTTCATGATTATTTCTCCCTGAATTTACCATCACAAAGAGTTTCCGTATTTGCTTTACAATATTCTCTTACATAATTTACCCAAGTTTCATACCAATACCATTGTTTTCCAGCGACCAAACTACCGTACATCGGTATTTTTAATGAATTCCCATTGTTCTGCCAAAGATTTGTATGTATTGTAATGGAGAACTTTATATACCCCTCTTCTTTCATAATCTTAACAATTTGCTTTGGTAAATATTTCTTTTTTTCGCTCTCCTTAATCATTACAATATTTTTTACTTGTTCTTCCATCTCAGGAGTTGCTTTAACAAATTCAACAACAGAATCTGCCTGTCCTCTATGATTTACGCTAATAGGAATATACATAATTTTATATGAATACTCTTTATTTTGTAAAATTTCTTCTGTTAACTCAGTTTCAAATTGCGAAATATAATTATAAACATTATCAGCTAGGCCCTTCATTTTCGACAATTCCTTTTGTTTAACAGGATCAATACCAGAAAACTGTATTGACAGGACTAATTCGTTTTCTATACCGTTTTGCTTTCCAAACCATTCCGTTAAACAATGATTAAAATTTAATGCACACGCTTGAAGTTTTGCACTTACAGCCTGATCTAATATATTGGTCATTTGGTGTTCCACTTCATTCCTAAGACCAATTATAAAATTCAGATTAGTTTTTATTGCAATATTCAATGGAGATTCCTCAGCTTTAACACATTTGCTCAATTCCCACTCCTTTATTGCACCGTAATCTGTTTTTACATATTGCTTGCGTGAACCCTTTAACTTATAATATCGATATTCTATCCCCATTTGTTCGTAATAAGCATGCATCAAATACGTCCAGGCAATAACTGCCAATGTTAAAAAAGACTCCGATTTAAATTTAATCAATGGATTATTATAAATCTGAACAGCGGCAAGCATGGCTTCCCTTGATTTTTTAATCAATGCATCCTTCTTCGATTTATATTTTCGTTCTCTTTTACTGCCCATTTTTATCCTCCCCTAATTAAAAATTCTATATACGGATTTCTATATACAGTAAGTATAATATAATGTTCTTACCGTTTCAAAATATTTATCTTCAAAAGTTTCTATTCGTCTGTCCGTTAAATCTTCATAGAATAAATCGCCTTCTCTTTCAATTGTTTTGTTGTGAATAATTGTGGTTATAGCATCTATAATTTCCATCATCCAACCACAAACTTCCGATTCTTCAGCCATTTCTAAATTTTGTGATTTCCACAAATAATCTATTGGTGGCAATTGATTTAACTTTTCTCTTCCAAAATCACATTTATCTATGCAACAAAAATAGTCGTCCACATATTTGCTTATCGAAATCCGACTTGTCCCTTTAAATGCCAACAGCTTTATATCCTCAACTATAGACTCAAACAGTTGCTTGTCGGTATAATCCCATTTTAATTCCCGATAACGTTCAAACCCTCTGTGAAAGTATTTTGCGCCATCATACAAATAATCTCTGCCTAATTTGTATTTATTTATGTCCTCTTTCAAGTTATCTATTGCATTATCTACCCACTCTACACCCTCAATTATCCTGCACTTAAACTCTGCCACCTCAAGTATTTTATTTTGTAAATCTTTATTGCACCTACAAAAATTCGTATAGATATTCCTTGTATGTTTCTCATGTCGATGCAGATTAGAAACAAATACACATAAAGGTAAATAATCTCTTTCAGATTCATTATCAATTAAAAATCTGTCTGCTTCCTCTTTTAACACTTTCTCCGCATTTTCTTTTGTTAAACGCTCCATTTCTTTTTCATGGCGTAATTGCAGCCAATATATCGCAAAAGATACCGCTATCGTCGAAATTAACGATAGTATACCTAAAATTATTTGGAGAATATCAACAATTTCCATATGTTGCCCCCAGTGTCCCACCAGTGTATTATAATTAATAATTTAGTGGCTTAATATTGTTAATGTAGCAAATTTTAATTCTTCAAGCCTTTCAATTTCAATCATGTTTCTCTCAATTTGCTGATTAATCGTAAAAATGATTGTCTGAAACAAAGCAAGTTCATTTTGGAACGGTAGTATGATAGGTATTTATTGAATATTGTATATTGTCAACTTGGTTTGAACCGCACCCACAGTTAATACGTCTATTTCCTTCATTTGCTTCTTATAAACAAAAGTATAATATATAAACTCGGACGTAACAATATGTATATCAGTAACCCTAACATAGTTCTCTGTTAGGTTCATGCCATCAAGCCAAACATACATCTTTCTTAAAAGTCCAATAGTTCCAACGATTAATATAACAATATCATCAGTATAGACGATATAACGCGATATTTGATTATACGTATTATCGTCTATATATTGGAATTGAATGTTAAAGCAAATATATCCTATTTAACCCAACATCACGCACTCTAATATAAGGATGAATTGTAGGTGTTTCAGTCAATTCGCAATCAGCAGGCAACCGCTTCTCAACTTTAATAGAACAAATATTTTCTAACTTTATTTCTTTCCCTCCCCCATCAAATAAGACATTTTTAGTGTAATATCCCCCGAAGCGTTCATCGAATATATTTTGGACTTGCGACTCTAAATTATCATTTATCTTTCTTTTAAGAGTAGTTCTATCTTCAATTTTTTAATAAGTATCAACTATTTTTTGTTGCTCCTCTATCGGCGAAACAGAAAGTTGCACATTTCTTCCCAATCAAAAATTCTTTTGCGCTGCCATAAGAATGAAATCTGGCATATCTGGCATATCTGTCCCAACAGTATTAGCAATAGATTTAATAAATTTTTATCTATACTTACTCCTAAAAGTTGTGTAATCTTTGCCTCCCTATTGCGAACATCAACCTCCAAAATATAATCACCAAGCCTCTTATAGTTTAATTTTATAGCCAAGTTCATTGAATACAGCAAGCAAGTCCTGTTTCGATTTTTCTTTCTGCTTTAAAAGATCAGTAAGTTCTGCCTGCACTGCAATGCGCGCATTTTTATTTTTATTGATAATCCAAAGCGCTACGGAAATATCGGTAGTATAGAAAGGATTTCCCAGCAGAATGATAATTGCCTCTATCAAGTTGTTTTCAATGAGTTTTTTCCTTATGGCAAGTCCGTTCCGTCGACGGAAAGCGCACCGTTTGCAAGCAAAAATCCCGCTGTATCGTTTTGCGACAGGTGATAAAATGTGAAGAATCTTGCCGTAGTTTGCATCGCTTGTGAGCGGCACTTCGTAACCGTCCCAGCGCCGTCACCCAAAAGTTCTTTTTCGCCGCGCCGAGCCTTTTGATTAAACGGCAAATTTGCCATGATATAATCAAATTTTTCATCCTTATACTGGTCTTCTAAAAAAGTACTGATTGCTTTTTTGCCCAAAGTGCCGCTTCCATTGATTTTTCTTGCTTTTGTATTTTGGCATATTTTAACCTATAAACCTTGTTATTCTCAAAGACTTTCCATTAACTTAATATTTGAGTTATTATTCGCCTCGTCGATTAAACCCTGCGTAAAGCCTGCCGTACTGAAAAGAATATACTGTACATTTTTCGTTTGTGTAAGTTTAAGCATGGCTTCAGACTTTTCCTGCAAAGCGTGCAAGACGGATAACCCTTTGGGCGAGGTAGTGTATTTGCATTCGCCAAGCACGAGATTTCCGTTCGCGGTATCAATGCCGACGATGTCGATTTCACCCGCTTTGGAACCCCAATACCTGCCGACTTTATTCAAGTGGAAATTCCAAGTATCAGTGGCTGAAAGTTCCCACATTTTTTCACGGCAGACGTCCTCATAGACAAATGACGCATAGTTCTGCGCAAAGCCTTTTTTGATCTGCGACAGAACAAAAGCGGTTTCACCCTTTTCAAGATAGGCGCGATAGGGATAGACATACTTAAACCAAAAAGCAATAAAGTTATCGACTATGCGATAAAGCCCGCTTTTGCTCTTTTCGGGAGCCGTCTCCGTTACGGGAACTTCGCGTTCAACAAGATCCAAGTCCATCAAAACTTTCAAATACTTTGTAAGCCCCGTCTGCTTCAAACCAAGATTTGTTGCTATATCAGAAAGTTTGCGGTTACCCATGGCAATCGCCTTAATGAGTGAAAAATAGCTGCCGATTTCGCTTACCTCTTTTTGCAAGAGGAAGTACGGTTCTTCATATAGAAAGCTCTGTGAATTGAGTACGTTTTCTTCGATTGCCTCTAAAATGTCCGTATAATTACAGAAAGTTTCGATATACTTCGGAACGCCGCCCGTCACCGCATAGAACGGGAGCAGTTCGTTGTTTTCCCGTCCTTCAAAAAATTCATGATAATGGCTGAACGGTATTTGTTTGAGTTTGATTTGCGCCGTGCGCCTGCCATAAAGAGGAGAACTGTAATCGAGCGTCTGCGATTTCATGAGCGATACGAGAGAGCCACACAAAATCAGCATAACATTCGCGTCTTTAAGCAGCGTATCCCATACCTTTTGCATAACGGACGGAAATGCCGAATTGGACTGCCCGATATATTGGAACTCGTCTATCACGATTATTTTTTTCGTTTCCGTCTTATATTCGACCAGCGTTTTAAATACGGTAAACCAGTCAACAACAGCGGACTTTAAAAGTTCGTTGCCCGTAAACTCTGCAACCTGCGTTTTGAAGTAATTTAAATTCTGCATTTCGGATTCTTCGGTCGCAAGAAAATACAGGGAATCTGAATGACTTTTCAAAAACTCTGTAATAAGCGCCGTTTTTCCGACACGCCGCCTGCCATAGACAATGACGAGGGACGATTCGTTTGAAAGATATTGTTTTTCTAACGCATCTAACTCTTTTTCACGGTTAACAAATTTTCGCATTTCGTACCTCCGAAAGACTCTTTATCTAATATTATTATACTTTAAATTATAATACTTTCAAGTATAATTTATAAGAATCTTAAACTAGTTTAAAGCAACGCTATTTTTTTACCGACATTCAAATGTTTCTTGCTATTGATTTTTTTGTTTTTCTTGTAACTATTAGTGGGATTTGAACCTGCGATCTCGTTTGATTTTTAGGTATTCCTAATAAAAAAGGCATATCGTCTTTTTCGTTTTCTTTCTAAATCAAAAAAGAGAGATGCCTTTTTATTTTTAAATTATTTGGTTATACGGTATACTTGAAATAAGCCGTTTCATCATCAAAATGTTCGTTGGTTACCATATGATAACTTCTTTGAGTTAAGTTAAATACAATACTGTGAATGGTCAAACCGCTGTTTAAATGGCGTTGACCGACGTTTTTCAACAGTTCAAAAGCGTCTTTTTCCTCTTGCATAAGCCCGTTTGTTTTCGATAATGTTTCCCCGATGATTTGATAGCGATTCAACCCGGCTTTTTCATCATCGCTCTGATAATAGCCCGGTGCCACAATAAAATTGGTGACCCACTGATAATCCGTAGCCGCCGCTTCCAATTCGCCTACTTCGGAATCCGAATCTTGATACGTAACCGTTAATTTTCTTTTTGTTCCGTCATTGTCGGTGGCATCCGTTCCGTAAACCCATTCTAAAATGGCACTTTTACCGGTACTGTCGGCAACCATATAATGGAAACTGGAGTTTGCCGAATCATGCAAATCATACTTTTGCACCAATTCCACTGCCTTTTCCACACTATCGGCATAATCTAAAATCATACGAAGCATCGTCGTTGAAGTAATATCCGGAAGATCGGTCGTTTGATTGGTGGAATAGGATTTGTCGTCTTCTCCTTGATAAGACATGAAAATAGCACAGGCAACACCTTTTTCATTGATTCCATCTAGCGGAACATAAGGTGCGGCCAACGCGGTAATCCGATTAACCAAACCGGTTACGTCTTTTTTCGTATCCAATCCCAGATATCTTAAATCAACGGTGGAAACCGATGCGTAACCATGGGACGGATTGGTTTTGACAATACATGTATTGGTTTGTTCCATATCGTAATTACGACCGAAAATACGGTCGCCGTTTGGCAGTTTGGCTGTAAAAGCGGAGCAGGAAATATCGGTTTCCGTGATATTCATCGGAATCAATCCTTTTGTGATTTTTTCCGTGATAAACGCGATCAATTCACTGTCGGAAGTAGCCCCTTCTTTTAAGAAATCTTCAAAGTAATAACTGCCTTTGACATCCATTTCATAAACAGCCCCATCTTGATGGGAATCATCGCGATTGCGGATTTTCTTAAACGAAAAAGCCGTATTGATCTCGTTAAACCATACGGAATAAACCGTTATTCCGCCGGCAACGATGACAATCAATAAAACTGCCAGCGTTAGGACGATTATTCTTTTTATTATTTTTTTCATCTTTACACCTCATCTTATGGTAAAATAAAACACATATAGTATACTTAAAATATGTGATACAAAAAAGGGGGTATTTGTCTATGGACAAACGGTCGGAACTAAACAAAGAAATCAAAGGTGCCATGGCCAAAGCACTGTTTTTATTGTTGGAAGAAAAAGAATTCGATTCCATTACGATCAGTGAAATTGTTATCAAAGCCGGCGTGGCAAGAGCTAGTTATTATCGTAATTTCAAAAAGAAAGAAGACATTATCCGCTATTATTTAATGGATTTATTGGATCGTTACAAAAATAAATATCCGGCCAATTTAAGTCATATTGCCCGGTACGACAACGTTTTTAGAACCTTTGCCTATGTCTATGAATACCGACGGGAACTACAGGCGCTTTTTAAAGCCGAACTCGGTCAATTCATTTTGGATGCGTTCAACAATTACATTATCTCCCGTTCCGATTTGACCGACGTACATCCTCTTTATAAATATCCTTTTTACTCCTATGCCGGCGCTTTATACAATGTCATTTACTACTGGATTACCAACGGTTGCAAAGAAACCGCACAAGAGATGACCCAAGCCTATTTTGCTTCCTTACATCTGCCGACAGAAGATTTTTAAAAAAAATCGTTTTCGCTCTTGACCTTTGTGTTACACAAAAGTTTATAATTGCAGTGGACAGGAGGAAAATAAATGAAAAAAATTCTATTTATCTTATTATTCGGCAACTTATGCTTGTTTACATCTTGCAGCAACGACCGTTCTTTTGAAGAAAAAACCTATACCTTATCTTCATCGGAGTCCGTTTTCATCGAGGAACTATCCGTCGATTGTTTCGACCGTGAAATTAAACTGGAAGGTAACGACGAAGAAACTATTTCGGTAACTTATTTTGAAGACGATCAAGAAACCTATGCTTTTACAATAGAGGATCAAACCTTAAGCATCGTTCTTTCCCAACACAAAAATTGGTATGATTTTATCGGTGTAAAAGCCGATCGACAATACCGTACGGTAACCATTTCGCTTCCCGACCGGCTTTTTAAAACATTAAAAATCGAAACGACCAATGAAAATCTGACTGTTTCTTCTTTAAAAGCCGAAACGGTCGAACTAATCAATAACGGCGGAAACATTCTTTTACATGATTTGAAGGCCGATCATCTTTCCGCCACAATCAAAAACGGCCATATTACCGGAAATATTCAAGGAAGTTGGGACCAGTATGAAATTTTTTGTACCGTCAAAAAAGGAAACAGCAATTTGCCGGAATATAAAAGCGGTGGTCCCAATCAAATGAAAATAGAAGCCAATAACGGCGATATCGATTTGACAATCGAACCGTAAAACGAAAAAAGCCGATTCAATCGGCCGTTTTCAACCTACTTTTCGTAGGTTTTTTTATTTTTCCAGTTGCTCAAACAGTTTTCTTGCGGCTTCTTCCGGTCCTTTTTGTTCATACCCTGCAATCGCCAGTTTGGTATATAGTTCTCCGACTGCCACATGATTTTCAAACAATTGTTCAAAATAACGATCCAACAATTTCTCGGTTTGTTTTTGGCGTTGATGTGGACCGAACGGGTTGGCGAAAAAGGACTCTACCAATCCCACTTCCTGCGTCGTTCCTTTGGCTTTTCTAGCCCCGCGGACAAAAATCTTCAGTGCCTCTTCTTTGGTGTTGAAAAAGGAAAGCGGCTCATCGACATCATCGTAATTATTGGCATAAAGAACCATATCGACCGGATAGCCTTTCATAATCTGAGAATAGGTCGAAACCGGAACGACAAGACGGGAATTCAATTTATCAGGATTCATAAAAATGGCCCGATCCATTTCTTTGTAAGCATAGCCTGCTTTCATATCATCCAACCGAACAAACGCTCCGATTTCGCTTCCGTATGCCATCACTTGATTGCCGTTTGTTTTAAAGGTTCCCATATCGTCAAAAACAACGACTTGCGATGATATATCATCACCGGCAACCTCGCTTAATGCCTCCAGCGACTCACTCTTTCCGGCACCGGAATCACCGATAATCACGATGTTTTTTTCTTTTCCGTTTCGTAGTTTTATATTGACACAAGCCCCGTGAAGCGGTAAATAGCCGTTATCGATCATTTTGACATTATAAAGCGTCAATAACATTTTCTTCATATAACCGAAGTAATCGATGCTGCTGTTATGCGGCGCCACACCGATATAAAGATCGTTTTCCACATCGTGATAAAAGACGGAATCCCCTTGAATATCCGCACCGAAAACATATAAAATATCCGGTTTTTGTCCTTGGCATTTGTGAAGCGGAACAAAATCGAACAAATTACAAAGCGTAATTCCATGCGATAAGTAATCCCGATGAAAATAAACGTAAGCCAACGCGCTTCCCACATGAGCCTGATAACAATAATATTCTTCAAAGGCATATTTTTTACCGATTTGTTGAAGTGGGTTTTCAAATACTTCTTCGTACGTTCCGGTTCGCTTGTTTTTCGCCGAATACGTAATAAACGGCGGCCGAATTAAAATTTGTTCGATCACGTGAGCGGATGCCAAAAAAGCATAACAACTGTCTTTTGCCATCCACCGATGTTTGGCAATCAAGATCGCGGCATTCACGCCGGCCGGCAAAGCCCGATAAATGGGAAATTCTTCCCCAAACACTTTTTGGGAAATGGAACGATACGTACTTAGAATTATCGTATTGAACCGATCCATAGCGTTGGTAAAGGTGGTGGATTCGATCCCGACGAAATTACTTTTCGCATACACCATTCCGTAGCGTTCCAAACGGCGCCAATAATCATAAAAATTTTCAATCAGTTCAAATAATACGTCCCGATGATCCAAGATCATTTTAAAAAAAGGGTTGATTTTTTTGATATCCGCAACATTAAATTCAAAAAGCAATTTGAAAAGGATGATAAAATCTTTTTTCGGTTCGGGACAGATATTTAAAATCTTCAATACATCCTGTTTTTGTATTTTGTAGATATGATCCAAAAAATGCGACCATACTTCTTTAAAACAAGTTGAATTCAATACCTCTACTTCATTTTTACAGAATAATTCCGAAAAATTCAAAATCACCTGTTTTGTTCCGATGACATGTTCCATTTTTTTGATCTTCTCCTTTTTTCATTTGTTAAAACAAGCCCACTACTTTTCCATCCACATAATCCATATGGTTCGCAGCAGGTTCTTCCGGCAATCCCGGCATAGTCATGATATCGCCTGCAAGCGCAACGATAAACCCAGCACCGATCGACGGACGCAATTCTCTAATCGTGATTTGAAAGTTTTCCGGTCTTCCGTACAGTTTCGCATTGTCCGATAAGGAATACGGTGTCTTGGCGATACAAACCGGTAGATGATCCCACCCGTTTTTCTTTAAAAGCAACAATTGACTGTTTGCTTCTTTTGTGAAAGTAACCGCATCGGCTCCGTAGATTTGCCGGCAAATCGTTTTGATTTTTTGTTTAACGGTTTCCTCATACGAATAAAGCGGCTGAAAGGTAGAAGCTCCGTCGTGATCCTGAATCTGTTTTAGGACTTGCTCGGCCAACTCCAACCCGCCTTGACTACCCAAACAGAAGACATCCGATAAAGCGTAAGGATGTCCCTGTTGTTCGGCCCATTCGGCCAATGTGTTTAATTCCGCTATCGTATCGGTCGGAAACCGGTTGACGGCAATCACATACGGCACATGGTATTTTCGGATATTTTCGATGTGTTTTTTCAAATTTTCCGTTCCCTTCAACAACGCCTCAACATTTTCGTTTTCCAACTCTTCCTTCTTCATACCGCCATGCATTTTAAGCGCACGAACCGTAGCTACGATCACAACACACGATGGTTTTAAAGAAGCGGTCGGACATTTGATGTCCAAAAATTTTTCCGCACCCAGATCCGCTCCGAATCCTGCTTCCGTCACCACGTAATCCGCCAAATTCAAAGCCGTTTTCGTAGCGATAACCGAATTACAACCATGAGCAATATTGGCAAACGGACCGCCGTGAACAAGCGCCGGTGTATGTTCTAGCGTTTGAACCAGATTGGGCATTAACGCATCTTTCATAATCAACGTAACGATTCCGGTCGCTTGAATATCGTCTACTGTAACAGGTCTTCTATCATAGGTATATGCAACAACCATCCGACTTATTCGGGATCTGAAATCCTCAACCGACGTAGAAAGGCATAAAACGGCCATGATTTCCGATGCCACACTGATGTCGAAATGGTCTTCTCTTGGAACACCGTTGGCACTGCCACCCAAGCCCACTACGACATGCCGTAAGGCGCGATCGTTTAGATCCAGACAACGATGCCAAACAATTCTAGTAGGATCAATACGGAGGGAATTTCCTTGATGAAGGTGGTTATCAATCATAGCGGCAATCGCATTGTTCGCCGCCGTAATGGCATGAAAATCCCCGGTAAAATGCAAATTGATATCTTCCATCGGAATCACTTGAGCATATCCACCGCCGGCAGCCCCGCCTTTGATCCCCATAACCGGACCGAAACTCGGTTCCCGTAAAGCCACCATCGTTTTTTTACCGAGGGCATTTAATGCATCGGCCAACCCGATGGTCGTTGTCGATTTGCCTTCGCCGGCTTTCGTCGGATTAATGGCCGTCACCAAAATCAGTTTGCCTTCCTGCGGCGCTTTTTTGATATCTTGCCAATGGATCTTGGCTTTATAACGGCCGTACAAATCCAAATCTTCAGGCTTTAAACCGATGGTCTCGGCAATTTTTTCAATTGGCCAAATCGTTGCTTGTTGGGCGATTTCCAAATCTGTAAGCATCGTTTTTCCCCTCTTTTCTAAAAAAATTTTATTTCGTCTATTGTATTAATCATACCATATTCTGCTTTAATTTGAAATAAGAAAGCTTTTCTTTTCGTTAAAATAAAAAAATGTTTATAAATACTTTTACGTATCTACAAACATTTTGATCGTTACAGCGATGTCGAATCCGGTTTGACCATATATAAAATTCCGATGGTACCGGGACCGCAATGAGAAGAAATCACACATCCCGCTAAAGTCGTGTAAAGCGGAACATCCGGTAAAAACGTTTTGATTTGCGATACCAAATAATCACAGGATTCGTAAGCCATCGAATGGGTTACGATGATGCAGTCTAAATCCAAGCGATTCGAATCGTCTTTTAACTGTTGCAGCATCAAATCCAATCCTGCCTTGATTTTTCCGTGCGGTTTTTTCGCCACATGCATTTTTCCGTCCCGAACCGCAATCAACGGTTTGATTTTAAGCAATGTTCCCACGATTTTAGTAAGCGAGGAACAACGGCCGCCTTTATGAAGATAGTCCATTGTATCGATGACGAACTGGGATAAAACTCGTTTGTTGTCCTGATTTAACTTTTGAGCGATGGTTGCGGCAGAATCGCCTGCATCGCGGTATTTACAAGCCTTTAAAACAAGAAGTCCGATACCGGTTGACAGATTCATCGAATCAACAACAAAAATCCGATCGCTTGCAACTTCATTGGCTGCAAGAACGGCATTTTCATACGTTCTGGACATCTGTTTGGAGATTCCCGTAAAAACAACATCGTATCCTTCTTGGACATACTTTTCAAACACTTGAACAAAATCCGCCACGCAAATCGCTGCCGTTTTGGGCAGTTCGTTTTTTTCGCTCACCTTTTGATACAACTGTTCGGTGGTAATATCCACACCGTCTAAAAACGCCTCATCGGAAAAATTAACGGAAAGCGGAAGAACAACCACTTCTTTTTCTTTTAAAAGGTTCGGATCCAAATCATTTGTCGAATCCGTTATAATTTTAACTTGATTCATAGCGTACCTCACTTCTGTCATTTAATCCTATTATACGCTATTTTTCTTCAAATGTAAAATTTATTTGACAACCTTACTTGGGATTTTCGATCCAATAAACGTTATGGGGCATATCCATGCCGTAGTAATGCTTGGTAATCGTCGTTTTCAACTTCATTCCGTTTTTCAATGCGACACGGATCGACGCTTCATTGCTTGGTCTGATGATGGAATAAACCGCATCGACCTGTAATTGATCAAAAGCGTATTGTTTACAGGCTTGCGCACTTTCGATCGCATACCCGTTATGCCAATACTTTCGTTCAAACAGATAGCCGATTTCAACGACTTTTTGCCCATCTACCATTTGATAGGTGATGCCGCACTGGCCGATCAGTTCGTCGGTATCTTTCAACACAACCGCCCAAAGGCCGAACCCGTCTTCTTCATATCGTTTTTGCTGTTTTTTCAACCACTCTATACATTCTTCATCACTGAAGGCATGTTCGTAAGCCCGCATGGCAATCGGATCTTGCAGTGTTTTACGTAAATCCGGCAAATCGGATGGTCGCAATAAACGCAAATACAGTCGTTTGGTTTCTAAAATCATACGCCTCTATCCTCCTGTTTATTTATTATAACACGACGATAGAAAAGTCGATCTGTTTTTTTTACAAATCTTCTTCTTTGATCTCATACTTTCCGTTTTTATTTTTACGAGTGAATTGGTATAAATACTCTTCTACTTTCTTTTTGTTGTTGCTATCGATATTGAAATCAAAGGAAATTTCATAATGCATTCGGGATAAGGCTTTTTGGAATTTCTCATTGAAACGATCTGAAATAAGTCCTTCTTCCCGAATGGTTTCATCAAATACATCCGAGGGATGAGATGCGTTTTTTTGAAACCCGATGACCTCTTTTTCCTCCATCCCTTCCAAAATGATAATCACATTTTCAAGGGAAATGCTTCTTCCTTTTTGATCGGTGAAAAAGCCGCAACTGATCAAGTTTAATAGAAACGACTGGATATTGGGACTGGCAAATTTGAAATTTTTAAAAACCAAAACGGAAAACGGATACGACAGAATATGTTTGGAAAGCATCCCCTCATCCTCATAACCGACATACCCCGGCGGCGCACCGACCAAGCTGGATAACATAAACGAATCTTTATAACCTTGCAGATCCAAATTCAACAGACACTCAGGCCCGATGTTAAAAATCTGCATGCAATCTTCAATCACATTCAACAATCCTTTTTTATTCCCCTCATAATGAATTTTCAACAACGGCCGTTCTTCCAATAAATGATTTTCAAACAACCATTGATACTTTTCCAATACGGGGTAAGAAAGCGCGGCGGATAAACGATCGGTTTTATTGCCCAAATAAGAATGAATGGCTTGATCGACATCTTCCATGTCGACGGTCTTTTTCTTTGCAATTCGGGCACTGGCCAGCAAATCATCTAAAATATCGATGCATTTATCCGGCCGAAATTTACGGTTGATTTGACGGTCGCTTTCCAAAACCAAATAATCCAAAACTTCATCGGAAATGCTTACTTGATGAAAATCTTCGTAATCTCGGCGGATTCCCGTGACTATTTTTTTAGTTTCTTCCAACGACGGTTCGCTGATAAAAAGCGATTGGAACCGTCTGGACAAGGCCTTATCTTTGGCAATCGTCTTATGGTATTCTTCCAAAGTCGTTGCCCCGATGAGTTTGATTCCGCTTCGCGCCAAAAACGGTTTTAACATATTGGCAACATCCAAATTCCCCTCGGTTGTCGCCGCACCCATAATGGTATGGATTTCGTCGATGAAAATAATCACGTTTTTTTTCGAGGCGATTTCTTTGACAAATCGATCAAACCGTTCTTCGAAATCACCGCGATAACGCGTTCCGGCCAACATCGCCGTCAAATTCAGCGAAAGAATACTCCAATCGCTTTTTTCATCCGCCAGTTTTTGGGCGTATCCTTCGACAATCGCCGTTTTCCCCACACCGGCATTCCCGATCAACAGCGGGTTGTTTTTATATTTTCGATGAAGGATAACATCCAATCGGTTCAAATATTCATCCCTTTTAACAAACGTGGCCAATTCTTTGTTTTTAGCCAACTTGGAAATATTGCGGACATACGATAATTCTTCGGTCGGTGACTGGCTGAAATCGTAAATTTCTTTGACATCTTCAATCAGTTCGTCGATATTGAGATCCAGGGCTTCCAAGATCGCGCAGGCAATGGTATTTCTCGATGTCAAAACGGCCATAAATAAATGTTCTTCGGAGATTTTCCCTTCTCCGGCCAACAATTGAGCTTGATGCAAAATCGTCTGCATGGAGCCGTTAAATTCGCCGTTTTCTTTTCTTAAAATAAATAAATCCTGCGTGATTTTTTCGATTTCTTCTTTGGTGACATCGTATTCATCTAAAAGAAAGTGACAAAGACTGTCTTCGGTTTCATACATGGATAAAATCAAAAATTCACTGCCGATCGTTTTGATATGGTAGCGGGATGAATATTTTTTCATCAAATCCAACACTTGTTTGGCACGGGCATTCAATTCTTCCATCACAAATCCCTCCTCGTAAGGTTATTATATGCCCGAAAGAGAATTTGCATACACACCACTGGAAGGAAGTATAAAAATCGGCTATAATAAAAAACAAAAAAGGAGAACATCATGAATGCCATTATTGCCGGACTTTCTTATGCAAACGATCGCTATGATATTGACTATTCGTTAAACGAATTGAAAAATTTAGCGGAAACCCTTGATTTTGTCGTCGTGGCCCGTTTTCATCAAAAAAAAGATAAACCCGATCCCAAAACGTACATCGGAAAAGGAAAATTAGCCGAAATCAAAATCGCCGTAACAGCCTATGATGCGAAAATGATCATTATGAACGACGAACTTTCCGCATCGCAATTACGCAATATCGAAGCAGAACTCCAAATCAACTGTATCGACCGAAGTTATTTGATTTTAAAAATTTTCGAAGCAAGAGCCAATACCAAAGAAGCCCAATTGGAAATCAAACTGGCTAAATATCTGTATTTATTGCCGAGGGTTTCTTATCTGCGGGAAAAAGAATCGCGTAGCGGTGGGACAAGCGGTGCTTTATCGTCTAAAGGAGCCGGAGAAACGCAAAAAGAGTTGGACAAACGCCACTTGATGCAGCAAATCTACAAAATCAAAGACCAACTTAAAAAAGCCGAGGCCATCAAAGAAAATCAAATCAAAAAACGAAAACAGAACCAAATTCCGATGGTCGCTTTGGTAGGATACACCAATGCCGGAAAATCGTCGGTCATGAATACGCTTTTAAACCACGACAAAGAAAAACAGGTAATCGAAAAAGATCAACTGTTTTCGACTTTATCTACCTACAACCGTAAGATAACTTACCGAAAAAAAGAATTCATTTTGACCGACACAATCGGTTTTGTTTCCAAACTGCCGACGTTTTTAGTCCATTCGTTTTATCAGACTTTAAAAGAAATCGAGCACGCCGATTTCATTATTCACGTCATCGACGCTTCTTCAAATTACTTTCAAGAACAAATCGAAGTTGTTCGCCAGGTTCTTCTTACTTTAAAAGCCGATTCGATCCCCTCGCTGTTGTTGCTGAATAAGCAGGATCTCCTGCAAAAAGAGATATTTGTTTTATCTGCTTTACCGACGTTATCCTTTTCCAATCGAACCAAATTGCATGTAAAAGAACTACTGGATATGATCGTTTCCAATATCCCGCCCTCCACCGTAAGAGCCAAATTCATTTTACCTTATACGGAAGGAAAACAAAGTCATCTGTTAGAGCGTACGGCTTATATTTATAAAAAAGAGTATTTGGATTACGGAATCTATTACGATGTGGAGTTGCCGATTCACCAATACATTCAGTTTAAACAATTCGACCTTGAAAATATGGTTTCCTAACATTAAAAAAGGATGGAACATCCACCCTAATTATGCCGATAAATAAGATTTTAAAATCGTTAATACCTGATCAAAATCCGTCTGTTTGTTGCATAAATCTTTGATCTTCGCACTGCCCGGTTTTCCTTTTAAATACCAGGCTACATGAGAACGCATTTCCAAACAGGCTATCGTTTCTCCTTTCAAAGCCACCAACAATCGATGCTGTTTGATGATTGTATCCAAAATTTCCGAATCAGTCGGTTTGGCTATTTCCTTTCCGTTTTCAAAATATTCGTATAGTTCCCGAAACAAAAACGGATTACCGAGCGCGCCTCTGCCGATTGCCACCGCATCCACTCCGGTCTCAAACATCCGCTTGCAAGATTCAATATCCGTAATATCGCCGTTGCCGATCACCGGAATCCGCACGGCTTCTTTTACTTTCTTAATCCACTGCAAATCGGCTTTACCGGTATAAAACTGACTTCGGGTGCGGCCGTGAACGGTAATGGCCGAAGCCCCGGCCTGTTCGATTTTCTTGGCGTTTTCAACAACATTGATCGACTCAAGATCCCACCCGAGCCGAATTTTAACGGTAACCGGTTTATGGACCGCATCCACCACGGCTTTGACAATCTCGTACACACGGTTCGGATTTTTCAACAACGCCGCTCCGGCCCCGGATTTTTTAGCGACTTTATTGACCGGACAACCCATATTGATATCGATGATATCGGCATCGCTGTTTTGATCGATATAGCGGGCGGCTTGAACCAGCGAATCGATATCCCCACCGAAAATCTGCATGCTGATCGGATGTTCTTGTTCATGAACGTTCGTCATTTTCAATGTCCGTTCGTTTTGAAAGGCAATGGCTTTATCGCTGACCATTTCTCCGACAACCAACCCGCAATGCATTTCTTTGCAAATCAGCCGAAAGGCTTCGTTGGTAATGCCGGCCATCGGTGCCAAAACAAACCGATTAGGAATGGAAACATCTCTAATCTTCCACATGTTGAATGGCCTCTATTTCTTTTAACACTTCCGCTATCGGAAGTCCGATGATGTTATCCAACGAACCGTCGTAATGATCGATCAAATTTCTTCCCAATCCCTGTATGGCATATCCGCCGGCTTTGCCGAAACATTCCCCACTGTCGATATAGGTATGGATCTGTTCGTCCGACAAAGACTTGAAATAAACATCGGAAACGACGACAAAATTTTTGATCCGATCGTTTAAGACGATACCAACACCGCTCATAACCTGATGTTTTTTTCCCGATAAATTTTTAAGCATTTGAAACGCATCCTGCCGGTCTTTGGGTTTTCCGTAAATTTGATTGTCCAAAACCACAATCGTATCGCAGCCGATCAAAATATCGTTTGGATAAGACGATCGGTCGACCAAGGCTTTTTCCAGACCCAGTCGTTTTACATTGTCGTAAGGCGTTTGAGCCGGATCCAGTCGTTCCTCGATATCGGCACCGGCAACTTTGAACTTGACATGCGCTTTTTCCAGCAGTTCTTTCCGTCTTGGGGAAGTACTTTTTAATACAATCATTGTTATCACCGTCTTTTATTATACCGAAGATTGCGGTAAACGACAACTTTTTTATACCGCAACCGGTATAATTTTTTTTCGGGTGATGAATTTGAAAAAAATCCTTTTCTTGATGTTAACCGCGGTTTTTTATAGTTCCGTCCTGCTTTTCTTAAAAGAAGAAACGGCCCTTTATCTGGCTGTTCTTTTAGTTTGTACACTGGCACTGGATCAAATTTTTTACAGTATTTTACCGCTGGTTTGCTGTTTTTATTTTCCGCTTACCAATGCACTGCTACTTCTTGGAATCGTCGTTTTTCAGTTGGCATTGTACCCGATTTTGAAAAAAAGCCGTTATTCCATGCTCCTTTTTTATATAGCGGCTTTACTCGTTGTTTTTTTCGTTCGTTTTTTTCAAAACGGCTATTCTTCAATTGGGTTGAGCATGAGTCTTTACACCTTTGTCTTATATGCCGTCATTTTATTTTTTCACACGTTTCAGGAAATCGAGGGAAAACATTATATCATCCCTTATCAATCCAAAATCATTACTTTAACGCTTCTGCTGGGTTATTTTTTGGTCTTGTTCCAAAACGGAAAATCGCTTCTTATTTATTTTTTAATGATGCAACTTTACTTGATCAAGGATTTTAAATACAAAGTTTTCTTCGGGTTGATTTATGCTTTGTTGTTGTTTTTATCTTCTCAAAAACCCGAACCTGCGATCATCGGTCTTTGTACTTCTTTTTTTCCGCCGACCGTCCTTCTCGTCATTTCTTATTCCAACCCCTTGTGGGTGCTCGCCGTCCTTTATACGACAGTTGTCACGGTCTATCCTATTAAAGAAAAAAAGATTACCATTGAACAAGACTATATTGAATCGTTGTTTCAGGATTTTGCCAAATACACCGATCAATTAACGAAACAATTTCATCAAAGCGAAACCTATCAACGGTTGAAAAAAGATAAAATAGAAGAAATCAGCCGACGTTACTGTTCTTCGTGCTTGAAAAACACATTATGCAAAAACAAACCGGACAAGCGTTACAGTTTCTTATCCGGAGCGGTTTTAGGAAGCAATCAAAATATATACGATTGTCCGCACTATCAGAATTTTCATATCGACGAACAGCCAGAATACACTCCCAATCGTTTGGAATACAATGGCATTCGGGCCTTAGCCGACGAACTCAATTATCTGTATCATCAAAGCATGGCTTTAAAAAGCGAATACGAACATTTTTTAAGATTGCTTTCTTCCTACGGATACAAAACGATCGGGATCGATATTAATCTGGCTTCTTCGACCCTTTATTTTACGCTTTGTTTTTCCAAGCAAAAACCGATCATCCAATCTTTATTGATTCGGTTGGCCTACAAAGCCTTCGGAGAAGAACTGGAAATCAAAGTTCAACATGAAGCGACCAAAGAAGTTGTCTATTTTTATAAAAAACCGGAAATCAAAATCACCTATGCCCACACCATATTAGCCAAAAACGAAAACTTAATGAGCGGGGATAACTATTATATAAAAAAAGACTACAATTCTTCGTATATTTTCGCTTTATCCGACGGAATGGGAAGCGGGTATAATGCCTATATGGAATCTTCGGATGCACTGAAAACCATTTCCGCTTTATCGTCCTATCATTTTTCGGCTCAAACCATCTTGCGTTTGCTTGAAGATGTGTACGAACTCAAAAGCAATTACGACCGGTACGCTACACTAGATTTTCTTTATATCAATACAGCCAGTCGGAAAATGAATTTGTATAAAATGGGATCCACCACCACCTACATTTTGCACAATCACCAGTTGAAGACGTACGAAAATGCCGCATTGCCTTTGAAACTCGACACAGTCAATTCCAGTTATGAAATCGATCTTGATTCCGGGGACTACATCTTTTTGTTATCCGACGGAATCAGCGACTTTATCAGCCAAGAAGAATTTTACAGTCTTGTTCAAAACGGCAATGAAAACGTAGAAATTTTATGCGATAAAATCATTCAGTACATGAAGCAAAAAGAAAACAATCATTTAAAAGACGATTTATCCTTAATTGCGATCAAAGCCATTTGATATCTGGAAAAAACTGTGATACAATACCGTCATGGCGGTGATGAAAATGCTTCAAAAAGTTCAAGCGTTTATCAAAGATAAACAGTTACTGAAAAAAGAATTTCCGGTAGTTGTTGCCACATCGGGCGGAATCGATTCGATCAGTTTGTTATCGGTATTAAACGAATTGGGTTATTCGGTTATTTTGGCCCACGTCAATCATCATAAAAGAAAAGAAGCCGAGGCGGAACAGCAGGCGATGAAAGCGTTGGCAAAGGCATGGAGTATTCCGTTTGAAACGACTTCTTTTTACGAAGATAAAACCAAAAATTTCCACGATGACGCTCACAACCAGCGGTATGCTTTTTTCAAATGTGTAGCCGATCGGTATCAAACGCCTTATATCGCAACGGCCCATCATTTAGACGATCAATTGGAAACCATTTTAATCAAACTCATGAACGGTTCGAATTTATTCGGTTACGGCGGGATATCTTCTTCTTGGTCCGATTCAAAACATACGATTGTAAGACCGTTTTTATGTGTTACCAAAGACGAAATTGCCGCGTACGCCCGCGAAAAGAAACTAACTTATTTCGAGGATTCCTCCAACCGGGAAGACGACTATTTGAGAAATCGCCTACGACATCACTTCATTCCGCTTTTAAAAGAAGAAAAACCGGATATTTTACAGAAATCACAGGAATTTTCCAATCAACTTAAAGAATCTTTTTCTTTTATCCGCAAGCAAAGTATAAACTACTTGAAACAAAACCACAATAGGATTGACAGACCCTCCTTTTTACAATTGGATACGGCCTTACAAAAAGATATCTTATGCCTTTTATTCGAAACCCACGACCTTCATAAAAATCAAGAGATTGTAACGTGGATTTTGCATTTGCTGCATACGACAACGGGAAATAAAAAAATAACCCTCCAACAAGGGCATTGTTTTATCATCGAATACGAAAAAGGCTTTATAACCAAGCCCGATGAAAAAAAACAATTCGAGGCGGTATCGCTTTGTTTAAGCGAAACGGTCCATTGGGAGAAAAACCGGTTTTATTTTTCAAAAAAAATGCCACAAAATAATGCAAAGTATTTAAAATTATGCTATAATGATTTAAAGTTGCCTTTAAAAATCAGAAGCAGAATAAAAGGTGACTGGATCCAAATGAATTATGGGAAGAAAAAAATAGCTCGTTTGATGATCGATGCCAAATTCAGTACCGAAAAACGAAAGACAACCCCGATTGTGACCGATGCCGAAGGAACAATTTTATGGGCTGTTGATCTGGCTTCTTCTTCGGTTGTGCAGGCACAAGACAAAAAAGGAGATATTTTTTTAGTTTGTGAGGAAATAGAAAATGCAAAACGACATTAAAAAAATCAGTGTAACGGAAGATGAAATCAACCAAATCGTTCAAAAACTGGGACAACAGATTACAGCCGATTATCGGGAAAAAGAACCGCTGTTGATCGGACTTTTAAAAGGATGCAACCCGTTTATGGCCGATTTATTGAAAGTCCTTCCGATCTACTGCAGCGTTGATTACATGAAAGTATCTTCTTACAGCGGAACGTATTCCACCGGAAAAGTTTCAATTCAGCAAGATACAACAACAACGGTCAGCGGAAAAGACGTTATTGTCGTTGACGATATTCTGGATACGGGAAGAACATTGCAAGAAATCAAAAATCTGTTTTTAAAACGCGGGGCGAAATCCGTCAAACTGTGCGTTCTTCTTGATAAACCGGAAGGAAGACAAACCGATATACAGGCAGATTATGTAGGGGGTCTTGTTCCAAACGAGTTTGTGGTTGGTTACGGACTGGATTATAACGAGCGGTATCGCAACCTGCCCTATATCGGTGTTTTAAAGGAAGAGATTTATTCTAAATAAGGAGGAATTATGCAACAAAATCAAAAACCAAGAAAAAAGTTTGACTTTTTATTTTACTTGCTGATCATCGTTGTTATCATCGGAGTTTTTCTTTTAATTCGCAATTTAACCAGACCGAACCCCAAAACATTGACGTATGCGGATTTGGTCGTAGCCGTCGAACAACAAAAAATCGATTCCGAATCGCTTTCGGCACAGCCGGCCGGCGGTCAAAACTACGATATGTTTACCATTTCCGGACGAGTGAAAAATGCCGAAGGACAGTGGGAAGTTTTCTATGCCGTCGTAACGATGGATCAATTCAATGACTTAACGCAAACCTATGATCTGGCAATCGTACTGAATACCTTGGAAGAAAATATCTTCTTAAGCCTTTTAATCAGTTTGATACCGTACATCATTTTGATCGGTTTCTTTATTTTCCTAATGCGCAGTCAGGGCAACAACAAAGCCTTTGATTTTGCCAAATCGACGGCGCGGCTTTCCAAAGGGAAAACCGTTACCTTTAACGATGTGGCCGGATGCGATGAAGAAAAAGAGGAACTGGTTGAAATCATCGACTTCTTGAAAAATCCGCGAAAATATGCGGAAATCGGTGCACGGATTCCAAAAGGTGTTCTTCTGTTCGGGCCTCCGGGAACCGGTAAAACATTATTAGCCAAAGCCGTAGCCGGAGAAGCCAATGTTCCGTTTTTCTCCATTTCCGGATCGGATTTTGTGGAAATGTTTGTCGGTGTCGGCGCTTCTCGTGTACGTGATATGTTCAAGACAGCCAAAGAAAACGCACCGTGTATTATTTTCATCGACGAAATCGATGCGGTCGGTCGTCAACGCGGGGCCGGTATGGGTGGCGGACATGACGAAAGAGAACAAACGCTCAACCAGCTGTTGGTTGAAATGGACGGATTCAATGCCAATTTGGGTATCATCGTGATGGCAGCGACCAACCGTCCGGATGTTTTAGATCCGGCTCTTCTTCGTCCGGGTCGATTCGACCGTCAAATTACCATCAGCAATCCGGATGTCAACGGACGGACGGCGATTTTGAGGGTCCATGCCAGAAACAAGCATTTGGATCCGAGTGTCAAATTAGACGAAATCGCTTGTCGAATCCCCGGATTCAGCGGTGCGGATATTGAAAATCTGTTAAACGAAGCGGCTTTGCTGGCTGCCAGAGACAACCGGAAAGTAATCAATACCCAAGACATTGACGAAGCCATTGACCGTGTGATGATGGGGCCGGCCAAAAAGACCAGAAAAATCACGGAAAAAGAAAAAATCCTTATCGCCCATCATGAAGCCGGTCATGCGATTATCGGACTGAAATTAGACAACGCCAATATCGTTCAAAAAGTAACCATTATCCCGCGTGGTCAAGCAGGCGGATACGCTTTAATGTTACCGGAAGAAGAACGGTATTTGGAAACCAAACAATCGTTATTAGACCGAATTACCGGTTATTTAGGCGGTCGTGTTTCGGAAGAAATCAATTTCCATGAAGTATCTACCGGTGCTTCCAACGATTTCCAAATGGCAACCAAAATCGCCAGAGCCATGGTAACCGAATACGGAATGAGCGAACTGGGACCTGTCCAATACGAACAACCGCAAGGCAGTGTGTTCTTAGGACGCGATTATTTGAAAGAAAAGAATTTCTCCGATCAAATCGCTTTGGAAATCGATAAAGAAACCAGACGGATTGTGGAAGAATGCTACGAACGGGCAAGAAAGGTAATCACCGAAAATTTAGATTTACTCAAAACAATTGCCGATTATCTGATCAAAGTGGAAACATTGACCAAATCCGATATTGATGAAATTGAAGCAACCGGTCATCTGAAAAGATGGGATGATCTGAAAGCCAAAGCGGAAGAATCCAAACCGGAAGAATTACCTTCTTCTGTTTTACCGGATGAGAATTCAAATAACCCGGATCATGAGAGTTGATAAATTTTTAAAAGTATCGCGACTGATCAAGCGACGGACACTGGCTAAAGAGGTTGCGGAAAACGAACGAATTCTTGTGAACGGCAAACCGGTAAAACCTTCCAAAGAACTGAAAATCGGCGATGAAATCACCATTGAATTCGGTAATAAAACGGTTGTCGTTCGGGTAGCCTCGTTAGAACCTACTACCAAAAAAGAAGATGCGGTTCGCTTATACGAGTTTATCCGTGAACAGACTAAAGCATAAAAGGCCTTCGGGCCTTTTTTTGTTCTAGTTTTTTGCCTGTTTTCATACATTGTTATTAGGTGATGATATGAACAATGCCAATTTTATCGTTTACAATAATGAAATCATAATCAACAATATTCAAACGATCAAAGAGTTTTCGGAAAAAAGTTTTTTAATTGAAATCAACAATGAGGCTTATGAGATAAAAGGGACGGATTTGATTTTAAAAGAAGTCGGCAATGATAACAAAACCATTAAAATAAACGGAGTTGTTTCTTCCATAGAAAAGAAAAACAAACTGTCCAAAGAAAAAAGCCAAGGTTTTTTTAAGCGCCTATTTGCCTGATGGAATCGTTATTCAATGTTCTTAAAGTTTTGTTGTGCATCTATTTAGGTGTCTTTACACACCTTCTTTATCAGTTGCTGTTTTATCATCAAAAACGATTTCTTTTCCTTAAAACACTGCTTTTTTTCGGAATCATTGCCGTTTTGATGATCCACATGGCCAATAAATTTCACATCCTCTTATTTCATATGTATTTGTTGTTTTACGGACTTGGATTGTATCTTTCCAAACGATATTTGGCTTCTTCTGTTTTAAAGAAAAACAAAGCGTTTCAGGCATTTTTAAAACCGTTGGAAAAAAAATTATTTTCTATTTTAATCAAATTATCTCTTCCTCCGTTTTATTCGGAAATAAAGGCCAAAATAAAAACATACCGGTATTATAGAAAATATCCTTACTTGAAACCGAAAACCATCTACGAACTATTTTAAGCGATCCATTCGTATCGCTTTTTTTATTGTTTCAAAAAGCGGTGTTTTATTTCGTCTATAAGGACATTGGTTGTTTTTTCGACCGGAATATGCTATAATAAAACAGTTAATATTTTAGGAGGATTGTTTATGCAAAAAAGACCTGAACAAGAACGCATTCGAATTGAAAAAATCCAGTATTTGGAAGAAAAAGGCGTTAAACCCTTTGGACAACGTTACGATCGGACTGCAAATTCAGCATCCATTTTGACTACGTACGAACCTTATACGAAAGAACAATTGGAACAACAGCATTTTTCCGTTCGGATTGCCGGTCGACTGATGGCCAAAAGACGACAGGGAAAAATCGGCTTTATTAACATTCAAGATAAATACGGTACCATTCAATGTTACCTTTCCAAAGAAATCATGGGAGAAGACAATTACGACATTTTCATCAAATCGGATATCGGCGATATCGTCGGAATCGAAGGGATTGTCATGCGTACCAATACCAATCAATTGACAGTCAAATGTCAAGTCTATACTCATCTTTCCAAAGCCATAAGGCCATTACCGGAAAAATTTCACGGTTTACAGGATATCGAAGAAACCAGAAGAAGACGCTATGTCGATTTGATTGTCAACGAAGAATCGAAAAAAATCGCTTTTATGCGCCCGAAAATCATTCGTGCCGTTCAGCATTTCTTTGATCAATTGGGTTTTGTCGAAGTGGAAACACCTGTTTTACAACCCATTTTGGGCGGTGCGGCCGCTAGACCGTTTATTACGCATCACAATGCGCTTGACATGCCGTTTTATTTACGGATTGCCACTGAATTACCACTCAAAAGATTGATTGTAGGTGGTATGGAAGCCGTATATGAAATCGGTCGTTTGTTTCGAAACGAAGGAGTCGATGCCCGTCATAATCCGGAATTTACGACTGTAGAAGCCTATTTGGCCTATTCGGATATGAATGGGATGATGGATTTAATCGAAAATTTCTTCCGAAGTGTCACCCAAGAGGTATTGGGTACTTCTATTGTGGAATTTGACGGACATACTTATGATCTTTCTTCTTTTAAACGGATTCATATGGTCGATGCCATCAAAGAACAATGCGGGGTGGATTTCTGGCAACCGATGACATTCGAACAAGCAACCGAACTGGCTCGCCAACATCAAATCGACGTACCGCATCATTTTACCGGTGTCGGTCATATTGTCAATGCCTTCTTTGAAAAATACTGTGAAGATGCGTTGATCGAACCGACTTTGGTCTATGGACATCCTATCGAAATTTCACCGTTGGCGAAAAAGAACGACCAAGATCCGCGCTATACCGATCGTTTCGAAGCCTTCATCGGTGCTACCGAGTATGCCAATGCTTTCAGTGAACTCAATGATCCGCTGGATCAGATGCAACGTTTCCAAAAACAATTGGAAGAAAGAAATTTAGGAAACGACGAGGCTTGCGAAATCGATACGGATTTTGTAGAAGCACTGGAATACGGAATGCCTCCGTGCGGCGGAATCGGTATCGGTATCGACCGACTGATTATGTTGCTGACAGGAAAAACCAATATTCGCGATATCATTCTTTTCCCACACAATAAAAATCGTAAAGTAGGCGATTAACATGGATATTTATACGGATTACGCCAATTGGAAATTCGAAAATTACGATTTTATTCATCATTTGGTTGAACGAAAAAGCGCGACCATTTCCCGTTTTTCTTCGGTTTTGGTTGTCGTCGATTATCTTTATGAACGCTATTTAAAAAGAAAAAGCGCGACCAATGAGGAAAAAATATTTTTCGAAACCGGTTTTGATTATATTCACGATGCTTTCTACACGATCAAAACGCTTTATGATTACAACTTTAATCAAGATTACGATCAATTGGAACAATGTGCCAAAACCATCAATCTATTGCTTTATATTCATGAATTCCAATCCGAACTGGGAAACTCTTCGGCTTCCAAACAGGATATTGAAAAACTCAACGAATTCGAAGAAAAAGTTTCTTCCTATTTGGATAAAAAAGAAAATGTTCCGGATGCTTTTTTTCCGATGTTAGACGATTTGACCACAACGATATTCGAAAAAGAAGACAAGTCGTTTCACTCAATCGAATCGATCTTTTACGAGGTCGCCTTGGAATACGGACTTTATAAAGAAGACGAGATCGATATTTACAATTCCGTCTTTCAATTTCAAAAGGAACATCATGGAAATCAGACCCGCTGAAATCAGTGATTTACCTGCCATTATGCAAATCGTCGAAGATGCCAGAACATTGATTCAATCCAAGCATTTTCACCAATGGGATAAAGCAAGTGATTATCCAAGCAAAACAGACTTTGTAAACGATATTGAAAACAAGGCGCTTTATGTTGCCGTAAAAGACAATACGGTAGCGGCAATGATGGCGATTTACGACAAAGAAGATGAAAATTACGATGAAATCAACGGATGTTGGTTGTCTACTTCTGCTTACCGAACCATCCACCGACTAGCTGTAAAACACACCTTTTACGGTCAAGGACTCGCCAAAGCATTGATCCAAGAAGCCATTCGCACTGCCAAAGGAAAAGTTTTATCTATACGGATCGATACGCATCCCAAAAATAAACCGATGAATACATTGGCACAGAAACTTGGATTTCAATATTGCGGGATAATCCGAATCAAAAAAGAAAAAACGGAACCGGAAAGAAACGCCTATGAAAGGATGATAGAATGAAAGTCCTTCTTTATTCTCAAAATCAAAAACAAATGAAAAAAAGCGGCATCGGTCATGCCTTGAATCTTCAAAAAACCGCTCTTGAAAAAAACGGGATCGAAGTAACGTTTGATCCCCGCGATTCCTATGACCTTTGTCACATCAACACGTTGTTTTACCGCAGTTATCGTTTTATGCGGACATTACAGAAAAAAAAGATTCCGGTCATCACCCATGCGCATTCAACCAAAGAAGATTTTTTAAATTCATTCCGTTTTTCCAATCAAATTGCCGGTTGGTTCAATCACAACCTTCTTCGGATGTATCGTCACGCTACTACGATCATTACACCTACGCTCTATTCCAAACGTTTAATTGAAAATTACGGCATTCAGGCACCGATTTATGCGGTCAGCAATGGAATCGATTTGGAAAAATACTTAAAAGAAACGACTTCCTATACAGACCAAGAAGAACAACAGTTTTATGATTTTATAGGAATCCGTAAAGACGATCCGTTTATTATCGGAATGGGGTTTTATTTTGTCAGAAAAGGAATCGTCGATTTTATCGAAGTAGCCAGACAATTCCCGCATATTAAATTTATTTGGTTCGGTCATCGCTATAAAGCCATTACTTCTTCTTTGGTCATGAAATCCATCCGCAATAAGCCGGATAATGTCATCTTACCGGGATATATTCATATGGGCTATAAAAAGATTGCCTTTGCCAAAGCGAAAGCCTTCTTTTTTCCAAGTTACGAGGAAACCGAAGGGATTGTCACCTTAGAGGCACTGGCTTCCAAATTACCGCTTTTAGTACGGGATATCGGGGTTTATGAAGGTTGGTTGAAAAAAGATGTTCATTGCCATATGGGTCGTAATAACCAAGAATTTGTGGCGGAAATCAATAAAATTTTAAACGAAGATCAAATTTCGCTGATTGAAAACGGCTATCAAGTTGTCTTAGAACGAGATAGTGCCAAAATAGGAGCTCAGCTAAAAGCCATTTACAAAAAAGTTCTTCAAGAACAAAAGAAAATCACAGAATAGAATTTCTCAATAGTTAGAAAAAGGAGTTAAACTTCCTTACCTTTTTAATTTTCTATGTTAACCCTACTCTTTTTTAAAAACAATGGATTCCATTGTTTTTTTATTTTTATATAAAAAAAACGATATAGCATCGGCTATACCGTTTCCAATTAAACTATAAAAAGATTAAAGACCTAAGACTTCTTTACAAAAAGCGATTATTTCCGGATCTTTTGCGTTTTCAAAAAAATATTTTTTGAAAGAGTCGCGATTAATGGTATCGAATAAGAAGGTTCGATCAATTCTTTTTAAAATCTCGATCATCGGTGTATGCGTGATTTCTTTCACGCTGTCTAAGATCTTTTTATTGGTTTGTTCGGGAATGGCTCTTTCTCTTGGATAACCCAATCCACGCGGACCATTAAACAGTTTTTCAAAACAATATTCCAAGTTCAACTCAGCACCCCAGCCGAAACCTTTGGCAAAAGGAAACGCTGCGCAATTGCCGTCGTTGATTTGACCGAACATATAAGCATCCGATGGATCGACAATCAAACCGCACAATACTCTTGGGAACGAATTGCATGCAAGCATGGCGCCGCTTCCCGTACCGCAACCGGTAACCACAAAATCGGCCGCACCCGAATTAATTAAAATTCCGGCCAACAGTCCGTTTTGAACGTAAGTCAAGGATTGATCATCACTGCCGAACATACCGTAATTATCAACGGTATGACCGTATTTGGATGCTACTTTTTCCAGTGTTTGGTAAATTAGTTCGTTTTTTGCTGCTTGTGAATTTTCATTGATTAATGCTATTTTCATTTTTTTACCTCCTACATAAACAAAGAACGATGGGATACATCGTCCTTTTTCAATCATTAAAATGCTTTTCCGATGCAACCGAACATTTCCATTTTTTCACGAACGGTTTCTTTGATTGCTTCCGTACCAGGAGCCAATAATTTCCGTGGGTCAAAACCTTTTTTCTCGCGATCCTTACCGGCTTCAATATATTCTCTTGTTGCTGCGGCAAAAGCCAACTGACATTCCGTATTGACATTGATTTTGCAAACACCAAGCGAAATGGCTTTTTTGATCATATCTTCGGGAATACCCGTACCGCCATGCAATACAAGCGGCATATTTCCGCATTGTTCTTTAATCTTCGCAAGTGTTTCAAAGTCAAGTCCTTGCCAATTTGCCGGATACTGACCATGAATATTACCGATACCGGCTGCCAACATATCGATTCCCAGATCGGCAATCATTTTGCATTGAAGCGGATCGGCTACTTCCCCACGTCCGGTAACACCGTCTTCTTCACCGCCGATGGAACCGACTTCTGCTTCAACAGTTGCATCCAGTTTTTTAGCCAGTGCAACGATTTCTTTGGTTTTTTCGACATTTTCTTCAATGGAATAGTGGGAACCGTCAAACATAACCGACGAATAACCCGCTGCCAAGGCTTTTTGAGCCCCTTCATAAGAACCGTGATCCAAATGAAGCGCAACAGGAACGCTGATCTTCAACGTTTCGATCATCGCTTTGACCATATCGGCAACCACTTTATATCCCGTCATATACTTGTTGGCTCCTTCGGATACACCTAAAATAACCGGAGCCTTTAATTCTTCTGCTGTTTGAAGAATTGCTTTTGTCCATTCTAAATTATTGATATTGAATGCACCTACTGCATAATGACCGTTTCTGGCCTTTTCCATCATGTCTTTGACATTTACTAATGGCATATTAAATAGATCCTCCTAAAAGTAATACTTCTAACTCTTATTATAATACGAAACCATTTAAAAAACAATGATATAATCAAAAATGAAATCAACATTTTTATTAAAAAGATAGACATTTTTTTCCTTTTTATTTGTTTTCGGTTTTTAATTTCTCTTTTTTTCGTTTTGTTTTACCTAAAAGATAATCGCGGATAAAAAAACAAAAAAAACAAAGCCCGACCATTCCAACCAACATCCAAAATCCGATTGCTTCTTTTAAGAACATTTTCTACCTCCTTTGCTAGTTAGTTATAACTAACTATAATATAACATAAATTATTTGAAAACACAAGTATTGATTCTTTGAAATTGTTTTTCCTGTTGTTTTATGTTATATTAACGGTAACAAGCACGTTTTAAACAAAGAATTTTTAAGAAAGGAGATGTTGATCTTGTTAGACAAATCGATGATTGCTTTTTGCGGTACGTATTGCAAAGTATGCGAATGGAAAGACAAAATCGGCTGCAACGGATGCAAAGCCAACCAAGGTGTCCTGTTTTGGGGCGAATGCGACAAAGCCAAATGCTGCATTGAAAAAGGATTAAACCATTGTGGAGAATGTTCAAATCTTCCTTGTCAAAAATTAAAAGACTTTTTTAGCGATCCGGAACACGGCGATTCAGGGATTCGGCTCAACAATTTAATCAATTGGAAAAACGGAAAAGATGTTTACGAAAAATTGATCAATCCGGCTCAGGAAAAAGCCAAAAAGATGGACCCTTTAAAAAAGTAAAAGAGTTATACGGCATAAAAAAAGACAAAACCGCTTATTGATTTTGTCTTTTTTCTTTAATTTTGATTATACAAATCATTAATATCGATCGGAGCAAGAATATAAAATTCATCGGCATATTCCTCATCCGGAAACAACTCGATTTGAATACATTGATTCATTGCCAGAAACGGATCGTCGATCGGTTGGATTTGTTGTTTGTTTTTCATTCTTTACATCACCCATTGTTAGTGTTGTAAATTTTTGAAAAAATATAAGTATTAAAATTTGGAAAGTAATTTCTTCACAAAAGCCACTTGATTCTTTATCCACGGGACAATCATTTGGAAGAACCGCATCAGCGGAATTGATAACAAACACAGCATAATCAAGAATACTTTTCCGGAAACAGATAACTCTTTAACCATTCCGCCGGTAATATTGGATACGGTCGAAGCCGATATTTTGTAGTCGGTAACGATGTTGCCCAATATCAAATTGTACTGATCGTCTATTTTTGGTTCGGGGGTATCGGATGTGGCTTTAAATTCCGTATAATAACCGCCGATAATATAATAACCGCTTTCGGTCGTGGTAATATCCGGACAAATCAATAAATTGGATAAGGCCACATTGCTGTTGGCGCCTTCGCTTGGATTGAGCGAGGTTGCCGTTTTATCGATGATATAATACGATGCGTCGTACGGTACAACCGTAATCAGCGACGTATCGGCAATGGTATTTCCCGTTATGATTTGAGAAATACCGAATTTTTCAACAGAAACATCGGTTTTAATTCCGTTAACCAAAACATCCAAATTTTTATTGAACGAGAATGTCGGAAGTTCAACTTTGTAAGCCGGTCCTTGTGTACCGTCATCTAGTGTCATATACAGTTTTTGATCGTTTACCAACAATTCCATTGTTTTAGTATCGATCTTCAACTGAAGGGTATCTTTTGTCGTCAAAGCCGTCTTATACGTCATGATACCGCTATTGGAAGATGAGGATGAAGTAGCCGGTGTGACGATCAGTTGATCGTTTTTAAGAATCACCGTCGGCATAATGCAAATATGGACTTCTTTAGTCAAATTACCGCCGTATTTGTTGTAAAATCCATAATATTCATCGGTTTCTTTAAGGGTTTTGTAAACTGCATTATCTTTGTAATACAAGTAACCGTTTTGATCCACCGAGAAATAAGAAACATAATTTTCTTCATATTTCAAATATTCTTGATCGCTGGTCGCTTTGTTGTAGATATAAACCGGATCGCCACCCAATACAATTGAATTGCTGGTCAAATACGATAATTCCGGAATAACCACTTCTTCATAAAGGTTGGTTTGATTGACCATGTAGTAGAATTTCGAAGAAGATTCATCATAGGTACTGGAAACATTCAATCTGGATTCGGAAGGCACGCGCTGATACTGTGTGACTTTGCCGTCAAAGACATAATAATAATCGTCGCTGATTTGAATTTCCGGGCAGTATTTCATAATGGTTTGTTTTAAACTGGACGAATAATATTCCGAAAAAGAAACCAATGGTCTTAACTCCAAAAATTGCGGCAACAAGAAAGAAATCAATAACGCGGCCGTATAGCATCCGATGCAAAGACTTCTTCTTAACGTATTAAACGGTTTACAAACTTTGAACAAAACCATCAAACAAGTATGCGTCGCCGCCAAAACGATAATGGTCGATAACGAAATGCTGTCTAAATTCAATCCATCGGACAGCAAAAAGACCATCATGGCAATAATCAAGATCGTCAAGGCACCCGGCAAGGCTCCTTTGATGACATTGCTTAAGAAGCGACCTTCAACCTCTTTATTGTTCGGTTCCAAAGCCAAGAAAAACGATGGCAAACCGATTGCGAAGAAATCGATCATAATCAACTGATTGGTTGAAATCGGGTAAGCTCCGCCGGACAACATCGCCTGAATAGCCAACAACAACGAAAAGATCGTTTTCGTCAAAAACAACGCGGCAACACTGGTAACATTATTGATTACCCGTCTTCCTTCGGCAACAACCTTAGGCATCGAACCGAAGTTGGAATCCAATAAAACCAAATGCGATACATTGCGGGCGGCTTCACTACCGGAAGCAATCGCAATGGAACAGTCGGCTTCTTTGAGCGCCAAAATATCGTTGACACCATCTCCCGTCATCGCAACCGTATGGCCGGCATTTTTCAACGTCGTAACCAACAATCTTTTTTGAGAAGGCGATACCCGACCGAAGACGGTATATTTCAACGCGGCGCGTTCTACTTCCGAATCCGACAATCCGTCTAAAGAAATATACTGATCGGCATTTTCGATTCCCGCCCGCTGAGAGATTTTGGAAACCGTAATCGGATTATCTCCTGAGATAACCCGAACGGATACACCGCTTTTCTTAAAATAATCAATCGTTTGAATCGCATCGGGACGAATATTATCTTCAATTAAAATCAGCGAAATGACTTCCGGTGTACTTTCCGGAAGATGATTGTTTTCGATCATTCCGTTGAAATGCGCCAAACACAAAACCCGATATCCTTGAGCGGCATAACGATCGACATCTTTTTGAATGGTCGCATAATATTTTTTCAAGACAAATTCCGGTGCCCCTAAGGCAAACGTTCCCATTTTATCAAACGTAACGGCATTGAGTTTCCGCTGCGAACTAAACGGGATGGTTGCCAAATGCTTGATTCTTTTATTCAATCCGAATTTATCTTCCAAGGCTTTTGATGTCAAATTGGACTCGTTTAAGGCATTCAGCATCGCCGAAACGATATTTTTCGTCGTCAGTCCGTATAAAGAGTTATAATCAATGACGTTTTTCACGCTCATCGTTCCGTCTGTAATCGTTCCGGTCTTATCCAAACAAAGAACATTGACCCGCGCCAACATTTCAATACAGTAAAGTTCCTGAACCAAAACATTTTTCTGAGAAAGTCGGATGATGCCGACAAACAGCGCAACGGAAGTCAACAACCACAATCCGGAAGGGATCATACCCACCATCGCGCCGGCGGTTTTACGAACCGCTGTGATGTAATCAATTCCGTTGATCAAATGTTGCAAACAAAAAAGGGTGATTCCGATCGGGATAATCAAAACAGCCATTACAATAATGATCAAATTGAGCGATTTCAACAAATCCGATTTCGGTTTTTGATATTTTTTAGCCTGATCGGCCAATTTTTCGATGTAATTTTCTTTGCCGACTTTATCAACACGAGCCCGACATTTACCGGATACCACAAACGAACCGGAAAACAATAAATCACCCGGATTTTTGATAATGGCGTTGCTTTCACCGGTCAACAACGATTCGTTGACTTCGACGGTTCCATCAACAACCACACTGTCCGCACAAATCTGATTGCCCGAATGAAGAACCAGCAAATCATCTAAAACAACCTCTTCCACATTGATTTCTTTTTCGATCCCGCCTCTGATAACACGGGCCGACGGAGCGGAAATCAGCGACAACCGGTCGATGGCTTTCTTCGCTTTGATTTCCTGATAAATACCGATAATGACATTGGCTGTAACGATAACCAAAAAGACGAGATCGGTCCAAGCCTGAACGGTCATCAACCATACGGCAATGGTAATCGTAACGATATTGAAAAAGGTGAAAATATTGGAAAAAATGATTTTTTTAATGGATTTGGTCGAACCTTTTTTCGAACTGTTGACCAAATTATCAAACACTCTTTTTTCAACGATGTCATCGGGAAGACCGCTTTGAGGATCGGTGTCGTAACGTTTGATGTTTTCGGGATTTTTCTTAAGAGCTTTCCGATGCACCATAATCATTTTTTGTCTTTCTTTTTCCTGAAGACGCGTTTCTTTTTTCTCACGTTTTTCGCGAATCTTACGGTCCTTATCGCTTTCTACCGTTTCTTCGGCGATGATCTTTACTTTTTCTTCTTCAACCGGCAATTCTGTTTTTTCTTCTAAGACGGTTTCATCCTTCAATTCCTCCGTCAAGACAGAAAGTGCCTCGTCTTCTTTTTCTTCTTTGTTTTTTAATGAAGCATTTTCATTTTGTTTTTTAGTAAAAATACTTTTATCATCAAAATTTGCCATCTTAAAAAACCTCCTACACTTCTAAAAGAATTGTCAGCAATTCTTTAATTCTTGTTTGATTTCCGCTTAAATAAAGAAATCCGATCAACGCTTCAAATCCCGTCGCGTCCAAATAGGTTTGCAAATCTATATTTTTGCGAGTCGTATGAACATGGGCATTTCTGCCTCGTTTGAAATACATGATTTCTTCTTCCGTTAAAAGACTCTTTTCCAGCAAGAAATGGATGGCTTCGGCCTGGGAAGATCCGCTGGTATAAGCCGTTACCTGCTGATGCAAGCGATTGACTTTGGTAAGGCCTTGTTTTAAAAAATACTCCCGGATGAAAAGTTCGTAAACCGCATCCCCGATGTAGGCAAGGCTCAACCCGTTATATAGTTGTACATCCATCTAAAGAATATTCCACTCCGTTAATTTTTTTCTTTCCCGGTCGGCCGCGACAAAATCTTTGTTTGTTCTGGCTTCCATCCAATTCCGATAGACCTGCAATTGTTCTTCGGTCATCGGTTCTGTAAACAGATTGATTCCCATTACGTCCAAAATCTGTTTGAAAGCTTGCCATTTTAAGGCCAAAACCGTTAAATTGGATGCACGAATCGCCACATTGATTTCTTTAACCAACCGTTCCAAAAGCATCATAACATTTTGGACATTGAGATCCTGATCCATATATTCCTTGAAAAGGGCCAAATCCTCTTGCGAGCATTCGTTTGCCTCTATGCCATGGCACTGCAATTCATACAGTCCCTGTTTGTAAGAACGCTGCCACTTTTCATACGTTTTTAAATACTGGTCGAATAATTCCTGTGTATAGGAAAAATTATTGCGGTACGGAGCAAATACCAAGACCATCCGCATAACCATACCCATTTTATTATTCGCTAAATCGTTAACATATATGCCGTTGTGAAGCGATTTGGACATTTTTTGTCCCTCAAACTCCAACCGCCCCACATGCATCCAGTATTTGGCCAAATGATGATGGAACAGCGCTTCGCTTTGTGCGATTTCGTTTTCATGGTGCGGAAACTTCAAATCCATTCCCCCACCGTGGATATCGATCGGACCGCCAAACAACTGATGATTCATGACCACACATTCGGTATGCCATCCCGGACGTCCCAATCCAAACGGAGAATCCCACCGAATTCCGGTATCCGTTTTTTTCCAGAGCGTAAAATCAAGCGGATTTTCCTTTTTTTCGTTGACGGAAATTCTGGCACCTTGTTCCAACTGTGCGCTGACTTGATTGGATAAAATGCCGTAATCTTTGATTTTATGAACTCGGAAAAAAACATCGCCGTCTACTTCATACGCATATCCTTCCTCCATCAACTGCTTGATAAAGCGAATCATTTCCTCGATATAATCGGTAGCATGCGGCACTTGACTTGGGCGTTTGCTGCCGATCAATTCCACTGCTTTAAAATACGCATCCTCATAAAAAGCGGCAATCTCTTTTTCGCTTTTGTGTTCTTTTTCGGCTTGTTGAATGATTTTATCATCCACATCCGTCACATTGGAAACATAGTCGACTTGATAACCGCAAAACTCCAAATAGTTTTTCAGCATATCGTAAAATACAACCGGTCTGGCATTGCCGATATGGATGTAGTTGTAAACCGTCGGACCGCAAACATACATTCGAACTTTTCCTTGTTCAATCGGTTCGAAATCTTCTATTTGATTTGATAAAGAATTATAAATTCTCAGTCCCATTTTATCCTCTCCTATACAAGAAAAAGGAGCCGTTGCTCCATTATTCTATCGTTTTAATGACGGTCTGGATTATTTCGGAAAAGTTTGTCAAATCCTGATCGATCACAGTCGATTGAACGGTTATCTGATTCAAATCCGCATTGCTCTGCGGCTGATAACCGAACCGATCGAAATAAGCGAAAACATGATCCAAAACCGCTTTATCCGAGATATTTCCGATACCAAGAGAAATAGAAGCTTTCTGCGGTAAAACCGTTTCTTCCTTTTCGTCGGATACCGGCTTTTGTTCCATCAGTTGAATCTGAAGACCCGTTTCAGACGGAACATACACACAGTTTTTCAAATAAGAATGTCCTTTGATATTCCCCGCAAAACCGCCGATATAAACCGTGTATGCATAACCGACGGTAACGTTTATTTTTCCGATGGCCGCACAACCGATCAATTTCATGTCGATGTTGGAATTGGCACCGACAAAACCGCCGATATTCAAAATGTATTTTTCATATCCCGTGTAAAGCGGATTGCCGTCTTTGTCTAAATTATCTTCCGACTGATCGGATACGTCCATATCGACCTGTGCATATGAATTTTGAATGCCTTTGGTCGAATCGTTCCAACCAACAAAACCGCCGTAATAGCCCGAACCGGTATTGTTGGTATAAAGAATGTCGGCTTTCATAGATCCTTCAACCGAACAATCCGAAATTTCGGAAGATTCGTTATGCCCAACAAAACCGCCGATATAACTGTTTTGCGATTTACCGATTTGCATTACAAGATCGCTTACCCGAACGTTTTTCAAAACGGAATCCGAAGCATATCCAACCGCACTGCCGATTTTAGCCGACCGATTGGAATAGCCCGAGAACGTAAACCGAACACCGGTAATGGTTATATTTTCAATCGTACTTTTTTTGGCACACCCCGAAAGGACACCCAAATACGTTTCACCTCTGGAATCGACCGAATACGTTACATTTTCAATCGTCAAATTCGTCACCGTCGCGCCGTCCATATAACCGAAAATGCCGGCATAAGTATATCCGTCATCTAACAGCACATTGCGGATCGTTTTACCGTTTCCATCTAAATGACCTTTAAACGGATTGCTGGCACTGCCGAAAATAGACGATAACTGTTCGTTGTTGCCATCTAAATCCGCCATTAATTTATAATATGCGGATGAGGCTTTGTTCATCGCCTCTAAATCCTCGATCGTATGAATTTCGATCGGATCATCGGCAGTTTCCCCATTGGCAACAGTGGTTTTGGTTTGTGTCTGCAGCGTCTTTTGTTTGCCGTCCATGGAAGCAATCAATTTCAGTGTGTAAGTCGTATTAGCTTCAAGCTGTGAAAAAGTAATCGAATTGCCGATCAACGTAGCGGTATTGATCGTCACATTTTTACGATCTTTTTCCACATTGTTGGCATCGCTTAACGTAATATACGCTTTGGCCTTGCCGTTTTTCCATAAAGCATCTTCGGAATCGACGAACGTCGTTTCCACATCCATACTTGTTTTATATACTGTAATCTTCATGCTGCCTTCTAAATTGACATTCAATGTTTTTCCCGAACAAGAACAAACCATCAGGAAAAAAGACAAAAGAAGACAAAACGAAAATAGTTTCATTGCTGGTTTCATCGTTTCTCAATCCTCATTTTAACTAACATAACATATTTTATACTCTTTCATTATATCGTAAATTCGCTTGCGATACAAGAAAAAACTAATGAGATTGACCCTTAAAAAGACTTTCTGCTTTAAAAGAACGCCTTTCTTTTTAAAAATTCTTTAAAGAACGGATTCACACCTTCTAGAACCCCTTTCTTATATTGGGAAAAGATCATCTTAATATTCCTGAAATTCGAGTGTCGAAAAAGACAATTTATTGACTTATTATATTATTTATAATATAATTGATAATGTTATTCCAATTCAAAGAAAAGGGTGTTTACATGAAAAAAATAGGTTTGGATGTCGGATCCACCACCATTAAATGCATCGTTTTAGACGAACAAAATCAAATCGTATACGCTGACTATAAACGTCATTACTCGCATATAAAAGACAATATGATCCAACAATTGAAATACTTGATCGACGAAAAAATCATCACCGATCAAGCCTGTTTGGCCATTTCCGGTTCGGCCGGAATGGGGATCGCCGACGGATCGAAAATCCCTTTCGTTCAAGAAGTTTACGCAACCAGAATCGCCGCCAATACGCTGATTCCAGGAACGGATTGCATCATCGAACTGGGCGGGGAAGATGCCAAGATTCTTTTTTTGACAGACGGAATGGAAGTCAGAATGAACGGATCCTGTGCCGGCGGTACGGGAGCCTTTATCGATCAAATGGCCACGTTGCTCAACATTGATATTACCGAAATCAACGGACTGGCCAGTGGACACCAAAAACTGTACGCCATTGCTTCTAGATGCGGTGTCTTTGCCAAATCCGATATTCAACCGCTGTTAAATCAAGGCGCCTCCAAATCCGATATTGCCGCTTCCATTTTCAAAGCGGTTGTCAATCAAACGATCGGCGGGTTGGCTCAAGGACGGGAAATCAAAGGTAATGTTGCCTATTTGGGCGGTCCTTTGACTTTTTTATCGGAATTGAAAAAAAGTTTCGATGAAGCCTTACATGTCCAGGGCATTTGTCCGGATCATTCGCTTTATTATGTCGCCATCGGTGCGGCTTTATGTGCCAAAGAGCCTTTTTCCATCCGCCAAACCGTTCGACAATTGGAAACGTACACCAACCAATCGACTTATGTCTACAACACTCCGCTTTTTCAAAATGAACAGGAACTGAGTGAATTTCGCAAACGCCATGCCAAAGCCCATATTCCCACCCTTTCCCTGGATCACTACGACGGACCGCTTTATCTTGGTATCGACAGCGGCTCAACCACGTTGAAATTCGTTTTAATCGACGAAGATGAAAACATCCGATTTGAACGTTATCTTTCCAACAAAGGAAATCCCGTTCAAATCGTCTTACAACTGTTTGAAGAATTGTTCAACGATCATCCGAATTTAACGATTTCGGCTTCTTCTTCAACCGGTTACGGGGAAGAATTGATTCGTAATGCTTTTTCGCTGGATAGCGGTTTGGTTGAAACGATGGCCCATTACTATGCCGCCTCTAAATTCCAACCCGACGTAGATTTCATCATCGATATCGGCGGACAGGACATCAAATGTTTCAAAATCGAAAACGGCGTCATTGCCAATATCTTTTTAAATGAAGCTTGTTCCAGCGGCTGCGGTTCTTTTTTGCAGACCTTCGCGAATGCGCTCGGCTACGAAATCGCCGATTTTGCGAAATTGGGATTAATGGCCGATAAACCGGTCGATTTGGGGTCTAGATGTACCGTATTTATGAATTCTTCCGTCAAACAAGCTCAAAAAGACGGAGCAACCATCGAAAATATTTCCGCCGGATTATCCATATCCGTCGTTAAAAACGCCCTTTATAAAGTTATTCGGGTTGCCAACACGGCTTCCCTCGGTAAAAATATCGTCGTTCAAGGCGGAACCTTCCATAACGAAGCCGTTTTAAGAGCTTTTGAAAAAGAACTCCAGTTGGAAGTGGTTTGTCCGAATATTTCCGGTTTGATGGGGGCATACGGAGCGGCCCTTTATGCCAAATCCTTAAATGTTACCAAATCCACGACCATCACCAAAGATCAACTGCCGCTGTTTAAACACGAAATCCGCAATTTCAATTGCCAAATCTGCAACAATCACTGTCTTCTTTCCGTCAATACCTTCGGCAGCAATCAAAACCGCTATATCAGCGGCAATCGCTGTGAAAAACCGCTCATGAAAAAGAAAAAAGACGCCGAGTCCAATTTATACGAATACATTCGTACCAAATTGAGCAGTTATCCGCCGATCAAAGGACCAAACGGAAAAATCGGTATCCCGTTGGTATTGAATATGTACGAACTTTGGCCGTTTTGGTATACGTTTTTCACCCATTTGGGTTTTGAAGTCATCAACAGCGGTTTTTCCGACGAGAAAATTTACACATTAGGCCAAAACACCATTCCCTCCGATACCATTTGCTATCCGGCCAAATTGGTTCACGGTCATATTGCCAAACTGATCAACGAGAAAATAACGACAATTTTCTACCCCTGCATGAGTTATAATGTCAACGAGAAAAAAGGAGACAATCACTTTAACTGTCCGGTCGTTGCCTATTATCCGCAGACAATTGAAAACAATGTAAAAGCCGTCGAAGAAATCCGCTTTATTTCTTCTTTTATCGGTATTCACGATCCGAAAATATTCAAAGTCAAAATCGAAGAAATTTTAGCAGACTATTCGTTTTCCAAAGCCGATATTTCCAAAGCGGCCAACGCGGCTTACCAAGCCTACGAAGACTATTTATCCGATATCCGCAACAAAGCCGACGAAATCATTAAAAACGCCCGCCAAAACAAGCAAAAAATCATCGTTTTGGCCGGAAGACCGTACCACGTCGATCCGCAAGTCAACCACGGAATCGATAAACTCATCAACGGATTTGACGTGGCGGTAATCAGTGAAGAATCCATTTCTCACCTTGTTCCGAAATTCAAAGTCGGTGTACTAAATCAGTGGACGTATCATGCCAGACTTTATGCGGCGGCCAAATACTGTACCACGCAAAACGATATGAATTTGATCCAGTTGGTCAGTTTCGGTTGCGGACTGGATGCGGTTACAACCGATGAATGCAAAAGCATTTTAGAACGGCATCATAAAATCTACACGCAAATCAAGATCGACGAAATCACCAATTTAGGTGCGGTGAAAATTCGCTTACGCAGCTTATTTGCCGCGTTGGATCAAAAGGAGAAGGAACAATGACCGACGAAATCAAAGAATACCCTAAATTCACGGCTGAGATGAAAAAGACCCATACCATTTTGATTCCTTCCATGCTGCCGTTTCATATGGCCTTGTTTGAAAAGGCGTTGATTCAATCCGGCTATAAAGTGGAAATCATGAACAACGAAGGGCCGAGCGTTGTCGAAGAAGGATTAAAATACGTGCATAACGATACTTGTTATCCGGCTCTTTTGGTCATCGGCCAATTCATCGACAACCTCAATCACCGAAAGGATCTAAACCAAATCGTTTTATTGATTACCCAAACGGGCGGCGGTTGTCGGGCATCCAATTATATTCATTTGTTAAGAAAAGCGTTGGATAAAAAAGGTTACGGATTTATTCCCGTCGTATCGTTAAATGCTTCTAATTTGGAAAAAGACAGCGGCCTTAGAATCACATATCCGCTTTTGAAAAAAGTGGCGGCTGCGATGACGTACGGCGATCAACTCATGTATTTATACAATAAAACCCGCTCGTATGTCGTTGAAAAAGAAGCTGCGAAAACCTGTGCCGAACAGTGGATCAAAAAAATTAAGGAGCAATTCGAAAACAATCGAGGTGTTTCTTATCGCGATTTAAAACGCAATTTAAATGCCATGGCCAAAGATTTTGATTATTTGAAACTGGATTTATCCCACCAGATTCCGAAAGTGGGCATTGTCGGAGAAATCTATGTCAAATACGCCGCTCTTGGCAACAATCACTTAGAAGAATTTTTAGTGTCTCAACAAGCCGAAGTCATGGTACCCGGATTATATGGATTTATTCTTTACTGTTTGTATAATTCCATCTACGATCGGCAGTTTTACGGTAAAGGACTTTCCAAAAAAATAATTTGCAAACTGTTGATCTGGTATTTGAAACGCCGTGAAAAACTGATGATCGAAAGCATCGGTAAAACCAAGATAACACCGATGAAATACTTCTCGCATACCAAAGATCTTTCCGAAGGAATCTTATCCCACGGAACGAAAATGGGAGAAGGATGGCTTTTAACCGCCGAAATGATGGAACTAGTTGAAATCGGCTACGAAAACATCGTCTGTGCACAGCCGTTCGGTTGTCTGCCCAATCATATTTGCGGCAAAGGTGTTATGAAAAAAATCAAATCCATTCATCCGAATGCCAACATCGTCGCGATCGATTATGATCCGTCGGCAACAAAAGTCAATCAGGAAAACAGAATTAAATTGATGCTTTCCATTGCCAGAGAAAAAATAAAGGAGGACGAAAAAGCCAAGCTGTAAAAAGCTTGGCTTTTTTTAAAGTTTTATGAAAGAACAAACGTTGAAAAGAGGAACCGTTTTATACTTTGAAAATCAAAAAATAGACGGCATCGTTCAAATCAAAAAAGGTCAAATCACCTTTGAAAACGAAACCACCGTCAAACATTATCAAGCCAAAGATACTTTATTCTTAGACGATCTGTTTGCTTCTTCTTTTACCAAAGGACAGTATACCGCAACGCAAAATACCGTGGTTGCCATCTACAGCAAAGAAGAAATTTTAGCCGATCCCGAACCGTATTTCAATCAACTTGCAACCATGTTTCAACAAGAACAACGGCATACCGAACTTTTATTGATGAGTGATCCGCTTCTTCGGTTGAGTCGTTATTTGGTCTATCTTTCCGATCGGCCTTCTTATTATCTGCCCATTCCCATATCGGCACTATTATCCTATCTTCATCTTTCCAAAAAAGAATTAACGGCTGCGTTTTCGCATTTGACAAGAGAACAGATTTTATCAAAAGAAAACCGTCTGATTAAAATTTTTTCCTATCCGCGATTAAAAGAATACGCCTTCCGTAAAAGCATCAATTCTTACGATCCGATTTAATTTTTTCAAACAGTCCCACCGTCATAAAATCATAGCGGACGCAAACCTTGTAAAGTTGCATAAACACACAAGAAACCATAATTCCTACCGCTAAGCCCGCCAAAACGTCGGACAAATAATGAACACCCAAAATCATTCTGGAAAACATAACCAAAACGATCAAAACGATACAAACTCCGTAAAGAATCCGTTTGACAAACAGGCGGATATTTGTATGAAAGACAACATAAATGATAAACGGATAAAGAAAACCGACCGCTGCCGAATGACCCGAGGGAAAACTGGTGGAAGATTCGTTCATCCACCTTAGATCAGCAAATGGACGTTCACGCATATACATCCCTTTTAAGGCAATGTTCAAAAGGACCGAACAAAACAGCCCCAACATCAGTAAAATCGCTCGGTAATCGCATTTTGTCCAAACAATCATGACGATGACAATCAAACCGATAACATAAAAATTTCCAAACTCCGTAATCAAGCGGAAAAACCAATAACAAAAACCGTATTTTTCACCCCGAATATCGTAACAAAAATCACGGGCCGCAATATCTAAAGCAAGCGGATTTAAATCGTTTTGCAAAATCAATACCGCAAATAAAATAAAAATAAACGCACAAAGCAAGACACCGCTTATTTTCAATGCCAATTTCCAATTAACTTTTCTCATATCTCACCAAATTCAAATAAAACCTTTCCTCTTTAAAAAAGTAACTGCAGTAATCGATTAATGTCGAAATCAATTCCCACTCGTGATCCAGATCGCCTTGTCCCAACAATTCCCATCCGTACAGTTCGGCATATTGTTGGCGCTTTTGTTTAAAGCCTTTGCGGATTTGTTCCAACGAGGCTTGGGTGATGCCCTTACAATCGAAAATCAAAGATACCTTCAACCGCTCCTTTTTAATACGAATATTCAAATCCGAAGCGCCTTGTTCCAAAAAGAACAATGTTACTTCTTCTATAATTTTACTCACTTTCTGATTCTCTTGCATACCGTTTTCCTCTTCCTACTACTTTTTCCGCCACAACACATAAAATGGCCACCTCGAATCCGGCTGAAAAGCCGTTGTTGTAAAGATCAAATCCACCTTGAAACAAAATCATCAGCGGCGTTAAGATAATGTGGATCAATCCGCCGACAAACCCGTAAACAATCCCGTATCGTCCCGATATCGGAGCCAGACCGCTGGCAAAAACAAATGCCACGATCGTCGTGATTTCCAATGTGTAATTCTTCTGAATCAACATGGAAAGAGCGATCGCAACGCCCGCACCGATCCATACCGGAAGGACGTTACGGATATGCAACCCGAATCCGGCAAACCCCAAGATCGAAAGGGCACTGCCGAAAATAATGCCGTTCATCGGTACAAAAAAGACGAAACTGATCAAAGACAGGAGAAGTCCGATCAAACCGAAATTCAACAAAACGGCTTCTTCTTTAAACTCTTTGACATAATCCGTAACCAACCGACCGGATGTCTGCCATAACTCCCGGTACGTTTGAAAAACTTTTTTATCGCCGATTGCGGCAATAAAAATCGAAACAAGCGACAAGACCGGTAACAGAATATGAAAGATGAGTGACGAAGAATAATCGTACAGTTCAACTGTTTTTACGTCCCAACCGATAAAATTGAAAAAAGCATAAAACAAAGCCGATAAAACGCCTAAGGCAAAACCGGTATTGTAAAGATTAAATCCCTCGTGAAAAACGAGCGTATGTGAGGAAAACGCAGGAATAAGGAATCCGGCCAGCATACCGCAGAATATTCCAAGCGGCAAGGCGTAGTATAGCGGCAATCCGAACCCGAAAAAACAATAACTGACCAACGGCGAAATTCCTGTCGAAAAAAGCAAAGCGATGATACAAGATTTGTATGAAATCTTGCGGAATAGGGAAAATAAGTATATTCCCAAATAAATCGGAAGCGTATTGAACAGATTTTTACCGAAAAACGAAAACCCGCAAATCATGACCACTCCGGCATAAACCGGCCCGTTCATGCGGATCTTCATTTTTTTGATCAACAGTAAATTCAGCATCAATATGGTAGCGACATTGAAAAAAGTCGCTCCCAAACCGGCAATGTAAACATAGTCGGTTATCAAAATGGAGGAAGAACAAATAATCGTTACGTATCCTTTAAATACTTGCCGGATCGGGTCAAAGACAAACCCGTCTTTGATTCCTAAAATCGGTTCAATGCCGAAACTCAGCAAAAAGAAAAGAACGACCCAAACATCCAAATAAAGATTGCTTTTCAAATACTTTAAAAACCGTTGCATCCGATCACCGCTTTCAAGTTCATTATAACAGAAAATATAAAAAAATGTTTGTAAAAAAATTTACAAACATTAAATCGTAAGAATTCCCGCTAAAAATAAGCCGATTAAAACAATTCCCAAAATGATCCGATAAACACCAAACGGTTTAAAATCATGTTTTTTGATGAAGGCCATTAAAAATTTAATCACAAAAAGCGAAACGACAAAAGCCACCAAACAGCCGATCAACAACAATAAAAGATCCGACGATGCAATGGCAGGGGCCGTCATTAGATATTTGATTCCTTTTAACAGCGATGCACCGATCATGACCGGAATCGACAAAAAGAAAGAAAATTCCGCCGCAACTTCTCGGTTGCACAGCAACAACATCGCCCCCAAGATCGTCACACCGCTTCTTGAAGTTCCCGGGATCAACGACAACAACTGAATCATTCCGATGAAAAAGGCCGTTTTAAACGTCAAAGCCCCGATCTCGGTCGTTTGAAATGTTCTTTTTCGGTTCCATATTTCCAGCACGATGAATAAAATACCGTAAACGATCAAAGTAATAGATACCGTAATCGAATTGTACAAGTGTTCATCGAGCCAGTCATCCAATAACAACCCGATGACGGCAGCCGGAAGACAGGCGATCAAAACCTTGGCCCACAACAACCAAATCTGCTTTTTTTCTTCTTTGGTTTTCGGTCCCGACGAAGTAAGCGATTTTCCGAAAAAAGGATTGAGTTTATTGAAAAAACAAACGATGACCGCTAAAATGGCCCCCAACTGAATCGCTACTAAAAAAAACTGCCAAAAGGCCTCTTTTCCCAAGAAAAGATCTTTGGCCTGCAACACTTCTTCCAATAAAATCAAATGCCCCGTACTGCTGATCGGAAGCCATTCGGTGATTCCTTCGACAATTCCGAATAAAACAACCTTTACGATCTGAATCAACTGATCCATAGTCTCCCCCTAGTATGATAATTCTAAAGAAGCATCGGCATTCATAGAAAAATCGGATGCTTGTTTTGTTTTTCGATACTGATAATACCCGGCAACGGCAATCATGGCAGCATTGTCCGTACAGTAACGAATCGACGGAATACAAATCTCAAAGCCCGGATTCTCTTTCATAAACCGTTCTTTTAATCCTTGATTGGCCGATACACCCCCGGCTACAATGATCTGTTGAACGTTTTTTTCTTTTGCAAGAGCAAACGTTTTATCAACCAAAACCTGCGATACAGCCGCTTGAAAAGACGCACACAAGTCTTCTTTTCGAATTTCTTCCCCACGGTTTAAAGCCTGATGAACCAAATTAATCACGGCACTTTTCAAACCGGAAAAGGAAAAATGATACGATCCCGCCTCTAAATAAACGCGCGGAAGGGCGTACGTATCGTTGCCGGAAAACGAAAGACGGTCCACCGCCGGTCCGCCCGGATAAGGCAGTCCGATGACTCTGGCTACTTTGTCGTAAGCCTCTCCGACCGCATCATCCAACGTTTGTCCGATGACTTCAAACTCAAAATGGTCTTTCATATAAATCAATTCGGTATTTCCGCCGGAAACCAGTAACGCAACCGCCGGAAAACGCATGTCGTGTTCAATGGCGTTGGCATAAATATGACCGGCCAAATGATGAACGCCGATGATCGGTTTTCGGTACAACATCGCAAACGTTTTGGCGGCATTGATCCCGACCAAAAGCGATCCGACCAACCCAGGCCCTTGCGTAACCGCAACCAAATCGATCTCTTCCGGCTGAATCTTCGCCTCTTGAAAAGCCCGCTCAAATACCATGGACACTTGATACACATGATGACGGGAAGCAATTTCCGGCACGACGCCGCCGAAACGCTGATGAACATCGATTTGCGAATGGATCACATTGCATAAAACTTCTTTTCCGTCTTTGACGATCGCCACCGACGTTTCATCACAACTGCTTTCAACACCCAATACCAACATACTTCTTCACCACCGTTTTTTCATTATACTCCATTTTCGCTTTAATTGCAATTTACAACAACGGAATCTTTTTTTCCGCCAATTTATATCGATCTTCTTCCGGCCAAACCGATGCCTGAACTTCGCCGATATGAACTTTCTTTAAGAAAAACATACACATTCTGGACTGGCCGATTCCCCCGCCGATGGTATAAGGCAGCTTGCCGGAAAGAAGATCTTGAGCGTACGGTTTTTGTAGTTTTTCCGTTTCGTTTTTGACATGAAGTTGCCATACCAACGACTGTTCGTCCACTCGAATGCCCATCGATGACAGTTCAAAGGCTTGATCTAAAACCGGATAATACAGTAAAAGATCGCCGTTGTAAAGCCAATCATCGTAATCGGCAGCCCGTTCATCATGAGGCTTGCCGTCTTTTAACGGTAACCCGATCTGCATCAGAAAAACAGCCCCGTATTGTTTGCAGATCGCATCCTCTCTTTGACGCGGATCGAAATCGGGATAAAGCGCCTCTAATTCCGTTGTCGTGATAAAATAAATGTCTTCCGGTAAAACAGGCGATAAAACCGGATACATTTGATGAAGCGCCGCCTCGGTTTCTTTTAAAACTTGGTAGATCGTACGAACCGTTTCTTTCAAATAATCCAACGATCGTTGTTCTTTGGTAATGATCTTTTCCCAGTCCCACTGATCGACGTACGCCGAATGAAGAAAGTCCAATTCCTCGTCCTTCCTAATCGCATTCATATCCGCATAAAGCCCCTGTCCCAGAGCGAATCCATACCGGGCCAGGGCGTGGCGTTTCCATTTGGCCAAACTCTGAACGATTTCCACTTCCTCAGCCACTTTATCAAGCGAAAAACAAACTCTTTTTTCTTTTCCCGTCAGTTCGTCGTTTAATCCGGTTGAAGGAAGCAGAAAAAGCGGTGCCGTTACCCGCACCAACCCTAAGGAAGCGGCCAAGTGTTTTTCAAAGAAATCTTTTACATACCCGATGGCTTGCTGCGTTTGGGCCAACGATAACAAAGGTTGATAATTTTCGATTAAAAGTTCTTTCATACTGAAATCTCCGTTTTCATTTTGAATGGGAATGATCAATCGCTGCTTTTACAAAGGCCTTAAAAAGCGGATGCGGTCGTTGCGGTCTGGATAAAAATTCCGGATGAAACTGGCACGCAACAAACCATGGATGATCGTTTAATTCGACGATTTCGATCAAATCGGTTGCATCGTTTTTGCCCGAAACAATTAAATCGCCGCAAAAGATATCTCGGTACCGGTTATTGAATTCGTACCGATGGCGGTGTCTTTCTAAAATAAGCGACTGACCGTACGCTTCATACGCTTTGGTATGTTCGGCAACACGGCATTCATATAGTCCCAAACGAAGCGTTCCGCCCAAATCGATTCCATCGTGTTGATTGGAAAGATAATCGATGATCGGTTCGGGTGTATTCGGATCGATTTCCGTCGAATTGGCTTGTGAATATCCCATTACATTTCTAGCATATTCGATGCAAACCAACTGCATACCTAAGCAAATTCCGAAAAACGGGATTCGGTTGGTTCTGGCATACGTAATCGCCGCAAGTTTTCCTTCAATAGCCCGCTTGCCGAATCCGCCCGGAACCAAAATACCGTCAAAATCGGCCAACTGTTGGGCCACATTAGACGATGTAAGGGTATTGGCATCCATCGGCGTAATCACAACTTTGACACCGTGATCATACCCGGCCGCCTTTAAGGCTTCGTTGACGCTGATATACGCATCCGGCAAGGCTACATATTTACCGACAAGCGCGATATTGACCTCGCCTTTTTGATTTTTGATTTTTAAGATCAATTCGTTCCATTCGTGCATATCGGCCGGCGGATACGTTAACCCGAAATGATTTAATATCACATCGTCGATTTTCTGCTGATGCAGATGGTTGACGACTTCATATAAAATTTTGGCATCTTTGGCTTCAAAAACGGCATCCGTATCCACATCGCAAAACATGGCGATCTTTTCTTTTTCCGCTTTGGAAATAGATACTTCCGTACGAAGAATAATCAAATCCGGTTGAATCCCCAATCCTCTTAATTCTTTGACCGAATGTTGGGTCGGTTTGGTTTTAATCTCGCCGGCTGCCTTCAAATACGGAACCAATGTATTATGAACATAAAGCGTATGATGATACCCGAACTCTCTTCTGGCCTGACGAATGGCCTCTAAAAACGGCAACGATTCAATATCCCCTACGGTTCCGCCGATTTCCGTAATAATGACATCGGCTTGACTTTCTTCGGCCACTTTAACTAATTTTTCTTTGATTTCGTTGGTAATATGCGGAATCACTTGAACGGTTGCTCCCAAGTATTGTCCCTGCCGTTCTTTGGCAATAACCGAAGAATAAATTTTTCCGGCGGTTATATTGGAGTTGCGTGATAAATTTTCATCGATAAACCGTTCGTAGTGCCCCAAATCCAAATCGGTTTCCGCCCCGTCATCGGTTACAAAAACTTCTCCGTGCTGATACGGAGACATCGTACCGGGATCGACATTCAAGTAAGGGTCGAACTTTTGCATAAATACTTTCAAGCCTCTGTTTTTCAACAAACGGCCGATGCTCGATGCGGCAATTCCTTTTCCCAAAGAAGAAACCACACCGCCGGTTACGAAAATATAGTTGACTTGTTTTTTCATACGCTTCACCTCAAAAATAAAAAAATAAAGTTCTCCGCTTTCGGAGAACTTTTAGGGTGCCCTCATAGATTATATTATAAAGAGGTTTGTTTTTCAATCCAAAAATAAAATTTATCGACTAAATCGCCCACGTACCGTCTTTGAAGATCGTCACTTCTTTTTGATCGTAGGTTGTTGCGACGATGGATAAGTCCGAACTTCCGATCATGAAATCCACATGAATCATCGACGTATTTAAATCCTCTTTTTTGATTTCTTCCTCACTCATCTGTTCATACCCTCTGATGCATTCGTTAAACGCTCTGCCGATCGCCAAATGGCAACAAGCATTCTCATCGTAAAGGGTGTTGTAAAACAGTAGTCCGGTTTGATTTACGGGCGAATCAAACGGAACAAGCGCCACTTCTCCCAACATTTTAGCCCCTTCGTCGGTTGCGATCAAATGTTCCAACACTTCTTTATGTTCGGCATTCTCACAAAGAACTTCTGTGATTTTTCCCTGTTCGAAACGAAAACCGAAATGGTCGACCAAAACACCTCGAACCGACAACGGCTTGGTTGCCATGACAACACCGTTGGCCGAATATTTATCTGGAGAAGTAAAACATTCTTCCGTAGGCATATTGGGGTTATAATAAACGCCGTTTAAAGTATACGCACCGCCGGCACAGAACAAAGCACTTTCTTTCAATTCCACTGTAAAATCCGTTCCGTTTGCAGAACGATACGTCAGTTTCTTGATGCGTAAATCGTTTAAAAGCGTTGCTTTAGCGGCTAAATTTTCATTGTGTTTGTGCCAGTTTTCCACGCTGTCGCCGTACGCTCTGGTTACTTTCAAGATTGCATCCCACAACAATTCGACAGCCTTTTTGCTACTGCAATCGGGAAATATTTTCTTTGCCCATTTTTCGCCCGGAATACCGGCAATCACCCACTGATACCGATTGTCCATCCGTTCCCGGTATTTCATCCGAATGGGACCGATGGCTTGTTGGACATCCAGCATTTTCTTTTGATCAATACCGGCAAGTCCGTCCGGATCGTCCGATACCAAATAAATATGAGCCGGTAACGTTTGGGCAATGTATTCCATTTTTTCCACTTTCCACTCCGGCAGATGACTTAAGGTTTTCGTGGATGCGTACTTATAATTCAATTTGGTTAATTCCGTACTGCTCCAATCCACCGATACGTATTTTGCTTTGGCTTTATAAGCCGCCTCAACAACATAAGGAACAAAATACGCTTCTTCGACCGAAGCCTGAATGATCACGTCCTGTCCTTTTTGAACATTGGCACCGACTTTGACGATCAGTTTGGCATATTCTTTTAAAATTGATTTTTTCATTTTAGTTTCCACCTTTCATAAAATCTTCGATTTCTTCAACCGTTTTTAGTATATCCGCACTCAAATTGATACATCCGTCTTTGGTAATCAAAAGATCATCTTCGATCCGAATCCCGATGCCTTCTTCTTCAATGTAAAGACCAGGTTCACAGGAAATGACCGATCCTTCTTCCAAAGGCGTGTACAAACACCAATCGTGACAGTCCAAGCCGATATGATGCGATACACCGTGAAAATAATACTTCTTCACTTCTTCAGGATGCTGAATCAAACCGATCTCTTTTAATGCCACTGCATAGTAATCCATTAAAATTTGATTCAGTTCTTTGGTTGTCTTTCCGATACCAGCCGCCTTCATCACCACGTTTTGCCCTTCCAAAACGATGTTGTATAACTGTTTCTGTCGTGCGGTAAAACGGCCGTTTACCGGAAATGTTCTGGAAATATCGGCACAATACAGATGATAGGATGCCCCCAAATCAAACAAAATCAAATCGCCGTCTTTCGCATCGCAGTTGTTTTCCGTATAATGCAGACAACAGGCGTTTTTTCCACTGGCGGCAATTGTTGGAAAAGCATAACCGGTTGCTCCGTGATATTTGATGGCCTGGTCAAAATACGACTCCAACTGATATTCTTTCATCGGTTTCATCTGACGCAACAACGCGTGAATTCCTTCTTTGGTGATATCGATGGCTTTTTTCATTTCCTCGATTTCAAACGGATGTTTGATCGTCCGACTTTTCTTAAAAAAGCAAGAAGCGTCCATAATCATCAAGGTAGGATAAGCCGCTTTTTGTTTTTTGGCAAAATCCATTTCATAAGAAAGCGGGTTGTTTACCTCTTTTAAATCCAGATAAAGAAGCGGCGCTTTTTGCAACAAACCCTGCAAATAATCTTCAAATTCATTTAAATAATAAATCGTCTTTATTCCGTTTTGCCGGTTAATGTCCGCTTTGGAAAGCGGGGCACCGACCCATTTGGCCTTCTGTTCGTCATAAGGATGAATAAACATAACCTCTTGTTCTTGTCGGTCGATTTTTGCCAGTAAAACGATATTGTCATATTCAAAATTTCCGCTCAAATAATAATAATTGCGATCCACATCCATTTTCGTTTCCGATTTTTGTTGTGAAAAAACAACCAAAACCGATTGATCTTGCATTTGCGCCAAAATACTTTTACGATGAAGCGCCCAAACATTTTCTTCCATCATCATTTCCTCCTAGTCCAAAACTCTTAAAATCATACATTTTAAATACAGTTGTTCCTGACCTTCCAATAAAACAGGATGATCGGCCGCTTGGATTTTAAAATCCACCATTTGAACGCGACGACGGCTGTCAATCGATGCCTTATTGATCATATCCATAAACAACGTCGGTGTCATATGATAAGAACAGGAAAACGTAAATAAGTACCCGCCCTTTTTCAAATTTTTAAGCGCCTGTAAATTGATTTCCTTGTATCCGCGATAAGCATTCTTCACCGTATCTTTGGATTTGGTAAAAGCCGGTGGATCCAAAATGATGACATCATACCGATCTTTAATCGTCTCTTGCCTTAAATAATCGAAAACATCGGTACAAATCGCATGAATTTGATCAAAATGGTTCAATTTGGCATGATAAAGAATATCCTCAACGGCTTTTTGCGAAATATCGCAGGCATCGACTTGTTTGGCACCATATAAAGCGGCATGTAATGCAAAGCCGCCGGTATGCGAAAAACAATCCAAGACCACTTTATCCTTCACATAGTATTGCAATTCCATACGGTTTTTCTTTTGATCTAAAAAATAACCCGTTTTTTGCCCGTTTTCAATATCGATCCTGAGTAAAATACCGTTTTCCGTCACCTCGATTTGGGTCGGAGATGTTCCGTATAAAAATCCTTTTCTCAAATCCAAGCCTTCTTTTAAACGGATCGGCGCATCACTTCGTTCGTAAATGCTTTTCGGATGCAGCAATTCCACCAACAACGAAACCAACTGGGGTTTGATTTTCTCCATCCCCAAACATAAAACCTGCATAACCAAACAATCCCCGTATTGATCCACAATCAAACCGGGCAGTCCGTCGGCTTCGGCAAATATCAAACGGCAGCATCCCAACCAACCCAAGTTTCGGCGATGGTCGATGGCCATTTGCATTCGCTTTTTAAAAAACGATTCATCCGGTACTTCTTCCGATAAGGATAGAACGCGAATCATGATTTTGGAATCCAAATTAATCATGCCATAACAAACAAACGCTTGATCAAAAGAAACCACTTTTACGATCTGACCGTTTTCAATCGTTCCTTCAAAAAAGGCAACTTCATTGTTGTAAATCCAAGGAAATCCGGCCAAAACATCCTTTTCTTCGCCTTTGTTTAATCCAACCGTAAACATAAGAATCCTCTCCTTTCCGATGAAAATTTACAACATACCTTTATTCTTTTTCATTCTTTTTATCACTTCGTTTGGAGGCATCATAAAGTCCCCACAATAACAACAAAGAATAAAGAAGGGGGATAAAAAACGAAACCACGATCGGCAAAAGGGCATCCTGTTTTTCATAGGGTACGACATAAATAGCGACCCAAGATAAGATGAAAGACGGTACTAAACATAGGCATCCTTTCAAATAATTCCGAATCGTTAATTTGGTTTTTTGATACCCCCAGATCATGTAGACAATACAACTTACCAAGATATTATACGCATATGGGCTGATGACCAATAAATTTTCAGCAATCGTCATTATCGATTCTTCCTTTCACTTAGCGTTGAAACTGAAAACGATACAATTTGGCATACTCCCCGTTTTGCAGCAACAATTGATCGTGCGTGCCGTGTTCCAATACCTTGCCGTCTGTTACCACAAAAATTTCATCCGCATGCTGAATGGTCGATAACCGGTGTGCAACAACCAAAGTCGTTCTTCCTTTGGCCAGTTCATCCAAGGCCGCTTGGATATAGGCTTCCGTCGCATTATCTAAAGCGCTGGTCGCTTCATCCAAAATCAAAATACTGGGGTTTTTCAAAAAAACTCTGGCAATAGACAACCGTTGTTTTTGACCGCCGGAAAGTTTGATTCCCCGTTCGCCGATTTGGGTATCGTAGCCGTGTTCCAAATTTAAAATCGCTTCATGGATATTGGCTTTTTTGGCCGCTTCATAAACTTCATCATCCGTAGCGCCTAAATTTCCGTAACGAATATTTTCCATTACCGTACCGTTAAACAAGAAAACATCTTGCTGGACGATTCCGATATTTCGTCGTAAGGAGTCAAACGTCAAGTGGTCGATATTGTATCCGTCGATTTCAATCACACCGGAACTTGTCTGATAAAAATGTGGGAGTAAGTGACAGATCGTCGTCTTACCACCGCCAGACGGTCCGACAAGCGCGATCGTCTTTCCTTTTTGGATATCAAAAGAAACATCATGCAAAACACCCTTGGTTGTTTCATAATCAAAACAAACTTCTTTAAAAGAAATATTTCCTTCTAAACGATCAACCGAAATGGCATCGGGTGCTTGTTCTTCTTCTTTTTCATCGATGATTTCCAAAAAGCGTTTGAAGCCCGTTACACCTTCTTGGTACTGTTCGACAAAATTAATCAAGGTCGTAAGCGGTGTAATAAACAAATTGATGGAGATCATAAAAGTCGTTAGATCGGCCGCATCCAAATCGCCGGAATAAACAAAAAGAGCACCGGCAATCAAAACAATTACATTGAATAAGTCCGTAATAAAAGCCGTGGAAGCACCAAACTGTCCCATCGCCTTATAAGCCTTGCTTCTGGATTGAACAAACTTTTTATTTCCGATTTCAAATTTACGTAATTCTTCTTGATCGTTGGTAAAAGCCTTGGTTACTCTGATTCCCGTAATCGAAGACTCCAAAGCACCATTGATCTGTGCAACCGATTTTCTGGTTTCCATAAATGCCTGATTCATTCTTTTTCTCATAACAAGCGAGATAACAACCAAAAGAGGCACACAGGCAAAAATAATCAAAGTCAACAGCCAATTAATGGTCATCAAATAAACAAACGACAAAACGACCGTCATTCCGCAAATAAACAAATTTTCCGGACCGTGATGAGCCAATTCCGACACCTGCATCAAATCGTTGGTCATCCGACTCATGATTTTTCCCGTTTCGTGTTCATCATAATAAGAAAACGGCAATTTTTCCAATTTGTTGAACATATCCCGTCGCATATCCGCTTGCATATGAACCCCCATCACATGCCCATAATACTGCACAAAATAACGAAGTCCCATTCGGATAAAATAACAAGCAAACAACGCAATTCCGAATCCCACAATATAAGCCAATTGTTGGTTTGGAATGTATTCTTTTAAGATTTTATTGGTTAATATTGGATATAAAAGCCCGATCAACGCAATCAATAAAGCAGCCGTCATATCCAAAAAAAAGATTTTTTTATATGGTTTATAATAACGAACAAAGCGTTTAAACATTTCTTCTCCCTCCTTGCAATTTGTTACCATTATACTACAATCTGACAATTTTTACAAAGGAAAAGGATGAAGGAAAGGAAGAAAAGTCTAAATGACAGGAATTAGAGTATCTACTTTCGTTTGAATGGATGTCTTCCGATCATGCACCCCAGTTTGCTTATATAGCAGTTTAACCTTAACTATTTTTTTTGAGTTTGTTACTTGAATCTGTCCACGATAAAAATAGCCGAGTGTAATACCCGACTACTTTCACTTTTTCTATTCAGTTTTATTTTTATAACCATTGCAAGCTGATTGTTTGTTCTGCATTCATAACGATTGAAGGATACCATTCAACTGCCAAAAGCGATTGCTTGAGTTTATTTTTGCTTCAAAGTTTGGTCAGACATTCGTCACGTAAAAACGTGGCTATCTCCTCCGATTGATCCGTTTCGTAGTATTCGATGAGCAGTTTCTCATATTCGGCCCCCTTTTCCTCTGGCACTGCTATCAGTCCCGCTCCGTGCGATATGAGGATATGGTTCGCAAAAATCACCGACGTACGTTTATTGCCGTCGATAAATAGTTGTTTCTTCGTGACGAACAGAAGCGCTTGAATCGCTTTCGTATAAACATCTGTATCTACGTCCATTATTTCCGCGAGTCGCTCTTTCACTTGGCTTTCTATCGGCAGTTCGGATTTCCATTTCGTTCCGCTGATCGACACAGGTACACTGCGCAGTTGACCCGCATTATAATAAAAGCCTTCCTCCACAAGCCGATTAATCAGGCAAAGCAAGTCATAATCCGATTTTAAGGTTATTACGCCTTCGTCCAATATAAGTTGCCATGCGTGCTTCAGATTGTTGATTTTTTGCACGTCATCAGCCGATACATTATTGATTTTTCCACCCTCAATGATGGTTTCGGTATCCAAAAACGTAACCGCCACACCTTCCAACAATGCCTGCTTATAAATCGTATCGACCATATTGCGCTTGGCAAAGTCTATATTCAGTTTTACCTTTTCGCTCAGTTCGCCACTCGAATAACCTACTTTTTTCAGGTCCGCCTTGATAGCGCGAAGTTGTTTTTTCAGCGCCTTTGCCTCAAGGTTATCCGCAAGTATTCTGCTTTTCAGCATGTCGTCGTATTCGCCTACATAAACGGTATACCGAACACCGTTTTCCCGCTTATGCAGATAAATATAGCGTTTGTCGCTGTTCTTGCGTTCCTCGATCGTTCCCCATAGTAGGGTTTTAAGACGGCTTTCCAGTTCATTCTTTTGTGCGAGTAATTCCATTGTAGTCAGTATATTGTTTTCCATGTCTTTATTTTACCATATATGTGAAACAATTTCAACGAAATAATTGACATTTTGTTTCACATTTCTGTCGCACCTTTCGATTAGATCGTTGCCTCTTTTTCGCCATTACTTAGAGTATTGTGTCTCCGAGACCGAAGATTTTGGTTCACAAACGCTGCTGTTTTCCACGCAAGCATCAATGCGTTTGTGAATGTTTCCTCTTGCTCCTCTTGTCTGGTTTGACAAGCAGCAAACAGGAAGATTTCGCACGGCGTTTATTCATTTACCGTAAACAGATTGACATTTTTCGGCAACTTTTGAAGGATTTCCTCTTTGTCCATAACTTGTATGTTTTCTTGATCGTTTTCTTGGTTTCTTTTCATATATTGAAGTTTTTTTAACGTATTTTTTGTTTTTGCATAATCATTTCATGATTCTATCTTCAAATCAAACTGAATCCTGGAACGATACAAAAACGCCATAATATCATCATCAAGTGATAAGGTTGGGAAAGATCCTAACTGATGTATCGTCATTTAAAACTAGACAATAAAATTCATGTTCTTCTAACCTTTGTCCTGATTTCTTCTATGATTACACTTTTCGTTTTATCCACCCAATTACCTGATATTTCATTTTACTTTTATCCTTCCGATAAACCGGCAAATTTACGAATAAAATCAAGCTCTTCTTTTCCTAAATTATCATAAGACGGAACTTGCCTCAAAAACAAATCGACGTCCAAGGAAGCGGATTGTTGATGCCTAGTAATCAAGTTTTCTGAAAACTCATCCGTCATGTTGCCGATATCCATTTGATTGATAAAATTATAATGACCGAAATTAGCCTCGCATTCATGATGAAAACGACAAACCAGTTTGGCAATATCGGCGGGTATTTTGTAGTTTACTGAGTTTTGCTCATAATTTTCAAAGAAATATCGAATGTATTCGAGTTGCCCAGCATTTAATTCTAAAAGTGGCTTTCCCACGCATTTTTTAAGCCATTCATATCGAAACTTTGCTACAGAAAGTTCGGGATTTACTTCTTTAAGCATCTGTTTGAAGGCAGCATAACCGCACGATCCGTAAGGGATGTAGGTCAAATAATCTGCCATCACGAAAAAGCATGCTTCTCTTTGATGATCGGAATCATACACGACATCGGCGTTAAATATATGGAAAAAATCATAAAATTGCTCAATCGTTGCCTCGGCATCTTTCCACATTAAACCAAATTCACCCCCGTTACAAGTAACAAAAAGAGAAGGAGAATCAAGTCGATGAAGACATCCCGCATTCATCAGTATTTCTACCATATCCTGCTTAAAAATAGCCATGATAAAACCTCCGTATTCAAAAAAATAGATTTACCTTATAATTTATTTTAACATATATCACAATAAAATGTAATGACTAAACAAGTTTTCTTATTCTTTCAGCAAACCAGAATCATAAAATAAAAAACTCCTTTGCGTATCATAAAATACTGGCAAAGGAATCTAATTAGAAACAATCAAAGATAAAATTAAAAGAGTTGAAAAAGACGATTATTCATCTTGATTAAGCGGTACAAAATCACTGGCCGGATGTTTGCACCAAGGACAGATGAAATCCTCCGGCAACGAATCACCTTCGTAAATATAACCGCAGACGGTGCAAATAAAACCTTTTTTCTTTTCTTCTTTCTTCGAAGTGGTTTTGATGTTTTTTTGATAATATGAATACGTAACCGATTCATCTTCGCTGATCACTTCCGCATCAACCACATTCGCCAAAAATAACGTATGACTTCCCAAATCAGTTGTCGAAATGACTTCGGCACAAAGATAGGCATTGCATTCTTCTTCCAAATAAATCAATCCGTTTTCTGATCGTTGGAAAGTTATATTTTCACATTTGTCGACGGTTGCTCCGCTTTGAAATCCCCAATGTTGATACGTGGCAAATTTGGATTGTTCCGTTAAAACGGAAATATTGAATTTCTTCGTTCGCATAATCATATCGTGCGTATAATTGCTTTTATTAACCGCAATCGTAATTCGATTCGGATCGGATGTAACTTGAGTGACGGTATTAATAATACAGCCGTTATCCTTTTCGTTTTCTTTAGCGGTAAGAACATATAAACCGTAAGACAGTTTAAACATCGCTTTTAAATTCATTTTATTTCACCTATTTTCTCTACAATAAATTGGATATTTGGATCTTATTTACTCTTACTATCTTTTTTGGGGGCTATCATCTAAAACTTAACCCTTTTATAAAAATAATATATATTTATTTTCAAGAAATGTTTTTTCAACGCAAAAAGTCATACATGCCGTTTACTACAATGCCACAGATTCCAATTCTATGTATTAAAGTTCTAAAAAATTTAATTTATATATTTTTTTCAAGAAAAATTTCTAATCTTTCTACTTTCATCTTTTAATTGATAAAAAAACGCCTATATTTCTTTCATCAAAATCAACAATTGTTTTACATTACATTTTATAAACTTAAAATCAAACAGAAAATAAATACATAAAACTAGAATATATAAAAACACTCCTTTAACTCCACCAATAAACCAGTTAAATATAATGAAAGCAAAAGACATTATTAGTTCAATAATAATATCACGAAGAACATTTAATTTAATAATTTTACCAACAACAATTTCTCCCAAAATACACCTAAAACCACAAAGAAACAATATTGAAAAAATCGCTAAATTTAAATTACCTAATAAAAATACGGTAATCATAGATAGTATAAAACTTATTAAAACTGTAATACAATTAATTGCCAATAATTCTTTTTCTTTTCTTAATGTTTTTAAATAAGTTTCAATTAATAACGAGAGTTTACATTCGAAAACACATAAAGGAAATAAAATAGCCATATATTTAAGTGCCTCTGAATATTGTGGTAAAATTTTTACAAGAACAAATTCAATTGGATAATAAAAAGAAAAACCGATAAACATTAAAACTGTCAAAATTTTCTGTAAACTTGAATATATGTCAGAAAAATGTTTACTATCAATTCTTCTTAAAAAAGGAAATAAAATAACCGCAATTGATCTAATAGCTACCATAAATAGATTTGATACGGTCAAAGTTAAAGATACTTTTCCAAAAGTTTCAATATCCCATTTATTTTCTATTGCTAATCTCACTATACCAATAATGACATTCCCCGCCATTAATGATAGTGTCATTTTCCATCCCACTGAATAGTTATCTTTTATTTCCTGCTTTAATTGGCTCTTATCAACATAAAATTTATGAAATACCATTTCGCGACAAATATACAAAGAATATATTAAAGATATGGCTTTTCCAATTAAATCCCCAATAATAAAAGAAAGAAAATTATAATGCTTAAATACAATTGAAAATATTGTGAATAGTACCATAATTAATTTTTCTAGAATGAGTTGCACTGAAAATTCTTTTATACGATTTGTTGCTTGGAAAATTCCCTGAAAATAAAGTCTTGGCAAATAAAAAACAATTGAAATACCAACACAAAATATAACTATTAGACGTTCCAACTGATTTAAATAAAAAAAGGAAGATGCTATAACACACAAAGAAAAGAATATCTGCATTATAAAATAATACTTAAACTGTTTATTGAAAATTCCTTTAGGTAAATTTTCATATTCTTCTCCACCATGTCTTAAAATAATACCGTCTACTAATCCGAAATGGAGGTATGCTATGTAGACAATATAAAAGGCATATAATTGATAATATCCATATCCTATTCCATCTAAATAAATTGGTGCTATAAACGTAATTAGAGTTGATACAACTAAACTAATAATATTAGCAGAAAATGACAAAGAAAAATTTTTTAATAATCTACGCATTTTTCTCTCCTTTTAGGAATAATAATTTCTTTATAATTTAACAATAAACAAAGTATAATAAAAAAGAATTGCATAGAAAATGATTCAAATAACATTACAAAAAGTATAGAAAATATTATAAATTCTAATTTATTTAAAGTAGCCGATTTATCCATTTTTATTTTTGTTGAAACAATTTTAATAATATACAATAAAACAATAAATGCTAATATTCCACCTTCATATACTAATGTAAGAAAATAACAATGTGGACTACTTACACCATAAAATTCATACATTAACTGTGTTTGATTCAAAATTCCATGTCCTATAAAATAATAATTTTGTTGAATATATTGAATCCCCATATCCCAGAGAGTTGTTCTCCCAGAAAAAGTTAAATCCTTTTTTAATATGTCTACTATAATAAATTCAAAATAATTTTGAAATCTAAAAATTATAAACAAGAAAAAAAAGATAATTGTCAACAAAAAATATTGAAACAATGTTACATTTTTAAATAGAGCTATATGACCTCTTAAAAGCAAATATGCCAACACCATACAATAAAATACAAGTGTTGTAGCAGACCATCGTATAAATACAGAAATTCCTATAATAGTTAACAATGACACTAACCAAAATCGATAATGTTTTAAATAATTTTTTGCAAGTACTGCTATAGAAATTGCCAATGCATAAAAGGGCAAATGATGATTATCATATCCTAAAAAATAAATAAAACTATATTCAAAACCATATTCATCTTTAAAACCATGAATTATTCCATCTGGGAAAAAAATAATGGAAATAAAGTTTAATAAACTATATATATATAACAAGAAGAAAGTTGATTTGACAAATTTTATTTTATTAAATTTTATCCCGTACTCAAAAAAAAGTATCAAGAATACCAAATGCAAGGAAGTGCTAATTGCTGTAATTATATCTGCTTTGGAATTAAAAAAAGTAAAAAACAATGGAATCAAAGTATAAGCTATAATTAAAAAATCAAATTTTGTTAATTTTAAATTTTTTAATAAAATCACCGTAAAAACTATTAAAACAAAAATAACTTTACTGATCATATTATAATAATGAATGTTTAAATAATTCACTAAATACGGCGGAAAAGCAAAAAATAATAAGAGTATCGTCACTGGAATACTATTAAAATATTTATCATATATTTTTAACATTGCTTTTCCTCCTTACAATTAAAGTATAATTCTAATTAAAAAAATCATTAAAGAAAGCATTTAAATTATAATACATTTTTTCATTAATATTTTCAATACTATTAGTAATTCGTTTAGTATAATCTTCCAAATTTGTTGCCTTATGAAAAAATACAAAACCAGAATATATAGACTTAATAGAATTTGGACTAACATAAAATACAGATGATCCCAACACCTCAGGAATTGATGTTCTATTAGAAGCAATGGCAGTCTTACCACCATAAATTGCTGCCTCTAATAATGGTAATCCAAAACCTTCAGATTGAGACGTATATATTAAATACCTACATTTCTTATATAACAAAATCAGTTGTGAATCAGAAACATAATTAAGGATTTTAATATTGTTTCGTATTTTATTATAATCAAAATTTTTGCAGCGAGAAAATTTTTCCAGTAACTTTTCTTCGATACCTGTTATATATAGTTTTACATTGGGGTGATAATTATTACAATAGGATTGATATGCTATTAATGTCCTTAATAAATTTTTATCTGGTCTATTTCCTGAAACAAATAATAAAAAATCTTCTTTAAAGTTATCCTCTTTTATTGGTGGTTCTCTAAAAATAATGGACTGATAATATAATTGAATATTCACCTCCGGACAAAAACTAAGTATTTGTTGCATAGAATAATTTGAAACAGTAAAAATTTTATCTAATAAAAGAAAAGCCTTTTTAGCATAAAATTTTCCAACAGATAATAAGAATAAACGTTTCAATTTCTTTTTTATAAACTCTTTCAAATGAAAATCATTATAATATTTTTCAAATTTATCGCCATGATAATCAAAATTTCTCAAATCATGAATTGTGGCATATATTTTTAATAAACTATATTTATTTTTTAATATAACAACATTTTTATAACATCTAAATCCAAAAAAAAGTGGTATAAATAATACTGCTGGGGTTTTATACTCTACATCTACTATAGAATCAGCATAAATAATATCAAAACTTTTACTGTTTATAATCTCTTTATCAACATCTGATTTTGGTTTAAATCCATTAGGAAAAATTAATATAAATTTATTTTCTTTTTCTTTCTTTCCAATTAAATTTAAAACAATATTTTTAGTATAATTACCACCACCATGATATTTTTGTTGGGGAGTCGGAACAGAAAGAGTAAAATCTATATAAAAAAATTTCATTTTATCACCTTTTATACTTTATATTCTTTATAAGCATGCCATAATGCTTTTAAGCCTTCTATATCATTAGTTAAAGCCGCCTTATTTTTTATCCTGTGAATAACTAAATATGCTCCTAAACGACGAATTGTTGATTTTAATAATAAATAATATGCCCAAAATTTAGAATACTTGACTTTACATTTTTTCATAGCAGCCCCAAAACCTCTAGAATAAGAAACCCATTTTTCTACAGAATAATCTGATGATGTTGGAAGAGGATGATTAATAGTGAAACAATTTGTATATATACACAATTTTTTTTGACTTAATGCAGCCAATACAATTTCGCTTTCCTCTGTTGATCCATATTTACTCCCTATTCCTAAATTTTCATCAAATCTCTTTTCTTTAATAAAATTCGTTTCTATAACCATAGAGGGACTTTGAGAATAAAGCAAAGATGTCCTAAAGGTTACTTTTTTATCTTTGGCGCTTCCTTTTATTCTATTTTCTTTCTCATCATAAATATTCCCGCAACAAACAGTAATATTTTTATTTTTTAAAAAATTAAATATTTTTTTTAAAGTCTCTGGGTCTTTATAAAATCCATCATCATCTACTAAACAAACATAATCGCCAGTAACATATTTTAAGCCGATATTTCTAGCATGAGATAATCCTTTTTTTTCAATATGAATATAATTTATCCTATTATCTAATAATTTTAATTCATTATGAATATTATCGCTTTGATCGACAATTATAATTTCAAAATTTTGGTATGTTTGTAGTTGTAAATATTTCACTGATTGTATTACATATTCATTTCTATTTAAAGTGGCTAATAGCATAGAAAATTTCAAAAAACTCCCCCCCTTTTTATTTAGACATATAATCTATGGTCTGCTTAATTCCGTCTGAAAATGAAACAAAATTTTTATATTTTAACATATTTATTAATTTCGAACAATCCGGGAAAAGATTTATAATGCCTTCAGACGAATTATATTCTTTTGCTCCATAATAAAGATTACTTTTAGAACCAATAATATTTTTTATTTCTTCAACAAAATCTTTAATGGAACGGGTGTCTAAACTACAAACATTAAAAACCTCATTACGGTAATTAGTTTTATTATCTAACAAAATCAAAATATTAACAATATCTTCTATATATATATAGTTCCACATTTGATTTCCTTTTGTTAAAAATACATCTTCATTTTTTTTCATTCTATTTATACACATAGATATAAGAGAGTTTTCATAATCATTAGGACCATATGCAGAAAAAATTCTAATCCAAGCAAATTTAATATGATCTTGAGAGGAACGTTTCTTTAACTCTTGATAAACTTTTAACTTGGCTTTTCCATATTCTGTTATCGGAGAACAAGGATAATTTTCTCTTATAATATCTTCACACTTGCCATATTCCGCCTGCGAACCAATAGAAATAAAACAATTGCACCCTAAGGTTTTGGCGGCATTATAAGCTACAATAGAAGATTTATAGTTTTTGTCTTGCAATTCTGCATTATCCCTTTCTGGAACCCTTGTTCCATTCCAAGCAATATGATAAAATACATCGCAATGACACAAAATTTTTTTTTCTAATTCCGAATAATTATTTAAATCACATTCTATTATTTTTATATTTTCATTTAAAGTTAAATTTTTTATATTTTTGGAACTTGGTCTAATTATAGCATATACAAAGTAATTTTTCGACAATTTTTCCACCAACGGTGCCCCTATAAAACTTGTTGCTCCAGTTACTACTGCTACTTTCATATTTTATTCTCCATATAAACTCTTATAATTTCTTTTGCATCCATTTTATACTGTTGTCTTAAATAATTTGTATCGCCCACTAAACTGGTATATTGATCTTTCATTCCGATTCTTTTTAAAGTGGCATGTTTTTCATAAATATTTGATAAGACATCGGCAATACTACTAGCAAACCCTCCATTAATTTGATGTTCTTCTACGACAATTATAAAATCATATATTAAAGCACATTGTTTAACAAGGTCTTCATCCAAAGGTTTTATAGTTGGAAAAGAATACAAAGACAAATGATATCCCTTTTTTCTTAATTCTTTTACAGCAATTTGAGCTTCCGAAGTAATTGCTCCGGTAGAAAAAATGCAACCATCATTTCCTAAACTTAGAGGAAACGCTTTGCCTACAACAAAATTTAGTTCTACTTCGTTATTTTCATGTATATTTTTTTCTCCTCCGCGCCCTAATCTAATATAGCAAGGACTTTTCATTTGAATTGCTGCCCTAGTAACCGCTCTTGTTTCAATAGGATCACAAGGAGAAAAAATAGTCATATTTGGTAATACTTTCATACATGCAATATCTTCTGTAGCATGATGGCTCATCCCCAAAGCTCCATAAGCAAAACCAGCAGCCAATGCCACTATTTTAACATCTAAATTATGATAACAAATGTCATTTCTAATTTGTTCTAAACAACGTAATGTTGAAAAACTCCCAATTGAATAAGTAAAAACTTTTTTTCCTTCTAATGATAATCCAGCGGCTACACTCGTCATATTTTGTTCTGCAATTCCAACATTTATAAATTGATCGGGGAATTTTTCATAAAAAGCATTCAAAACATTAAACCCTAAATCAGCAGTTACAAAAATTATATCTTTATTTTTTTGTGATTCTTGGCAAATTATCTCTACTAAATTATTTCGCATTATCTAAACACTCCAATTCATTTTTAGCTTTTTCGTAAAACTCTCCTTGAGGATCCCTATAATGCCACAACAATTGGTTTTCCATAAATGAAACACCCTTTCCTTTTATCGTATTAGCAATAATACATGTAGGTTTGCAGTTACAAAAATTTGTTTTAAATGCTGCTAAAAGTTCCTTATGATCATTACCATTAATCGTCAAAGTGTTCCATCCAAAACTTTTAATTTTTTCATCTAGATTACCAGTTTCTAAAACTTGTGATATATCTCCCATTGCTTGCATATGATTTCGATCAATTATAATAAAAAAATTATCTAAATTATATTGGTTAGCTAATAAAATAGTTTCCCAAAATGATCCTTCATTAGTTTCACCATCACCCACAATTGCAAATACACGTGCTTTGTTTTGGTTTTTTTTAAGTGCCAAGGCAATTCCTGTAGCAACACAAACTCCATGACCTAAAGATCCCGTAGAAAATTCTACCCCTGGAACATTCTTGTGAGAAATGTGCCCTGATAATTTGCTCCCATTCATATAATAAGTATCTAATTCAGACTTATTAAAGAAACCTATTTCTGCTAAAATTGCATATAATGCAGATCCGGCATGCCCTTTACTAAGAATAAGACGATCTCTGTCTTTCCACTTAAAATTAGTAGTATCATACTTTAAAATGTACGTATATAAAACAGCTAAAATATCTATTACAGAAAAAGCAGACCCTATATGAGAAGCATGGGATCTGTGTATCATTTCTAACACATCTTTCCTTACTTGTAATGCTAATTTTTGGCTGTTCATAATTTATACCCCCATAAATTCTTTTATTTCTTCATCCATTTCTTTTGATAAATTTTCCTTTTCGTGTATATAAATCTTAGTCCACTCAATAATTTTTTCTATGCTTTTATCTATATGCCATTTTGGGACCCAACCAAAAACACGTTTAACTTTATTATTATCTAGTTTTAAAAAAGATGCTTCGTGAGGAGCACTACTATCATGTTTATTAATCCAATTCAAATTGTTTCCCCATAACGTACAAAATTTACTTACTAATTCACCTGTTGTCACACAATCACAATCATCTGGACCAATATTATAATAACCTTCGTATTTTTTATCTCCAAATTGTTTTTGACAAATCAAAAGATACAAATACAGTGGCTCTAATACATGCTGATATGGTCTAATAGAATGAGGATTTCTAACTATAATTTGCTTATTTTCTAATATCGCTTTAATGCAATCTGGAATAATTCTATCTGTGGAAAAATCTCCTCCACCTATAACATTACCAGCCCTAGCTGTTGAAATTGAACATTCTCTATTAGAAAAAAAAGATTTTTTATAACTATGAGTAACCAATTCACTACAAGATTTTGAATTACTATATGGATCATATCCGTCTAGAGGTTCTTCTTCTTTAAAGGGATGATTTTGTAAATCATCATTTAAATATACTTTATCTGTAGTTACATTTAAAAAAGATTTAACCGACATAGTATTTCTTATGCATTCAAGAATATTCACCGTCCCAAGAACATTTGTTTCATAAGTATATTTCGGATTTTTATAAGAATCTCTTACAATTGGTTGAGCTGCCAAATGAATTACTATTTCAGGTTTAAATAAATCAAAAGTTTCTTTTAAATGATCGTAATCTCTAATATCGCCAATTATTGAAACCATATTTTCTTTTATTCCAGACAATTCAAACAGATTTGGCTGAGTTAATGGTTCCAAAGAATATCCATAAAGAACCGCTCCAGAATTAATTAAAATTTTACAAAGCCATGTTCCTTTAAAACCGGTATGTCCTGTTACAAGAACTTTCTTTCCTTTATAAAATGATAGATCCAACATTCCTAATCCTCCCATATTCTCCAAGGGGCATTATCACTATTCCATAGTTTTTCTAATCTTTCTTTTTCTCTTAAAGTGTCCATACATTGCCAAAAACCATGATGAACATAACTCATCAATTGCCCGTCTAAAGCTAATTTTTTTAAAGTATCTTGTTCGAAAATCGTTTTATCATCCTTTATATAATCAAAAATTTTTGGATCAAACACCATAAAACCTATATTAATCAAAGCCCCATCAATATCTGATTTTTCTCGAAAATCTTTTATCATCCCTGTATTGTCTATATCTATTACACCTTTAGATTGCCCAAAATTATATACCGACATTGTTCCTATTTTATGATGATTTTGATGATACTCTACTAATTGTTTTATATTAACATCACCAACAGCATCGCCATAAGTTACCATAAAAGTATCATTTCCTATATATTCTTGTATTCTTTTAATACGACCACCCGTCATTGTATTTAAACCCGTATCAACAACAGTGACTTTCCAATTATCTTTTGAACGCCTATAAATAACTTTTTCATTAGTTTCAAAATTAAAAGTTACATCATTATTATAAAGAAAATAATTCGCAAAATATTCCTTAATTACTTTTTGTTTATATCCCGCACATATTATAAAATCATTATAACCATAAGATGCATATATTTTCATAATATGAACTAAAATAGGCATTTCCCCTATTTCAATCATAGGTTTAGGTTTCAAATGTGATTCCTCACTTATCCTAGTTCCAAATCCACCTGCTAAAATAACAACTTTCATTTAATTAAAATCCTTTCCTACTTCTTATATCTAGTTTTAAGAGAATCTAACAACTTTTTTGCAAAAAGAGGCCATTGATATTTTTCAAGCGTTTTTTCAGGCTTAAATTCTTGATTTAAAAGTTGTTCAAGATCAATGTCATATTGATAAGGATCCATAAATATAGCAGAATCTTTATATATTTCCGGTAAACAAGACGAATTGGCAACAATAATTTTTGTGCCACAAGCCAATGCCTCCAATGGAGTAATAGCAAATCCCTCATAAACAGCTGGATGAATTAGTGCCTTAGCATGAACTAATAATGCTTTAAGTTCTTGATCTGTAACATACCCTAAAAAAAATACATTTTTTACAGTTACATTATCAAATTCTTCTTCAGTTAGTCCCACTTTTTTACCTGCAATAATAAAAGTACAATTAGGATTTCTTTTAGCGACTTCAAGTATATATTTAAAATTTTTTTGCGGCATAATGCTACTAACTGCTAAATAATACATCTCTTTTTCTATAAAAGCGTATTTCAAAAAAATATTCTCATCCTCTTGTATTTTTTTTATATGATTCCATCCATTTCCAAGAACAACAATTCTATTTGCATCTATTTTTAAATATTCAATCATTTGATTTTTGCTGAAATTTGACACAGTTAAAATCAAATTTTTTTTATGCATAATTATTGATTTTAACATAATTCTATGCCATAAAGAAGATTTTTTTCCATAAGAGGTTTGAAAAAATTCCGGATGGACAACTTGACTGATGTCATGAATAGCTGTTATTCCAGGTTTTAAAATGGGACAAGTAGTGCAAAGATTTAAACAAATTCGTTTATGAAATAACAACCAAACTAATAAATCCACCTGTTCCCAAAAATGACCACGTACATTCCCAAATTTTATAATTTTTATATTTTCATAAACTGGCAAATTTTTTGCATACTTAGGAACTATTATTTCAATTTGATTTTTTCCAACTAATTTATCTATTTCATTACAAATTTCTCGAGCAAAGCGTTCTTGCCCAGTTAAATTACGTACTAAAAATCTCCCATTAATGGCTATTTTACGCATTATTAATCCCTATTCCTTTTTAATTTTTGTTCTTTAATAATTTTTTTAACCCTGAAATTATTATAAATCCACCCCAATAAACATGCGAGTATTTTTTTTGGAATCATGTGCAATACTAAAGTACGAAAATAATTTCGCTTCCCCTCATATAATGGTTTTTCTCGAAATAAAGACATTTCCTTATATTTCAAAAACAATTTAATTTGGGGATGATTACAATATTTAACCCATGGACGATTATTTATATAAAAGCAATTTGTAAAGTGAAAAATAACGACATTTTTTTTTGCTTGCTCATTTTCATCTTTATTATACCACATATTTGGCTTTCTTATTTTAATAATTTCATTAAAACTAAAACAACTATTAATGGTAGTCCAATTATAATTCAATGGTAATACTAATGAATCTTTCCCACAAATAGCAGACATAACAGTTTGTTCCATAAAAAATATGTATCCTTTTTTTTCGTTAATATATGACACAATTTGTTCTTCTATATTTCTTTTACGCCATTCTTTTAAATTTATTAAAAAAACCCCTCCCTGGAAATAAGGTGTATCATGATCAATTTGAAACACATCTAAATATTTTACACTTAAAGATTCTTTTACACCTGCTATTAATTTAGTTCCTAAATCCAATTGAATTAAATAATCAATTTTTTTATTAACAATAGTATCCGAATCTAAATATAAAACTTTCTCAACAGTATTTGGTAATAATGTTCCTAAAAACATTCTACTGAAAGAGTCAAAAAGCCAATTTTCCTTAATCTGATATAGATTCAATTTAAAATCCTTTTTAAAATCGGGCATAGAAACAAAATTAACATTGCAATGATATAACTTTTCTAATAAACGCAATTTTTCTTTATTACTTTCACTTATTTCATTTTCAATAATATAAAAATTAAAAAATGTATCCGGATTATTTATTAATATTGATGTCATTGAAACACCCATAATCCATGAAAATTTATCACTGCTGTGATATACAACATCTAAATTATACACACTATCACCTGTTAAATAATTTTTTTATATCTTGATTTCTATTTTTATCACAAACGAGAATATTATCTTCAGTAATAACTATAATCATATTACGGATTCCTAGAATTGACAATTTTTGATTTTTGTTATTTCCAACTAAAATATTATCACTTGAGTCAACAGAAATATAATCAAGATTTTTACATATATTTTCATTTTCGTCTTTATCAAATAATTTTTCAAACGCAAGAAATGATCCTACATCATTCCACCCAAAAGACGAAGGAATAACACAAATATTATCCGCTTTTTCCATGACAGCAAAATCTATTGATTTCTTCTCAAAGTTTAAAAACAGTTCTTTTATTTCGTAAGCAGTGATGCCCCCATTGTTTTCTCTTATTTTTTTTGAAATTTCACAGATTATATTATAGTGATTTTCACTATATTTTTTTAAGGCTGCCATTATGACACTGTATTTGAATATGAACATTCCGCTATTCCATAAATATTTTCCGGATTGATAATACTCTAAAGCTTTTTCGTAATTGGGCTTTTCTGTAAATCCTAAAGATTGAACTGGTTCGTTTAAAACAGCTTTGTCTACTTTAATATATCCGTATCCCGTTTCTGGATAAGATGGCTGGATTCCAAGGGTAACTATTTTATTAACCTGTGCCTCTTTATAAGCAATTTTTATAGTATTTCTAAAACTTTCTTCATCTGATATTAAATGATCAGAAGCAAGTACACAAATTGTTGGATTTTCATAATATTTAGAAATCATCATGGATCCATATGCAATTGCACTAGCGGTATCCCGAAATGCTGGTTCAATAATGATTCTGCTATCTTCTAATTCCGGCAACTCTTCTTTTAATGCCGCAACTTGTATTTCATTAGTAGCAATAAATATTTGTCCTGTTTCGGCAAGAGGTAATATCCTCTCATATGTCAATCGAATTAAAGATTTATTATCAAAAATTTTTAATAGTTGTTTTGGCTTTTTTTTCGTAGAAAGGGGCCAAAATCTTTCTCCGCTTCCTCCTGCCATAATTAAAAACGTTAACATTTTCATTCACCATCCATCATCTCATCTAATAAATCTTCTATGTCATATTTTGGATCCCAACCTGTTTTATTTCTAAATAAAGTAGAGTCTCCTACTAATACTTTGGCATCACCTGGTCTAAGAAATTCTTGCGATATAGACACCAATATTCGTCCTGTCTTGTCATCTATTCCTTTTTCTTCCAAACCTTGTCCAATCCATTTTATAACGATGCCTTTTTTTAAAAAGGCCTTAGTCACAAATTCTCTAACTGAATATGCTTTCCCAGTAGAAATAACAAAATCTTCCGGTTTATTTTGTTGCAACATCAACCACATTGCATTTGCGTAATCAATTGCATGTCCCCATTCTCTCATTGCGTTTAAGTTTCCCAATTCTAAAATATAATTGGAATCTTCTAAACATCTTTTTACTCCATTTACAATTTTTTTTGAAACAAAAGATAAATCTTTTTTAGAAGATTCGTGATTATAACAGATGCCGTTAACAGCAAACAAATTATAATTTTCTCTATAACTTTTCACAATGTAATGAGCATATAACTTACTGATCGCATAGGGAGAAACAGGATCAAATTTAGTGTTTTCATTTTGCGGTGATTCTTCACCCGAAAATAATTGAGCTGTTGACATATGAAACAGTTTGGTCTTAATTTCACTACTTTTTATAGCATCTAATAATCGCAATGTTCCCAAAGCATTTACTTGAGCCGTATATTCTGGAATGTCAAACGACAGATCCACATGTGATTGACTGGCTAAATGATATATTTCATCGGGTCGAACTCTTTCTAATATCCTATTAACACTAGAAGTATCTGTCATATCTCCTATATGAATAAAAAAATCTGAATGATTATAAAATTCCTCAAATCCCATATTAAACATTTGACTCTTTGATTGTAACAAACCATGAACGACATAATTTTTGGATAACAATAATTTAGTCAAATAATAGCCATCTTGGCTAATAATTCCCGTTATTAAAGCAGATTTTTTCATTTTTAATCTCCTTTCATCTTTCATTTTCGGAACAACAGCTATTAATTCTAATGTACCATTTATAAGCATTTTATCAGTGGTTTTTGTAAAAATAAAAGAGTCCCCTTTTGCTATTGGTGTAGAATTTATAGTACCTTTACCATTTAAGACGTAAAATATTTCAAATCCTTTATTTTCATATTCCACAGTTCCATTTAAAATCAATTTATAGAGATTAAAATGTTCATTTTTAAAACTTTGTTGTTGTTGAAAATCAAATATCATTTTTTTATTATTATCATAATCAATAACATTTAAAGAATCTTCTATATGAAGTTGTCTTTTAGGGATGCGATTATAATCATATAATCGATACGTAATATCGGAAGATTCTTGTATCTCTAATACAAACGTATTTTCATGGATGGCATGAACACATCCAGGTTCAACAACAACCAAACTATGTGGCTTTATATCTTTATTAATTAAGTAATCTTCTATTCTGCCTGAGTTTAATATGTTTTTCAATTCAATAGCATTTTTAACATTGACTCCCAATGTAACCTTTTCGGCTTTGGTTTCAGGAAGAAAATACCAGCATTCGAATTTTCCAAGTTGATTATGTTTTTTTATCGCATAGTTATCGTTTGGATGTACTTGCACACTTAATTTTTCTTTTGATGAAATCAATTTTAAAAGTAGTGGGAACTCCTTATCTTTATAATCTCCAAAAAGTTCGATATGATTGAGCCATAACCATCTTAATGTTTTACCTTTATATTTACCATTAACAATGATTGAGGATTTTTTTTCAAATCCGGAAACAATCCAAGCTTCCCCACAATTTAATGGGCAATCATAAATCTTATTCAATTCTTCTCCGGCCCAAGGCTTAGTTTCAAAATAAGGTTTAAGAAATAAAATCATATTTACACCTCTTATAACTTTTTGAAAAGAAAATAATTATTTGTTATAAATATAATTTCAGGTCTTTTATGATACACTGAACCATTCATAAAAGACCTGACCCACACAAGTACTATATAAAGAAAACGAAAACATTACAATGATGATATTAAAATAATATTTTACTTTGCACCGTCGCCCCTAAATACTCCAATCATAGTATGCCATAAAATGCGAATATCCATTCCGAAACCGCGTTTGACAGAATAATAAAGTTCCATTTTAACTCTATCCTCATAAGCTATATTGCTTCTGCCGTGACTGGTCCAAAAACCGGTTAGTCCCGGTTTGACTTTCAATAATAATTCTTTATTTTCTCCATATCGCTCTAATTCTTCCGGTAAAATGGGACGCCAACCAACCACCGACATCTGTCCTACAAAAATATTCCACAATTGAGGCAGTTCGTCTAAACTTGTTTTTCTTAAAAATTTGCCGATTTTGGTTACTCTCGGATCATCTGTCACTTTAAAATCGCGGTAATATTCTTCCAACTGTTCTTTTGTAAGAATTTCTTCTAACGGTCGATCGTCTTTATGCATACTTCTAAATTTCCAAACCTTAAAGACTTTACCACCTTTTCCGACTCTTGAATGTCCGTAAAAAGCCGGCCCCTTTGAGGTACATTTAATCAACAAAATAATAATCAGAAACAGCCAACAAAAAAGAATCATAGCCAATCCCGATGAAACGATATCAAATGTTCTTTTACAAAAGGAAAAAAAAGGCTTTTTTTTATATAAAGATAAGCTATATTGCATGGATAAGCTTTCTTGTACCGATTTTCTCATATTATTTTCAACCCCAATATTCTTGTATTACCATTATAACTTTCTCAAATAGAAAATTATTGTAAAATAAAATCCTTTTCAAAATAAACTTACTCTCAACCAACAAAAAAATATCAATCATTCATATTTCTTCATTATATTACAATTATACTCTTTTTCTGCAAATATTCAATAAAAACTCCACTTATTAAATTTTTTTAATAAATTTATTGAGATATGGGAAAATATTTTCACACAACCTACAAAGTTTTTTTAAAAGTTAACTTTAAAATATTAAATTTAAGATTTTTTCACTCTATTTATTTTACTTTATATTCTTTTAAACTTTGAATTCGGTTTAAAAACTCAAAAAATAAAACTTCAAAATAAATACAAAAATACAGATTTGCTGTCTTTTTTAAACTACTTAATTTTTAAAAAATTTTAATATTTAATCTTGACATTAAGACTGCTGTACAAATTGTACAGCAGTCTTAATGCTAATTAAGACTGCTGTACGATATAATGGGATTAACCCTGGGTTTAGTTGAATCAAGAAAGGAGAGGATCTTGTGCATGGCCAGAATAGAAAGTTTTGATGGACTGATCAGTTCCATCCAAGAAGCTTTTTTATCGGTCAACCGAATGGCAGAACATCAACATCTGGAATCCTTGCAAGATTTTCTAGATGAAGACGGAAGCCCAAAATCAATCCAAATTAAATATCCGTATTTCAGTGAAAACGGAGATGTCGATTATCGTTATGTCGATATTCCGGCACTATGCCTCGTGCCCATATCAACACTGAAATTAAATGAAGTCAGCGTCGATTTCAAAGTAAAACTGTCAGCGGAAGTAAGTTTGAAAAAAGACGAAAATTCTTTTGAAACAGAGCAAAAAGAACGAATGAACCAGATGCCGAAAAAATCAAGAAGGATGGGTTTTATTCCCGAATTCAGACGAAATCAAGATGACAGTTACGCGAATATTACTCTAAAATTCAATGCGGAACAAGCTCCAGAAGGACTGCTTAAAATTCGCGACGAAATGATTAAAATATTGCCATAAAGGAGGAATACAAAATGGCAAATCTACCAATTGCAAACCAATTTAGCGGGTTGGATATGGCAGCGTTAATCGGTGGGCCTTTAAAGGCTGCCTGCGATGCCCAAAGTATGCTCGCCCGTTCAACATTAAACTTCATTGAGGAAGTCGGATTAGAAAAAGCCGATGAAAATGGTGTAAGAAGAATCCGAACTGCAAACTTTTCGTTTAATAGGGCAACCGAAGATACCGGAGATGGAAATGTTTTAAACGAAGAAGTCGAAATGAAGGTACCCCTGCTTGCTATTGTCAATGTACCGGCTCTTTCCATCGAAATGGTTGACATCACTTTTGATATGGAAGTAAAATCATCCGAATCGTCTCAATCAACCAATGATAAAACCGGAGAACTAGACGCTACGGCTGGATTGAAAATAGGACCTTTTTCCATGAATGTCAAAATCAAAGGTTCCGTTTCCTGTCATGAAAGCAATACCCGTTCCAGCGACAATTCAGCCAAATATCACGTTCAAGTACGAGCTAACCAACAAAAAACACCGGAAGGATTGAGCCGAATGTTGGATATTCTGTCCGGTGCCATCGCTCCTTCTTCTGTCAAAAAAAAGGATTTGGCCGTAGCATAGCACATGGCCTCCTCACTGAGTGACTACCGCTTTATCATTCGGTTTGTCGTCGGCAATCAAGATGCCGAAAAACTCCCGGATGAAAAAGCCATTGAAATAGAAATGAATCAAGTAAATGAGGCCCTTTCTCACGGTGGAAAAATAATTGCAATGGAAAAAAATTTCTATTTGCTGAATATCGGTGAACATCAAGTGGTTTCCCAATACATTGTTTATCACGTTGCTTTCGAACGGAAACCTTATTGGCTGAAAAGAAATTAGTTTTTACTTATTAATTATCCGTTCTCTTCTATCTTTTCATAATACAAGGAAAAACTTATTGACACAAAAATTATCACAAAAGGAGATTTAAATGAAACGTTTAAAAGCTTTATCCTCTTTCCTGAAACCAGAATTGATCCAATACGAGGGCGATCAATTGGTTTTAAAAGTCGCTTCAATGCCCAAACTATTTAAAACTTGTTCTGCCGGATATGGTTTCGGTAAAAACGACGAAGATCCAACCGATCCGGATATTTTTCAACTGGGTTGGGATACTTTAGCAGTATTGAAAATCGAGCATGACCGTTTTGTTATAAACGAAATTATGAATTTTCACACAAACGAAAAAAACGTAGAAAAATGGATCGGAAAAAGTTACAATCAAATAGTAACACATGCCGTAGATACTTGCTGTTTTATCTATCTAAAAACCGATGATATGATTATCATCGCTCATCTAGATAAACCGCAATTAGAAAAAGCATTTCCAGAAATCGTAAAGCGGATGCCGCCACAAGATAGAACCGAAGGATTATGTAGCATGATCGTAGATGATGATCCAGATCAAATCAGACAACGATTTAAAGAAAAAGTAATTGCAAATTATCCGATGATTTCTCTGCTTATACGCCCACAACATATACACAGCGAACCTATTAAACGATATACTCATTTTGAAATCGGAATTTATTTTAACGATAATACCATTGACGTATTTGGTGATTATACATTATTTTTTCCTTTGAAAAGCGATGAGCAAAAAGCTAAAACCTATTTATTTTCCTCTTTACTTGAATTACAAGAAATACAAAATCAAATTACCGATACCTCTTGTATTATCATTTAAACACTTTCCTTATTTCATAATCACTAGGCAAACCGTATTATCCTATACGGTTTGTTTTACTTTGTCTTAAAAATAAAAAAAGATAACCGGTTGTCTACACCCGTTATCTTTAAATTAGGAAAGCAGAAAAATTTAACAATCTCTTTCTTCAAAATGAACCAATTCCGAAATGGTTATCTCAAATGCATTGGCTAATTTTAAAATCGTCGATAACTTTACATCCGTCAGTCCGTTTTCAATATCACTGATTCCTCGAACTGTCAAATTCGTATGCTCTGCCAAATCTTCTTGTGTCCACTCATAAACTTTCCTTAAACTTCTGATCCGTTCTCCAAAACGCTTCTTACATTCGTTGATATCTTCTAAGAATAACTCTTCTTCCATATTATCACCTGTTTTTATTATTAAATAACAAAACAAAGTTTTCCATGAATTAAAGTTCATTTCTTAAAAAATACCGGAAAGTTATTTGTTTAAAAAAATATTTTTTTCCTCCTAATAACTATGAATTATTTGGAGGAAAAAATGTCTTATAACTTTATAAATATGCCTAGAGATTTAACAATCTTTATAAGTGGAACTACAAGTGTAGGTAAGACTACAGTGGCACGTATTCTAGTAAATAAATGCGACCAAATCCTTGTTATGCAAGAATATGATTTAATTAGAGAAGCAGTTAGGAGTATATATTTTGATAGAATTCCACAATCTTTAGAGTATGAAAAGATTATGAATTCCTCTACTAGTTGTTTGAGTTATCAAGATTTGCAAACACAATCATCTTTATTGATTAAACCGCTAATAGCCGTTTGTAAACGGTTAAGGAGCAAAGGAATTCCGGCAGTAATAGAAGGTGTAAATATATGCTTTGATACACTCTTTAATAGTCCGGAATTCCTTCAATATTTATCAGAAACTAACAATAATTATTTTTTTAATCTATATTTAGAAAATGAAAATGAACATAAACAACGGTTGATAAAACACAAGTCTTTAACAGAAAATAAGGATTTTGAAAAAATCTTTAGCAGTGTTAGAAAAAACAACCTAAGACTCCATGAATCTGCTAGAAAATTTGAAATAAATAATACTTTAAAAATAGATGGTTATTCTGAAATTAAATTAAATGTTTATGATATCAATTTATCAGATGACAAGATAAGAAATGATTCTAATAAAGTAGCAGAAGCCATTTTATCACTGTTTATCAATACTCTTTAGCATGTTTCCATATGGATTGAAATTTTTTTACTTTTTCTTTCCCTTTTTTACTTTCAGTATCTATTATATTGAAACTAGTTCCAGTCAATCGTTGCGGATATCCGGATTCATCAAAATTAATTTCCGTGTAGATAACTTTATTATCTATAACTATAATAACTTCATCTCGCTTATCATGATAAAATTTACAAACTTCTTCAAAAGAAATTCCATTTTCTTTGAGGACTCCTTTTGCTATTTCAATACAATTTTTTTGCATACCTATAAAATTCGGGAATTTTTGAGATTTTTCCAGTAAATTAGGCTCTAGATTGGGGCTTAAAAACAAACATTTAAAATCAAAGCCATTTTGAAGTCTACGTTTTAAATCGGAAAAGAATGGTCGGTTATCATTACTAAATAGTTTTCTATTTTTTCTCCCATAAATCCAAAGTCGTTTATCAGCATTACTCAACAATACGTTATAAAAATTTTGTGTTTCAAATTTATCTATTATTTTAATGGGAGCACTGTCGATTGGAGTGAGATAGTCATCTTTTTCAATAGTAAATCCTTTATTTATAAAGTCGTGAATTAATGCATCTTGAATGGTATCATTTGGAACATAGTGATGCTCTGGTAGTATTTTTAAATCACTTAAGAAATTTAATGCCGAGCAATTCCAAGATAGTAATTCTGAAATTTTTTCCCTTAGTATTAATGCCAATTTTTTATTGGACTGTACATTGTTTATAATTTTATCAATTTCTTTAGAAACAGTCTCAACATCTATTTGGTTCCTTTGATGGTTTGTTCTATCAATTGGATTACTAGCTCTAATATCTACAGCATGTACTAATAAGTCTAGGTGCTCTCTGTGTAAATACTCATATAAGCCGCTATTTTTAGTTAAAATCAAAGGTACACCTGCTGCAATGGCTTCTAACCCCGCTAAACCAAAACCCTCACTTAAAGACAGCATCAGTGAAAATGACATACTGCGCAGTTTTTTATACAATTCAATTCTGTTAGAGGTATAAGGAATTAAATTTATTGCTGTATATTTATCTGTTTCTTCTTTAATGATATTATTTATTCTTAATGACGCTTCTATTATTTCCTTGTCATCACCAGAAACACCAATTAAAGATAGCATAGGGATATCAGGATGCTTATTATTAGCACATGATTTAGAAAATGCTCTAACAGCAAGTATCGTCTGTTTAATAATATCATTATCTTCTTCAATTCTGCCAAAGGTAACGCCCGATATCATATCATTGCATACTGAAATAGGTTGTATTTCTGCTAGTCCCGGCAAAAATTCAAAAATTTTTGTGGTGAGATTGGTTCCGTTATTTTTTCGATTTACGGCAGAACGATATAATTTTGGCCCAACCGCAAAAACATAGTCTGCTTTTGAGAAAACTTCTGTTTGCTCTTGTACTCTTTTTTCTGTTTTCAATGAAAACTTTCTTGGAAGATATATTTCTTGATAATCCATGTGGTTGAATAAAATAAGTTTTCCTTTACCGGTTGTATTTCTGCAGTGAATCGCCTGATGCCCTGTTTTAATATCGTGACCAACCCAATATAAATTATTAGTTTCAATTTTATCAACATGTGCAGAAATTAAAAAGTTGAAATTGTTAGATGAGAAATCACTCTGAGTTATGTTAACAAGTTTGACATTATTCTCCTGTGCTTCTTTAATATCCCTTTCATTTGCATTTACACACCAACAAATCACATTGCACTTTCTTGTTTTACCTAAAGCTAAAACAAAATCATAGTTTAAAGAATTGATCCCTCCATATAACGATCCCCAGCCATCTGCAAAAATTATAAAAGTTTTCATAATTTTCCTCCAAATAATTCATAGTTATTAGGAGGAAAATAGAAATTGTCCTTTCTAAAAACAGGAAAAAATATTTTATTTCCTCACTTATAAACTATATTTTATATTTTATTTTTAACACATTATTTGATTTTTTTCAACAATAAAATACACATTTTAAAAATATCAATTTTAGTTTGCTGTATTTTGTGTTAAAAATATGAACATGTCATTTTAAAGCGTAAAAAAAAGAGGTTAGTTTTTAAACTAATCCTCTTTTTTCTTTTCTGCTTGTTTTGTTTTCTTGGTTTTGGTGGAAGCTGGTTTAGCCAAAATGCCATCAACAATCAAAATCAAGGAACATAATAGAATCAAAATGACAAAAATCCATAAAATAACGATATCTTGGAAAATCGGTTTTGCAAAAATATAAGTTCCGAAAGTAACCAACACAATGGCAATGACCAACCACCAGATCGGATATTTATCGTTGTTGCCTTTTTGATGATAATATGCTCTGAAAAGCTCAACCGTACCGCGACACCATAATGCCAAACCCAAAATCGCACAAGCACCGCCGACATTAATAACTTTAAATTGTTGCAGAATGCAACCAAGGGCAATCAACGATAAAATTACAAATTCGATAATGGTCAAAACTTTCACAACACCGTTGGAACGTTTCCTGATTTTCTGCAGTAAAAATAATATCAAATAAAGCAGAATACATACAAAAATAATTAAATTAACAATTTGTTGGCCCCAACTTTTCCAAAAAACCCAGTCGGGAGCGGAATTCCAAACCGGCATCAGCATAATGCCTAAAATCAACGCAAGAATACCGATAACAAGATACAACCAAAATAATTTAGTTTTCTTAGGATGTAACAAACGATTGAATACTTTTTTCATTCTCTTCACTCTCTATACTATATTTTTAATTCATATTCATTATACCTCAAAATCAGGCAAGAGGAAAGAAAAATTTTTATCATTCAAAATCCTTTTTCTTAAAAATCCACGAGCATAAATTAATTAAAAAAACATAAAGAATAAAAAGAAAAAGAATTAATATCGTCATCCAACCGTCCCAGATTCCATAGACAACAGTTGTTTTATAAAGCCGTTGAAATAACTGTGTAACATAAGGAATTTCAATTAAAAGCGTAAACGATAACACAAAAGACAAGGATAAAAGAACCTCTGTTTGAAGACCGTCTTTTATCCTTGTTTTTTTCAGATCGATTGAGTTAATATTTTTTTCCAGTAAAATACCGCATGTTCGTCGCCGTCTTAAAACAAAAAGTATTCCTATTACAGCATAGAAAAGAAACACAACGATCGCAAAAATACTTGCCAAAAATGAGATTCTCGGTTTCATATTTGATACGATTTCCATGGTTCTTTTATAATGATCATTTTGATTGGCGAGCCAAATCTCTTCTTGATAAAATAAAGCAATGTCTTCTTTTGACAGCGTTTCGTTTAAAAAGGCGTAATTGATTTGTTTTCTGTAGCCGCTTTGTAAAAATCGATTTCGGTCTTCTTCATCATAAAAATAAACAGCCACTTCGTCTGTTTCAACAATTCCGCTTACTATGACATCTAAATGATACGTCCGTTGCTGATACCATCTTTTAAAAGAAAAAAAGCCGCCGTCTTCTTTTAATTCGATTGGTTGTTGCAAAACAATTTCATGATCCAATGTTTCCACATAACCTCGACTCAACAAAACTTCCCCTCTTTTTTGCGGAAGATTACCTTCTATGTTCAAATCCTTTGTCGCACAACGGATGGATACCGTATCGTTTTCTCGTACAATCCCTTTTTCTTCTAACCAATTGAAATAACTGTCTTCCAAGCATTTAAATGCCGATTCCGACAAATAACAATTATAATAAACATAGTTATAAGCATGAATAAACGCATCCATAAAAAAGTATTCCGGTTTTGTTTCACCGGTCTGTTCATTGACGACAATCGGTTCATCGTATTGACGTAATTCGATATAATTTGTATCATAGATGTGTCGGATGTAAAAATCCGTTCCAAACAGCTTAATTTCATTATGAAAATCAACCAGTCCGCACCGTCGAAACGTTTCATATAAATAGTCGCTAATTACAATCTCATGATCGCTAAGCGGCCGATTTTCCCATTCATTGATCAGAAAAAACTGGTCAATGCGCGGAGAAAACAAACGATCGGTATGAGCATAAAAGTGTTCTTGAAAAAAATCAAACGGACTAATAAAATTATTTGTCTGAACAACGAAAATGGCATCACCGATTTGTGCTTTTTGCTCCTCCGTAATAGATGGAACTTCTCCAAGAGGAAAGTGATTATCTTGGTAAACAAAATTTTCACTTAATTTTTTTACCAAATAAGAATATCCCTCTGTTTGTTTTACTTCACGGTAATAAAGCGTTTCTTCATCTAGTAAACTCATCTGAATAAAAAAGAGCAATAAGGCGCTGATAATACCAACCCAAATCATAAGCCAATTCTTTAAACTCCATCCAAATGCTTTGTAAAGAATCTTTTTATCGGGCCGATAACAATCCGGCTCTATTTTCTTATCTTGCTTGAGCGGTGATGTCGGTGTAAAGATAATTTTTTTCTTTTTAATCGAAAGAACGCCGTTGAATATATCCTTAAAATCATGCAGTAGATGACTACTGACGATAAATAATCGATTAACGGATGCATCTTTTAAATACGATAAAAGTTCAAGGGTCGATTGGTCATCTAAGTGGGCTGTTATTTCATCGAATAAGACAATTTTTTTATTCTCTAAAACAGCTTGAATAACCGCTACTTTTTGTCGTTCTCCGCCACTCAATTTTCTGGCTTTTGTGTTGGGATCAGCCGTAATTTTCAACCGTTTCAGCAATTGTAACAGTTCCTGTTCATCCGAATGAAACAATAATAAATTTTCCATCAACGTCAGGGAGTCAAGCAACAACGGATTGGCTCTTACAATACTTACCTCATCCGCCAAAACGATTTTACCTTGATCATATGGTAAGATTTTTTTCAATATTTTAAACAATGTTGTCTTACCGGACCCGTTTTTTCCTGTCAAAAGATAAAAACCAGGGGTACTGATTTTCAAGTCAGCCGCATCAAAAACGATATGTTCATCAAAACGTTTTGATAATCTTTCGATTTGAATCATCCGTATCCCCTCCCATTTCTACCGGAAAATACCAAACAATCTGAAAATAGGAATTCGCGTTCCGTAACATAAAAGAACCGCTATCATCAGCACAAACAAAACCTCTAAAATCAAAGCGGAAATTTTAATCGTCCGAATTGATGTGGCAGAAACTCCTTTATATCGCAACTTCAAACTTTCTTTAAAGTCTTTCCGCAAACAAACAACATAATCAATCAACAAAAATACTAAGATAAAACAACCCGATATAATCAATCCCATCGCGAAAAGCGGTCGTTGTTCCCGATAGTTTTCGATTCGTTCATAAACTTCCTCTTGATTTAAGATTTCAAACGAATCATAATGATCAACCATCCAATCGATCGTTTCATCATCCAAATCATATAGTAAAACTTCGCCTTTTGTATTAAAAAGGGATTCCACTTCATTTAAAGATAGTTCTTCTACCAACTCTTCATAGACCGTACTGTCAACGAAAGTATCATAAGGGTAGGAAGGACGTCCCCCACCTTTATACAAAGGATAATGGAGTTTCAATGTTTTTACAATTCGTTTTCCCTGATTGTTTTCGAATGTAACCTCATAGTATTGACCGGCTTTTTCCTGATACAACTGTTCTAATTCCTGGTCTGTCATATTTAAAGGACAATCAAAATACCTCTTAAAATAAAGATTCCCCATAATGATGCTGTCTTCTTCAAAAGGTTCTTTGAACGGATTGAAGTATCCTGTTTCATCAAATCGAGTCAAAGTCATACCACTTGTTTCCAAATGTCTAAAATCAGGAGAAATGGCAAAGCGTTTGAGCCCGCTCTCACTAACATAGACATTGGCATAAAATTTTTCCATACGAGTCATAAATTCTTTGATTTTATTCATCGGAATCAAAGAACTTTGTTCTTTGAGTTGAACGATTTCATCGTAATAATCAGAATAATCCGTTTCATAGACTAAAATCTTATATCTGGGTGTTCCGTCTTCTTCTTTTACTCCGGGAAAAACAGGCGAATTACTGATAAAAAGCGTTCGAGTATCCAAGTCCAACAAATCATAGAAACAATCAGAAACTACGATCTCATCATCGGCAAGGCGATGCATTTTTCCGTTTAACAAAACTTTTTCCGTCACGCAAATTTCCGTTATATATTCGTATTGATGTTCTTGATCCCACCAGCCAAAAACACTTGATAAATCAATAGGACGGGAATAACTTCCCGGAATACCCAATGATTCTTTCACCAAATCATACTTTATCGCCGAACACCCCAAATCCTCTACGCCATTATACACGTTGTTTGAATTTGCTTGCAGATGATTTTTAAAAATATCGGTTTCCGTAACCAACAAAAGCGAAGAAAACAAACTTACTAAAAAGAATAGAAATGTAAACAAGACAAAGAATATACTCTTCAACCATTGAAAACGATAAAATAAAAACCGAATTCCAAAGCGAACAGATAAAGAGTGGAAATCTGCTTTATCCGCTTTTTTTAAAGAATTATGAGTATCTTTTCTAACTTCAATGATTTGATTATTTTCAATGGTCAGTAAAATATCCGAATAACTTTGTTCAGTTTGATCATGTGCTGTGTAAATAACACATGAAGATTGACTGATTGATTTCAGCTCTTCAATCCAATCCCGTTTCGATTCTTGATCGATATTCGAAAACGGTTCATCCAACAGAATAATCGGTGCTTTTTTGACAAAAGCGATAATTAAAAGAATTTTTTGATTTTCTCCGGAAGATAAAACCTTCACTTTTTTATGAATCAAATAATCGATTTCATATCGATATAAGTATTCCAAAGCAACCGAATATTCTTCTTCTGAAAAAAACAATTTAAAATTTTCCTTGACTGTGGCATTTAAAAATAAATGATCGTTCGCAAAATTATAGTAAATAAAAGGAGCAGTGGTTTCAATGGTACCATGCACATTAATCTCGTGGGCAATCGCATTTAAAAGCGTTGTTTTTCCAAGCCCGGACGGACCATATAAACAATAAAATCCCGTATCAGCAAACTGATAGTTTACATGATTCAATATAATTTTTTTCTTATATGATTTAGAAACGTTTTTTAACAGAATCATTATTTTCTCCTCCTATTTCTATTCCAGTCGGCGTTGATCTGAAGTTCATTCCTTTTATTTAATATTACATTTTTACGTCTTTAATGTCAACAAACAAAAAAATATTTCATTTTCATATCATTTTAATCCATTAAATTTTTAAAATTAATAAATTTTTGTTCAATTATTTTTAAGATAAAATCTAAAAGTTTAAATCATTATATTTAAATAAAAAGGTAATTTAAACCTCTATTTAAAAATTATATTGTGAAAGTTATCCTACCGTAAGTGTTAACTAAAAAACCATCGAATATGATTAAAGGTAACTAATAATCCTATTCGATGGTCCTACACATAGCAACAACGCAAATTTTTTGATATTAGTAAATGTAAAACTATTTAAACTGAAATAGTAAAAATTCGGATTCAAATGAAATCTTTATAAAAATTTAAAAATAAAGAAATGAAGCGTTCAAAAGAACAAACAAAAATGGATTGTATTAAAAATGTGAACCAATAAACCCAAATTATATACAAACGATCCGTATTGTTTTATCTTACAATTACTTTTTGTTTTAGTCAATTCAAATGACTATTTTCATATATTACATCACTATCGTTTTTCTAAAGCCAAACCAATCAGGCGATCTGACTGATCTGCCATAAACAGAGGAATGTTCAGTACATCATCGTCAAGCTTTAGATTGTCAAGAGAGAACCGAACACGGAGTTTGACTTTATCCGGGAACATCTCTTTAAATTTCTTGAGACTTTTACTAGTAGTGTTGGTTTCAGATTTAACCTCCACAGGGAAAATATCATTCTCTCTCTGGATAAGGAAATCAACCTCATAAGGAGGATTTGTCTGTGCCCAGTATCGAGGAGTGACTTCAAACTGTGTAAGCAAAGTCTGAAGCACGAAATTCTCAGTCAATGCCCCCTTGAACTCTGTAAACAAGCGGTTACCTTCGCCAAATGCAGTCGGCGCCAGCTGTGCTAGGCGGCGAAGCAGACCCACATCCACAAGATAAATCTTGAAGGCAGAGAGATCGTCGTAGGCAGCCACAGGCAAACCAGGAGCGGAGCTGCGGTAGACCTTATGCACCAAGCGAGCATCTACCAGCCATTGCAAAGCGTCTTCGTATTCACGAGCTCTTGCGCCTTCTTTGACAACTTTGTAAATAAATTTCTTGTTTTCCCTTGCAAGCTGAGACGGTATAGACTTCCAGATCATCGAGATTTTCGGAAATTCACTGACATTGGGGTGCTTAGCAAAGTCTCGCTCATAAGCGCCGATGATTCCAGACAGGACTTCCTGCATGGCAGAAACATCTCGTGCCTCTGTCCACATCTTTACAGATTCTGGCATGCCACCGGTCACATAGTACATCTTGAGTTTTTCATACAGCGGGTTAAAGAAAGCATCTGGGATCGGTTCAATGGCGTTTACCGTTTCCAAATACCTTGCCAGATTCTCGTCACCATTGGCGAGCAGAAACTCTGTAAATGTCATTGGGTCAATCTGCATGAAATTGACTTTACCGACCGGAAAGGACGAAGGCTTTGCCAAAGCAATACCTAACAGAGAACCTGCACAGGCAATGTGATACTGCGGTGCATTCTCACAGAAGTATTTCATGGAGTTGATGACCTTGGGACAATCCTGCACCTCATCAAAAATAATGAGAGTCTTTTCTGGCTGGATCTTCTGTCCGCTAGCCAGCATTAGGTTCTGCAAAATGCGATCCACATCTTTTGTAGTTTCAAAGAACTGCTTATATTCTTCATTTTCATCAAAGTTAAAATAGGCGGTGTTTTCATAATAGCGCCTACCAAACTCTTTCAAAATCCATGTCTTGCCAACCTGGCGAACACCTTTTAAAATCAAGGGCTTGCGGTAAGGTGAATTCCTCCAGTCAAGCAATTTTTTCAAAATAAATCTTTCCATAAAAATACTTCTCCTCACATTATTATTGGGGTTTATGTGTTTCATAATCACACTTTTATTATACGCCAAAATGAGAATAATACAACTCCTTTTCACACAAATATGCAGATTATATGTGCGAATAATCACACTTTTATTTTTCGTCAGTATATTTTAGAAAACTACGCCATACAAATATTAAAGCCGCAAAAGAAGCAGAACAGCCTGCTTCCTTTGTGGCTTTTGTAGCACAACACTGTAAAATTCGGGTTATAACACAGAATTACTTAAATTAGTATTACTAAATCAATATGATGGAGCCAATAAAAATACTACTACTATTCACATAGATATGTCTACAAATTAAATTACTATCCACCTTTATCTAAATCTAGGAATAAGAAATTGTCCATATTGTAAATCTAATAGGCCTATCATTCATGCTAGAACAGTTAAAAGAATATATCATCTAGTATTATCCGTAAAAACATTATGATAATATTACATCAAATCAAATTTCATTGCATAGAATGTAGGCACTATTTTATAAGAGTCGATGGAAAACGAATATCTAACAACCCTATGGAGTCTTTAAATGGCAGATTAAAAAGATTATTTTATGATAGATATGGATATTCAAATTTCGATAGATTTAGAAATAGGATTATGTTTTGTTTAAAGAAAATGAACCTATAAAAATTAACAACCAATCATTTAAAAAATTATACTAAGCATAAAAAGGATCTCGAATCGTTATGATGCAAGACCCTTTCCATCCTAATTTGATAAGGGTCAACCACCAAATTTGGTGATTTCACTCCCCCACACCCCCTTAATTTGGTGTTGTACCTGTTTTTCTATCTATAAAAAATACCTCCAAAATAGAAATCATTTTGGAGGTTGTGAATCTTTTAAGGATTCTTTCTAGTCACTTTAATTATTTTAATTGTCTACTTTAGAGATATTATATCCGTTTTGCAGAACTTTTAATCTTGACTATTCTACCCACTCGATAATGGCCATCGGAGCTGCATCCCCACGACGGAACCCGGTTTTAATGACACGGGTATAACCGCCATTACGGTTTACAAACTTAGGAGCAATTTCATCGAACAACTTTTGAATTGCAAATTTTCCTTCTTCGTCTTTTTCAAAACGAACCAATGTTGCAGCCTGACGACGAGAATGAAGTGTATTTGCTTTTCCCAAAGTTACCATTTTATCGGCAAGTCTTTTTAATTCTTTTGCTTTTGTTTCGGTAGTTTCAATACGACCATTTAAGATTAAATCGGTAACTAAATCACGAAGTAACGCTTTTCTTTGATCGGAACTACGACGTAATCTGCTGTATGCCATTTTAATGTCCTCCTTATGATTAATCTTTTTTAAAGCCTAATCCTAAGGCTTCTAACTTTTCTTTGATTTCCTTTAATGACTTTCTTCCTAAGTTACGAACTTTCATCATATCTTCTTCCGATTTGGCTGCCAGTTCCGCAACTGTATTCAAACCTGCCCGTTTTAAACAGTTATAAGAACGAACAGATAAATCCAATTCATCGATTGTCATTTCAAGTTTCCGGTTTTGATTGTCATCCTCTGTTTCGATCATAAAATCGGTTAAGGATGCTTTTTCACTTAATTCGACAATCACTTCCAAATGCTCAATCATCATTTTAGAAGCGATCGCCAATGCTTCTTTAGCTGTAACAGAACCGTTGGTCTGAACTTCGATTTCCAATTTATCGAAGGAAGCGACATTTACATTTTCCACACGTGTCTTTTCTACATTGAATGCGACATTCACAATCGGTGTATAAATAGAATCAATGGAAATCACGCCAACCGACTGATTGTATTCTTTGTTCGTAACCGAACTAACATAACCGACACCACGACGGATGGTCAAGAACATATGCAAATTTCCACCGGCAGCAACGGTTGCGATATGCTGCTCAGGGTTCACAATAATCACATCATTTCCGTGAATGATATCCGAAGCCGTAACTTCTCCTTCACCTTTGTGAATTTCAACAACTGCTTCAAAGTTCGGATCTTCACTATCCACCGCTAAAACGATTCGTTTTAAGTTCAGGATAATCGTGATTACATCTTCTACAACCCCATCTATGTTCTGAAATTCATGCTCGACACCTTCAATTTTAACATTGACGAAAGCAGCGCCCGGTAGAGAGGACAACAAGATTCTGCGTAAAGCATTCCCAAGTGTAATACCGAACCCTCTTTCCAGCGGCGATATTACAAATTTGCCATAACTACCTTGATCTGCAATTTCTTCAACAGTTGTTCTTGGTTTTTCGAATTTTAATTCTTTCATTAATGGGCCTCCTATTTGTTTTGTTATTTATAAAAAACACTACTATCCTCTTGGACGTTTTGGCGGACGGCATCCATTGTGCGGAACCGGTGTAACATCCGTAATTGCCGTAATTTCAAGGCCAGCCACCGTTAATGAACGAATTGCTGCTTCTCTTCCCTGACCGGGACCTTTTACTGAAACTTCAACCTTGGATACACCTTGATCGACAGCTGCTTTAGCAGCCGCTTCGCTACACATCTGTGCGGCAAAAGGAGTAGATTTACGACTACCTTTAAAGCCTAAAGCACCGGCACTGCTCCAAGAAATAACATTTCCCTGTGGATCAGTAATTGTAACGATTGTATTATTGAAAGTCGAGTGAATATGAGCAATACCCGTAGGGCAATTTCTCTTCACACGACGCTTTGTAACTTTACGTGCCATATTTCAATTCCTCCTTATTATTTCTTCTTATTTGCGATCGTATGTCTAGGACCTTTACGAGTCCGCGCATTGTTTCTTGTGTTTTGGCCGCGAACCGGTAAATTCTTTCTATGACGCATTCCTCTGTAACAACCGATTTCCATTAAACGTTTGATGTTTAATGCAACCTCTCTACGAAGATCTCCTTCGACTTTGATTTTAGCAACTTCCGAACGAATTGCCTGTAATTGTTCTTCGGTTAAGTTTCTCGTCCGAATATCAACGGAAACACCTGCATTTTTTAAAATATGTTGTGCCGTCGTTTCACCAATACCGTAAATGTATTGAAGCGAAATAACGATGCGTTTTTCATTTGGAATATCTACACCTGCAATACGTGCCATTGTTCTTGCACCTCCTACTTTCTATCCTTGTCTTTGTTTATGCTTTGGATTTTCACAAATAACCATAACACGGCCTTTGCGCTTAATCACTTTGCATTTATCGCAAATTGGTTTTACTGATGGTCTTACTTTCATCTTAATTACCTCCAATATTATTTATGTCTGTAAGTAATTCTGCCACGTGTTAAATCGTATGTCGATAACTCTAAAGTTACCCTGTCCCCTGGTAAAATGCGTATGTTATTCATGCGGATTTTACCAGAAACGTGAGCAATAACTTGATGATCATTTTCAAGCTTTACTATAAATTTTGTATTAGGAAGAACTTCTTCAACTCTGCCTTCCATTTCGATAACGTCGTCTTTTTTTGGCATTTTCTTGTCTCCTTTTTAAAGTGAAGTCAATATTTCGTAACCGTTCTTGCGTACAACAATCGTATGCTCAAAATGAGCGCTTTTGGAATGATCCATTGTCACCGTCGTCCATCCGTCTTTTAAAATTCGTACCTTTTTCGTACCGGCATTGACCATCGGTTCAATCGCCAGAACCATCCCTTCTTTTAAAATCGGTCCGGTTCCAGGCACGCCGAAATTGAAAATCGGCGGATCTTCATGGATGTTTCTGCCCACTCCGTGTCCCGTAAATTCTTCGACGATTCCGTAACCGAAAGAATCGACATAGGAACCGATCGCCGCACTGACATCGCCTAAGTGGGCTCCTTCACGAACTTGTTTCAAGCCTTCATATAACGCATCATGCGTCACTTCCAATAATTTTCGATCGGCCTCACTGATCGTACCCACAGCATAACTCCATGCCGAATCACCATGATATCCTTTATAACAAGCCCCGATATCGATGGCGATAATATCGCCTGACTTTAAAATACATTTTTTGGACGGAAAACCGTGAACGACAACCTCATTGACCGATGCACAGACAGCAGAGGGAAAGCCGCCGTATCCTTTAAAGGACGGTGTTGCGCCATGTTCTCGAATGATTTTTTCGCAAATTTGATCCAATTCCCAAGTGGAAATACCGGGGCGGATCGCTTTTTTCATCTCTTCATGACATAAAGCAACAATTCGGCCGGCCTCTTTCAAGAGCGCGATTTCACGTTCGCTTTTGATTTCTATCATTCTTAAGCCCCTAATACAGCTTTTATATCGTCGAATACCTTTTGAAGCGGTTGATTTCCGTCAATGGTTTTCAATATATGTTGCTTTGCATAGAATTCTAATAATGGAGCCGTTTGGCAATCGTAAACAGATAAACGATTTGCCGCCGTTTGTTCATTATCGTCCACTCTTTGAACGAGTTTCGACTGACAAACATCGCAAATTCCTTCTTCTTTAGGCGGATTGAATTCCACGTGGTATGTTGCACCACACGTTTTGCAGATTCTTCTGCCGACCATCCGTCTAATTAATATTTCTGCCGGAACATTAATATCCAAAACAGCATCCAAACAGATACCGTTGGCTTTTAAAAAGTTTTCTAATGCTTCTGCCTGAGCGATTGTCCGCGGAAAACCGTCTAATAAAAAACCGTCTTTGCAATCCGCTTGTAACAACCGTTCTTGGACAATACCGATCGTTACTTCATCCGGAACGAGTAGGCCTTTGTCCATATATTCCTTGGCTGTCATACCAAGTTTGGTTTGATTTTTAATTGCCAGCCGGAACATATCACCGCTGGAAATATGCGGAATATGATAATATTCCTTGATATTTACCGCTTGCGTTCCTTTGCCCGCACCGGGTCTTCCCATAATCAACAATTTCATAATGGTTTCTCCCCTATCTGCTTATTCATCCAAAAAACCTTTGTAATCTTTTGTTTCAGACGCCGTTTCAATTTGACGGAACGTTTCAATCGCAACACCGACAACGATGATCAACGATGTACCGCCGATCGTAATAGCCGATGCCTCCGTACTACTGAATTGGAATACCGTTGAAACAATGATCGGAATCAATGCGACGATAACCAAATAAGTCGCACCGATCAACGTGATTCGGAATAACATTTTCGATAATTGTACTTTGGTATCTTCTCCGGGACGATATCCGGGAATGTAAGCGCCTTGCTTATCCAAGTTGTCGCTGATCTTATCCGGATCGACCGTCATAAATGAATAGAAGAAACTAAAGAACACAATCAAAATAACATAAACCGCCATACCGATCGGCTGAGTATTGGAAAAAATCTGATTGATCCAAAAAGCCGCACCGGATGTACTGGTTGACAATCCCATTACACCGACAATCGTCATCGGAATACTCATCAATGTCGACGCGAAGATGACCGGAATAACGTTGGCACTGTTCAGTTTAATCGGAATATCCGATCCTTGTGAGGCTTGACGATTGGCATATTGAACCGGAATTTTCCGAACCGATCCTTCAAAGAATACAACCGCCAAAATCATCGCAATATAAAGAACAATGACCAAAATAAACAGCGTAATGTTTGCCGGAGATACATTGGCTCCTAAATATTTATTCGACAACGTTGTAAACATTGCCGGAACCGACGAAATAATACCGGCCGCAATAATCATGGACGAACCGTTTCCGATTCCGTGGCGGGTAATCAAATCCGCAAGCCACATGGTAAAGGCCGAACCGGCCGTAATGACAACAGCCATGTATAAATAGAATGCCCAGTAAAAATTCTTATACTGAATCAGCGAATCCACCAATACGTTTTCCGGTTTGGCACCGAGTCCGAAAATCAAAACCAATGCCTGAACCATCGCCAAAGCAATGGTAACGTAACGTGTCACACGATTGGTTTTCACTTTGCCGACTTCACCTTGTTCCGACCACTCCTTCAATTTCGGAATGACCAACTGCAACATCTGAACGATAATCGACGATGTGATATAAGGCGAAATACCCAGTGCTAAAATCGAGAAATTGGATAAACCGCCACCCGAAAAAGCATTCAGTACCGACAAGAAATCATTGCCTGCGATAACCTGACGGATGCTGGTCGTCGATACCAGCGGAATGGGAATATACGTTCCCACTTTAAAAACCAACAGAATAGCAAACGTAACGATGATCTTAATGACAATCTCACGATTGCTTAAGACTTTTTTCAGCTTTTCAAACAAGTTAGATCACCTCTACAGTACCGCCGGCATTTTCAATGGCAGTTTTAGCAGAAGCAGATACCTTGCTTACTTTCACTGTTAATTTCTTGCTTAACTCTCCTTGACCTAATACTTTAATTCCGTTCAACGTATCTTTAATTAAACCTGCTTCGATTAAAGAAGCGGCATCGACAACTGCGCCGTCTTCAAAACAATTCAATTGTCCTACATTGACAACGGCATATACTTTACGATTATGATTATGAAAACCGATCTTCGGTAAACGTTGGAATAACGGTAATTGTCCACCTTCAAAACCCAAACGTACACCGCCACCGGAACGTGCATTTTGACCTTTCGTACCGCGACCGGCTGTTTTACCTAAGCCGCTGCCGATTCCGCGTCCAACACGTTTTTTAGAATGTCTTGCGCCAGTTGTTGGCTTTAATTCATTTAACATAACTTGGCACCTCCTACTATTCTTGAACAACCTTTACCATATGGGCAATGGTAACGATCATACCTCTGATTGCTTCATTTTCCTCTTTGGTAACCGTTTGACCGATTTTCGTCAACCCCAATGCTTTGGCTGTCGCAACCTGATTCGGTTTCCGACCGATCAAACTTTTAACTAACGTAATTTTATACATGATGATTAACCTAGAATTTCTTCAACTGTTTTACCGCGACGTTGCGCAACTTGTTCAACAGTTTCCAAATTCTTTAACCCTTCTATTGTCGCTCTTACTACATTGATCGGCGTAGCAGAACCCAATGATTTCGAAATAATATCACCGATTCCGGCCAGTTCGACAACGGCACGAACCGGACCACCGGCAACAACTCCGGTACCTTCGCTGGCCGGTCTTAAAATAACACGACCCGCACCGTAGATTCCGGTTACTTCATGAGGAATAGTAGTTTTCACAGTGGAAATAGTAATCATATTTTTCTTTGCATTTTCAACGGCTTTTTTAATCGCTTCCGGAACTTCTTGGGATTTTCCCGTACCGAATCCGACGCGACCTTTTTTATCGCCGATGACAACTAATGCTGCAAAACGGAAACGTCTTCCGCCTTTAACAACCTTTGTAACACGGTTGATGGTAACAACGCGTTCTTCGAACTCCGGTTGTTCTACTTCTTTACGTTCTTTACGATCTTGACGCATAAAGATTTATCCTCCTACTTAGAATTTTAATCCTGCAGCTCTGGCTGCTTCTGCTAAAGCTTTAACACGTCCATGATACAAATAACCACCACGGTCAAAAACTACAGCTTCAATTTTCAAATCCAATGCACGTTTTGCGACTAAAGTACCGACTAAAGCTGCCGCTTCGACATTTGAACCATTCTTTACACTGACTTCCTTATCCAGAGAAGAAGCACTACATAATGTCTTTCCGGTTGTATCATCGATAATCTGTGCATAAATCTGTTTATTCGAACGAAAAACATTCAGTCTCAAACGATCCGGTGTACCGATAACCGTTTGACGGATTCTTAAATGTCTTTTCTTACGATTGTCATTTCTAGATACCTTATTAATCATATACTAGCACTCCTTTCTGCTACTTCTTAGCAGTTTTACCTTCCTTACGACGAATATGTTCGTAATCGTACTTAATACCTTTTCCTTTGTAAGGTTCCGGTTTACGTACTTCGCGAATTTCCGCCGCAAATTGCCCTACCAACTGCTTATCGATACCGGAAACAATGATGGTTGTATTCTTCGGCAATTCTACCTTTAAACCGGCAGGAACAGGCAATTCCACTGTATGGGAATACCCAGCCGAAACAACCAATGTGTTTCCCTGTAATTGAGCACGGTAACCAACACCGTTGATTTCCAGTTGTTTTTTAAATCCTTCCGATACACCGACAACCATGTTATGCAACAACGCACGGGTCGTACCATGCATGGTTTTCATCAGTTTTGTATCGTTTGGACGTTTCACTACACATTCAGTACCTTCTGTACTAATTTCCAGTTCGCTATTGAATTGAAAGCTTAACTCACCCTTAGGGCCTTTAACGGTAACGAAATTGTTTTCCGCAACTTCAACGCTAACGCCTGCAGGTAATGTGATAGCCTTATTACCAATACGAGACATTTTAAAACACCTCCATATTTTTAAAAATTACCAAACGTAAGCCATTACTTCGCCACCGATTTTCAACTTACGCGCTTGTTTATCTGTCATAATACCTTGAGAAGTCGAAATAATTGCAATTCCCAATCCGTTTAATACTTTCGGAAGATCTTCGGCCTTTGTATAAACCGGAAGACTCGGTTTGGAAATCCGTTTCAAACCTTTAATTACTCGTTGATTGTTCTCATTGTATTTTAATGTAACAGTCGTAACGCTTTTAACATCCGGTGAAACGACAAAATCAACAATATATCCTTCTTCTTTCAGCACTTTTAAAATGGCTGTTTTAATAGAAGAAGTTGGAATTTGTACGGTTTCATGACGCATTGTATTTGCGTTTCTAATGCGGGTTAACATATCCGCAATTGGATCTGTCATCATAGATTATTCCTCCTTATCTTTTTGGAAAAAATTTAATTACCAGCTGGCCTTTTTTACCCCTGGTATCTGGCCCTTATATGCTAATTCACGGAAACAAATACGACATAACTTGAATTTACCGATAACGGCATGCGGACGACCACAACGTTCGCAACGTGTATATTCACGTGAACTATATTTAGGTTTTCTATGATTTTTTACAACCATTGAAGTTTTTGCCATAGTTTATATTCCTCTCTTACTTTCTAAAAGGCATACCCATTAATTGTAATAAAGTACGACCTTCTTCATCTGTTTTAGCCGTAGTTACGATAACAATATCCATACCACGAATCTTCTTTACTTTATCAAAGTTAATTTCAGGGAAAATTAACTGTTCTTTTACACCTAATGTATAGTTGCCGCGTCCGTCGAAAGCATTGCCGCTGACACCGTGGAAATCACGTACACGCGGTAAAGCGATCGAAACGAGTTTGTCTAAGAATTGATACATTCTTTCGCCTCTTAACGTCACTTTGCAGCCGATCGGCATTCCTTCACGTAATTTAAAGTTCGCAATGGACTTCTTTGCTTTCGTAACAACCGGTTTTTGACCTGTAATCAAAGTCAGTTCTTCTACGGCATCGTCTAAAACCTTTGCGTTTGCAACAGCGTCACCCACACCCATGTTCAAAACGATTTTTTCTACTTTAGGAATTTGCATAGAAGATTTATATTCGAATTTTTTCGCTAATTCTGCTCTGACAGAATTCTGATATTTTTCCTGTAAACGATTCACGCTCTGTTCGCCTCCTTTTTAGTAGACTTATTTGAATTCATAACCAGATTTTTTGGAAACTCTGATTTTCTTTCCGTTTTCATCGATCTTGATACCAACACGAGTAGGTTTGTTTGTTTTAGGATCCAATAACATAACGTTGGACGCATCGATCGGCGCTTCTACTTGAATAATGCCGCCGTTTTGATTGGTCTGCGTCGGTTTTTGATGTTTGGTTACTTTATTGACACCTTCTACTAAAACTTTGTTGGTTTTAGGATAAACTTTTAAAACTTTTCCTGTGGTCGGAACGATATTTCCTTTTTTGTCTTTTGTAAAACGATCTTTACCAGCAATGACAACGACTGTATCTCCAGTTTTAATTTGCATTTATGTGCACCTCCTTATAGTACTTCCGGTGCTAAAGAAATGATCTTCATATAGTCTTTATCACGTAACTCTCTAGCGACTGGTCCGAAAATACGAGTTCCACGTGGGGTTTTATCCTCACGAATAATAACGGCTGCATTTTCATCGAATTTGATATAAGAGCCATCATTTCTTCTTAAGCCGGCTTTTGTACGAACAATAACCGCCTTAACAACATCACCTTTTTTAACAGCACCGTTAGGAGCTGCGGATTTAACAGAACAAACAACGATATCACCGATATTTGCATATCTGTGTAATGCTCCGCCTAATACTTTGATAATTAATAATTCACGCGCACCGCTGTTATCGGCAACGGCTAATCTTGTTTCTTGTTGAACCATGATAGTACCTCCTTTCAGGAACTAATTAAAGTGTTTCTTTTACTTTAACCACTTCAACCAAAGTATAGAACTTCGTTTTGGAAAGCGGTCTGGTTTCCATGAATTTAACAACATCTCCAACCTTAGCTGTGTTATTCTCATCATGAACGTGAAACTTCGTAGACTTCTTTACACGCTTGTTATAAAGCTTGTGTACTCCAAAAGTATCAACAGATACGACGATTGTTTTATCCATCTTATCAGAAACGACTGTTCCTGTAAAATATTTACGACTATTGCGTTCCATGTTGTTTCCTCCTATTCTGCTCCATCGCTTGCGGCAGATTTCTTTCTGGAAGATTTCTTAGCCGGTTTTGTTTCTTCAACGGCGTAAGAACCTTCTGTCAGAATGGTCTTCATTCTAGCGATATCTCTTTTGATTTCATTCATACGAGCAGGTTTTTCCAAATTACCAAGAGCAGCTTGAAACTTTAGATTGAATAATTCTTCTTTTAACTCAGCAATTTTAGCATTGATTTGCTTACTGTTTAATTTGCGAATATCTTGTGCTTTCATTATTGCTCGTCACCTACTTTTTTTACAATCTTGGTTGTACAAGGAAGTTTATGAGAAGCAAGACGCAACGCTTCGCGTGCAACTTCTTCCGATACACCAGCAACCTCAAACAATATCAACCCTTCTTTGACAACGGCTACCCAAGTTTCCGGAGAACCTTTACCGGAACCCATCCGCACTTCAAGCGGTTTCTTGGTTTTTGCCAAATGCGGGAATACTTTAATCCATACTTGTCCCTGACGATCCATTTTACGTGTGATCGCAATACGGGCAGCCTCGATCTGGCGGTTCGTAAGCCAGCACCCTTCCGTTGCTACCAAACCGAATTCACCGAAAGTCACTTCCGTACCGCCTTTGGCTTTTCTGCCGCGATAATAAACTCGATGAGGACGACGGAATTTTACTCTTTTAGGCATTAACATACTTATTTACCTCCTTTGGAGCTTTCTTCTTTAACTTCTTTGTGTGCGTCCCTTACAGGTTTTTTTCCTGTTTTGGCCGGTCTGGTTCTGGAAGGTTTCTTTTCTTCTAATGTTCTTGGAGCCATTTCGAAGATTTCGCCTTTGTAAATCCAAACTTTAACACCCAACTTACCATACGTCGTATGTGCTTCCGCAACGGCATAATCAACATCCGCACGTAAAGTCTGAAGTGGTACTTGACCTTCATTGTAGCCTTCGCTACGCGCCATTTCGGCACCGCCCAAACGACCCGAGATCAGCGTTTTGGCACCTTTGGCACCGGCTTTTAAAGCCCGTTGAATCGCAACTTTTTGCACACGACGGAAAGAAGCACGTGCTTCTAATTGTTCGGCAATGGATTTTGCCACCAACGTTGCATCCAGTTCCGGCTTCTTCACTTCTACGACATTTAAAATGATTTCTTTTTTCGTCATGTAAGCCAATTGCTTAACGACTTTGTTCTTCGTTTCCGCTTCGTGACCGATGACAATACCCGGTTTTCCGGTATATAATGTGATTTTAACACGATCTTTATTGGTGCCTTTTAAACGTTCGATGATAACACGTGAAACGGCAGCCTTTTTATAAACATTCGCTAAATACTCACGAATCTTTAAGTCTTCTAATAATAAATCTGCTACGTCGGTCTTCGATGCATACCAAGCCGCATCCCAATCGCGGTTGATACCGACGCGTAACCCGATCGGACTAACTTTTTGACCCATGTGAATATCCTCCTTACTTGCTTTCTTTTTCAGCTACGATAACCGTAATGTTACAAGTTCTTTTAACGATAACGTCGCCTCTTCCTTTGGCACGAGGTAACATTCTTTTCATTCTGATTCCATCCGTTACATAAGCTGTTTTGACATATAGATTGCCAGAATCCATATTATAGTTGTGTTCTGCATTGGCACATGCAGAATTCAGTACTTTTATAACCACTTCACAAGCTTGCTTGTTTGTCAGTTTTAAGATAGCCTTTGCTTCAGCTACATCCTTATTCCGAATTAAATCTACTACAAGACGAGCCTTGCGAGGAGTGATTCTAATGGTACTTGCAATTGCTTTTGCTTCCATATTATGATCTCCTTTAGACTATTTCTTTGCTTTTTTATCGTCGGCACTATGTCCGCGGTATGTTCTCGTAGGAGCGAATTCTCCCAATTTATGACCTACCATATCTTCTGTAATATACACAGGAACATGTTCGCGGCCGTTATACACGGCAATGGTCAACCCGATAAACGCAGGGAAAATGGTTGATCTGCGCGACCAAGTCTGAATGACTTTTTTATCTTTGCTTCCTTTTTGTTCTTCAACCTTTTTCATCAAATGGTCATCGCAAAAAGGACCTTTCTTAATTGAACGAGCCATAGTATTTCCTCCTTATTACTTGTCGTTTCTTCTACGAACAATCAGTTTGGTAGAAGCCTTTTTGGTTTTACGAGTTTTCAAACCAAGAGCAGGTTTACCCCACGGAGTAACCGGACTTGGGCGACCGATCGGAGCTCTACCTTCACCACCACCATGCGGGTGATCATTCGGGTTCATAACCGAACCGCGCACTTCCGGACGCAAGCCCATATGGCGAGCCTTACCGGCTTTACCGATGCGAACCAATTCATGGGATTCATTACCCACTTCACCGAATGTCGCTTTACAAGTAGCCAGAATCTTACGAACCTCGCCGCTTCCCAAACGAACCAAAACATAGTTATCCACACGTCCTAAAATCTGAGCGGAAACGCCGGCACTACGTGCTAATTGTCCGCCTTTTCCAGGATGTAATTCGATGTTGTGAATCACACTACCAACCGGCATCTGTCCCAAAAGCATTGCATTTCCCGGTTTGATATCGGCCTTTTCTCCGGAAACAACCTTCTGACCCACCGTCAAGCCTTTCGGAGCCAAAATATATCTTTTTTCTCCGTCGGCATAAACCAATAAAGCAATGTTGGCGCTTCTGTTCGGATCGTATTCGATCGTTTTTACCGTTGCCGGAATGCCGTCTTTGTTTCTCTTAAAATCAATCAGACGATATTTTTGTCTGTTTCCGCCGCCTTGATGACGAACGGTTATTCTACCTGTATTGTTACGACCGGCATGCTTGTGTTTCGGCGCAAGCAACGACTTTTCAGGAGTATCTGTCGTAATCTCATCGTATGTCAAAACCGACATATTACGTCTACCGTTAGACGTTGGCTTATATTTTCTAACTGCCATGTTAATAAGTTCCTCCTAATTAGATTTCGAAGGCGTCAATCTTGTTGTCCTTCGCTAATTTGCAGATGGCTTTTTTGTATGCCGGCGTAAAACCTTCATACTTTCCAACCCTCTTGCGCTTAGGTAATACATTGATTGTATTTACGCTTTCAACCTTTACTTTGAATATTTCTTCAACGGCATTCTTAATTTCTACTTTATTCGCCGTTTTGGCAACTTTGAATGTGTATTTGTTTTCTTTTTCTTTTAATGCCATCGTTTTTTCAGTAATGATTGGACCTTGAATAATATCGAATGCTTTTGTCATATTACTTCAATTCCTCCTCATAATAAGCGATTGCACCCTGAGTGGCAACCAATTTGTCATAACAAAGAATTTCATAAACGCTTGCATTGTCCGCAGGAGTCAAGAAGACACCCGGGATGTTTCTTGCCGATAAAATGGCTTCATCCGTCAATTCTTCTCTTGTACAAACAACCATTGCTTTTCCTTCCACTTTGATGTTTGCCAAGAATTGTAAGAAATTCTTCGTTTTGATTTCTTCAAAATGAATGGTATCCACAGCGACCATTTTTTCATTTTGAGCTTTATAAGATAATACCGATCTCATACCGAGTTGTTTTACTTTCTTATTCAATTTGAAAGCATAACTTCTGGGAGTCGGGCCGAACACAACGCCGCCGCCTCTCCACTGCGGAGCACGAATCGATCCTTGACGAGCCCGTCCGGTTCCTTTTTGTCTCCACGGTTTACGACCGCCGCCGCGTACTTCGCTGCGTCCTTTTGTATCATGCGTTCCCTGACGCATTGCCGCACGTTGAGCGTTCACGACATCATAAATAACTTGTTGATTGGGTTCAATTCCGAAAACAGCGTCATTCAATACCAAATCGTTGATCTTGTCTCCGGATTGATTGTATAATGCGATAGTTGGCATAATTAATCTCCTTTCCTAAATTGGATTAATTCGCTTTGACAGCCGTCTTGATTACAACCAAACCTTTTTTAGGTCCCGGTACATTTCCGCGAACCAAAATCAGATCTCTTTGTGTATCGACAGCAGCAATAACTAAATTTTGTAATGTTACGGTTTCGTGTCCCATATGACCAGGCATTTTCTTACCCTTCATATTTCCTTTGATCGGACCCATCGAACCGACGATACGATGACATGCAGAAGTACCGTGGCTCATTCTAAGACGAGCATGATTGTAACGTTTGATCGTACCGGCAAATCCTTTACCCTTAGACGTACCCGTTACATCCACTACATCTCCTGCGGCGAATATATCACACTTAATTTCTTGACCAACGTTGTAAGATAATAACTCATTTCCTTGTGCTTCTGAGAAACGGAATTCTCTTATGAAGCGCTTAGGAGCAGTGTTTGCCTTAGCAACATGGCCTTGTTCCGGTTTGTTCGATAAATTTTCTCTTTTATCGCAGAAACCAACCTGAACAGCTACATAACCATCATTTTCAACTGTCTTATGCTGTAAAACAACATTCGGTGTTGCCTCAATAATGGTAACCGGAATTAAATTACCGGCTGCATCGAAAATCTGAGTCATGCCCAGTTTTCTACCTAAGATTCCCTTAGCCATTGAAATTTTCCTCTTTTCTTATTATTTTTTTCATTACTTCAATACGATATCGATACCGGAAGGTAAATCAATATGCATTAAAGCATCGATCGTTTGTGGAGTCGGATCCACAATTTCAATTAATCTCTTATGTGTTCTGCGTTCGAATTGTTCACGCGAATCTTTGTTAACGTGAGGAGAACGTAAGATCGTAAAGATTTCTTTTTCCGTAGGAAGCGGTACCGGACCGTTTACCGAAGAACCGGTTTTCTTCACACTGTCGACAATCTTCTTTGCCGATAAATCCAACAATCTGTGATCATAAGATTTTAAACGAATTCTGATTTTTGATTTTGCCATTTTTTTAAACTCCTTTCGCCTATAATCGTCGTATAGACTTGCTCCATGGGAAAACCCGACACGCTGCAATGACAACGTTTTTCGGTGTGTCAGCAACCTCCCACTTCACAGCTTATAGTTGCCCGCGCATGGGCTTTTCTATTATATCGCAAAGTAAAATTTAAAGCAAGCCTTTTTTTCCAATTCTTTTATTTTTTTATTTTCAAAAGCCGGAATCGTTTTTTCATGATATAATACTTGTCGGAATGAGGAGGATTTCAAATGGAAAAAGATCTGTTTTCGATTAAAGAAGCCGCCCAAATGGCTCAAATGACCAAAGAAACCTTACGACACTACGATCGGATCGGACTGGTTTGTCCGACTTTTAAAAACGAACAAACCAAGTATCGGTATTATACAAAAGCCGATATTGTGCGGTTAAATACCGTTTATGCCCTCCAACAAATGGACCTTTCGTTGGAAGAAATCAAAGAGGCTCTTTCCTATAACGATTTAGAAAAAATCATTTTATTTTTAAACAAAGCCGAACAAAAAGCCGAAAAGAAAATCCATTCTTTACAATACGCACTAAAAAAAATAAAACTGGCCAAAGACGATTACGAAAAAAAACGAACCGTCCCACAACAAAGCGGCGATTTCTTTACCTTGGAATTGGAAGAACGGACCATTTTATTATCCGATACCCTATCCGAACCTTCTTTGGATAACCTGTGGGACTACCTCCGCCATTTTAAAAATCTTGTTCCACCCCATTTGAAAGATTCCTTTATCTTTATGGATTCAGCCGGAATCTATACTGAAAACAACTGTTCCCGTTTGTTTGCGATCTGCGAGTCCTATCAGCCGGTAAAAGGGCTGAAAACTTTACCGAAAGGGCGTTATTTATGTGCCGATGTTTCCGATGAGGAAAAAGAAAAAGTGCTTGCCGATTTGCTGGTAACGGCTGAACAAATGGTTGGAAAGAAGCCGCCGTTTATTGTCGAAATCATCGTCGTATCCGGCATTTTGCAGTGGCGGTATCAAATCCAAATACCTCTTCCGAATGACCAAAAATAACGATCGGCAAAATGGTACTTCTTCATTTGTTAAAACCAAGTGTTGAATGCCTTAAAATATTTTTTTCAATCCTACGTTTTTAATTTTTCAAATCGTTTCCTGGTTATCCCTTGACTGCTTTCATCCATTGTGATATTCTATAAAAAATATGTTTCTGCCGAGAAACGCTTATTTTAGCTCCATTAGGCCATTGAAGGAGTAAAAAATAAGCGTTTATTTTTTTAAGGAGGTGTAAAAACATGATTTTTCGCCCAATGAGAAGAAAAAAACAAGCCTTATCCCAAAAAGAAATTGTCGATATTTTACAAAGAAGTTCATCCGGCGTACTTGCCGTTTTAGGTGATGATGACTATCCGTATGCCGTACCGATCAGTTATGTTTACGACGGAAAGAACATTTATTTTCACAGCGCAAAAAGCGGACACAAAATCGATGCGATTCAAAAAACTAGAAAAGTATCGTTTTGTGTAATTGATCAAGATTTGGTTATCCCGCAGGAATATACGACTTATTTCAGAAGCGTTATTGCTTTTGGACGAATACGGATAATCGAAGATGATCTCGAAAAAAAAGCCGCGATAGAAAAATTGGCAATCAAATATGCTCCGAAAGATACTGCAGCAACCCGCAATCATGCCATCAGTCGCGAGTGGCAGTCTCTTTGTATGCTGGAAATGACAATCGACCATATTACAGGAAAAGAGGCGATAGAACTCGCTAAACAAAAGAAAAAATAATGATAGAAAATAAAATTTGCCCGCCGGGGTTCAATTTTATTGTGTAGTAGGCCAGCGTTACACATAAACGCCGGTCTTTTTCATTTGTCAGGAGGATTGATTAACATGTATAAAGAAAAAACATCTACTTTATTTATCAAATATGCCGTACCGCAAATGATTGGATTACTGTTCAATTCCATCTATATGATTGTTGACGGCATCTTCATCGGCAATCGACTTGGGCGGGATGCTATGGCCGCCGCTGCCGTTTCTGTACCGCTCGTCGAGATATTAATCGCGTTGTCTATGGCCGTTGCCACAGGCGCGGGCGTTTTGATTTCCGCACATCTCGGTCAAGGACAAAAAGAAAAAGCCCGCCACATTTTCAGTCTCGCTGCCCTATGTACGGCGGGGATGGGGTTCTTGATCAGTGTACTGGGAAATATTTTCATAAACCCGCTTGCTGAACTTTTAGGCTCGACGCCGGTTATCCATGACGAAGCAATCCGTTACCTATGGTACATCCTTACCTTTTCCCCATTCCTACTTTTCAGTTTTTTCTTAAGTAGTCTGGTGCGCAATGATAACCGTCCAAAACTTGCCATGTTTGCTCTCATGTTTGGTTCTGTTTCAAATATTGTTTTGGACTATGTGTTTATGTACCCCTTGAACATGGGGATTACCGGGGCAGCGTTGGCTACTGCGCTTGGTCCTATTTTCAGTGTTTTAATCATGTTACCCCACTTTATCTTCAAGCGCGGCGATTTGTATTTATCTAAATTCAAATTGAAATGGAAAAATCTCCGTTCTGTTTATGTCCTTGGCTTTCCGTCTTTTATCATGGAGTTTACGATTGGCATTATTACCTTTGTATATAACTTTGCCATTGTGCATTATGGATTTGGGGAAATTGGTCTTGCGGCTTACCTTGTTATCGGCTATCTAATGCTAATTATTTTAACGCTGTTTCTTGGCATGGCGCAGGGATTACAACCCGTGTTTAGTTATTTTATGGGAACAGGAGAAGAAAAACGCACCAAAAGCTTACTCCGTTTTTCTATTTACACTTTTTTGATAATCGGGGTGATTGGTTATGTCTTAATTGTTTTTTTCGGCCGCAGTTTTTTCTTTATTTTCAGTCCGAATGATACCGAGTTGATCGATTTTACAACAAGTAAAAGTTACCCGTACTTTTGCGGCTTTTTTCTTGCAGGATTCAATATCCTGATGATTTCTTATTATCAAGCAAACAAAAAAATTAAACCCGCGCTTTTGATTTCATTATCTCGGTCTGTGATTTTCCCTCCTATTTTAATAGGGATTGTCCCTCTTATTTTCGGAAAAGATTCCATATGGCTTTGTCATTCTGTCAGTGAGTTTTTAGCAGCCCTTTCATCCGTATTCATCCTTGTTACTTCAAAAATAAAAAATAAAAACGGTCATGTAAGACCGTTAGATATTCATTAAAAATCGAAAACGGCAACCACTTTCTTTTGTTTTGATTGTCGGTTATCGGTTTGTTTCAATCTTTATTTATTGAAGATAATTTTTTCACTATTGAACATCTTAGTTAAAACATATATTCCAACAGCGATATAAACAACATTGGACAGTACCGTCAGCAGCAGAAAATTCCAAGAAACCGAAAGACTCAAAACGCCGATCAAGGCTTGAACCGAATTGTAAACCGGAACTAAATAAAGAAACGGATTGGTCGTCGCCTGATTGCTCGTAAATCCGGTAACTCCGACCAACATAACAATCGCCATAACCGGAACGGCGTACCCGGATGCTTCTTTAACGGATTTGGCGAAAGTGGATAAAATGGTCAACACAACCGTGAAAAACAACACCGTTACAATGATGATCACAAGCAACATCAGATACGTTTCCACACCATACATCCCAAGTGTCAAATCGGCTTGTGAGCCGACCAACTGCGGCAACGATGCGATCAAACCGATAAAACTAGCCAAAGCCGCCACCAAGGATGTTATGCTTAACGCGATGATCTTTCCGATGGCAAAATGACTTCTTTTAACCGGTGTTACCAACAGGGTGGCAATGGTACCGCGTTCTTTTTCACCGGCAATGGCTTCCGAACAGATCCCCATACAGCCGGTAAATAAAAAGATAATCAGCAAAAACGGCAATAACATCGTGAAAATACGGATTGTAATGTCTTCTTGATTGGCCAAATCATACACGATATCGGGACTGCCATTGATATCAAAACGATTGGAAATCGTCGCTTCAAACGCGTTTAATACCGTCTGATAATAGTCGTAAATCATCGTAGAAGCCGTAGAAGCCGAATTGTAATACATTTCGATTTGCGGGGCTTTGTCGCCGCTTGAAGCATCGTAATGAAGCATTTTATCGTAAAAATTTTCTTCGTAAGTGATTACCAAATCCAACGTTTTGTTTTTGACTTCCGCAAGCGCCTCAGAAAGCGTTGTTTCCTTATGCGTAATGGTCCAACCCGCTACCGTATCGAATTGCTTGAATTCTTCGGGCTGATTGACAATCATAATATCAAACGAGGTTACCGTTTCGCTTTTATTCATGAAGTTTCCCATGACACTGTACAATAAAAAGATGAGAATTCCCGGTATAATGAGGCTCAACAACAACCGTACATCGGTAAAATACCGCTTTAATTCTTTTTTCAAAATAATACCGATGGTTTTCATTCTTCAGCCTCCTTGCGATAAAGATCAAAAAAGACATCTTCCAGCGTGCGATCCTTCGTTACTTCTTCTAACGTATCGCTTAAAAGCATTTTGCCGTTCATGATAATTCCAACTCGATCGCAAAGTTTTTCAACCAGTGAAAAAATATGCGTCGACAATAAAATGGTTTTCCCTTCTTTTTTTAGATCTTCCAAAAAATCCGTTACGGTTTTGGCCGTCACAACATCCAATCCGTTGGTCGGTTCATCGAAAATAATGATTTTCGGATCGTGGACCACAGAAATAACCAATGATACTTTTTGTTTCATACCGGTTGATAAATCGGCTATTTTCACTTCTTTAAACGGATCGATGCCGAATTTTTCGAATAAAATCTTTTTTCTTGCGGCAGCCGTTTCTTGATCCACCTTATGAAGATTCGAAAAATAATCGTACAGATAATTCGGCGTGAAAAAATCTTCCAATTTCAACTCACTGGTTAAAAACCCGATGGAAGAACGAACCACCGCCGGATCATCATGAATACTTACCCCATCTATCCACACATCTCCTTCATCGGCTTTGATCAGCGTGGAAATGATCCGAAGCGTCGTTGTCTTTCCCGCTCCGTTTGGACCTAATAAACCGTAAATTTCTCCTTTGTAGACATCAAAAGACAAACCGTCTACCGCTACTTTCAACGTTTCCGATGAATGATTGATTTTACGTTGTTTATAAGACAGTTTAAAGGTTTTCTTTAAATTCTTTGCTCTTAAGATCGGTTCGATATCGCATCATCCTTTCGTTTTTTAAAATTATAGCATATTTTGAAGTTTGTTTCACTCTTTTAATTATAAACTTAGTCTCATTCTTTTTACAAACCGGACCGGTCATTTGGTAAAAGGCCGGATAGCATAAATCCGTCCAATTTCAAAAACGGTCGTTAACCTGGCTTTTTTTAAAAACACCTTCTTCTTTCCTCCTCTGTTTTTCCTTACTTTATCAGCAAAAAAAACACGTAAACCGGTTTGATTTCAAATCAGAACAAAACCGTCCGATAAATAATGGTCGGATGTTAACAAAAAGAGCACATTTGACAAGAATAATAGGTAGACTAGCTTTCTTTATCCGATTATAATAAAGACAGAAAAAAACGGAGGAAAAACGATGAATATAGGAAACAGTTTATTTCAGGCAAGAAAAAAGTGCGGACTTTCCCAAGAAGAAGTAGCCGAAAAACTCGGTGTAAGCAGGCAAACGATTTCAAAATGGGAAACAAACGAAACCGTACCCGATATTCGGCAATCTAAAAAAATGGCTCTACTTTACCGTATTTCTTTAGATGAATTGATTCAATTTGACCCGGATGTTCAGGATATCAAAGATAGGATCCAGCAGATACCGGAAGAAATTCAGGAAAAAATCAACTGGACAACCGTTTGGCAAGAAAAATATCCTGTTCTGGGTACGTATCAAAATCATGTGAATATTGTAACTTATGCCGACCAGATCAATACTTTGTTGGATAACTTAAAAAAAGACTATTCCTATGATGAACAAGACGCCATGCTGGTTTTAAAAGACATCTTATACCATGTCTTTAAACACCGTAAAAACAAATCAAATCGAAATAACAAATAAAAAAGCAGTAAGTTTTTGATTTACTGCTTTTTAACCATTTATTCAGGAAATAAGTTCGGGTTTAACAGTAAAGACACCCGTCTTTTTCCGCTATTTTACCCGATAGTTTCAAAAAGACCAACGCATCCTCCAAATAAGAAACGGCATTTTCACTCATACGGTCGTATCCCAACAACTTGGAGACGGTTTTAAAACAACCCTCTTTGGTGATTCCGTTGTTTTTTTCGACGATTTTGGATAAAGCATCTTCCAGTTCGACTCGCGGTACTTGTTCGATTGTCCGATCCGAATGAATCCGAAACGTCTTTTTCGTATAAACTTCCCGCATTAAAAACCCGTTTTCTTCCACCAGGGAAAGTTTGGAAAGATCGTTGTAAAACATCTTTTTCACTACGGCGGTTACTTTGGTTCTACCGTACATAAAACAAATCCGTTTCAACAAATAGTCGATTGAAATCGGTTCTTCTTTTTCGACAATCTTGAATAGAATCGCATCAATCGGCATTTTTTCATACATCGTTTCGATTTCCGATTCACTAACGCGGTCATATTCGTCAAATTCTTTTTCCAAACCTTCTTCTTTCTGTTCGGTTAAAAAATCGGTTTGAACGGTCGGTTTGGAAACGATGCCTTCTTTTTTCATGCAATCATCCAAGGCTTCAAGCAATTTTTCCTGTTCCCGTTTGCGATCGTAAACCCAATCGGTTGAAAACAATCGGTAATAAGACCAGCCCAATCGTTCCAATAACGTTTGTTGCAACCTGAAAACATCGCTGATGGAACCCACACAAGAGCGTGCCGCATCGAGCATAACGGCCATTTTGTATTCTTTGGTCAACGGATGAGAAACGGCCAAATCGATTTTAAAATCCGATGTTCCCACCAACGGATGGCATAAATACCCTTGATCTTCCAAAAAACGGCAAACACTTTCCAACACACCGTCATAAGACGGTTGTTTGGGAAGCATCTTGGTTTGAATATGTTCGGCATAATCCAAATATTCTTTTAAATACTGAACCCCCAGAGAATCGGTTTTTTCAAGACGAATATCGCTTGCGTGAATAGAGGTAACCACGCGAATATTGTATTTGGCTCTGGTAACGGCGACATTCAACCGTTTTTCACCACCCGCATTGTTGAGCGGTCCGAATCGTTGATAAAATTTTTTCTCTTTGTTGTAGCCGTAGCAGATACTGAAGATGATGATATCCCGCTCATCGCCTTGAACCGACTCCAGATTTTTAATAAAGAACGGTTCGTCCTTTTCCATACTGAAATAATCCGCCGGCAGTTGATCGTTTTTTTTGCGTTCTTCCAATACTTCTTCGATCAAATCGGCTTGTGCACTGGAAAAGGTGATGACACCAAGAGAACGATTCGGATATGTCCGCATGGCCTCGACAACCAAATCCACAACTTTGAATGCCTCGATTCGGTTCGTCTGAGTTTTCACATCGTAAATACCGTCTGTGGGATAAAAATCAATCCCAAACCCATCGGTATGTCTTTTCGCCTGGGGAATGGTAATCAAACGCCCCTGATAAAATCGTCGGTTGGAAAAAGCAATCAACTCTTCGCTGCGGCTTCTGTAATGCCACGAAAGTTTTTTGATTGCAAAAACCATGGAAGCCTGATCTAAAATCGATTCGATCGGTTCGTCGTCTTCTTCTTCATCGTCCAATCCGGCACTGAAAAAACGGGAAGGCGGCAGTTGTTGGTGATCCCCGATGATAATGCATTGTTTGGCTCTGTAAATCGCCCCTAAAGCGTCCCAGGCAAACACTTGCGAGGCTTCATCGAAAATAACCAAATCAAACATATCGGATCGACTGTTCAAATAAGTGGAAACCGATAAGGGCGACATCAAAAAGATCGGTTTGATTGTCAAAGCGAATTCCCAAATTTCTTCTAATAACAATCGGATCGGTTTTTGTTTGCGCGTTTTATTGTATTCTTTGACCAATAGTTGGAATTTAGAACCGGCAACAATATTATTGTCCGGTCGCTGTTTGGATAAAGCGGAAACGATCTTAGCCTGATTGGCACTTAAACAAAGTTGATCGACTTTTTTAAACTCCTCTACAAGCGGGTGCGTTCCATAAGTCATCAGTTCTTTTAAAAGCGGACTGGATTCAATCGTCCAATCGATCAAGTTCCGATAAAAAACCGCTTCAAAACAAGACGAAAGATCATCTAACGGCAATTGTTGATCGAGCGCCAAATGCAAATAAGAAAGAATATTCTTATCCTTCAGTTCCGAAACAATACCCAAAATCTGGACATACGGAACCAACTCCTCTATCTGATCTAACATTTGCTTTAAACGAAGAGATATCTCATCCAAATCGTCTGTTACCAGATGAATCCGATTGGAATCGAACAGATTCGTATATTTTTCAAACGGAAAAACCGTCTGCTGTTTTAACTGAATCAGAATATCCGTAAAATCCGCCCGTACAAGACGATACTGTTCGACTGTCCAATTCCGTTCGTAAGGAAAGTTTTCCAACGATTGAATATCTTCGTTCATTTGCTGATATTCGAAAAAAGAATATCCTTGCGGCAATAAAGACAACACTTCTTTCAAAGATTGTTTTTTCTGTTGGTATAACAAGGCTTCTTCTAATTTTTCCAGTAAATCGGCATCTTTCATACGAACTTTACAGTAGGAAAGAAGTTCTTTTTTTAAGCGATGATACGTAACGGAAAAATATTTCTTGACTGAAAAAGAAACGCGTTTAAACGCCGTGATCTTCATTTCCAAATCCAAATCGAAAATCCGGTTCGTAAAAAAACGCTCTACCCTCGCATGGCTTGTTTCTTCTTCCAATACCAAATACCGTTTCAGCAATCCCTGCAACTGCTTTCTTTTTTTCTTCTCGAAATAATCCGGTAAAAACAGTCGTAAAGAAACAACTTTTTCAATGATATCCAAAGAAGAAAGAATCTGTTGATAATTGCGGATGGCAAGCGGTAAATGCCGGTTGATTTTCTGTAAAACGACCGCATTGGTTTGATAAAACAAATACAGTTCTTCAAGCATCGGTTTTGCTTCATAACGGGCAACGTTTAAGTCTTGATTTATATACGCGTAAAAAGGACTGTTCCGATAATCGTAAATCGGTTTGGCCAAAACACCGTATCGATCCAAAAGACGAACACATTGCTCCAAAAAATCTTTCGAATGGTTTTTAATATTGTCGATCGGATAAACAAAAGGCGGTTGTTTGGCTTTTAAAAAAGAAGCATAACAATCGTATAAACTTTTACCACCCACCTCTTCCATCGGCGCATGCAACAACCTACAGTATTCTTGTAATTTATCCGATGAAAACCGTTGTTTGATCGAAAGGTCAGCCAAATCGTTTTGAATTTCGTAATGCGGCAAAGAAGCGGTTTTGTACAGTTCGTCGATAAAGTCCTTTTTATTCATTTTATGAGAATGAAGCGCCATGGCAAAACTATGCAGTCCGACTCGTTTTAAATTCTCGTATACAACATTCAAAGCGGCTTGTTTTTCCGAAACAAACAAAACCTTTTTCCCCCCAGCCAACGCACTGGAAATGATATTGGTAATGGTTTGACTTTTTCCGCTTCCGGGCGGCCCCTGCAAGACGAAAGAAAGTCCGCTCATCGCGTCTGTTATGGCTTCTTTTTGGGAAGCATCCGCATCGACAACCGGATAAATCGGATTGGGTGTTAAAACCTGTTCGTAAGGCGTTTGACTCAAAAGACTGTTGACGTTTTTATTTTGCAAAACCAATTCCTGATGCGTCATCAAATCATTGTACATATTCATTTTCAAAAAGGAGTAAATCCCGATCGAAACATGAGAGGATAACTCCATTTGGTTTTTTTTGAAAACTTCTTTGTATTTCGAAAAATATTCTTCGAAACTGAGCGTATCCGGTTCTTCTAAGGATAGACGATATCGGTTTTTCAGCAAATACACCAGCGTCGGATTGAGAATCGCTTCTTCCTCACACGGTTTGATTTTATAAATCCCGTTTTCTTCTTTCATGGTAATGGGAATCAAAAACAGCGGCGCTCGGTAATCCTGATCATCGAAATACCGAACCAATCCGAATGTCATATAAAGTGGATTGATTCCTTTTTCCAGACAGGAATTTTGATACTCTTTAGCGATTATTTTGAGAACTTTAGACAGGAACACGCCTTGTTTATAACAAATCAAATCGTTTTCTTTGACAGCCTGTTTGGCAATATCGAACACTTTGGCCGATGAATACTCCTCCAACGATTGATTCGTTCCGTCCAGTCGGTCGTGATACTCTTTTAAAAGCGGATCCAGCGGAAAGATCCGAAAAACCGAGGATGCGGTCATTTTATGAAAAATAATCTCCATGTTCGGATGAAGAACCGTTATCGTACGGTAACCGGTTTCTTTATAGTTCAACAGCCGATTTTTCTTCCCTAAATCCAAAAGATGCATGCTGTAAGTTTTCAATCGATTTTCCATAAAATCCCTCCTTTGTTGTTTTTATTTATTATAACATGGCCACGGTCTTTTTAACCATTGAAAATACTTTTCAAAAAAAACGAAAAAGGGATAGAAATTCTACCCCTTTAAAACAACGGCGCAAACAGATACAACAAATAAGAAATAAGTTTTTGCCACCAAGGCCGTTTCTTCCAATCCTCATATGTAATCGGTTTGCTGTCATCGCAAGCCTTTAAAAAATCGTCTTTCATCTTATAGATTTCGTTATCCAGCAAAATCAACGCCCCGCATTCATAATGCAAAAACAAACTCCGGTAATCCATGTTGATTGTGCCGATGAAAGCATAGCGTCCGTCGACAATAATGTTTTTGGCATGATTAAACCCCGGTGTATATTCGTAAATCTTGCCTCCTGCAAGCAAAATTTCCTTATAATGAAACCGCCCCAAATACCAAGCTACTTTTTTATCGGGAATTCCGGGCATCAAAATTCGAACATCCACACCGCTTTTGGCCGCCAAAACAATGCTTTCGATCATCGCCTCATCGATAATCAAATACGGTGTTGAAATGTATAAAGTCTGGTCGGCACTGGAAATGAGCGAACGGAAAATATCATACCCCGGTTCCGCACCATTGGAAGGACCGTCCCCAAACGGCAAAATATAACTGTTTTCCCGTTCCAAGGCATAATCGCAGAGATAGTTTTCCAGTTTCAACACCATTTTGGTCGAAATGTACCACATCTCAATAAAAAGAGCAATAAAACTTTGAACAGCCTCTCCTTCGTATTTGCCGCAATTATCGCGCCAAAAACCGAACCGCTTTTTCTGATGGATGTATTCGTCCGCTAAATTATCGCCCCCGCAATACGCTGTTTTTCCGTCGATGATCACCATTTTCCGGTGATCGCGGTAATTGAATGCCGGATTGATGTTTAATCCAAGCGGATTGTAATTGGTAAACGTACAATTCTTGATTTGCGCAATTTCTAAAATCGTCTTTTTCTTTAACGTCGCTTTGGATCCCAAATCATCGTAAATGATTTTGATTTCGACGCCCTCATCGCCTTTTTCTTTCAAAATAGGCAACAACTCACTCAGTAATTTTCCGTCACTGATGATAAAACATTCAATAAAAATATACCGAGTCGCTTTTTTTAATTCAACCAACATATCTTCGTGTTTCAACAGTCCGTCAAAAAGAAACGTGTACTTCGTGTTTTTCCAAAGCGGATAGCCTGTACTCGAACGAAGAATCCGAGCCAATTTCGCCGCTTTCGGATCTTTTCGGTCCAACTCCAATGTACAGTCGATTTGATTGAGATTGTAGTAATTTCCCAAAATGGTATCGATTTTCTTCTGTTTGTATTTCGGCAATGCCAGACTTCGCTGATTCAGATAATACAACAAAGAAAAGGGAAGCGGAAAAATCAAGATCAAAATGGACCATGTCAACTTGTAATTGGTTAAAATCGGCCGATGAATGATATGATAGACCAAAACAAAGGACCCTCCTTCGATGATCCAATAGATCCAAACATTAAACGGAAAATCGAAATTGACTTGAAATGCAAATACGAACAACATGATTTGCAAAGCAAACACAATGACCGTGGCAATCACAATCACAACTCTTTTCCACCACGGCAAGAAAATTCTTTCGTTTTGGGTCATCCGCATCCCCCTCCTTTTTTATTTGTGTTTTGATTTGGTTATGATAAAAGAAACACCGATCGCTTCGTTTTTGACGATCAAATCCATGCCGAAGAATTCCACCGTCCGCTTCACAATCGACATACCCAAACCGAACTGGCCTTTACTGCCTTTTTCATACGGTTTAAAGCCGCTTTTCAAAAACGACTCATCCATCGGTTCTCCGTCGTTATAGATTCTTAGGCGATCTTTTTTCAAGACGATTTTAATTTTCGTTTTGGCATACCGTCTGGCATTATCGACGATATTGTCGACAACCGTCGTGTAATTTTCACGGTATCCCCTAAAATAAACGTCTTCGTTCAAATCCAAATCGATGATGAGATCGGTTTGAAACCGATATCCTTGAATCACTTCTTCGATGACGTCTTTCATATTGACGTCTTCAAATTCCCGATCTTTGGATAAATATTCCAATGAATTATACTGAAGCAGACGATTGACTTTGTTTTTCAAAATTTCAGCCTGCGCAATAATAATCCGACTGCTGTCTTCGTCCGCCATGCCGTCTTGTTGTGCTTCCGCATACGATTTTATGACGGCAATCGGGGTTTTAAAGTCATGAGAAATATTTTGCAACATTTCTTTTTTAGTCTGCTCGTTTTGTTTGAGTTCGATTCGCATCGCCTCAACCGCTCTAGAAAGTTCGCCGACCTCATCCAGTCCGTCATCGGTATAGGATTGCTGATATTCGGATTTTGGAAGGGACAAAATATGATCCTGGATCCGATGCAATCGTCTGGCAAACTGATTGCTCCAAAGGGCGATCGTTAAAATAGACAAAAAAATGATGATAAAGAAAATAATGATAAACTGCAAAGAATTGGTTCTGGCCATATTCATGACGTATAACGAATCGGTTACCAAAACCAAAAAGGTCCTTCCGGCATCTTTGGTCGAAAAACAGTAATAAATCGTTTCTTGATTGTAATTGTTGAGTTTGTTGCAAATCACGGCTTCTTTTTGATCGGAAATGGTTTTCATAATAGTCGCTAAATCGTCTTCGTCCAAATAAAGCCCAATATCGTTCGAATACAGTAGATCGTTGTTGCTGTAACGGGCGATAAATGCGACTTTCATATCTCTGAAATCGCCGATATCCGGATCAACCGGACCTTGATTTTCGATCAATGTGGAATAAGCAAGCAACCGTGAATACGTTTCTTCTTCGGCCATGGCATGCAACCGAAACGAGGTAATCACCGTAAAAGCCGATGCCGACAACAATAAGATGATTAAAAATAAAATAACGATCTGACTTGAAATGGGAATTTTTTTCATACCAGCAACCGATACCCGTATCCATAGATGGTTTCAACCGATAAATTCGGCATTTTCTGTCTTAATCGACGCATCAGATCATCAACTACCCGATCGCTGCCGAAATAATCATCGCCCCATACCGTCGTTAAAATCTGATCCCGTGAAAAAGCTTTTCCGGGATGTTCCAACAGATATAGCAGCAAATCGTATTCTTTGGATGTCAGACTTAAATTTTGCCCGTTGCAACTGACACATCTGCGTTCTTTATCCACCAGGTAATCGCCAAGAGAAAGAATATTTTTATGATGGCTTCGATCGTTATGATATTCATACGAACGCGCCAATAAATTTTTAACACGCAAACAAAGTTCCCGAATGGAATACGGTTTGGCCAAATAGTCATCGCTTCCAAGTTCCAATCCCATAATCTTATCGATATCCTGATCACGGGCCGATGTAAATATGATCGGCGCCTGCGGATACTCTTTGCGAATGCTTTTAATCAAATCATACCCGCTGGTAATCCCCGGCAACATAATGTCCAAAATCCACAAGGCATACTCTTTTTGAACGGCTTTCAAAGCCTGTTCCCCATCTTGGTACCAGTCAACTTCGTAGCCTTCTGTTTGCAAATATTTGATGACAAGACTCGCTAAATTTTTTTCATCTTCCACCAAAGCAAGTTGATATTTGATTTGTTCCATGAGATAACTCCTTTCTCGCCTTTTATTTATTATACCTTATTTTAACAGACGAATAAAGGGCAACCTACATTCCGGTTGCCCTTTATCCTTTGGGAGAGTTATAGTTTGCTTATGAAAAAAGTGTCTATCTATGTAGGGAGAATTAGATAGATACTGTCCCTAAAGACACTTTTATTATACCCTCCAATTACTGTTTTATTATCGAAAAATTATGGGAAATTATGAAAAAAACAGATTTTTCAATCTGTTATTCTTCATACATATCTTCATAATCATCCATCAGGTCGTTATACTTGTCTTCGTTGAAGTCGTCGTCTTCGTCATACCGTTCTACCAAATCGTCATCGATGATGGAATCGACATCATCCTCGTCTTCATCCTCTTCATCGTCTTCGTATTCATCATCGTCTAAGTAGTCGTCCTCATCTTCGTCGTCGTCTTCCAAGTCGTCTTCATCCTCATCTTCTTCCAAATCGTCGTCGATGAAAAGATCGTCTTCTTTCTCGTCTTCTTCCGATACCGGTTCTTCTTCTTTGGAGTTGAATGCCGAACCGTCTTTGTCGTATTCATCCAGCGATTGTCTGGACTTCAAATCCCATTCTTCATTCCCCATATATACAAATTTCGAACTTGTGGTAATGTCTACGTAAAGTTGCGCGGCAAGCGTATGATCCGGATCTTCTAATCCTTTCATTTCCAATGCTTCTTTAATTAAAAGACGGATGGATTGCGGTGCTCTTTTTTGTTCCATTAATTGTACGGCAACTTCCAGTAATGACATTTGCGAAATAGTTTCCATTTTAAATCCTCCAGTAAAAACAACATTTATTTTACATAAAAAAAAGTCATTTGGCAATACTTTCCTCAAATAATAATAGAATTTTATGCTTCGTTTTCATTTGCTCATCCCACCACAGTTCATAATGCACAATCGTTTTCTTCGCTTCAACTTTAAGAACAGTACATAAAACCGTAAGCGGGATTTCCAGTCCGAACGAATCCCGATAAAAACCGTCCGTCTTGTGATGTTGCCGAAAAGAAAGTCGCATAAAAACTTGTCCTTCTCTTCTTAAATTTAAGCGATCCGGTTCAAAACGCAAATAAAGCGTCGTATCGGTTAAACTCTTGTCCGCAAAAACAATTTCATCCTCGCAAATAGAAGCATCGCTTTCGAAAAAAACTTTATTTTTATCTTCGTCCATACTTAAAAAAGTAACCTTCAACCTATCACCTACAAAATCAGGACAATCAATAAAACCAAAAAACCGGGCAAATGAAAAAAACCGATCAACGCGATGGACAACAAATTAAACGGTAACATCAAATTAAAAAACTGTCCCACTAAATTGAACACCAAAACTACGGTCACTCCGATCAACACGGATTTTACGACATAGCGAATCGCCTTCAGCATAAAAATCACCACCGTAGTATATGAAACAAGCCGTCTTAATATTCCCTTCGGCCCTCAAATGCTTTTAAAACCGTCATCTCATCGGCATACGATAAATCGCCGCCGACCGGAAGACCATGAGCAATACGGGTGATTTTAACCGGTTCGTCTTGCAGCAATTCTTTGATATAACGCGCAGTCGTTTCTCCTTCTAACGTTGCGTTGGTTGCCAAAATCAGTTCGTCGACTTCTTTATTTTTGACCTTCCGAATCAAAGAAGAAAGGTTTAAATCGTCGATTCCGATCCCTTTTGAAAAACTGATCGCCCCACCTAACACGTGGTAAATACCGCGATACTCGTTGACGTTTTCGATCGTAAACAAATCTTTGATTTGCTCGACCACCAACACCTGTTTGTGATTGCGTTCGGGATCCTTGCAAATCGAGCAGAGGTCTTCTTCCGAAATGTTGCCGCAACAAGAACAGGAGTGAAGCTGTTGATGCAGATTTACCAATGAATCGGAAAAAAGTTCAATCCGTTCTTTCGGCATTTTACTGTACACATAAAACGCAAACCGTTCCGCCGTCTTTCTTCCGACCGACGGCAAAGAACTGAACTGATCGATCAACGCTTCCAGCGCTTTTGGATATTTGATCATCAGAACAAACCGAATCCGCCGCCGAAAGCCCCTAACGCTTTTTGAGATTCTTCCTCGATTTTTTTGGTTGCATCGTTAACGGCGGCAACAATCGTATCTTGCAATAGTTCGATATCTTCTTTTGATTCGATGGCATCCGGATCAATAGTAACGGAAACCATTTCGTGATTTCCTTTCATCCGGACACATACCATTCCCCCGCCGGCTGTGCCGCTGTAAACGGTTTGTTCTAATTTTTCCTGTGCTTCCATCATTTGTTTTTGCATTTTTTTCAAACGCATCATTGCTTGTTGATTCATCTTAATCCTCCAAAATTTCTATTTTATCTTGATCGAAATAGTCGTATAATCGGTTCTTATCTTGATCGATGGGACTTTGCGAAACGGGATTTTTCCGTTTGATAACGCCGATTGCAAGCGCATTTAACTTCGGATGCGGGTTAGAGGCACTGTATTTGGCCTTATAATCGGCTTTGATTTTATTCCACACCGCCTTGGGAAGGCAAATATATTCTTGAAACGATTGCGAATAATGCGAAAAGATTTCCATCATCCGCACGTAGTTTTCATAACTCATCAACCGATTGCAAAATCCAAGATCCTGCAATACGACAATAAAAGCCGTATCACTGACGGCAACCAGTTCACCGGCAACCAAAATCTGAACGATGAATTCGCCACTGTAATCTTCGGCGATTTTTTTCCAGATTTTTGACAATTCCGTCTTTTTTTCTTTATTGGCCGTATTTAAAATCGTTTCGATTTCTTCGATTGAAACTTCGTCGTTTTGAATCTTAGGAACTACCTCAGTCGGTTTATTCACACTGGGAAAAACCATCGGTTCTTCTTTTTTGGAAGAAGTCAGCTTAGAAACCAACAGTTCCAACTGTTCGATCCGTTCCTGAAACGAAGCCTCTTCCTGTAATTTCACATCGTTCATCTTTAAAACGGCCAGTTCCAAAAACGCCCGCTTCTGGTTGGAAAACCGCATATCGTTATTGGTTTGGTTCAAAATATCCAACCACTCGTAGATCACACCGTATTTCAAACGATTGGCCAGTGCCGTAAAATCCGGTTCGTGAAACATTTTTTTATCATCCAAAACGGCATTGTTCTTAAACATCAATACGTCCCGTAAAAAAAGCAATAAATCATTGATGATCCGCGGAACCTCTTTGCCTTTTTTCAGCAATTCATCGACTTGCCGTAAAGCTTGAGATCCATTATGATCCAAACAGGCGCCCAATAAATCGATGAACGACCGATACGAAACATTGCCGCTGATCGAAAGAACATCGTCCAACCCGATTTCTTCTGAAAGACTGTACGAAATACACTGATCCAATAACGAAAGCGCATCCCGCATCCCGCAG
>UQFG01000001.1 GCA_900540175.1 uncultured Mollicutes bacterium | reverse complement strand
GCGACCATTGGGTTGGAGAACACCCAATGAGGTACTCCTAAATTATTTACATTCTCTGTAACATTTGTTTGACAAACCTACAAAAAATGACAAAGGAACTCTCTGTCATTCTGCGTTTGAATTTGTCAGTCCATGTTTTTATGCAAGCCAAGCCGCACCGATGATAACCAGCAAAATAAATAGAACTAAAATCAGTGCATAGCCATATTCATTGGACCCGCAACCACAAGAGTTATTTGCCATAAAGCGGCACCCCCTTTCCTCCCTCACTTCTATAGTATGAAAGAAAGGAAATAAAAACGTTTCATTTGCCCAACATCAATCTTTTTTAATCAGAAATTAAGGTTATTTATTGCTTTTTACCTTTATTAATGATATTATAAAAAATGCTATGGTTTAAATTATTTAAGGAATAAAGGAGTTATCATATATGTTTAAAAAATTCAATTTAAAATCTCGGAGGATATTTTTACTGATTGTATCTTTCGTGTTACTTATATCGTTATCTTCCTGCGGCGGTGCAGGAAATCCTTTAGGGAAACTCAATCCCGATGAAATCTATGCATCAGCCGGCAAATACAGCGTAACCAACCAAGAATTGTGGAACGAACTGAAATGGTCGGCCAAAGACGTTTTGGATGAAAAGATCACAGAAGTGGTTTTAAAAGATTATTTTACAAAAATCGAACTAGTTATGGAAAAAAGTTATGCTTCCTTAACCGATGATGAAAAGAAATCATTCAAAGATGATTTTACGGAAGAGGACTTTAACCAACTTTACCAACACTACAGTGTTCGGCTTAAAAATTACGTTTTAGACGATGTCTACAATTTTGATTTCAATGTTCAAGGAAATTACGACTCGATCGAAGATATTGCCAAATACGATGCGAAATTGCTTCGGCTAAAATATTCGGATGAAATGTATTCTCTTTACAACATCGATTCAATCAACGGAAAATCGCTGGTGACTTTATGTGAAGAAGCGACACTGGACAATGACAATTTCTTAATCATAGCAAAACAATTTAAAAATCTTTACTATACTTCTTTGGCTAAAGAATTGCTTGCCTACGACAAACTAGATGAAGAAATCAAGGATGCCTACGAAAACAGGGATACCGACGATGAAAACGACCTTGGTTATTTCACTAAAAACGATTATATTCAAACCTATAAAAACGAATATGCCAACCAAGGCGATTTAAACTTGATTTTAATCCGTTTTGCATCGGAAGAGGAATTCAATTCGACCTTAAAATCATTCGGTTTGAAATTTTATCGGGACGATTTGGTTTATATTGAAAAACGAGCCAATATGTCTTTTGCCGAATACGCCAACTACTACGATGAGTTTACACCAAGTGACGGAAAAGACGGTTTCCAGTACATCGAAAGAAGTTACGGGGAAGTAGCCGTTTTGGAACTCTACATTCAAATTTACAACTATCTTTACGGCGGATACCGTGAAATGCTTTATACAGACAAATATAAATCGTATTTCAACGACATTGATTTGACTCCGATCACAGAAGACATCATTCAAAAATATGCTCAAATCATGCAACAGGAAAACAGTGAACAAAAACTGAAAGAGGCATTTAATGCGATTGTTGCGGTGTTGGCTCAAAAGAAAGACGATGAAGAAGTTTTCAATACTTATTATACAAGGGAATACATTGATAATTTGGATCCTACTTTCTACTTATATTTGTATGAAGAATTATCCACACCGTTTACTGACAAAGACAGCAGTGAGGACGATTCCAAATCGTATTCGACTGCTCTTCAGACATACAGTGATCAAAATTGGATCGCTTTTAAGTTGGAACAGGAAAGCGACCAATATGAAAATATTTATCACAAAGATATAACAGATGACGAACTGTATGAAAATATTACAGCAAACGAAACGCTTTACAATGAAATTTCCGACTATTTACGGACCAATGCTTTAACTTCTACGAATATTTCCAATGCCTTAACGGAAGAAACCGAAGAGGTAACGGTCAAAATATACGATGAAGCGCTGGAAATCGCCTATGCTACTTCCAACAGCGAATATTCCAAAACATACGGCTCGGCACCGAACAGCAACGTCATTGCCACGATTGCGTATAACAATCAGACTTACCACGTTAACATCGTTGAGGATACCGAAGATTCCAAAGCCGTTTCCGGCGGAATTTTCACGGAACTGGAACTGAAAAACGGAATCACGACTTCCATTGATATCTTAAGTAAAAAAATCGTCAAAGATACCAAAGCCTACGAAGATACCGCAAAAGACAAAGAAGATTATTATCAACAAATCGAATATATTTTAGCGGCTTTTTCCAGTGATTCTCTTTCTTCTTCCGGCTATCCTTCCAGCATTGGAAAATACAATTTCCTTATGCTTTACTACCATACTGCCAACATAGACGACATTGTTAAAAATGTATTCAGAGTCAATGCGGCTTCCGGAAAACTTTTGACGGATTATGCTTCAAATACGTTACTGAATTTCTTTAAAACCTATACCGATTCGATCTATGAAAACTACTTCTCGATCAGCGGAAAACGACTGGTTGTTTACATGGATGCCAATGACGACGGTGAAAAAGACAATGTGGCAGATTGGAAAGATCTGACGTACAACAACCAATCCAAAGGTTCACTGGCCCAAGAACTCGTTCTAGAAATTTTAAAGGAAGTCCAATCGATGAACGGTTCTCACGCGACGGCTTTGGATGAATTGGTAACCGAAATCAACAACTCGGCTCGGGCCGAATACCAAGATAACCCGATTGCACCGGAAAACAAATGGGCGAAATACCGCAAAGCCGGTTTGAACGTCGCTTTGGAGGATGTATCGGCTGCCAATGACACCACCTCCATTGATTTTAAATTAAAGGAACGCTTGGTTACGATTTTCAAACAAGACGATTTCAAAATCAATAATACGACGCAAACGGAATACTTAGAGCGCTTAACCGCCAAAGAAGACGTTTTGCAAACGGAAGACGGCTTCAATTTATTGGTTATCACCAGCGCCGAATTCCAAACCAGTGCGGAATTCACTTCGGAAGACGATCCGCTTCATTTATTCGAATCGGTCGATGTGTATTATAACGATGCTTACGTTACCATCGATCAACTGTACAATGATTCGGAAAAACTTTCCATCAATCAAATCAAACTGTACGTTCTTGAATATGTTTCCCAATCGACCAGCAACTTGAGTCCTTCTGCCATCTCCGATGCCCTCAGCAACTACCTCTCACCGGTTTTAACCCGTTATATGGGCGAAGAAACCCAACGGGATATTGTGCTTTACTTCATTCAGGAAATGGCCGGATCGCTTACATTTACCAACCAAGCGTATGCCGCTCGGATGGACAAAATCATTGAAATCAATCATAATGCGGCCGATAATTACATTTTCATTTACGAAGAAGATCCGACCGGTACTTTAAATACGTATGAACATTGGTGGGAAGATTTAAAATCAATCGTCGCTGAAATTTTATTTACCCAAGGAGAGGAGTAAAAGAATGAAAATCAAAAAATTATTCTTATTGATCGCAAGCTTACTATTTCTGATCAGTCTTTCTTCCTGTGGCGGAAAATCGTTAAGAAATACGACTGTTCCGATGGGATCGATCAATACTTCTTCAATTGTTGCTTCCAGTCATGAATTTGAATTAACCAACGGAGATTACTATTCTCTTTTAAGATCCAAAGGATATGATTCCTTTTTCGCAGAACTCCAAAAAGCATTGTTTTGGGAAGAGTATCAAACCGTAAAATCAGAAGTTAATTTAACAGATGCTGTGACAACCGATACCGAACAAGCCATTTTCGACACCGTAGCAAGCGCCTTATACGGATCTTCCAGTGCCAAAACGGTTGAAAAATTATCGGAAAAAGAAAAAAATACCAAAATCCGTCAATACATGGATACCAACTACAACAGCGGTATTGTAATTACGGAAGAACAATGTAAAAACTATACGACATCCGATGATAAACTGCAGTTTAAATCGTTACCGGATGCCTTGATTGAAAATCAACTTTCTTCTTTGGCTTTAAACAAAGCAGCGGAAAACAAGTTGCAAACGATCGTCAATCAGGAAAAAATCGAAGATGAAAACGGCAATTTGGTTTCCAACAGCCGCTACATTTCCGATGAAAACATTCAAGATTACTATGAATCGAACATGCGCGATTACGGTACTTATCAAGCCATTATCATCCAGTTCAACAATTTGACCGAAGCCAATAACGCGGTTAAAAATCTGGACTTTTCGGAAGAAAACAGACTAAACAGTTATATTGCGCTTTACAACAATTATTACACGTATCGGGAACCGCTGGATCCTGCCCAGCCTTTTACCGAATATCGACTCAATAATGTAGAGGACGATTTGGCAGATGTTTCTTCTTCTGTTAAAACGTTTGTCTTAGATACCTTAGAGGACAATCAATGTTTGATTGAACCGTGGAATCTCAACAACAAGTACGTGATGATTTATCGTGGTCAAACCACTTATGATGTCAATGAAAAATACAACGTCAACTCCAATGAAGTCATTGAATGGGACGATTTGGAAAAAACCGTTGGAGCAACCAACTTTGAAGCAATCAAAGAAGAAATCAAACAAGAATTGCTTCAAAATAAAATCTCCGGTTATACGGCAGACGTTTTAAAAGAAAGAATCAAAGCAGCGGATATTGAAATCTACGATCCGTATTTTGAATATCGTTTTGAAAGTTCGTATGAAGACGAATACGATTTGATTCATCCAAATGACTTTAAGGGTGATTTGATTTTTTCCGTCACTTACAACAATAAAACAACCGACTACACTGTCAGCGATTTTTATAACAAACAATCGACTTCCATCGGTCTTACAACCGTTGTGGATCGGTTAAAATTAGACTATGTTTATCAATACAAAGATCTGTTTTTAGATGAAGACGATTTGGAAGGTTATGAAGACGAACTTAAAAATGCCATCAATACTTTCAATAAAGGAAACAATTCTTCTTATCCGAAAGAAATCGGTGAAGAAACGTTCTTACTTGCTTCCTACGGTTATCCGACTTATAATGAAGTTTTAAAATATTCCAAAGTCGCTTCTGCGGTCTTATCCGCTTATTTGAGTCAAAAAGTATTCGATGAATGGTCAACGGAAGACCATCAGTTAAATACCGCTGCTTTGAATATTTTAGAAAACATCTTAAATACCGGGAATGCCAACTATGACAGCATTTTCTCAATCAATATCGACCATTTACTGATTTACATTGACGATAATGCCGACGGTACGCCCGATGATCCGGAACAATTCTTAAAGAATTTTACCGAAGAAGAAAAAACGAACTTTTACGATGCCGTTTTAAATTTGATGCAAGCTGTTTATCAAGAAGCAACCCATTCGGCTTTAACCGCTTCCAACGACATCATGGATATTCTCAACTACATCGTAAAAGCCTATAACCGCAATGATACCTTGATTTCCGATCCGACGAAATCATGGCAAGATTATAAGCAGTATAATCTGCAATTAAAAGTAGAATCGCTTTCCTCCAGCGGTGATACCGATCAAAGCAATGTCGGTAATTACGTAACGGAATTCGGTGACTACATTAAGGCACTTTATCAAAAAGCCGTTGCCGATCAATTGGAAATCGAAGATGAAAAGTCGATCTTCTATTTTAAAACATCCGGTACGAATCAACCGCTGAAAGAAGATATTTGTGAAACGGAATTCGGTTTTCATATGATTGTTGTCAATTCTTACGAAGACGATCCGGAAAACACGCTTTATACCGAAAGCGAAGATAAATACGGATACGGTAAAAATTTTGATATTTTACTCAATGAAAAAGATACCGATACCGAAGATGATAATATCTATGTAACCATCGAAAACATTTACAATGACAGTGATCCGAAAAAAGCGACGATGAATCAGTTCTTTACATACTATGTTCAGACACAGACCGGCGCAACCCCGACACTGACATCCGAAAAAGTACAATTGTTCAACGCGATGTTTAACGATGCCATTACCAGGTATACTTCTTCTGATTTCCAAACTTATCTGCTTTTCAAAGAGATGAATATCCAGGCAGGAACCGGTTATTCCCTTCTTGCCGATCAACTTGTTCATTATGGAAGTTATCTGGAAAATGTCTCTAGATCCTATGAAGAAGACGAAACATTTAATGCTTGGTATGACGGCAGTCTGGATTGGTCCAGACCTTACCAACAATAAAAAGGCTCTTTATGAGCCTTTTTCATTTGACAAAAGAAAGGATTTCCTCTATGACTATTTTTCAAAAACAACAGCAATTCTATTCAAGCGGTCAAACACTTTCTTATTCTTTTCGCAAAGAAAATTTAATGCGTTTGAAAACAATGATCCTAACGCATCAAAAACAGTTGGAAGAAGCGTTATATGCCGATTTGGGAAAATCACCAACCGAAGCGTACATGACGGAAATCGGACTTGTTTTAAACGAAATCTCGTATCAACTGAAACATTTGAAACGAAATATGAAACAAAAAAGAGTGAAAACACCTTTATCGCAATTTCCATCTAAAAGCTACCGTCTTGCCTGTCCTTACGGGTCGGTTTTAATCATCTGTCCGTGGAATTATCCGCTTCTTCTATCGTTGCAGCCACTTGCGGGAGCCATGGCAAGCGGCAATACCGTCACTTTGAAACTATCGGAGTATTCCCATCACACTTCTTTGTTGCTCAAACAGTTGATCAAAGAAAATTTCAAAGAAGAATATATCTGTGTTCAAAACGGAGATTCTTCTGTGGCAACAGCCCTACTGCAAGAGTCTTGGAATTTCATCTTTTTTACGGGAAGCGAAAAAGTAGGTCGAATCGTTTATGAACAAGCCGCTTCTAAGCTGATTCCGGTTGTTTTGGAATTGGGCGGAAAAAGCCCTGTTATCCTCGATGCCACAGCCCCACTTGATTTGGCTGCCAAACGAATTGTTTTCGGCAAATTGTTAAATGCCGGTCAGACCTGTGTTGCACCGGATTATTTACTCGTTGAAAAGAAAGTAAAAGATCAATTGGTTGAACGCCTTATCTTTTGGATGCGGCATCAATACCCAAACCCCTTAGACAATCCGGCGTATCCGAAAATAATATCTTCCCATCACTTTAACCGTATTTTAAACCTGTTCGATCAAACAACGATCCTTTACGGCGGAAAATCCGATTCCCATCAGTTGAAAATCGAACCGACGATCATCGATGAGCCATCGTTTGATCAAGCGATCATGAAAGAAGAAATTTTCGCGCCGATCTTACCGATTCTTTGTTTTGAAACAGACGAGCAACTGCTGTCCATTTTAAACCGATTCCATACACCGCTGGCTTGTTATCTTTTTACCGATAAAAAACGCAAAAATATGCTTTTAAACCGATTTTCGTTCGGTGGCGGCTGTGTCAATGATACAATCATCCACCTTGCGAATTTGAATCTTCCTTTCGGCGGCATCGGTACTTCCGGGATCGGCAGTTATCATGGCGGCAAAAGTTTCGAAGTTTTTTCCCATTATAAATCGATTTTGGAAAAAAGTCGGATCATCGATCTTCCGATGCGCTATGCACCGTACAGCCGGTTTAGCGATAAACTCATTAAAAAATTTTTAAAATAACGGATTGAATATTCTGCTTGATCAACCAGGCAGAATATTTTTTCATTTTAAAACCAAGATATCTTGAAAATTCAACCGCAACCGATTCCAATCAAACCGTTTCTGCAAAGAAAAAAGGATCACGAATGATCCTCTTTTTGATTGTGTCAAAGACTGTTTGATAACGATAGGGAATATTTATGATGCGGTGCATCAATATCAATGACCGTGACGGTTATCGGATCCCCAACATGTAGCATTTCCGAAGGATGCGCAATTCGTTTTGTTCCCATCTTCGAAATATGAAGCAAGCCGTCATATTTGACACCGCAGTCGATAAAGGCTCCGAAATCGACGATGTTTCGGACGATGCCTTCTAATTGATCACCGATTTTTAGGTCTTCAAAATGCATGATATCCGCCCTTAATTTCAATCCGGGATAATCATCCCGAACATCTCTTAAAGGCGCTATAAACGCCTCTAAAATATCATTTAGCGTATAAGCATCAATCGAAAGATCTTTTTGTAACTGATTGCGGTCTAATTTTCGGACGGCCTCTTGCATCAACGGCGTTCCAAGCGCTTTAGAATCCAACTGCATGATCTTCAACAATGCTTCGGCTTTATCATAGCTTTCCGGATGAATCGATGTCATATCCAGCGGATTATCCGCTTCCAATATCCGCAAAAAACCAATGCATTGTTCGTATGTTTTGGGACCCAACTGGCTTACTTTTTTAACTTCTTCACGAGAATGAAACATAGCATGTTCGTCGCGGTAAGCCACGATGTTTTTAGCCACATTTTTGGATAATCCGGAAACATAAGCCAAAAGAGAAGCCGATGCCGTATTGAGGTTGACCCCCACTTTATTTACCGCATCCACCACGACTTCTTCTAAAGATTTGGATAATTTATTTTGCGCAACATCGTGTTGATATTGACCGATGCCGATCGATTTCGGATCGATTTTGACCAATTCAGCCAACGGATCTTGGATTCGTCTGCCAATTGAAATGGCCGAACGTTGTTCAACCGATAAATCCGGAAATTCTTCCTTCGCCAAAAAAGATGCCGAATAAACCGAAGCCCCTGCTTCGCTGACAACAACGTATTGAACCGGTAACTTATTTTCTTGAATGACATTGGCAATAAACCACTCTGTTTCGCGACTGGCCGTGCCGTTTCCGATCGCGATCACTTCGACTTGATACGTCGAAATCAAGTGCAGCAACGTCTTTTTCGATTGTTCTAATGTTTTAGCATCCACCGAGCTGCCTTTGGATTTTTCATTAGGATAAATGACTCCGATTTCAAGCACTTTGGATTCTTTGGAAAGAACGGCCAGTTTACAACCGGTACGAAAAGCCGGGTCAACCCCTAAAACCACTTTTCCTTTCAAAGGCGGCTGCAACAACAACTGCCGCAAATTCAACGAAAACACCGCTATGGCCTGTTCTTCTGCTTTCTGAGAAAGAATATTCCGAATTTCCCGTTGAATAGAAGGGGCAATCAAGCGTTTGTAAGCATCTTCAACGGCCGATTGGATTTCTTCTTGAAACAAAGATGACTTTTTATGAGTAACCCGATCGGTTAAATAAAGAATATCCCGTTCCGGTTGAAGTTCTACCGAAACCGTAATAACGTCTTCTTTTTCCGCCCGGTTCAAGGCCAAGATTCGGTGTGGTTTGATATAGGCAATGGGTTCACTGCAATCGTAATAATTCTTGTATTTTTCCTCTATATCCAAATCGTTTTTCTTTTTCTTCGAGGATATTGTTCCGTATTTTAACGCTTTATCCCGAATGTATTTACGGTAATCCGCTTGATCGGAAATTTTTTCGGCTACAATGTATTTGGCTTGTTCGATCGCTTCTTCAACGGTTTTTATCCGATCATTTAAAAACGGTTTTACGATGTTTTCTTTATCGCCGGTTTTCCTTAATTCAAGCATAATCACCGCAAGCGGCTCCAATCCGAGCGCAATGGCTTCGGTCGCTTTGGTTTTCTTTTTTTCTTTATAAGGCCGATAAAGATCTTCCAGTTCGATTAATTTGGAAGCGGCCTCTATTTTTTTTGAAATCTCATCGGTCAACAAACCTTTTTCGTCGATCAACCGTTTGATGTCTTCTTTTTTCTTTTTCAAAGAAAGCGCATATTGATACGCTTTCGAAATTTGCCGGATTTGTTCTTCGTTTAAAGCACCGGTTGCTTCTTTGCGGTAACGAGCAATGAATGCCACCGTTTTGTCTTCGGAAAGAAGCGTCAAAACCGCTTGAATCTGTGCTTGTTTCAGATGAAGCGACTGTTGTAATTCCAATAAAATCGTTTCGTTTAATTCCATCGTTTTTCTCCTAAAAAGAAAACTCTCCGAAAAGAGAGTTTTTTATGCTGTCAAACCATCGATGTATAAAATCGAGTTGGGGATCGTCGTTGAAATAATTTCAACCATCATAGATGTGGAAATGGTCCGTTCTCTTGAACTGCCGTCTTGCTGGATCGTTACCGTACTTTTGTATTCTCCTTCTTGATTGTAACAAAAAACCGGTGTATAGGTATCCTGACTTTCGGAACAAAGGGCTCCAAACAGCTCATCGGATAAAATTCCCTCATTGACCGAACTATCCACATCGACATCGACGATAAACAATTCGATGTTTACGCCTCTTTGTTTTGCTTCGTTGATTTCATACTGAAGATCGGCCAATCGAGTAATCAACGTCGTATAATCTTTATTATAATGATCTTCATCTTTTTCATCGGCATAAAAAGCCGAACCGTCATAAGCAAACACAAACATATGTTCCACTTTATCTTCGTCGATATAGCGTTTTAACGTTTGATAGTTTTCTTTTACAAATGTCACTTCTTTTCCGTCGGTCGTCAATACCGGGTCTGTAAAATAGATCTTGTCCGAAACATAGTCGTCATCTGCTTTAAGACCGAAATACAATCCCAATCCAACACTTAATCCAATCACGATCAAAGCGATTGTAACAATTATTGCAATCACTGCGTTTTTACTTAATTTTGTTTCTTTTTTCTGATTTTTCGTACTTGCGCGCGAAACCTTTCTAACTGCTCTTGCCAAGACTGATTCCTCCTCAATAAAACGTCTTCTATATTATAAACCAAAATCCAAGGAACTTCAAGAAAAACCCTTATTATTCTTTTACGGATTTGATATCGCAACAAAAAAACATCTGCCTCAAAAAGACAGATGCTCCTTTATTTTATACCAACGTAATGGCCCCGGCCACATCCAAGTATTCTTCGGTTGTCAAACTGTTCGAATAAATGGCTATTTCGTAATTTCCCAAAAAGTATTTCATCGTATTTTCATTGAAGAAACACAAGCCGCCTTCTAAGAAATCAATGGATTGGTAACATTCCAACGGAATCACTTCCGAATAAGTTTGAGCTTCTTGAACGATGATCGTATAAGGTTTACTGCCGCTGTAACAAAGGATTGTTACATTATCTTTGGTTGTCGAGGATTCCAACTGATTGCCTTCGATCTCGTAACCGGCTGTAACGGCGATATCGGCGGTTTCTTCGTCTTTACCGGTACTGTCTTCCTGTTCGGTTAAGTATTTCTTTTCATTGAAATGATCTTTGGAAAGTGAATTGTTCGGTGTGAAAGAGTCGAAATCCACTTCAATAACCGGATCGCCTTTATCGTTTAAAAACAATGTTTTTTGCGGTTTCAGATCGTCGGCTTTGCAAAGATATTGCATCTTGGTCGCATTTTGATTGGTTTTGTGTGTGATGGCACATTCAATCTTGATATTGCTGTTTTCCTGAATTCCGCTTGCTGCTTGATCCGCTTTGATATCTTTGCAAATGGCTTCCAGCAAATAAGCATGCGAACTGTTTAACGGCCAATCACTGTCAAATTTGAATTGTTTGTTTAAGGACGGTGTCAGTACGTAAACGCCATTATCGTTTTTGATAATCAACTGTTCGTTATTATCCTGACTGGTAAAACTTACCTTATAATAACTCGGGGATAAGTAGTCTACTCCAACACGAATCGAAACATTTTTATCCGACCGATGAATGGTCATCGTCGAAGTCAAAGAATACGATTTCAGTTCCGATAAATACGTTGTAACCCGCGTCAACTCATCGGCTGTTTCTTTCTTAGAACAACCGGAAAACAACAACATTAAACATAACATTAGTACACTCAATATTTTTTTCATTTTTCCACCCATCTTCATAATCACTTAATGTTATGCGGTATTTTGCGAACCTATGCATAAGAAACTTACTTTTGAGAAAAACTACTAGATAAAGGAGGAATTGAATATGTCAGTTATACAAAAAATAGCCCTCGTATTTACCATCATCGGTGGTATCGCTTGGGCTATTGTCGGTATCTTTAATTTTAATGTTGTAACATGGGCATTCCAACCGGGCAGCATAACCACAAGAGTTATCTATGTTTTCATCGGTCTTTGTTCGTTGTTCAATATAGCCTTGTTGTTTATGCGAAACCGTCATACAATTATGGAAGACTGATTACCACTGCGACACTGTAATTGACGGTATGCGTAATACTTAAACGGAGTTCTGTTTCAATAGATTCTACTTGAAGAAAAGGAGCTCCGTTTTTATCATTTAAAACCGTTATTTTTTGAAAGGATATTTTTTTCTTCAAGCATTTGATAACGGCTTCTTTGGCTGCAAAACGGGAAGCAACGTATTCGATTCGCCGTTTGGCAGAAGTAATCGTTTCTAAAACAGCTTGTTCTTTAGGAGAAAGGACATATCGTATAAAACGTTCTTCTTCAAAGCGTGAATCCTGATGTTCTACCAAATCAATTCCTATTTCCATGATGCTTCCTTCCGTTTGTTTTCATGTTGTTGTGCGATTTCTTTTATTTTGCGAAACCGATGGTTCAAACCCGATTTTGTAATCGATTCATCATAATTTTGGTTGATAATCGCAATCAATTCCGAAAAAGACGCTTCGGGATTTTCTTTACGTACTTTCATCACCAATAACAATTTCGGATCCAATTTTTCAAGCGGATAATAGTATTCCAAATATTTGATATATTTCAATTGTTCTTTGGCGGTTTGATTTGTTTTTTGCTGATTGGCCACATCGATATTCATCAAGCGATTGATATTGGCTGCCAAATTGCGTTTGATAATCACATTTTCAAATTCGTTCATGCTGACATTGGCCCCCAAATACCGCAGAAAATCCACAATGGCATCTTTTTCTTTAATATAGACGATCAAATCATTGCGGCGCTTGCTGATTCTGGCATTGAGCGAAAAAGCATTCATACAGCGTTGCAAAAACAACGCTTCGGTTTCCTTAGCGGCCGCAATTTCCAAATGATAGTTGGAAGTAGATGGGTTATTGACCGTTCCTTTGACTAAAAAGGCCCCTCTTAAATACGCGATCATCTGCATGGGATCCGCCAAAATGGCCTCTTTATTTGGTGGAAAATCCTCCAACAGGTGCACGGCTTCGGCAATCGTCAACGCCTCTTGTTCGATCATACACGTATAGATCGTCGAATGATGCAATTTCTGCATGGTTCTGGAAAACATTTGATACGTCGCTTCACTGTACAATTCTTTCAAATACATTAGAAAATGTCTGAAGACCATGGATGAGGAGGTAGAAAAAACAATTCTTAAAACAGGGGAAACAAGAACTTCCCCTCCGAACCGTAACATGGCGACAAATTCGGTGGAATGCAGTTTTTTTTCGCTGTTGTACGTTAAAATATCTTCTTTGACATCAGTTGAAAAACTCATTTTCTACTCCGTTAAAATAGGCAGCAAATCCGCCAGATTTTTAATGGTATACGTCGGAGAAGCCGCCAAAATCTGCTCTTTTCTTTTCGAATATAAAACACCGACGGTGTCGATTCCCGCTGCCTTACCGGCCTCAATATCCCCTACGCCGTCTCCGACGTACAAGGCCTTTTTACTGCCGCAGGCCGCAAGCGCCATCTTGATTCCTTCCGGGTCGGGTTTGGGATGCGTTACTTCTTCTTCTCCGATAATGATTTCCATATAAGGCAACATCCCGAACAAATCCAGTCCATGTTCAACCAAATCTTTCTTTTTGGAAGATACCACACCGACGTGGTATCCTTTTTTAGAAAGCGTTCGAATCAAAGCCTTTGCTCCTGGAAAAGCCGTAACCATTTCGTCGTGGGCTTCCACATTAAACGAACGGTAATACGCAATCATTTCGGCGATTTCCGTTTCATCGTCGCTGTATCTGGAAAACGTCTGTTTTAACGAAGGGCCGAAAAAAGAATCCAATTCCTCATCACTTAACCGCAAGGTTGGGCGGAAGTGTTCAAAGGTGTGAATAAAACTGCGGTCGATCAATTCCTTGGTATTTAAAAGCGTTCCGTCCAAATCGAAAAGAACGGTATCGTAACGATTTTCCCGAATTTCCTTTAACAGCGATAAATACGAAGTCTTCGGACCGAAAAAACGCTTCACAACCAAAAAGGCGATTCCCCCTACGATAAACAAAACACTGAATAAAATCGAAACCGGCACATTTCCGACCATTAAAATTTCATCGGCACCGCTTTTTCCACGTAAAATTTCCGTGAAAATCCGAACGCCGCCGTACCAGATCATATAAAGACCGATCAAATCGCCGCTTTGGAGTTTTTTGGATTTTCTCCTAAGGACAAACATGACAATCAATCCAAGCAAATTCAACAGTGATTCATATAAAAACGTCGGATGATAATACGGACCGTTTTCGGGAATTCGCATATTTTCCGTAATAAAACTGGGAAGTAATGCCTCAAACAAATCGGTATTGACCACTTTCGGGCCATATAGTTCGTGATTGAAGAAATTACCCCAGCGACCGCAGATCTGACCGATTAAAAAACCGGGTGCGACCACATCCAAAATCCGATATAACGATATTTTTCTAAAACGGCAATACAGATAGATGGCAATCAAAGAAGCAAGAACTCCGCCTTGAATGGCCAATCCCGATAAACCGACAAACTGTCCGTTGGAATTAAAACCGATCACTTCCATAAAAGAATGAAAGTGGCTTAAATTAAACAGGACATACCACAGTCTGGCCCCGATGATCGCGCATGGCAATACAATGACCAGTCCGGTATAAATATAATCGCTTGGAATACCGATTTTTTTCCCTTCGCGAACGCCGGCAACAACCGCTAAAACAATTCCGATTAAAATGCAAACGGCATACCAATGGATCGTCAAACCGAATAAATCAAACGAGGATGATACATAATTAATCATCTTCTTTGCCACCTCCTGATGCCTTTGAATCCACTTTATTAATAAATTCCATCGCCGCAAAATGACCCATCCGTTTTAATTTTTCGTTCATAGCCGCCGATTCGACCAAAAGCGAAACCGTCCGACCGGGTAAAACCGGAATGGTTATTTTCGTGATTTCGGTATTAAAGTATTTGATTTTTTCCTCATCCAGTCCCAATCGATCGTAGTATTTGTCTTCATTCCAAGCCTCCAGTTCCACAACCAAACTCAAATTTTTGCGGACACGATACGCACCTGCCCCAAACATCGTGACCACATCGACAATACCGATTCCTCTGATCTCCATATATCGCTTTAAAATATCCGGAGCCGTACCGATCAAGTTTCCCGGTTCTTTTTCGATGATTTCAACTAGATCATCGGCAATCAACTGATGACCGCGCTTGATCAAATCCAAAGAAGTTTCCGATTTACCGATCCCGCTTTTTCCGATAATCATCGTTCCCATCCCGTTGATATCCAAAAACGTTCCGTGAACCGAAATGGAGGAAGCCAAATGATCTTGAAGATAATTGTAAAGTTTAGAAGATGTCGGAGTTGTCCGCAAGTGGCTTCTAAGCAAGCATATACCGAATTCTTCCGACAGTTGTTTGAAAAAATCCGGAATTACGACATTGACGCTTAAGACAATACACGGCGGCGACATCTCATAAATCTTCCGAACGTGTTCATAGGCTTTTTTTGAATCTTGACGGTTTAAAAATTTCGCTTCTTTCGATCCGACCAACTGAACGCGGGTAGCATCAAAATAATCGAAAAAACCGGCAAATTCCAAGCCCGGTCTTGCGATCATATCTTCCGTACAATGGCGTTTCAATCCTTTTTCGCCGGCAATCAAATCCAAGTTGTTATCGTTCATTATTTTTTCGACTGTGATATAATCTACCATAATACCTCCTTAAAAGCGGAACCATTTCCGATATAAATAATATTCCAAAAGGACAAATAAAATCAAAACAATTGCCAAATAAAGAACTGTTTCAAACATCCCGGTTGTCCGATGAAACACCGTATCATCCAACACGATCAAAAGAGCAAGACCGAACAATTGGGTGATCATCGTATTTAAGAAAGGGTGTTTGGTCGGAATCAAACCGAACAACGCTTCCGGTATTTTGAAAATCAAAAACAAGATACCGGCTATACTTGCGATTAAATAAAAGAAAGATGAAACCGACGAAACTGCAAACGGAAAAGCAAAACCGCAAGAAACCAAACATCCTAACATCAACAACACAAATTCCAACAATAAAAACAGTGTTTTTCTGAACAGTGCTTTCCAAAAGTGATGTCTTTCATCCAGTTGAGCCAGCATATTGCTTAAAACCAAAATCATTTTCTCAACACTGGAAAAATCGCCGTCGGGATCTTCTTCTTTCATATCCTGCAACTGCTGCTTGATTTGAGCCAAACTTTTTTCCAGTTCGGATCGTTTACCATTGTTTTGCATAGTCGTCACTCCTTTCTTTGATATTCGTTTCTATTATATAATAGGATGCCCATTTATGCAAAGAAAATATCCACACAACCATTTAAAAGCACAAAAAGGAAAAAAGATTCATCTTCTTTCCTTTTATTGTCAATTTTGAGAAAGGAGCGGTTTTAAATAACGGGCCGTATAGGATTCTTCGTTTAAAATCAACTTTTCGGGTGTTCCTTCAAAAAGGACTCTTCCGCCCTTATTGCCGCCTTCCGGTCCCAAATCGACAATGTAATCGGCCAATTTAATGACATCCAAATTATGTTCGATGATGATAACCGTCGCTCCTTGATCGGCAATCCGACCGATCACCGCCATCAATCGTTTAATGTCATCGGCATGCAGGCCGGTCGTCGGCTCATCCAAAATGTATAATGTCTGTGGGGTGATTTTAGAATGCAGTTCATAGGCCAGTTTAACGCGCTGAGCTTCCCCGCCGGATAACGTCGTTGAGGATTGGCCCAATTTAATATACCCCAATCCGACATCGTAAATGGTTTGAAGCCGGGATTTGATTTTCGGAAACGCATCGAAAAACGCAAGGGCATCTTCTACCGTCATCTCCAATACATCGGCAATGCTTTTACCTTTAAAACGAATATCCAGCGTTTCTTGTTGGAACCGAGTTCCTTTACAAACCTCGCAAGGAACGTAGACATCCGGCAAAAAATGCATGGAAATACGTTTGACTCCATCGCCGCTGCAAGCCTCGCAACGGCCTCCTTTTACATTGAACGAAAATCTCGATTTATCGTATCCTTTGACTTTCGCATCGGTTGTAGAAGCAAACAACTCCCGAATATCGTCAAATACACCGGTGTAGGTTGCCGGATTGCTGCGAGGAGTACGACCGATCGGTTGTTGCGATATGTGAACGATTCGTTCGATTTGATCCAATCCGTCAATGCGTTTGACTTTTCCCGGAACGACTTTTTTAGCCGAATAAAGTTTCACATACGCATTTTTGTATAAAATTTCGTTGACCAACGTCGATTTGCCACTTCCGGAAACACCGGTAACACACGTAATCACACCAAGCGGAAACGTAACTGAAATGTTTTTCAAATTATTTTGGGCACCGCCGACAATTTTAAGAAATTTTCCGTTTCCTTTGCGACGTTTGGCGGGAACTTCTATTTTCATTTTTCCCGATAAGTACGCACCGGTAATACTATTGGGATTGTCCATGACTTCTTGCGGTGTTCCGCAAGCCACGACCTCACCGCCGTGAATGCCGGCATACGGTCCGATATCAACCAAATAATCGGAAGAAAGCATGGTTTCATCATCGTGTTCAACGACGATCAACGTATTTCCGAGATCCCGCATTTCTTTCAATGTTTGAATCAAACGAGCATTGTCACGTTGATGTAGCCCAATCGACGGTTCATCCAAAACATACAAAACACCGGTTAATTTCGACCCGATTTGCGTGGCCAACCGAATCCGCTGGGCTTCTCCTCCCGACAACGTATCGGCACTACGGGACAGCGTCAAATACTCCAAACCGACATTCATCAAAAAAGAAAGACGGTCTTTGATTTCCTTGATCGCCAAACGCGATATCACCTTTTTTTCTTCACTTAACTGTAAATCGGAAAACCACTGATACAAATCTTCGATCGACATCGCACAGACATCGTAAATATTTTTGTCTTGAATAAAAATATTGAGAACACTCGGATTGAGTCTTGCGCCATGGCAAGTTTCACAAGTACGTTCGACCATATAACTTTCGATAAAATCACGAATCCAATTGCTGCTGGTTTCCAAATGACGACGTTCGAAGTTGGTAATGATTCCTTCATAATAATCTTTTTTATCATGGATTCGACCACTGGTTGACCGCAATTTGAAATCAATCAAATCGGGAGAACCGTACAAAATGATTTTCTTTTGTTCGAATGGCAACGTTTCAAAGGGAACGTTCATATCGATATGATAAAACTGACACGTCTGTTCCAACATACCGTTGTTTAAATTCTCTTTTTCCTGATTGCGGTAAGGAATAATACATCCTCCTGCCAGGGATTTCTTTTCATCGATCACCAAATCGGCTGATACCGACAGTTTTTTTCCCAATCCGTTACAATCCGGACAGGCCCCCAATGGGTTGTTGAACGAAAACAAACGCGGTTCTAACGAAACCAACGAATAACCGCAATGCGGACAAGCATGAACCGTCGAATAAAATTCCATTTGATCGTTACACAGCACCTGACAATAACCGCCGGAAAAACGGGTAGCCAGTTCAACAGCTTCGGCAACCCGACTTCTTATCCCTTCTTTCATGACCAACCGTTCGATGACGATATCAATGGAATGTTTCTTGTTTTTATCCAATCCGATCTCCTGATCCAATTCCATCATTTGGCCATCGACCATTGCCCGAATAAAACCTTGTTGCAAGTACTTTGAAAAAACGGCTTTATGTTCGCCTTTTTCCCTGAAAACAACCGGCGAAGTAATATAGATTCGACTTCCTTCCGGATAGTCCATGATTTTATTGACAATCTGTTCGTTGGAAAAAGAGGAAATCGGGATATGGTGCGTCGGACAGTACGGTGTTCCGATTCTGGCAAATAAAACCCGCAAATAATCATAAATCTCGGTTACCGTTCCGACGGTGGAACGGGGATTGTGGCTGGCCGATTTTTGATCGATCGAAATGGCCGGTGAAAGACCGTCGATACTATCCACATCGGGCTTTTCCATCGATCCGATAAACTGTCTGGCATAAGAAGAAAGCGATTCGACGAACCGCCGTTGTCCTTCTTGGTAAATCGTATCGAATGCCAAGGAAGATTTTCCGCTTCCGGAAAGACCGGTCATGACAATCAATTTATTTTTCGGCAATTCAATCGAAATATTTTTCAAATTGTTTTCTCTTGCACCTTTTACGATTATTTTATCCATCTTGATTACTCCTTGCATTTGGCCAAAAATTCGGCCTCTTCCATAATATAAATCCCTAATTTTTTGGCTTTATCGTATTTGCTTCCGGGATTTGCTCCCAAAATCAAAATATCTGTGTTTTTGCTGACGGATTCCGAAAGACTTCCTCCGAAACTTTCAATCAGTTTTTTCGCTTCGCTTCGCCCCATCGATTCCAATGTCCCTGTCAAAACACACTTTTTATCCGTAAAATAATTGGTTTTAACCGCTGCTGAACGATACGTCATATTCAAACCGAGCTCGGCCAATTTCCGTAACAATTCAATAGAAGACGGCAATTTCATATAATTGGTAAATTCAATGGCAATGGCACTTCCGATATCATAAATAGAGGCAATTTCTTCGGCCGTTACTTCCATCAACGCCGACATTGTCTTGAATTTTTTACATAAAAGCGTGCTTACTTTCGCCCCACAATGACGGATGCCAAGACCGAATAACAATTGATCCAAATTGTTTTCTTTGGAATGTTCGATCGCTTCCAATAAATGATCGACGCTTTTTTTGCCGAATCCGGGTAAAGCCACCAATTCCTCATAATGATCCTTCAATCTGAAAATATCGTCAATCGTCCTTAAAAACCCGGTTTGATACAATTGCTCGACCACTTTATCCCCCAACGAATCAATATTATAAGCCGGTTTGGAAGCAAAATGGATCAAACGGTTGATTCGTTTTTCTTCGCAGTTCGGATTAAGGCAAAAATAATCCGCTTCTTGATCTTTTCTTACCAAGCGACTGCCACAGGAAGGACAAAATTCAATCATGGTGAATACCGAAGAATCAACAGGCCGTTTTTCGATCACCGGTCGAACCACTTCGGGAATGACATCACCGGCTTTGCGGATGATGACGGTATCATCAATCCGAATATCTTTGCTTTTAATATAATCTTCGTTATGAAGGGTTGCTTTGGAAACCAAAGACCCTTGCACCAAGACCGGTTCAAAATTCGCAACAGGTGTAATAACCCCGCTTCGTCCGACTTGGTATGTGATTGCTTTTAATTTAGTCGATACTTCTTCCGGCGGAAATTTGTACGCGATCGCCCATTTCGGATATTTAATGGTTTCTCCGATCGCATCGTACAACGCTTTTTCATTGACTTTGATGACAATTCCGTCGATATCATACGGCAAACTGTCCCGTTTGGATCCCATTTCGTCGATGTAGGTGAAAACCTCCTCGATGGTACTGCAATGACGGTAAAGCGGATTGATTTTAAGACCCAGTGATTGAATTTGTTTTAACGCATCGGTTTGCGTATCGGAAGAAACTTCCAGTAAATAATACAAAAAAGCATCCAAATTCCGTTTGGCCGCAATTCTGCTGTCTAACTGACGAATGCTTCCTGCGGCCGCATTTCGACAATTGGCAAATAATTCTTCTTCGTTTTCAGCCCGAAGGACATTCAGTTCGTGAAAACTTTTTTTCGGCATAAAAATCTCACCGCGAACTTCCAGTGTTTGTGGCTGTTTCAATTTCAAAGGGATACTTTTGATCGTCTTGACATTGGAAGTTATATTTTCTCCGATCAAACCGTTTCCTCTGGTTGCCGCCTGAATCAACAGCCCGTTTTCATATTTTAAAGAAACGGATAATCCGTCAATTTTAAGTTCACAACAATACGTCGCCGTCGGCGCTATTTTATGAACGCGTTCATCGAATTCGCGCAGTTCTTCCAACGAAAACGCATCGGCAAGACTCATCATTTTGGAAGTATGAACGACTTTTTCAAACTTAGAAAGGACCTCTCCGCCGATTTTATTGGAAGGAGAATCCACCGTTTTAAGTTCGGGATGTTCGTTTTCAATTTGAATCAACTCCGTCATCAGTCGATCGTATTCGTAATCTTCCATGATCGGTTGATCCAGCACATAATAATGATACGAAGCTTCTTCGATTCTTTTTTTCAATTCTTCGATTCTTTCTTCCATAACCCTCATCCTCACTTCCAACAATATAGAATTATTATACCATATTTTCCACTCTTTTACTCTTAAAGCGATGAAAAAGCACTATATCATTATAGCGCTTTTTCTTCTGTATTCCATGTAATTATTTTTTTTTGCCGCAAAGTCTGCTGAACATCGATTAACCGCTGGTTGCTAGAACCTCTAAACGGTAAACTGATATCCTTATAGGCTTCTACAAACGGTCCGTCCACCAGCACATCCAAGTAAGACAAGAGTTCGTCGCTACATTCGCAGTGTGCTCGGCCGTTTTTTATTTCTTCCAGCAAATAGCCACTGTAACACCAAATATCTTTATCGCAAAACCGTTCTTTAAAGCGTCTTACAAACGGTAAAAGACAACGCTGGTTGCTCGGTTCAAATGGTTCTCCCCCGAGAATCGTCAATCCTTGAACATGAGGAAGACGCAAGGCTTCGAACAGTTCTTCTTCCGTAGCGGAAGTAAATAGCCGACCGTAATTGAAATCCCACGTTTCCGGGTTAAAACAATTCTTGCAGTGATGAGTACAACCGCTGACAAAAAGCGAAACACGAATCCCGGGACCGTTGGCAATATCCAACTTTTTGATTGATGCGTAATTCATTATAAATGAAGAACCCTCTCTTTGATTTCCTGCGTCCGACCTTGATTCCAAAATTGCGTTCCGATATAACCGCACGTTCTTCTGGCTACATTTAATGTTGCCTGATCGCGGTTGCCGCAATTCGGGCATTCCCAAACCAATTTTCCTTCTTGATCTGTTACGATTTGGATTTCTCCGCTATAACCGCAACACTGGCAATAGTCGCTTTTCGTATTCAACTCCGCATACATAATCGACTCATAAATATGTTTCATCAACGCAAGAACAGCCGGAATATTATTTTGCAAATTCGGAACCTCTACATAACTGACAGCCCCACCCGGTGACAGTTTTTGGAATTTCGATTCGAACGTCAGTTTGCTAAACGCATCGATCGGTTCGGTCACATGAACGTGATAACTGTTGGTAATATAATTTTTATCCGTTACACCCGGAATGATTCCGAAACGGTTTTGAAGACACTTGGCAAATTTATACGTTGTGGATTCCAGCGGCGTTCCGTAAACGCTGAATCCGATGGTCGTTTGTTTTTTCCACTCATCACATGCATCATTCAACTTTTTCATGACCGCAAGGCCGAAAGCAGACCCTTCTTCGGTTGTATGCGGTTGTCCGGTCATATACCGAACGCATTCGCAAAGTCCGGCATATCCAAGTGAAATGGTCGAATACCCGTTAAACAACAATTTATCGATCACTTCGCCTTTTTTCAACCGAGCCAATCCGCCGTATTGCCAAAGGATCGGCGCCACATCCGAAGGCGTTCCCAAAAGCCGTTTATGACGACACATCAACGCTCGATAACAAAGTTCCAACCGTTCATCTAAAATCTTCCAAAACTTATCCATATCCCGACTAGACGAACAAGCCACATCAACCAAATTGAGCGTTACGACCCCTTGATTGAACCGGCCGTAAAACTGATAGGCACCGGTTTCGTTTTGATACGGACTTAAGAAAGACCGACAACCCATACAAGGATAGCAGTTTCCTTCCTTCATTTCTTTCATCACTTTTTCGCTGATGTAATCCGGAACCAACCGTTTGGCCGTACATTTGGCCGCTAGTTCGGATAAATAATAATATTTGGAGCCCGGAACAATGTTGTTTTCTTCCAAAACGTAAATCAACTTCGGAAAAGCCGGTGTAATATAAACGCCTTTTTCGTTTTTAACACCCAAGATACGTTGATGAAGCATTTCTTCGATGATCAAAGCCAAATCATCTCTTATCCGACCTTCCGGAACTTCATTCAAATACATAAAGACCGTTACGAAAGGGGCCTGGCCGTTGGTCGTCATCAACGTAACAACCTGGTACTGAATCATCTGGCATCCTTTTTTAATCTCTTTTTTGACCCGCATTTCGGCGATCGCTTCAATTTGCTCTTTGGAAGCCTTGATGTGCTGATCGTTAAATTCCTGTTCGACTTCCTTAATCAGTTTTTGTCTGGAAACCTCCACAAACGGCGCCAAATGAGAAAGCGTAATCGACTGACCGCCGTACTGAGAACTGGCAACTTGGGCAATAATCTGTGTGGCCACATTGCAAGCCGTTGAAAAACTTTTCGGTTTTTCGATCATCGTTTCGCTGATGACCGTTCCGTTTTGCAACATATCTTCCAAATTAACCAAACAACAGTTGTGCATATGCTGGGCAAAATAGTCGGCATCGTGAAAATGAATGATTCCCTGTTCATGCGCCTTGACCACATCATCCGGCAACAAAAAACGTTTGGTAATATCTTTGCTGACCTCACCGGCCATATAATCCCGTTGAACGCTGTTTACGATCGGATTCTTATTGGAATTTTCCTGTTTAACTTCTTCGTTGTTGCATTCGATCAAACTTAAAATCTGTTGATCCGTTGAATTCGATTTTCGAATCAATGCCCTTTTATACCGATAAGTAATGTATTTTCGGGCAATTTCAAATGATCCGGCCTTCATCAATTCGTCTTCGACGAGGTTTTGAATCTCCTCTACATTCAAAGCGTATTTGGCCTTTTTGCAAAGTGCTTGAACGTTTTTGGCAATCTGTTTGATCTGTTCGGAGGAAAGCTGATCTTTTTCCAATACTTCGGCATTGGCTTTTTCGACGGCAGCCACGATTTTCGACAAATCAAACGTCACTTCCACACCGCTTCTTTTGATAATTCTCATACCCCATCACTCCTCATTTTTAAAAACCAAAATCGACAGTTTCTTATAAAGTACAATCATTATAACACAAAAAAAAATGAAAACAGTATGAAACCTTAATTATTATATTTCAAAATTTTTTTATGAAGTTCGATAATTTTTTTTTATAATTGAGGCTTTAAAAAGGGGTTTTTCGAGTATTTTATCGTTTTTTCAGCCAAAAAAAGCTAAAAATACGCCATTTTCAAGAAAAATCAATAAATTTTATTTATAAAAGAAAAAACTTTACGAAACGGGGATTTGTCGTAAAGTTTTTATCGTTTACTCCGATGAATATTCGTAATTTTTAGACTGTAATTTAAACAAACGATAATAAAGACCGTCTGTTTTTTCCATCAAATGCTGATGCGTATCGAAATCCTGTACTTTTCCATCGGCCAAAACCAAGATTTTATCGCAAAAGACCGAAGAAGACATTCGATGAGAAATATAAAGGGCTGTTTTGTGTTCGGCCAGTTCATTGAAATGTTCGTAAATCTCGGCTTCGGCAAGCGGGTCTAAAGCACTGGTCGGTTCATCTAAAATCAACAAATCCGACGATTTGGCCAGCGCACGGGCAATAGCGATTTTCTGCGTTTGACCGCCGCTTAATTCAACACCGTTTGGATCATAAGATTTGGAAATAGACGATTGCCACCGATTCGGCAAAGAAGCGATCTTATCGGCAATTCCGACTTGAACGGAAATCGCTTCGGCTTCTTCTTCGGAAATACCCGGACGGATATTTTCCGAAATGCTGTAGTTGAATAACTTGAAATCCTGAAACACCGTACTGATTTTGGCAATATAAGACGCGTAATCGTATTCAAACAACGGGATACCGTTGATTTTAAGTTGTCCCTCACTTGGTTCATAAAGACCGCAAATCAACTTCACAATAGTTGTTTTACCGGCGCCGTTTAGCCCGACAATGGAAATCTTTTCATTTTTACCAACCGTGAAACTGACATCTTTTAAAATATCTTGGGTCGTATTCGGATAGCGAAAGGTAACATGATCGAACGTGATCGTTTCAATTTCTTCTAGTTTTCGTTTACCGGGATGGTTTTGAGGGGATACAGCCATTAATTCGACCATCGGTTTGATGTATTCGATCGACCGAATAAAATCCCCCGATGCGGAAATCAGCGAAGAAACGCCTTCCGTAAAGGAAATCGCAGCGGATACGGTCAATGAAAACTGGGCAACCGGCAACCGTTTGACAATGGTATTGATTCCAACAAAAATATAGACGAAAGCCATTTGAAGATACTGCGTAAGGTAAATGAGCGAAGAAAACAGAGCGAATTTCGTTTGCACTTGAATAAAATACCGATTGGTTTCTTTTCCTAAACAAACAAATTTATCCATCATCAAACGATAAATCGATTGAAGTCTGAAATCTTTGCTGTTTTTGTCGTTCATTAAAGTATCCATGTAATACCCATACTGATAGTTGATCGGAAGCAATTTCTGATAAATTCTCACTTGGGTTTTAACCGATGCGACAACCAATAACAGATTGAGTAGGATTCCCGCCGCAAGAACAACCAATAAAATCGGATCGAACAGCACGATAACCGCGCCCAATCCAATTAAAGAAAAAACACTTGAAATCGCCTTGGCCGAATTGGTCAGCAACGAATAAATCGCGCCCATATTGTTGATTCCCATTTGGGCATTTTTCTTTAATTCCAAATAATAAGGATCTTCTAAGTAGGAAAACGGGAACATCATGATTTTTTCCGCAATCGTTTGATTGATTTTTTCCTCCATTTTCTGCCGATGAACTTGTAGCCAATAATTGGTAAGTTTGGTTAAAAAAGAAAGGACGATTTCAATGCCAACCAACCAAATACCGCGAACAACCGCTTCCGTATAAAGTTTGGTTTCCAACGCTTCAATAATCAAAGAAATCGTATATGCGCCGAAAATCGTCGTTGCCGATGATACAAGGGCATATAGCAGCAAGATGTAAAAGTAAAGCGGATACAAACGGTAAGCGAATTTTAAAAACGGAAAGAGGACTTTATTTGTTTTCTTCATAAGCCGTTTCCTCCTGATAATATTTTCCTTGCACCATAAACATATGAAAATACCCTTTTTTCTGAGCCATCAATTCCTCATGCGTCCCATATTCTTCAAGACCGGCGGCCGTAAAATAGGCAATTCGGTCACAGAATTTGGTGCTAGAAAGGCGATGGGATATATAAATAGCCGTTTTATCCGTTACCAAATCATTAAACGATTGATAAATCTCCGCTTCGCTAACGGCATCAAGGGCACTGGTCGGTTCATCTAAAATCACGGCATTTCCGTCTTTGTAAAGGGCACGGGCAATGGCCACTTTCTGACGTTCGCCACCGGAAAGATCCACACCGGTTTCATCAATGACTTTTAAAAGCGGTGTATCATACTGTTTCGGTAAACCGGCGATTTTCTTCTTTAATCCGACTCGATCAAGACACTCTTTTCCTCGTTTGATCGCATCTTCGTCTTGATCGGGACCGATCACGTTTTCCAAAATGCTGGCGGCATAAATGGTAAAGTCCTGAAACACCGTACTGAACATTTGATAATACGTTTGCTTCGGATACGACGAAATATCTTTTCCGTTGATTAAAATCTGTCCCGCAGTCGGATGAAACAACCCGCACAACAATTTTACAATGGTCGTTTTACCGGCGCCGTTTTCGCCGACAATCGCAATTTTCTGTCCCTTTTCGATTTTAAAATTAAAATCTTTTAAAATATACCGCTCGGTATTCGGATATTTAAAATCCACATGACAAAACTCGATTTCCACCGCTCCTTCTACTCGTTCGTCGGTTTTAGACAAGTGGGCTCTTTGATACAGCATCTTATTCTGAAGCAATTCGAAATAAGGCTGAGTCAACTTGATATCCTGCATCAACAAACTGATCCAATCCGTAAAACTTCTTAAAACAGTAGAAAACCCAACCAAGGCCGAAAGATATAAAGAAGCCTCACTCAAAGAAAGTATCCCGTCAAAATAGCCTTTGATAATCAAAAAATAAGAAAAACCGTCTTGTAACAGCAAAGCAAGCAAACCAATTAACCCGTAAGCAAATTCTTTTCTTCCGATTGCTTTGACAACTTCAATATAATTCCATGACTTTTGACGGTACTTCTTTAAAAGCGACTCTTTCAAATCGAAAATCCGAATATCTTTTCCGTAATTAAAATCCGAACATGTCAAATTGAAATATTCTTTCTGACGATATAGATGGGCTCTTTTTTCCTGCATTTTTTCCATGTATTTGGCTAAAAAACGATTGGCACAAGCCGTCATAATCGTACTGAAAAAACAAAGGACGGCGATCCAAACATTGAAAAAAGAAATCAAAACGGCAAACAAAACAATACTGACAAGATACGTCGATAGTTGACTGATACAGTTGTACGTATGCTGAAATCCTTTATTATCGCCATCTAAGGCCTGAAAAGCCACCCAGATCTTATCCTGAAAGGCGGAATCTTCAATATACTCATAGTCGATTTCATTGTAAAATTCGATGCTTTTCGTAAACTCCCGATGCCGCATTTTAAAAAACGACGCTTCCAACAAAGCAGTTAAGAAACGATTGAGGACATAACAAAGCACACATGAACCGCACAAAATCAAAACAATTTGAATCAATTTGTTTTGGGATGCGTTTTGCTGAAAAACATCGATGATCAGTTTCGTGAAAAAAACGGAAAGAACCGGTAAGATGCCGCCGAAAACGGCATTGAAGAAAAATACAGGATAATATTTTTTCGGAATTAACTTAAGTTGCAAAAACAAGGTTTTCCCAAAAGAAAACTTTTTCATTTGCATTCCCTCCCCACACGCACGGCATTAAAATTTTAATTTCGACTTTAATTTTTCCAATTGAGCAGCCGCAAGCGTTTGAATATTGCCCATCTTTTTTCCGCCGATTTTAATATCACCCGATACCGAAGTGGCTTTTACTTTATTCAAATCGATCCCATTATAGATAAAAACATCGCCCGATACCGTCTGAATCGTATAAAAAGCCGGTGTCGTCGTTTTTATTCGTACATCGCCCGAAACAAGCGATACTTCCGCTTCCTCCGAATCGATTTCATCGATGGATAAATCGCCTGAAACGCTCCTGTAACACCATTTGCGGCAAACCAATCGCTTCATTTTCGTATCGCCGCTTGCCGTTTTCAAAAGGAATTCATCGGCTTGGACGGTATCAAATAAAAGATCGGCCGAAGCGGCATTGACATCCAATCGTTTGGCTTCAAAAGAACAACAAACGACATCGCAAGCATAACAATTCATTTTCACTTCATTGAATACCACTTCCGGTCCGATATAAAGTTTTCCGTCCAACCGCTTTTTTTTACTGCGATCGTTCGGTTCGATCAAAACTTTATCTTCATCGATGTCGATCCGCAACGCCGTACAATCGTCTTCGCTTAAAAAACGAATCCCGTTTTCTTCCATCCGAACCAGTTCAAAATCCCAAAACAACTGCAAATCGAGGATAAGGTCGGTTGAATGCATGTTTTTCGATTTCGGTTTTTCTTCTTCCTTAAAAGAAGCAACCAGTTCTTCCGGTTTAGGAAGCATGTCGATGATTTCTTCTTCCGTCATCTGAGCTTCTTCTCCCAACTGAAAGCGCCGTAAAACCAATTCCTCTATTTCATTTTGCTTTTCTTCCAAACAAGCTTCTAAAATGGCTTTTCGCAACCGATCTAAATATTCCTGTTTCATTCTTCTTCACACTCCTTCAACATTTTTTCCGCAACCTCAAACGTAATTTCTTTGGCTTTCAACAAAGCCAAAACTTCTTTTCTTGTCATCTTTTCTTCAATAACCGTTACTTGATCAAATCCCAATGACCGAATGATTTCTTCTAAATTCTTTTTAACGGTCGGATACGAAATATTCAACTCTTTTTCGATCGCTTTGATATTCCCGGCATTTTTCAAAAAAATCAACGCAAACTCTTGTTGAGAAGGAGTAAGATAGTCAAATTTAGAAAGCGGAAACTCTCCTTTGATCGTGCTACCGCAATCCTTACAGGAAAGTTCACTGACAAACAATTTTCCCTCGCAAACCGGGCAGGTTCCAAGTAATTTTTTTCTCATATTCTTTTAAGTTCCTTTCTGTTTTAAATGAAGTGAAAAACGTCTCGTTTCTACTACTTTACCAGTCCCAAACATTTTTTTCAACCTTTTTTGATGCAGTAAGACCATCATTTACAACTTCGCAAGTCGATTGACCTCGACGGTTCAAAAACTTTTTTTCATCCTCATAGAAATCCATATAATAAATTCTTTTTTCAATATCTTTTAATTTTTTCATGTAAACCACCTGTCTTTCTTACTTCTATTATATATCAAAAATTAATATTGTCAATCACAAAATTAATTTTTTTAATATTTGAATTAATTTTTTTAAAAAAATATAAAAAAAATAAAAACTAAGGTCCTTTTATGAATAAGGTTTCCTTAGTTTACGAAAATTCTATTTAGCGTTTCATAATGGAAGGATGATCGGCCAGCAGTTTTTTGATTCCGATCGGCACTTTAAAAGCAACCGACAGAATATTGCCGTCAACAGCAACGACCATTCCGTCACCAAAGGCTTTGTGATTGAGTTTATCCCCGACTTTCCAAACCGAATGTTCGCTCTGTTTTTGGACGGAAATCGAACGAGCAGGTTGTTTTTTAAGATGTGACATCGGACTTTCGAAAAGATCGTTTCCGATTTCTTTGATAAAACGGGAAACAACCATATCTTTTTGAACACCGAATACGTATCGGGTATCGGCACAACTCAAGTAAAGTCTTTTCTTGGCGCGGGTAATCCCGACATAGCAAATGCGGCGTTCTTCTTCCAAATCCAGTTCATCATCATGAAAGTCGCTTGGAAAAATCCCCTCTTCCATCGCAACCATAAAGACAGTATTGAATTCCAACCCTTTCGCTTGATGAAATGTCGTTAAGCGAACGCAATTGTCGTTTTCGGCCCGATCGTCGTCCGAATCGCTTCTAAGCGCCAAATCCTGCAAAAGACGATCCAGTTTCTCGGCATTACTTCCGTCCGTATCTTCCGAAGTTTCTTTTAAAATGGTTTTAAACTCCAAGATATTATCCAATCGTTCCCGATCTTCTTCGCTTTCGGTCAGCATCCGTTGATATCCGGTTTCATCAAGCAGAATATCAATCAAATCCGGTAAAGCGATGTTATCCAGTTGAGCCCGAATGCTCACTATCATTCGATAAAAATCTTTTAGTGCCGCAACTCCTTGGCCTTTGCCCTCGTAACGGGGAATATCTTCAAACCACGAACATTGATGGATGTAGGCATCTTGTTGCAGTTTTTCTAGTAAAGCCGGTCCGATTTTTCGTTTCGGTTCGTTGATGATCCGTCGAAAAGAAAAATTATCGTCCGAATACAACAACAACCGCAGATAAGCAACCATATCTTTGATTTCCTTGCGGGAAAAAAAAGACATTCCGCCGTATACGCGGTAAGGAATCTGATACTTGATCAGCATATCCTCAAAACTTCTAGAAATATAATTGGCACGATACAAAATAGCCATATCGCGGTATTCTTCTTGATCCAAATGCAGTTGCTTGATTTTATCGATTACAAACATCACTTCCGCATAAGCCGATTGGCCCTGATAAAAAAACGGCAACATACCGCTGTTGTTATCGGTAAACAGTTTCTTTTTGATTTGGTTGGGATTTTTGGCAATGATTTGATTGGCCAAGTTCAAAATCTGAGCTGTCGAGCGATAATTTTGTTCCAATAAAATCAACTGATAGCCCGTAAAATCTTCCTGAAACCGACGAATATTGCCGATATTGGCACCCCGAAAAGAATAAATGGACTGAAAATCATCCCCTACCACAAATAAATTTCGGTACCGAGCCGAAAGCATCCATATCAATTGATACTGTAAATCGTTGGTATCTTGAAACTCATCGACCAAAATATACTCAAATTGATATTGATACTTTTCCAAAACAGACGGATTCTTTTTAAACAACTCAATCGTTTTAATAATCAAATCGTCGAAATCCAGTTGATTGTTTTCTTCCAACCGCCGCTGATAAAGCGTTGCAATATGCTCATAAAGTGCCGATAACTGCGGATTCTTGATTTCAAAATGGGAAAAGTTTTTCGCTTTTGAGATCAATTTACGGATTTCTTTGGGCTTATACGTTTCGATTTGTTCTTCTTTCATAATCTCTTTGACGATCTTCAGTGAATCTTCTTCATCCAAAATCGTAAAATGGGAATGAAACGGCGGCAAATGATGAATTTCATTTCTCAACAACCTGGAACAAAGACTGTGAAACGTCGAAACCCACATATACTTTGTTTCGACATCAATCAACTTTTTGATCCGTTCTTTCATTTCCAAAGCGGCTTTATTGGTAAACGTAACCGCCAAAACGGAAGATAAAGGAAGGCTTTTGGATTCAATCAAATAAGCAATTCGCGTTGTCAGCACTTTTGTTTTTCCGCTTCCGGCTCCCGCCATAACCATAACCGGACCGTCGGTCGTCAACACGGCCTGTTTTTGTGCATCATTTAACGATGCCAACAAATCGTCCATCCAAACCCCTCCTAACTTTCTAAAAATGCTTCGTAAGTCGTCATTTTATCAATGATTTTACCTTCTTTATCAAACGCAATAATCCGATTGGCTACCGTTTCCAACAATTCCGCATCATGACTGGAAAACAAAATATTGCCTTTGTATTGAATCATCCCCTCATTAAGAGCCGTAATGGATTCCAAATCCAAATGGTTCGTCGGATCTTCCAACATTAAAATATTCGGGGCTTCTAGCATCAATTTGGCAAACAGACACCGAACCTTTTCACCACCGGACAACACATTGCATTTTTTCTGCGATTCTTCGCCGCTAAAAAGCATTCTTCCTAGCCATCCGCGGATAAAACTTTCCGTTTGATCTTCTTTGGAGTATTGTCTTAACCAATCAACCAGCGACAGTTCTTTATCGAAATAAGCCTTATTATCTTGAGGAAGATATCCGACCGACGTCGTAATTCCCCATTTGAATGTTCCGGTATAGTCTGGATCTTCGCCACTTAAGATTTTAAAAAGTGCGGTGATGATCAATGAATTTTCGGCTAAAAACGCAATCTTATCGTTTTTTTGAACACTGAAAGTCAAATTCTCGAAAAGGCCCGGTTTGGATAGTTTTTCAACAAATAAAATATCGTTTCCGACTTCCCGATTGGGTTTAAAACCGATATACGGATAGCGTCTGGTAGAAGGTTCGATCTCTTCGATCGTAATTTTTTCAAGCATTTTTTTGCGGGAAGTCGCCTGACGGGACTTGGATTTGTTCGCCGAAAAACGGGCAATGAACTCCTGAAGTTCTTTTACTTTTTGTTCGTTTTTCTTGTTTTGATCTTTGGCTTGTTGTAAAGCCAATTGACTGGATTCATACCAAAACTCATAATTTCCGACATAAAGTTTGATTTTTCCGTAATCCACATCGCAAATATGCGTACACACATTGTTTAAAAAGTGCCGATCATGGGAAACAATCAAAACCGTATTTTCAAAATTCAGTAAAAAATTTTCCAACCAACGAGTCGACCGGTAATCCAAGTTATTGGTCGGTTCGTCCAGTAAAAGAATATCGGGATTACCGAACAAGGCTTGAGCCAACAACACCTTGATTTTCAGTTTGGCATCCAACTCTTTCATCAGTCGATGATGGTCGCTTCCCGGCACGCCCAAACCGTTCAAAAGATTTTCCGCATCGCTTTCGGCTTCCCAACCGCCCAATTCGGCAAATTCACCTTCCAATTCGGCCGCCAACAAACCGTCTTCATCGGTAAAATCTTCTTTGGCATAAATCGCCTCTTTTTGTTTGCTGATTTCCATTAAACGGGCATGTCCTTGCAAAACGGTATTTAAAACCGTTTCCTCGTCAAAAGCGTGCTGATCCTGACGCAACACCGACATTCGTTCCTTCGGATCCATCCAAACTTCACCGCTGGTCGATTCGATCTCTTTCGATAATAATTTTAAAAACGTCGATTTACCGGCTCCGTTGGCGCCGATAATACCGTAGCAATTTCCTTTTTGGAAAGTAATATTCACATGATCGAATAATTTACGGGAACCGTATTGTAGCCCCAGATTTACTGTTTTGAGCATAATGTTGTCCTTCCTATCAAAAGATAAGGCTGCCGTTTGGCAGTCCTTATAACTTAAATGATGATTTTAATCCGCAAGTCCGGTTGAAAATATAATGATCGGCCGTACTTTCTTTATCGGTTACGTAATAACCGTTGCGGATAAACTGATAATGATCCAATGGTTTTGTATCTTTCAATGAGGCTTCGACGTATCCTTTTAAAATCGTTAAAGAGTTCGGATTCAAGCGTTCCGTAAAATCCAAGTCTTTTCCCTCTTCCTGTTCTAAAATCAGTGCCTCATACAGTCTGAATTCCGCTTCTAACGCCGTTGTTTTTTCCACAAAATGGATATTTCCGTTTGGTTTTCTGTCTTCAAAACCGCTGCCGGATCTGGTTTTCGGATCGTAGGTGGCATGAATGCGAATGATATTTCCCGCCGCATCTTTTTCCACCGATGTTGCCGTAATAAAGTACGCATGCATCAAACGAACCTCAACGCCCAATGCCAACCGTTTCCATTTTTTATTGGGTTTTTGTTCAATGAAATCGTCCTGTTCGATATAGACGTGTTTGGAAAAGGCAATTTTCCGCGTACCCAATGCTTCACATTCGGTATTGTTCGGACAATCCATATATTCGATCAAATCGTCGGGATAATTGTCAATAACAACCTCCAAAGGCCGAATCACGGCATTCGGACGAAGCGCTTTGAGTTTCAAATCATCCCGTAAGGCTTCTTCAAGCGCACTGTAATCCACCGTCGAATTCACCCGTGACAACCCGGTCGATTTCACAAAATTCTTAATGGCATCGGCCGTAAAACCACGCCGTTTCAAACCAACTAGGGTGGGCATTCTTGGATCATCGTACCCACTGACTTTTTTCGTATCCACTAGCGTTCTTAAATACCGTTTGGACATGACCATTCCGGTAATATTCAACCGACCGAATTCATATTGATGCGGCACATGTTCCACATCGCAATTTTCAATCACCCAATCGTAAAGCACTCTGTGATTGTCAAATTCTAGTGAACAACAAGAATGGGTAATTCCCTCAAAACTATCTTGAAGCGGATGGGCAAAATCATACATCGGATAAATACACCAACGATCCAACTGCCGATGATGCGGCAGATGAATGATTCGGTACAAAATCGGATCCCGCAAATTGATATTGGCAGAGGCCATATCGATTTTGGCCCGCAGTGTTTTTTCTCCTTCTTTAAATTCTTTGTTTCTCATTCGGTAAAACAAATCCAGATTTTCCTCGACCGAACGATTGCGGTAAGGACTTTCTTTTCCCGGTTCCGTCAATGTTCCCCGATATTTCGAAATCTCTTCTTGCGTCAAATCATCCACATAAGCCAAACCTTTACGGATCAATAACACGGCTTTTTCAAAAGTTTTTTCAAAGTAGTCGCTACCGAAAAAAACATGATCCGGCGTATACCCCAACCATTTGATATCCTCTTGGATGGCCTCTACGTATTCACTGTCTTCTTTGGTCGGATTCGTATCATCAAACCGTAAATTGGTTTTACCGCCAAACGAAGCAGCCGTTTCGAAATTGGTTATAATCGCCCGAGCATGTCCGATATGTAAATAGGCATTCGGTTCAGGAGGAAAGCGGGTAACAATTTCTGCTACTCTTCCTTCTTTTAAATCCTCAGCCATAATGGTTTTAATATAGTTGCTGATCTCCATAAGCACACTCCTAACCCTGCAATTCTTTTTTTATTATACTATAAACTTTTGGAAAAATATAGCCCGTGAAAACACTTTTTAAAGCAAATGTCTATTGGCAAATATCGCCAAACATCCCATTGACGACTTTTAAAAGATCAAGCGGTTTTACCGCCACTTGATAACCGATTTTACCGGCCGAAAAAACCATTGTTTCCAACTGCTCTGCACTTTGATCGACAATCACTTTAAATGCTTTTTTCATCCCGATCGGCGAACAGCCACCTCGCACATACCCCGTTACCTGCAACAAATCTTTTAACGGCAACATGTCTAATTTTTTCTCGTTGACCGCTTTGGCAGCCGCCTTTAAATCAAGTTCCCGCAAAACCGGAATCACAAATACGTAATATTGTTTTGCCGAATGAACCACCAACGTTTTAAAAACGTATCGAGCATCCAAATTAAGCCGTTCGGCAACCGCCGCACCGTCGATAAAACAACCTTCTTGATGTGGATACTCATACGCTTGATACGAAATATTTTTTTGTTTTAAAATCCGCATTACATTTGTTTTTTCCATTTTAAACTCACCGAATGTTTTTTTGTAAAAACAAAGCATCTTCTTCCTGATAATAATTTTTTCGGATACGGATGCATTTAAAACCATACTTGTCGTAAAATGCCCGGGCGGCGCGATTGCTTTTTCTTACTTCCAAAACAATCGTTTCGGCTTGTTTTTTTTGCAGATAATTCAAATAAAATTCAAACAAACGAGAACCGTTTGTTTGACGTTGAAAGTCCGGTTTAATACAAAAATTCAAAATTTCGGCAGAAACGCCGTCAAAAATCGATGAAATAAAGCCGATGAAAACACCGTTTTCGATCAATACCCAATGACAAGCCAAAGGATTCGACAAATCCCGATGATAAAACGCCATTCCCAAAGAGGAACAAAAGACTTCGTTTTCCAATTCCACCATCGGCAAAATATCTTTTTCCGTGTATTTGCGAATCATTTTAATTTGCGCTCCGCTTCGGTTTCCCTTAAATAATTCGGAACCAACAGGTGCGGTTCTTCTACAAACGCAGCCAGTTTTACAACGACAAAAGGATCGACCTGAAAATCTTCTTCTGTAACTTTGTCCGTTACCTCATAAGCATCGAGGACCGTTTTTTCCACCAATTCTTCCCGGTGAAGATACGTTTTTTGATCCATATCATAGATACATCCAAAACAATTCCCATGTCTGGCATCAATCGTCGATTCAATGATTCCATGCTTACCACTGGCCATTAAAAGAAGAGTGGAAATTTGATACAAGTCGATGTTTTTTCCCATCGTTGCCATCATTTTCCCGACTGTAACAGCCATTCTGACACCGGTATACGATCCGGGTCCGACTCCTACAATGACCCGATCGACATCAGCAAGATTTATTTTTGCTTGCGTACAGGCCTTTTCGATTTCAACAAAAATAGATTTGGCGTGATCGTTTTGACCCTTGATATAACTTTCGTAAAGGACGGTCTTTTCATCGATCAAAGCCGTATACAACAGTTTGGTTGCGGAATCTAATATCAATGTTTTCATGCAATCTTCTCCACCAATTCCCGATACCGTTTTCCGATGCCTTCGACCGTAATTTTCCGAGTATCGTTTTTGCTTCTTTCCAGTGTGACTTTAAGATAGTCGTCCGGAAGAATTTCACTGACTTGAAACGGCCACTCTACAACGGTAATGCCGTCGGATTCGAAATATTCTTCCAAATCGAAATCTTGCCTTAACCCGTCCAAACGGTACAAATCCAAATGGTACAGGATTTGCTTTCCAACGTATTTTTTTACGATCGTAAACGTCGGTGAATTGATAATTTGCTTCACACCCAAGGCCTGGCCGATTCCTTTGGTCAATGTTGTTTTACCGCAGCCTAAATCACCAATCAGCAAAACAACATCTTTCGCTTGTAAAACAGCTCCTATTTTCTTGCCCAAGTCAATCGTTTCCGATTCACCATTCAAATACCATTCTTTTTTCATTTTGACTCCCTACATCGTTAAAACGCGATCTTCTTCCTTTTTTAAATGCGCAATCTTTTTGGCATGAAGCATTACGACCTCTTCTTGCGCAACTTCCGAAAATTCACGGGATACTTCGCATTCTAAAAAGATGCAATCCCCGATATGAACCGAATCCTTTGTTTCATTGAACACTTCGTAACCTAAAAATTGAATATCGTTTTCGCAACACGTCATCACGTTACGACCGATCACAAACGTATGGTCTAAAACATCTCTGACAAACGTTTTAAATTGCAGCCGCTTTCCGATATAACGGTCATAATTATCAAAAACATCCATATACCAAATCGGATAATCGTCCTCTTCAATCAAAATCAGTTTTTTGTTCAAATCATACGGTAAATCTTCATCCAACATGGCCGTCAACCGGCCGTCATTTCCTTCAAAACCGATTTGACAATCTTGATTAAACGCTCGAATTTGTCTTCGGTAACTTCCCAGTTCTTTAATACCGTCACACCGATTGAAAATAACCAATGACGTATTCTTTACCATTTCATTAAAAATCTGTTTCATATTATTAAAATATAAAGCAAAACGAGATGCGTCAATCAAGGTGATTTGCTGATAAACACGCATATAAGACGGAAACTCCTGTTCATCCATGCGATAAAAACTATTGTATTCTATCACAATCTGAATCGGTTCAAAACGGCGATCCAACGTTTCCAGAAACGAAGTGGTCAACTGCTTTTGATTTTCCACGTAAGCGACATGTACTTGATAGCGATCCAACCATTCCCGGTCGTATTCCACTTCCCCTTCTTCACAAACAATCAACAGCGTATTGCCTTCTTGATAAGAAATATTATTTTCGATGATTTCTTTAATCAAAGTGGTTTTACCGCTTTCAAGCAATCCCGTTACAATAAACAAAGGTACTTCTACCATTTTTATTACTCCTAAAATAATTTCTTGATTTTTATTTCATCCAATGAAGAACCGATAACACAAATTTTCCCCATCGGAATACTTGTTCCGGGTACGATATGGACTTCTTCTGGTGTTAAATTGAACTGATACCATTTTTCATCCGCCCCTTGAATGATTCCTTTAGCTCGAAGAACCGTTCCGTATTGGCCAAAAGCCATTTCTTCCAATACTTTTCGCAAGGCTTCCATATCGTATTTGCGAGCCGTTTCAATCCCAATCGAGTGAAATACTTCATCCGCATGGTGATGTGGATGGTGTTCATGTGGATGCGGGTGATGTTCGTGCGGATGAGCGCAACGACATTCTTCTTCGTGATGATGTTCGTGTGGATGAGCGCAGCAACATTCTTCTTCGTGATGATGTTCGTGCGGATGACCGCAGCAACATTCTTCTTCATGATGATGTTCGTGCGGATGACCGCAGCGGCATTCTTCTTCGTGATGATGTTCGTGCGGATGTCCACAACAGCATTCTTCTTCATGATGATGTTCATGTGGATGAGGGCAGCAACATTCTTCATCGTGATGATGCTCGTGTGGATGCGGGTGATGTTCGTGCGGATGACCGCAGCAACATTCTTCTTCATGATGGATATCATGAAGCAAATCGTTCAAAAAATCATCCTCAATACCCTCATAGGCTTTTAATAATTCCTCATCGGATAAAGTTTGGATCGGTGTTGTTACTAAATTGGCCTTCGGGTTGTTTTGACGAACCACATCCACTGCTTCCGATATTTTCGAAGAAGAAGCAAGATCGGTACGACTCAATACAATCGTATGCGCACTTTGAATTTGATCCAAAAAGAATTCACCAAAATTTTTAGCATACATCTTCGCTTTGGTAACATCTATCAAACAAACCAAAGAATTCAATTCCCGAGCAAACCCGCTGGATACAACGGCTTTGGTAACGTCCGATAATTTGCCCACACCGGACGGTTCGATGATGATTCGATCCGGATGAAACCGATCGACAATTTCTTTTAAAGCTTTTGAAAAATCTCCAACCAAACTACAACAAATACAGCCTTGTGAAAGTTCCTGGATTTCTACTTTTGTATCCTTTAAAAAATCGGTATCCACCGAGATTTCCCCAAACTCGTTTTCAATCAGCACCACTTTTTCCGATGCAATTCTGCCTTTCAGCAAGCGTTGAATCAAGGTTGTTTTACCGGCACCTAAAAATCCGGATATAATATCTATTTTCATTTTATTCCCTCTTTTCTTTTTCTATTATACTTCTTTTTTGCTAAATTAACAAGAAAACCGCCCGTTCTTTCATAGACCGCTTTCATTTTTCAAAATAAAAGCGGTAGCCCTTCTTTAAAAGGGCTACCTAAAGGAAGAAAAATTATTTTTCTGTTTCTTCTTTGGAAGAAACGTACTCAAACGCTAAAATAAAACCGATGATACCAACCGTTAGAATCAACAAAAGCATCCACGGAAGAACCACATCGGGAGCCGCACCGAGTGATAAGAAACGGATTCCAAGCGGTAAAAACTGATAAATAACAGCTAAAACAGATAACATGAAAGTAGACCGTGAATTGGTTGTTTTAAATTGAAAAAACATGACGGCAAGCAATAACAGAGCTGCAAGGACTTTAGACGTATAGTAAACCGCTTGCCCTTCTGGAGCAATCACTTGATAGTCTAGATTCAAATCGAATATAAAAATCGATACAATCGATACCACTAAAACAATACTCAAAAAGAATAAATTATAAACACGCGCCTTCATTGACAACCTCCTTAAAAAGACATAAATCGTATCCAATTACATTATAGCATACTTTCTGAATTTTACAACCTTCTAATCAACACACTTCAGGGATTCGACCATTTTGATTTTCCTGATTTTAGGAATGAAAATAACCAAGACCAACAAAACAAACGCAATGGTCAACAACAAGGAATAAAAGAAATTCGGCCAAGCCAACGATGTTTTAAAATACTGCCCGATGCTGCTGATTCGATCCATTACAAAATAATTTAAGATCGGTCCTAATAGAAAGCCGAACAAAATCCCTAAAACACTCATCAATAGAATTTCCCGGTAAATATATCCGCATACTTCCGTTTGCTGATACCCCAGCACTCTTAATGTGGCAATTTCTTTAATTCGTTCATTGATGTTGATGTTGGCAAGATTGTAGATGACGATAATAGCCAATGCGCCCGAACAAAGAATCACAACCGCCACAATGATTCCCAAACTATCCGACATGGAATCGTAATTGGTTCGCGTTTGACTGATTGCTTCTGCGGTAATCACACGGTCGTTTTGATTCATCTGCATTAAAATTTCTTTTTCGTTTGCCCGGTCTTGCTCTCCGTAACGAACTAGATAAGCATTCGGCCGGTACTGTTCTTTTTGATCTTGATGAACAATCAAATAATTCGAAACAAAATTATCAAAAACCGAACTAATAATAAATGATTTGATTTGATTATCCACAGAAAGCGTCAAGGTACTGCCTTTTTTCAAATGAAATTCATTGGCCAATTGTTTGGATACAATGACGCTGTCTTGATCGAAAGAAGAAACTTCCAAATTCATGTAATTTAAAATTTCATCGTTGCAATAATAGACATCCAACTGATAATCTTTGTTCTGAACTACCGTTGCCGTTTCCGTTTCAAATTTCATATAAACGCTGTCTTTGAAAACATCATCAAACGAAAGTTCTTCCGTTGTTTCGATCAGCAAATCATACTTCAATACGTTTTCATACTGGTGATGGGAAAAATTAGCCACAGAATCTTGGATACCGAAAGCAACCAACATCAGCGCCGTACATCCCCCTACACCCACAATCATCATAATCAAATTCCGTTTAAAACGAAAAACATTTCTAAGTGCCGATTTATATTTAAATTTCAAATGTTTCCAGATAAACGTCATTCTTTCCAAAAGAATTCTTTTACCGGGTCGTGGCGCTTTAGCAACCAATAATGCATTCGGTCGTTCTTTTAACGTTTTCAGACAAACTGCGACGGTTACGAGTAAAATCGTTACAATCATCGCCAAAGCGGACAATAAAATAATAACCGCATTCCACTGATAAAGAATCGTCGGCAGGAAAAACAACGTATTGTAAGCATTATAGATGACCGTCGGTAAAATGTAAACACCTAAAACAATGCCGATTAGGCTGCCTAACAGACCGGCCAACAGCGAATAAAATATATACTTGAAAAGAATGGTTCCTAAAGAATACCCCAATGATTTTAATGTTCCGATGTTACTTCTGTCTTCTGAGACCATTCTAGTAACGGAGGTAAGCGCAATCAAGGCGGCAATGAAAAAGAAAAATACAGGAAAAATAACGGCAATATCATTTACCTTTTTGGCATTTTCTTTAAAACTCATAAAACTTACATTGCTCGTTCGATCCAGTACATACCACTCTAAGTTTCCTTCTTCAAAAGCCTGATCGGTCACTTCGTTTGCTTTCTGACGAAACGTTTCTTCCTGTTCATCCATGATCTTTTTCAAGGCTTCTTCTGATAAAAAAGGATACTGTTGTTGCAACGTTTCATAAGCTGTATTATAAATTTGCTGATAAGCCAACTGAGTGTATCGTTCTTGCAAATACGCCGGTGCCAGTTGTTCTATTTTAAGAGCCGTCTGTTCTACCAAATCAAGATATTCGTCTTTAAATGAATTTTTATCGTCGGCGCCTTGAATCGTCAGAACAAGATCCGTTATGGCCGGTAATGGCTCATATTGCGCATCAACCCAACAAACGACATCCAAGGTTCCGCTTCCGGCCAAAGCGACCTCCGGCATTTTATAGTAGTAAACCGGATTATGGCAAACACCGACGATGCGATACGTTTTTCCATCAACATAAATATCGGAGTCCAGTTCGACCGTATCCAAAAAAATCCCTTTTTGCTGAACGATAACCTCATTTTCATTTTGAGGATAACGTCCCAAAACCAGTTCCATCCGATTGATGGGGCTATCCATCTCCGTCACGATTTTCCTTACGGTTACATCTTGGTTTTGATATTCTCCGACTAAATCGATTTGATAATAGCCGATCGCCTCTTCAATTTCCGGCACGTCTTCTTTCAAAGAAATTACATCTTCCTCATCAAACCCGATTGTACTTTTAATTTGAAGATCGTACATGTTTTGTTGATCATAATACTGATCCACTGAATATTGTAAATCCGGAGTTGCCGATAATAACCCAATTAAAAAACCGACACCAAGTGCCACAATGGCAATAATAGCCAAAAAACGACTGAAATTCTTTTTGATGTCTTTCAATAGTGTCTTTCTGAAGGTTTTTTTCATTTTATCACCACTCTATTTCTTCAATCGGTACCGGATCATCATTCCAAACATCCGAAACAACCGTTCCGTTTTTAACGGACAACACATGATCGGCCATTTTCGTAATCGCCGCATTATGAGTAATGACAATCACGGTTTTCCCTGTTGACCGACAAAGATCATGCAGCAGTTTTAAAATGCTTTTTCCGGTCTGATAATCCAAAGCACCGGTCGGTTCGTCACATAATAAAATTTTGGGATTTTTGGCAATCGCCCGCGCAATGGAAACCCGCTGTTGTTCACCGCCGGAAAGTTGAGAAGGAAAATTATACATCCGGTCGTCCAAGCCGACTTGTTTTAATACCTCTTTTGCCTCTAAAGGATTCTTGCAGATTTCCGATGCGATTTCAATATTTTCCAAAGCCGTTAAATTCGGCATTAAATTATAAAACTGAAAAACGAATCCCACATCGTGTCTTCGGTACGAGGTCAGTTGCCGTTCCTTCATTGCACTTACTATGCTGCCGTCGACGCTAATTACCCCTTGATCGGCGCTTTCCATTCCGCCAAGCAAATTCAAAATCGTCGTTTTACCGGCACCGGATGGGCCGACAATAACACAAAATTCGCCTTTTCCAATGTTGAAATTGACGTCTTTATTGGCATAAATCTCTTGACTTCCCGTCTTATAGATCTTTGTCACATTTTCAAAAGTCACATAACTCATATTGTCACTCCTTCCATTACTGTTGTTATTTCATTAATGATGCTAACCAAAACATCCGTTTTTTCTTTACCGAGCAATTGACTGACCACCGAAAAGTAAGCCTCTGCTTTTTGGATTTTCGGTTTTAAATAATCCAGCCCCAACGGTGTCAGCATAATATTGAAACTTCTTCTATCTTCTAAAGAAATAGCAATATCAATCAGCTCTTTTTCACTCAAACTATTAATCAAAGCCGTTACTCTGCCTTTACTGATCCCCAAATTGGCGGCAATATCTTTAGGAGACATCATCTTTTCTTCCGATTGATAAACCAAAAACAAAAGCGCCACTTCTCCTTCAACAAAAATTTTCAAATCTTTAAATGCACCCAATTTCATTAGATTGGATAATGCTTGAATCAATTGATTGGAATCAGACATCATAACACCCGCCTTTTTAGTATACCCTCTATAACTATTATAGTCTATTCATTTGTAATTGTAAATCAATTCGACAATTTCACATAAAAAAAACGAATTATCCCATAAGAATAATTCGTTTACCTATTTTCAAAATGAAACAACTCGGAAATACTGATTCCAAACGCATTGGCCATTTTAACGATCGACGATAGTTTTACATCCGTCAATCCGTTTTCAATGTCACTGATTCCCCGTACCGTTAAATCGGCATTGCCGGCCAAGTCTTCTTGGGACCACCCATATTCTTTTCGCAACTCCCGAATCCGAATTCCGAATTCTTTTTTCGAGGCGACGATTTCTTTTAAAAACAATTTATCTTCCATCTTTTTTCACCAACTTTATTATCATGAAAGATCATTTGCTTTACCATGAATCATAATTCATTTTTAAAGTGTGAAAAAATTTTGTTTTTATTCTTTTTCGAAAAACTTCCTTTCATCAAGCATCTCTTGCCGATGAATCAAGATCCTTTTTTTAAACCGTTTCAATATTTTTTTCGTCTTATTCTTCTTTTTTCAACAACTCACTGACACTCACACAAAAAGCATTGGCCAGTTTCAAAAGCGTCGACAATTTGACATCCGAAAGCCCGTTTTCGATATCGCTGATTCCTCTGGGTGTCAAAGAAGCGTATTCCGCAAGGTCTTCCTGCGACCATTCGTAAGTTTTTCTTAAAAAGCGAATCCGGTCACCGAATTGTTTTTTAAATTCTTCGATATCTTCCAAACCGATTTCTTCAACCATAGTATCACCCATGTTAATTATCAAATGCCAAAACAAAGTTTTCCATGAAGTGAAGTTCAAAATTGACTTGGATATTTCTTTTTCTTTTTTAAAATAAAAAAGCGTTTGAGTTTTCACCCAAACGTCTTTTCATTAAGGACGATATTTTGTTTTATACCCTTTGTTTTCTTTCGGACGCAAATCGTTTGGAAAATAAACATCGGTTTTAATATCATGAATGATTTTTTGTAACTGATTTACTATGTAGTACGGATCGGAAAGGTCCCAAAGAACCTGTGCTTTTTTGGATGCGGTAATATAAATATCCCCCACTTTGAAAAGACGATCGATCCAACCGACTTTCAAATTAACACTTTGTATATCGACATAGTATAAGTTCGCATAATCAATGCCGATCACACCGCTTCGAATGATGATTCGCTGCGAGGTAAACACATAGTGCAAATTACTTACTTGTTTACCCGATGTCAATAAATTGACCAGCCAAATCCAAACAGGAGTAAGGTGCAAAATGAAAAACACCACAATAAATAAAATCAAATACCACGGTATAGCAAATCCGCCCATACCAAACATCACACCCAAAAAAATGCCATCGAACAGCAACCAAATCAGCACAAAAGGAAACATTCGAAAAAAAGATGCCAAGACATACGATTTTTTATTGGGCTTTCCTTCCCAAAGAATTTCTTCGTCTTCTGTTAACAGATCTTCGATTTTATTTTTTTGTCCGGTATCCGAGCGAAAATATTTTTCTTTTGTCACCAACATACAAAATGCCCCTTTCAATTCGATTTCAAAATGATTGTTTTTAAAAAATTTTATCCTTTTAATCTTCAAACCATTCTCTTATTCTTGAAGATTTCAAGCCCAACCGTTTTCTGATTTTATTATATCACATCCCCAAACAAAACGTATTATGAAGATGTATTTTTAAAAGCCACCGCAAGATCTTGATGGCGATTGATCATAAAAAGAAACAATGTACCGGTAACGGATAATACCAAAATCCAACTAAAACAAAGCACAAAACCACCCCAGTACATGGATAAAATATCACAATTCATATAAAAATCGGCTGTATTTCGAATATCATGGTTCATAATGAACAATATCAAATAACTCAAAGCCGTCGATAACAATAAAGAAAGAATGTTTTTAAACAAAGTTCCTACTATAAAAGGCCATATGATTCTTTTTATAGGAATGCCGAATGTTGTCAGCAGTAAAATGTCTTTTTTTCTAGATTGCACCGTATCCAAGCAAACATATAAGATAAAGCCGGTACAAAGACAAAGCATCGCGATGCTTATTCCTTTCATCAATTCCTCAGAGGGTACAAACGATGTACTTTGAAAAGATCGGATGAAAAACAGATCTGGTTTTAAATTTTCATCTTCAAGCGTTCGGACTAAGTTCGCAAAGTTCGTTTGATATGGATTTTTTCCTGTATAACCACTGACCAAATACTCTAATTGTTGCACAATTGTTTGATATAACTGCATACTGATATATGTATTGGCATCCGGACTTTTTTCAACAACGATATATTGCGGACTGAATTCATAAAAATTAATAACCTCATCATAAAGAATCGCATTCGGACTAGATGCAGTATCTTTAGCCAAAAAAAACGAAGTTTCCGTATTGCAAACAATCTCATTGGCCGCAAGACTTCCAAACTGATTTTCAGTCGCCGGTAAGACCCAACTTCCTTTGGTTACATACGCTTTCATAGTGCTGCTGTCATTCGGAAAACCATTTAAAAACAAACGCGGATGATACTCGATCAATAGTTCTTGAAAATAATCGATGTTCATATAGCCGACCAAATAACGATTCGTCAATAAATCTTCGTATCCCATCAAAAACTTAACAGAGGATATGGTTTGGCTCAACAATTTCTCGGAATAAGACGTTTTAATTACACCGTCAACCGGTAAATCGGCAACAAAATCAAAATTCGGCGATAACAATTCCAAAGCGACCTGATTATCTGAAACCGACAAAGTCCCCGTCTGTTTCCAATAAGCCTTTAAAAAGTCAGTTGGTCGAAATAAAATTGGATCGTCCACCAAATAAATTTTTCCGCAAACCGATTGATCTTCCGTCAACGGAAATTGAATATACGGAACTACTTCCGCATAAAGTCGCGTCATTTTTTCTTTTAAAGCCGGACCGCGATATAAATCTTTGGACTGCAAACAAAATTCACTGTATGCCCGGTAAAAAACCGGCATTCTTTCTATGGGAATTTCATCCATATAATGATAGATAACTTCATCTTGATCAATATGTTTGCAACTACCCACCACCAAGATTAAAGTAAACGTACAAGATAAAAACAACAGTTCCAATAGCAAAAAAAGCGGTCTTCGAAAAAGCAAGCGCCATCCATAGCGAATTTGAAACCGAAACGAAAATGCATGGTTACAATCAAACGACTCTATCAAGTCTTCCTTTTGCGGAATACTTCCTTCTGTTTGACATAGTTTCCCATGATCCAAATGCAAGATTACATCCGCATACATGGCTGCCGTTTTGCAATCATGGGATACTACGATCACCAGTTTATCGTTGGATATTCTTTTCAACAATCGAAACATTTCATGGGTATTGGAAGGATCCAAAGAATCGGTCGGTTCATCCAATAATAAAACAACGGATCCTTTTAAAATCGCCCGACCTACTGCCAGCCGCTTGGCTTCTCCACCTGAAAGCATCGACGCTTTGGTATCTTCTTTTCCTACTAGATTCACTTCTTGCAATGTACTGATAATTTGATCGTTGGAAAAACCCATAAACGATAAATTTTCTTTTACCGTCCAATCGCCGATCAGGTTATAATCTTGAAAAACATAGGCAATATCCTTCCGATCGACCTTTTTTTCCACCTGACCCGAAGACGGTTTTTCCAAACCGCCGATGATGTTTAATAAGGTCGATTTGCCACTACCGCTTTTTCCGGTAATCAAATAAAACCCGGTCGATGAAAACGAATACGAAACTTCTTCTAAGGCCTTGATTGTCTGTTTTTTCACTTTGTACTGTTTAGAAACTTGTTTTAAAATAAACATTATAATTCCTCCGCATAGTTTCGAACCAGCAGAAAACATATCTCAATGATATGACTGGCATACGTTTTAGAAGGATTCCCATCGATCAATTCCATTTGATGATCATCAAATGCTCCATAAGGAATATTTGTTTCCACTTGAATCGAAAGACCGCTTGAACTGTTACCGTAAAGAATGGCCGTATTTTGTGAGGATTGTTGCAAAAACGTATTCAACTGATGTTGAAGCGTTTGAGTAATTGAAACAACAGCACCATCTACCGCAATGAAAACAAAGGCATGATCCTTAATTTGATCGGCATCAAACAGCCCATCAAACGAAGCCTCACACAGATAAGGATTGGTCTTTTGATACTGATAAATCATCGCATCATGCCTTTTTAAAAAAGAAACACGTTCATCGTAAATATTGGTTGTTTGGCAAGATGCCAACAATAAAAACAATCCGATCAACCAACTAATTTTTTTCATACCATCACCGATTATTTTTCAAATTAAAAGTAATTGTTCTTGAATTACTTCTTATCAACGTCAACAACAAACTGATCATACCGAGCAATACAGCCACACCTAAAATCAAGAAAGCCCGATCATATCGAAAGATAAGAAACGAAAAGTTTCGATATCCGACGTGAATCTGTCGGTCCAAAAGAAAAATCGTCCCGGCAGAAATCAGCACCGCCAGTAAAAAAGAAAATACGATCTTAATTTCTTCATACAATATCAACGGACAAAGAAATCGCACGTTGCCGATGCCGTAAGACTTAAAAATCATTCGCTCTTTTTCTTTGCTGTTCATCCTTTTAAGATTCACATAAACCGTAAATAGAAACACACACACTAAAAAAACCAACGAAAAAGGCTCCAATATGCTAACCATAAAATTCGTTAAATTTTGATATTGATCCAAAGAAGCATACATATCCAGTTCAAATACACAATCGGCCAAAAGGCTTTTGGTGATTGCCGTTTGAAGCGCCTGTTGATTTAAATCGGTTGTATCGACCGAAAAACCGCTTACCAAATAAGAATAAGCCTGTTTTACAATTTCTTCGTAAAAAGCCTTGCTGATATAAGTATCCGCACCAGTATTCGAAAGATTTTCGGCTACGCCGCAAATAAATACATTCGGTGTAATCCGGCTCAGTTCGAAGATATCACTATAATATACTTGTTGATTGGAATCGGTAAAATCAAAACAATTATAGGAACCGACCTCAAGATCATACGTAACAACCAGATCATATTTGTTCTTAGGCATTTGGCCTTTAATCAACGATAGTTCTTCTACAGCCATTTGATATTTGGCATCGACTTTAAAATAGAAATCGGTAAGCGGACGATTTTGATAAAAAGTCGGATTGAAGGTTGTTCCTTTCAAAGAAAGGACTGCATTTTCATTTACAAGAAGGCTTTGAAAGACAGAAGGATTTAAATACCCGATCAAATATTTATTTTCAATTAGATCCCGATATGTATTTGTAAATTCATTATTACCGATATTGGATCCGAAAAATGTGGAATAATCGGTATTTAAAAAAGATAACACCGACATAGTTGTATTGAAACGAAACGCATCGGAAAAAAGCGTAAGATCCAACTGTTTCGTTTGATAAGGCAAAAGATAAACATCTCGAATATAATCGGTCAGTACAAGTCCTTCTTCGCTTAACGATTCATCCAAATAAATTTTAATCCTCTGACCGTTTACTTGGGCCCAAATATAAGGAAAAACCACGCCGTAAATTTGCTGTAACTGTTGATACAATCGATCGCCGATGGCCACTTTTTTGTCGTTTTTGCCAGCCATGTACACTTGTAAATTCATAGGTTGATGGACAATTTCTTTTGTTTCCAAACTACGATACAGTGTCTCCGCCTTATCATATCCGGTATAATTGCTCAACGTTAAATACGAAAAAAGGCAAAGTGTGATCAAAATCACTTCCAATATAGAAAGAAGCGGACGTTTTAGTGCCAATTGAAAAGCGTAGCGAAGTTGAAAAATAAATCCAAATGCTTTTTTTTTAGTCTGCCGAACAAAACGATCCTTCTTCTTTTTTTCTTCTTTCAGTTTGATCGTTTCAACCAATTTTCCTTCTGAAAGTATGAGTTGCCAAGTCGCGTATTCTTTAGCCAATTCGTTGTGCGAAACCATGATAACCAGAAGATATTCGGAAAGTTGTTGCAGCAATTTAAAAATGATAACCGTATTTTCTTCATCCAAATTTCCCGTCGGTTCATCCAACAGTAATATTTGTACGTTTTTCAATAACGCTCTGGCAATTCCCAAACGTTGTTTTTCGCCGCCGGATAAATATTTGGCTTGAACATTCATTCTATCCAGTAAATCCAATTGTGATAATGTTTTTTCAATATCTTCTTTCGATGATCCGAAGATCGCCAAATTATCATAAACGGTAAAATCAGAAAGGAGATTATGGTCTTGAAAGACAATGCCGATTTGATCAAAAGAATACGTGCCACTCACGGTACCCGAACTGGCCTTTTCCAAGCCGCCGATGATATGCAACAAGGTCGATTTTCCGCTGCCGGATGCACCGCTGATCCAATAAAATCCATGGTCACTGAATGTATAATCGATGCCGTTAAGCGCATGAATCATCTTTTTTTTCACTTTGTACGTTTTTTGAATGTTTTGTAATTGCAACATGTTTTCCTCCCTGATTTACGGCTAAAAAGTACAGTTGATATCCAAAACCTGCGTAACCTGTTCCAATCCCGGCTCACCGCCATTCCAATCATGATACGTCACATCAAAGCAAACAGAAAAAGAAACACTTGAAGACGCACAATCCAATACAACCATTCCGAAACTTTCCACTTCATTGGTTGTGTAGGCAGTCCAATTGGATTCATCGAAATCGTATAATACATCATACTGATTGTTGGCTATGCTGCTTCTAGAAATGATATTTAACTGCGAATGCGTGTAATCGGCGCTGGCAGAAACAGAAAAACCCGATGTTCCGTATGAAACACCGATGCTGCTTCCTACTTGCGACGGTTTATTTTTGGGAGCATGATTAAGAAGGGAAATATTTTTGTTAAAATCGATTGTCACATGGACTTGATCCTGAAGGAAATCATCCCCGTAGGATCCGATTCCCATAAATCCCCAGTTGCGACCGGGTTGATATGGTTTTGTTATAATTTTATAAGCATAAATTAAAATATGCGGGTTATCTTCATTCATTACGATAAAATCAAAAATCGTTGTATGATGTTCTAACTTATCCTTTCTTCGGACTTCATAAAACGTCTTTCGAATGGTCGTTCCGTTTATATAAAGTGGGATATTGTTTTTAGAGAGGGAAAATCCCAACGCACTGGCATAATAAGCAAATTCCTCAGCAGAAATGCCACCGCCACCACCCTCGGTGCTATAATCCAAAAAATAATTATGATCATCAGCATAACAATCATACTGATTTCCTAAAAAAAACAGAACTAAAAACAAAAAAATAAAAAATCGATTTCTTTTCATATTTCTTCCCTTTCTTTTTATTTGATCATATTATACAATAATGTTTGTTTTTTTGCAATTCATTCGTATTTTCAGGAATTATAATTCTTATTTTCTTATATAAAAATTGTTTTTTGCGGTAAAAATAAAAAAAATCACAGTGTCAACTGTGATTCGTTTTGAACGTCTTATTATTCTTTCGAATATTTTTTACTGAAATCGATTTTAATCTCAAAGATTTCTTCATCAAACCGTGCGGACATACGATACCCCAAACTTTCAACAATCGTTTTGCTGATATAAAGTCCAAGACCGGTTCCTTGGTGTTGGTATTGAACCGTGTAAAAGCGATCAAAAATTCTTGCTATTTCAACTTTATCGATCGATTTGGTATGGTTTCTAAACAAAATCATATCCTTTTCAACCAACAGTGTAACATCATCATCTGCATACTTTACGATATTGGAATAGATGTTATTAAATAGGCGGTTCAGTACCTCCCGATTGGCCATAATCATGATTTCTTTTTGTAAGATACGAATATTGACTTGCAGATTTTTTAAAGAAAGGCTTGCATAAAAGGATAAACTCACTTCTTTTAAGAAGTCCACGACATTAAGCCGTTCTTTTCTTTCTTTAATTTCCGCTATCAAAGCATATCGAAACAAATCTTCCGAGAGTGTTTTCAATTCTTCTACTCTTTTTCGGATAATCGAAAGTTCTTGAATTTCCGTTTCTTTGTCTTCCAATAAATCCAAATAACCGATGACAGCCGTAATGGGCGTTCTTAAATCGTGCGATAAATCAATAATATTTTTTTTCAGTTGATCCATTCCGTTTTTATGTTCAAACCTTATTTTCTTTAAATCCTTCAACCCTTTATTTAATTCTTTGACAAACAGTCGAACCGATTTTAAACGACTGTTGATCGTAATTTCGCGATTCGTATCCGTGTGAAGAATCGTTTTATATTGTTGCGTGATTGCTTTCATATCCATAATAAGAACAACTAAAACACTCACCAAACCAAGAATTATAACCAATGCGAGAATAAGGAAAACGGTTAAATAAAACATATTGACTCCTATTTTAAATCCGATCGATGAAAGATATAAAGTCCCAATACGGAGAATAAAACGATAAATACAATCGCATAAATGCTTATTTCCAATAGCGGAATTTCAGATAAACCGGTTGAAAGCATAAAATAACAACTCGAACAACTTGGAAAGAAATGCACGACGAAAGTCAACAAACTTCTTAAAAAGCCGGGTTTGATATATCCGGAATTGACAATGAGTTGGCCGGTTTCATAATCTTTCCAAAATTCAGGCTCATTAAGACGACCAATAATACTATACCCCAAAGTCATTAGTACAACACCGGATACAAGCAACAATATTACCGAAACGGTTTTGTTTTTAGTAATGTGGCAAATCGAAGTAACAACACTGGCATAAGTCAACACCAATAATACCTGATATCCCAGTAATTTTAAAACATCAAAGGCATAAAGAAGGCGGAACGGTTTTCCAACCAATGCCATACCGACGGTAAGAACACCGAAATAATACGCCAAATAAAACAACATGCCGGCTGAAAAAACAAGAATCCAATGAACAAGATAAATTTTTATTTTACTGTTTCCGATAATGATTTTGTTTTTAATCGTTTGAAATTCAAAATCTTTACCGATCAAATTCGCACCGAAAATATAGATTGCCATGCCGATGGTCGGAATCAAAGCAATGGAGGGGAAACTAAGTACAAAATTATCGGTAGAAGCAAAACCATTGCCCCCTCCTTGACTGATTCCCAGCACATATAACGCAAGAGAATAGAAAAAGACAATTAAAAACATAACCGAACATAAAAAGTAAAGCAATTTGCTGTGAAACATTCTTCTGTAACCGGCGTGCAATAAATTAATCATATTGACTCTCCCCCAATAACTTCATAAAATATGTTTCTAAATTTTCATCTTTTTCTTTGATTTTTTTCACTCGGATTTGACGTTTACTGAGTTCCAAAACCAAATCGGTTATGTCGACTTCTTGGTTGATTTCCACTTGGTTTTCCGAAAGAATTCGATAATCGTAAGCCAGTTCATCATAAACAACAATACTTTTCTTTAAATCCGTTGTTTCGATCAACACGGATTTTCGGCATTCATTCATTAATTCTTCTCTTGTCATTTCCTTAATCAGATTTCCATCTTTAATAAACCCATAGCGAGTAGCCAGTTTGGCTAACTCATCCAAAATATGGGAACTAATCAAAAAAGTTATGCCTCGTTCATGATTTAGTTTTAAAATCAATTCCCGAATTTCTATGATTCCTTCCGGATCCAATCCATTGATCGGTTCATCTAAAACAATCAAATCGGGATTGCCGACCAATGTCAAACCGATGGCCAACCGTTGCCTCATCCCGAGTGAAAAATCTTTTACTTTTTTCTTCCCGGTTTCTTTCAAACCGACCAATTTCAAAATATCGTCGATCTGCGTCAAATCTGGATTCCCCAACATTTCGAACTGATACCGCAAATTCTCCTTTGCGGAACAATCCAAATAAAGGGATGGCATTTCAACAATCGCCCCTACTTTTTTTCGGATAACGGCTATATCCCGATGACGGTTCGTCACATCATAGAGTTTGTATTCACCGTTTGTGGGATCTTGTAATCCACATATGATTCGGATCAAGGTTGTTTTACCGGCTCCGTTTTTGCCGACAAAACCGTAAATATCGCCTTTTTGAATATGCATATTTACATTTTTCAACGCTTGGAATTTACCATATTTTTTTGATAAATCGCATGTTTGTATTACATTCACTATATCACCTACCGAAACCATTCTAACAAGTAAAAATTAAAAATTACTTAAGAAAAGTTTAAGAAAAGCTTAAGATTTATTTTTGAAGTTTATACCCAAGCCCCCATATTGTTTCAATATAGTTTTCATGCGCATAAAGATTGATTTTATTGCGAATATTGGAAATATGAACGTTTAAACTGGATTCCACACCGTCATTGGTTTCATCAACGATCAAATCGACGATACTGCTTTTGGAATAGACTCTTTCCGGATATTGCATGAGTACTCGTACGATGGCAAATTCCGTTTTAGTCAGTTTGATCTCGTGATCATTGACAAAAAACGTATGATTTTCTTTATTCAGTTTTAATTCTTTATAGGTCAAAAACGTTGTATCAACCCCTGAATTCTTTCTTAAAGCCACTTTTACTCTGGCAACTGCTTCTTTTAGATAAAACGGTTTGCTGATGTAATCGATTGCGCCGTTCAACAACAAATGGACTTTGTTATCCAAATCGGCCTTAGCAGAAAGAACGATTACTTTCGTATCCGAAAAAACAGACAATAATTCTTCTCCTTGGAGGCCGGGTAGCATCAAATCCAAAAGAATCAAATCAAACTGGCGATCGGCCAATAATTTCGCCTCTGTACCGGAATAGGCCCTAGTTACCGCATACCCTTCCTGATACAATGCTTTTTCTAAAACGTTTCCAATATCGATATCGTCCTCAACGATCAATATGTGATACATCCTTCCACATCCTTCTATATTCCCTCGGAACTTCATACTTTTTCATCATATTTTCATTAATTGTACTGTCCAATGTAATTACTGGTTGAAGTTGGTTAACATCCCCAACAAGTAATAGTCTTCTTGCTTTTGAAATGGGGACTAATGCAGAAGCAACATCACATTGTCCAGCCTCATCCATAATACATATATCAAATAAAGCATTGGTATCTCCCAATCTCAAACAAGATATATTGGTGCATACAATCACAGGAAAAATTTTTTGAAATTTTCTAAAAGACTTCCCATCTTTCAAATATTTGATAAATTCATTTACTCGTTGTTCTTCATTCTCTATCCTAATGACTTGAAGTAAATCTTCGTTTTGTGTTTGAAATAATCGATTGATATATTTAAAAGAATTGTAATAAAGATACATCATAAATTCAAGATCATCAGTCGCTGATTTAACTTTTGAAACAACATCCTCATTGGAAATCGGTTTGATCGTATCATCTTTCTTTTTTAATTTTTCTATACTGGCCTCAATTTTTCCAAGCAAAACCTTTGAACTAGCATTGTTATGGATTATATAACTGTAAAATCGATTTAAATCATTTAAGTTATCTTTGATTTCTAATTTTGTTTCATACTTAATCAGTAAATTTTTAAGTTCTTCGTAATTAGCAGTTGTGAGAGTGACCAATTCTTTTAATTTGTTTTCAAAAATATTCACTGTATTTTTATTATTTACCAATATTTTAATATATTCTGTTGCTTTTAATAATTCACTTCTGTTTCCCAACCGAATCAAAGGAAAAATAACATCTTTTTCCTTATATTTAAATTTTATTTTTTGTACGATATCATCTAGTGGCTGGTTATTATTTGAACAAATAAGACAAGTTTCTTCCCTAAAAAAAGAAGATAGAATCACATTTAATAAAGTAGTTGTTTTACCAGTTCCCGGAGGTCCCTGCACATAAGTTACAGGATGTTTCATTGCATTATATACGACTCTTATTTGGTCAATATCCACTTTTTTATCAATTAAGACGATAGTAGGTTCTGTTTTACCCCTATTTCTTTTACTTATTTCTCCAAAAAAAGCTTTCATAGGAAGTTCTAATTTTCCCAGTTTATGTTTTTCAATAATACTTTCATAAATTTTATCATAATCCATAACAATATCTCTTTGAATCAACATAATATATGGATTCTCATCTATTTTTTCACTCAGTCTAAGATTGTCTCTTAAAAGTTCTTTTGACGTGTCAAAATCATGCTTTAACCCGTAAATGAAATCATTTGGAGAAATATCAAGATAGGTAGCTAGTGACTTTTTCATTCCATCAATTAAGAAAGAACTATTGATAATCATATTTTCGTTTATTTTTAAACTCCGTTGTTCAACATCTAAGACTAATGGATTATAAGCAACAATGTATTGCTTGTTAGATTCACAAATAGAAAGTCTATTTATAGCCAATATTGAAAATTTCTTGTTTTCATCATATAAATTTTGGCAAATATCGTTAACTATTTTTTTAAATTGCTGAGATGTTAGCTTAATGAACTTAGATTTTAAAAGAACTTTTGCATCAATTCCCTCTACATTTCCATATAAACTTTGATAGGGATCATTATCCAACCTTTTCGCTTCGCTATAATATTCTAATATTTTATCATTGAAATTATCATATTCTAACCATGTCAACAAATCTAAATTTTTTTCTATCTTATCAACCAATTTTTCATCTACTTCATAATAAGTTCCTTCTATAATCTCACATGATAAAATATGATTAAAATCTATGACACTATGTAATATGTTTTGTCCCTTAAATTGATTGAAAATACTGACTTTGATTTTTCTACTATTTAACATAATATCATGGACGGCACACCAAAAAAGAGTTTCTTCTTCATTTTTATTTCTATATTTAATTTGAACCCATTTATTCTCTTTTATGGATTTTGACAACATTCTTCCAATACTATCTTTCATATACTACCTTCCAACAATATTTTGCTAATATTACATATATTATAATATATTTTTATCTAAATTGCCATTTTCCGCAAAAAAAGATATTATTTTTGATATGATTTGATCAATTTATTATTGAAATTTATATGTTAAACACTGTCAATACATTTTAGTAATTTAATACAAACTACTCTGCGATAAATTCGTATTTTAATTGACTAGGAATAACTTTTTCCACTTGATTATAAGAAAGTGTCTTTCTTTCCATACTCATGAAAAATAAAGTTTTTTCTCTTGTAACTGATAATCAAATACTGTTTATATTGTTCGATAAAACAAATTTTTTGCATATTAAATACCGGGCACATATTCTATCATATCCAACTTAAAATAAAATGAGGAACGAAAATATCAATAATCGTTCCTTATTTTGAATTTACCTATTCCTGCTTCTTATTTGAAAAAAAATTTAGTGTCCATGCCATCCTCATCCAAAAGAGTCATTTGCGGGATAAAACCGATACGATTTCAATATGACTGGTTCTACTGAACATGTCCACACCCGTCATAGACTGAACTTGGTAACCATTGTTGAAAAAGTCGTAAAGATCTCTTTTTAAGGTTAAGGGATTACAGGATATATAGATCACCGTTCGCGGTTTTAAATAGCCGATCGCATCAATGAATTGTCTGGTGGATCCTTCTCTTGGAGGATCCATTATGATAACATCGATTTTTTCTTTATTTTTGGCGGCGTGTGTTATGTAATTGGTCGCATCATCGGCTATAAACTCAATGTTGGTAATTCGGTTCAATTTTGCGTTAATAATCGCATCTTCAATCGCTTTTTTATTCAATTCCACACCGATGACTTTGCAAACGGAAGACGCCATAAAAATGGAAATAGTTCCAACACCACAATAAGCATCCAATACCACGTCGCTTTTGTTGAAGTTGGCTTGCTGCAATGCCTGATCATACAATCGTTTAACTCCCAACGAATTGACCTGAAAAAAACTGTTTGGAGATATGCGGAAAATATAATTCGCGATTTTTTCCGTAATATAACCGGTTCCGTACAGTATTTTTTGGCGTTGCCCCAAAACAATAGAGGTATCTCTTTTATTGTAATTTTGGACAATCGTTGTAATCGGCATCGGCAATTTCAACAAATCTTTAACAACATTATTTCGACCGGGAAACATTTCCCCATTGGTAACCAAAACCAGCATGATTTCTTTCGTCTGAAAACCGTATCGGATGAAAATGTGACGAAGGACACCTTGTTTGGTGGCTTCATCGTAAGGTGTGATTTTGTGTTTTTTTAAAATGGCATTAACTTCTTTGATCAACTGATTGGCCGGTTTGGCTTGTAAGAAACAATTCTCAACCGGGATGATTTTGTGGGAATGTTCTTCGTAAAAACCGCAAACCAAATTCTTGTTTTTCGATAATCGATACGCCATTTGACATTTATTGCGATAATGAAGTTCTTCAAAACTGGCAATCATTTCAATGTTCCTAAGTTTCAAATGCTTGAACAAATCATTTAAATAGTTCTTCTTACAAGTGATTTCATAATCGTATCGCATATGCATAAATTGACAACCGCCGCATTCTTTTTGATGCGGACATCCGTTTGAGATCCGATATTCGCTTGGTTTGGTTACTTTGGCAAGAACCGGATATTTTCCATCGGTTTGAACCAATATATCTTCCCCGGCAATACAATCGTGGATTTTATATTTTTTTCGGTTGAGTTCAATTACGGCATCGCCTTCATAATTGACCGAAACATTCTTAAATTCTTTCAACATAAAAGAACACCCCTTTCTTCTTATTTTATCATAACTTTTTTAAGTGGCAAATAAAAAGCCCTTTTTAAGGGGCTTATCCTTCCAATTCTTGTCGAACAACATCATAATAATCGGTATAGTGATTCACTTCTTTGACAAATGCCTGGAATACTTTTTTCGTTACTTCGGAATCATTGAAAGCATCATGCTTTTGAATGGAGGGATCTTGATAATAAATTTGGTACATTTTAAACAATCCGGCTTCGCTTTTTAAATGATAAAAATTTTGAATCAACTTAGCCAAATTGACAAAACGCATCAAAGGTTGTAACGATGCGACGCGGTGAATCCGAAACGAATGATTCAAACTGATGCTGTCGTTTTTACCGTACACCACAACGGTCGGATGATATAATTCCAATACTTCTTTGAAATCATCGTAAAACACATGGTAATCAATCGCTTGCAAACGAAACGTTTCATCATCCAACTTTAAAAATTTCTGCACCCGAGTATTCAAATGACGATGCAAAACCGGACGGATATACTGTGAATATCTTGTCATTTCTTCCCCGGTTGCATCGGTAAGCAGATAGCCGACTTGAATGATCTCCGCTTGAAAATCCTTTTTAGAATAATGATAGGGGGGCATCGTCATTTCCAAATCCAAAAACATGATCGTTCCCAAAGAAGCCAAAAAGGTTGAAAGCGATGTGTTGATCTGATGTTGATCGTAGTAATAAACTTTTTTATACGAAAAAACAGAAAACAGTTGCAAAACATAGTCAATAACAAAAGCCTGTCTTTTTTTCTTTAGCAAAATTTTATTTTCATTGTACTCCAAATCAATGTATATGCCTTCATACAAGTACCGTTTAAACAGATTCATCTGACTCGTTTGAAAATAAAAATAAAGGAGGCGCCCATAAGAACGAATGGCGATCATGCGCTCATGAAGATATACTTGATGAATCCTACCGAAAAAACGCATAACATCCTCTCCTTTAATTTGTTTTTACCGAAACGCTCATTCCGTCTCCTATTGGAAATATAGACGTTTGAAATCGTTCATCTTCAAGCAACGTTTGGTGGAAAGCCGATAGTTTCCGAACCAACCCCCTTAAAGAACGTGATTGCTGCTCGTTATTTTCTTCCAATAACCCATGAAAAAGCATATTGTCACAGACAACTACCCCGCCCTGCTTAAGCAGTGGGGTATAGATTTGAAAAAACTTCGCATACTGAGCTTTGGCGGCATCGATAAAAATCAAATCGTATGATTCTTCGGCCACTTCCGAATAAGCCTCTAAAGCATCTTTAAAAACAAGACGAATTTGACTGGATAAACCGGCTTGAGCAATCTCTTCTTTGGCAACAGAAACCATTTTTGGATCACGCTCAATGGTTGTCACCAAACTACCGCATACTTGATGCATCCGAATCGCCGAATAACCGATGGCACTTCCGATTTCCAAAATCCGCTTGGGTTGAATTAAGCGAATCACCATTTCCAAAAAAGCCAAACCTTCATCCTGTATAATCGGAATATGATGCTGTTGCGCATACGCTTTGCGTCTTAAATCTGCCTCATCCCATTTCAAATTCAAGCCATTAGGCACAGTTGCAGTCACAATCATCACTTCCGCAGCCGCCGCCACATGAAGCACAACCGCCGCTACATCCCGAATTTTCTTCTAACTGGTTCGAATAGTCTTCCAACAAGTCTTCGAGCATTTCCCATTCTTCGTCCGTCTGAATTTGAACCAGTTCGCCTTCGCCGTTTTCATGTTCGATATAGCAGGCAGCGGAAGCCTCTTCTGTTCCACGCGGTTGAAAAACAACATAATCTTTATTGAATTCATCCGAATGATAGGTAAATAAAATATCGCAAACGACTTCTTTTCCGTCGTCTGTTGTTAATGTAATTGTCCGTTCTTGCATCTTTTTTCCTCCTTAAAATGCCAATTGATCCAAATAGTTCTGCAGAATCACCACTGCAGCCATTTCATCTTTCTTTTCTTTTCTTTCTTTTCGGCGAACATGACCGCCGATCATCGCTTTATCCACTAAAACCGTTGTCAACCGTTCATCTTGAAGAACAACGTTGATATCGGAATTCGCTTCGATTTGCGCTTTGAAATCCTCACTGATTTTCGCTCTTACTCCGGCATCGCCGTTCATATGTTTCGGATAGCCCAAAACAATGGTTTGAGCCCCTTCCTTTCGGCAAAACGAAATCGCGTAAGAGACGGCATCCTCGTAATGATTTTCTTCAAAACGATATGTTTCCACAGCCCGTGCCAGTATACCGAGCGCATCGGATACGGCAATCCCAAGTGTTTTGCTTCCTAAATCCAACCCGACGTATTTCATTGGCAAAGTTCCTTTGCTTTTTCCATTGCCTGATCGATTTTGGAAATATCTTTTGCGCCGGCTTGAGCCAAATCTTTTTTACCGCCACCGCCGCCACCGCAGATTTTAGCGGCTTCTTTAACCAATAAAGAGGCATCTTTTCCATCTTGTGTTGCACAAACGAAAGTAACCTTTCCTAAGTCATACCCAGCTAAAAAGACAACTTTTAAGTGTTTATTGTTTTTCAAAGCAACCGCCATGTCTTTTAATAAATTGGAATCGGTCGTTTCAACTTTGGCAAACAGCATCTCTTTTTCAATCAACACATCGTATTTATTCAAATCCGATAAGGCATTCTGACTTTTTTTAGCTTGAAATTCTTTTTCCAATATCTTGACCGCATTTTGCGCTTTTGATAATTCTTCTCTTAAAGAAAGCAAATAACGATAACCGAAACCAAGCGGTTCTTGATACTGGTATGTTGATGTCACGTTGATGCCCATTGAAGCAGCCGTCTGAACGATTTCTTCGGCCTTTGTTCCAATCGCCTCAATACTTTGACGCAGAGGGGCTGTTGCATCTTTTAAATGGTTCATGGCCTCCTGCGATGTTGCGGCGGTTATTCTGAAAATCCCCGATCCGATGGATTCACAGGAACAAATGACAAAAGTTTCCACTTCTTTGGTATTGGAAACATGCGTTCCCGCACAAAATTCTTTGGATATTTCCATGTCTACGACCCGAACCTGATCGCCGTATTTTTCACCGAAAAGAGCGATTGCGCCGATTTTTTTGGCTTCCTCAATCGGAAGAACTTTTGTTTTTACCGGATGGGCTTCTTTAATAAACGCATTTACCGTATCTTCAATGGCCAAAATCTCCTCATCCGTCAAAGCCGTATAATTGTTGAAATCGAAACGGCAGACCGTACTGGATACCATCGAGCCTTGTTGGTGCACGTGATTGCCCAATACTTTTTGAAGGGACGCTTGTAAAAGATGCGCGGCCGAATGGTTTTTGCGCGTCAATTCCCGGTTTTTAACATCGACACTGGCAAAAACAAGATCGCCTACGGCAAACGGATTTTCTTTTAAAATGTGCAAATGTTGGCCGTTGGGCATTTTGATGACATCGACTACCTCAATGCCGTTGATGGTTCCTTTATCGCAAAGTTGACCGCCGGAAAACGCATAAAACGGCGTTTCATCCAACACGACACCCTTTTCGAAAACAGCAAGGATGCGAGCATGTTGACTGGTTACCAAATAGCCGGAAAAACGGGAAGGTTCTTTAAAATTCAAAAAAGCCTCGTTTTGACCACTCATCGAATTTTCATCCTTCCGGGCATTTCTGGCCCGTTGTTTTTGTTCCTCCAAATAACCCTTAAACCCTGCTTCATCCACCTCAAGATTTTTTTCCGCGGCATATTCAATGGTCAGTTCCAGCGGAAAACCATACGTATCATAAAGCATGAACGCATCTTCAGCCGAAATCATCCGATCGGCTTTGGCTGCAATCGCTTCAAACCGTTTTTCACCTGAGGAAAGAGTCGTCAAAAACTTTTCTTCTTCCGCATGAATGATCGTTTTGACAATCGCCGCTTTTTCATGCAAATAAGGATAATACGGATCCATGATTTGAATCACGACATCGACCAATTCAGCCATAAACGGTCGGTTGATCCCCAATGATTTGGCATATTTAGAAGCCCGGCGAAGCACCCGACGAAGCACATATCCACGTCCTTCGTTGGACAAAACGGCACCGTCTGCAACGGCGAAAGTAACCGTTCGGACATGATCGGCAATGACTTTAAAAGCCATTTGTCCTTGATAGGCAACACCGGATATTTCTTCCGTTTTCGCAATGATCGGCCGGAATAAATCCGTATCGTAATTGGTATCCGTTTCTTGCATAACACAGCAAAGACGTTCTAATCCCCAACCGGTATCAATGTTTTTTTTCGGAAGTTCCGGATAGTTTTGGCGTTCCATTCCTTCTTTGGAATTAAACTGGGAAAAGACGATATTCCCGATTTCAATAAACCGATCATTTTCGATTTCCTGTTCGATCAACTCTTTTCCTCTTTTATCGTATTTTGTGCCGCGATCATAGAATAATTCCGTATCCGGGCCGCATGGACCTTCGCCGATTTCCCAAAAGTTTCCGTCTAACGGAATCAAATGATCGGATGCAATACCGTGACGCAGCCATTCGGCTTTGGTTTCGCTGTCTTCCGTATAATAAGTAATGTAGATTTTTTCTTTTTCAAAACCGAACCATTTTTCTTCAAAAAGAATTTCCATAGCAAAAGCGATCGCTTCTTTTTTAAAATAATCACCGATCGAAAAGTTTCCGAGCATTTCAAAAAAAGTATGATGACGGGCCGTCTTGCCGACATTTTCAATATCGTTGGTACGGATACATTTTTGCGCGTTGGTAATACGCGGATTGTCCGGCACAACCGTACCGTCAAAATATTTTTTAAGCGGTGTTACACCGGCATTGGTCCATAAAAGAGTCGCATCATCATGCGGAACCAAAGAGGCCGACGGTTCTATTTTATGTCCTTTGGATTGATAAAAATCCAACCACATCTGTCTGATTTGACTAGAAGTTAATTTCTTCATTCCAATTCCCTCCAATGTTTAAGATACAACGTTTTTATTTTACCAAAAAAAAGCATCAAATACAAGAAAAAAGCATGTTGGGAAAGAAAAACAGCCATGTTTTTCCAAAACATGGCAGAAAATACTTTTTTTAAGTCGCTTTACCCCAAGTCCACCTACTTTTTGTTATAATAGCAAAGAGAGGTGAACGATCATGAGTGAAAAAGAATTCGTTTTGTTAATCAAACAAATACGCGAACAACGCTTTCTTTTGCAAAAAGACGTTGCCAAACAAATACCGGTATCCAAAAGCGACTATTCCAAAATCGAAAACGGCAAAAAGAAACTGAATTTTTTTCTGATTCGCCGGTTTTCCGAACTATTCGATTTGGATTTAAATCAAATCAAAGAAAACACCGTCAAACGATACATCGACATGGATTAGCGTAAATTTCAATGAAAAAATCTATCTTTTTTACTTACTTTAAAAGATAGATTTTTCATGATTAACTAATGTGAATTTTCTTCATCGCGTCTTTAAGCGGTTTTTGAACCGTCTTACATTCTGCAAGCATCATACCCATGATAAGTCCAACACCGAACATCATGATTTTTTTCATATTTTCACCCTTTTTTAGTTTGCGATTGTCATGGCGGATTATGGTGGTAATTTATTCCATAAAACTATAAGGGGTAATGTTTTCCATATCGTATTCCCCAAGTGTATCAAAAGGAATGGTGTCATCGAAAATTCGAATGGCATCGTCTTTTTCCATCAAACGCGAAACCAGCGATGTTTGCCGCAACACTTCTTCTTTTTGAATGGTTTGACGCAAGGTATCCAAACTGCCTAAAATAATCAGTTTTTTCTTTGCTCTGGTAATGGCTGTATAAATGATTTTTTGCCGCAACATCAAAGAATAACTCGGTAAGATCGGTAAAATGACACAATCGTATTCGCTACCTTGGGATTTATGAACGGATATGGCATAAGCAAGTCGTAAATGTTCGATTTCTTTAACCGGATAACAAACGACTCTGCCGTCAAAATCGATCAACAAAACATCTTTTTCTTTTAACGTTGTTATTTCTAAAATTTTACCGATGTCCCCATTCATAATGTTCAATTCCGGATCGTTTTTGAGTTGAAGAACTTTATCGTGTTTTTTTAAAATCTTATCGTCACGGACAATTTTTTCCTCATTCGGATTATATCGTTTGGAAACGGCTTCATTGACCGCATCGATTCCGGCAAGGCCGGCATACATGGGTATCAAAATTTGAATTCCGTTGTGTAGGTCTTCATGATTTTTCAAATAGCCGTCTAACAAAAAGAAGAGGCGTTCTTGTAAATTTTGGATCTCGCACGGATAAAAATAAACTTCTTTTTTTCTTGAAAAAATCCGAAAATCGATTTCTTTGGAAAGAACCATGGAAGAAAGTCGGATGATATCGGAATCTTCAGCTTGCCGCATCACTTGAAAAAGAGAAACCGTTTTGAATATTCTAGAAGAAAGCAAGTCATGAAAGACATTACCGGGACCTACGGACGGCAACTGATTTTCATCGCCGACCAAAACGATCTGACACGATAAAGGCAAAGCCGAAAACAAAGAGCGGGCCAATTTAATATCGATCATGGATGCCTCGTCGATAATCGCAAGCGACACATTCAAAGGACAATCCTCACTATAGGAAAAACCGCCTTCGTAATTATACCCCAACGCTTTATGAATGGTAGAGGCTTTAAAACGGCTGATTTCGGTTAATCGTTTGGCCGCTCTTCCGGTCGGCGCCATCAAAACCACTTTCGCGTCCAATTCGTCGGACGGAAACGATAATCCGTTTAACGACGCATAAGCGCGCAAAATGCCGTTTACAATGGTGGATTTACCGGTTCCGGGACCACCGGTAATGATCGAAATTTTATTCGTCAATGTTTGATAAACCGCCTCTTTTTGCAAATCCGTATACCGAATATTCAAATCTTGTTGGGCTTGATCGATGGCCTCTTTTGTTTTTTCTTTGGAAAAACTTTTAAATTTTGCCTTCTTTAATGTCAAAAGACGTTTGGCCGTTTGCGCTTCGGCCTGATATAAAAACGGATCGTAATAGCGTTCGTTTTCAAAAATAATCTGTTGGTTTTCAATCAACTGATCCAAAGCCGACTTCAAAAGAGAAACCGAAAGACCCGCTTGGTTTTGCAACAATCCAAGTGCCGATTGAAGCAACTGTCCTTCCGTTAAAAACGTAAACCCCTGTTGGTAACAAACTGCATAAAGCGTATATCGAAGCGCCTCTTTCAACCGACAAGGATCGGTTTCTTCAAAACCCAAATTTCGGGCTAACTGATCGCATTTTCGAAAACCGAATCCCTCAACATCGTAAATCAAACGATAAGGGTTTTCTTCGATTTTATTAGCGGCATCCAAACCGTATACCTCATAAAGTTTATACACCATTTTACCGGTCAAGCCAAAACCGTAAAGTCGAATGAAAACTTGTTCGTTGGCATCGTTTTCTTTCAAAGCGGTCACTAAAATCTTTTTTTTAGATGCCGTCATTTGCGATACCTCATCTAAAATCGTATCGTCTTTTAAAATTTTCGGGATACAATCCAGCCCCAAATGCTCTACGATATTGGTCGCCAGTTTCGGGCCGATGCCGTAAAACCGTTCACTGGAAAGATAGGCAATCAAACCGTCTTTCGTATAATGATTGCTTTTGGTAAAAGAGGAAACGACAAACTGGTTCCCATATTTGGGATGTTGCTTGAAAATCCCGGTAAATTCGTAATTCAATCCTTCTTCCAAATAAGGAAAATTACCGACGATAATCAAACTTTCTTCTTCTGCGGAAAGAATTTTGGCAACTTTATAAAGCGAATCTTCACTGGTGTAAATATACGATTCGATACGACCTTCTATCACTTCTTTATTCTGTTCCATCAGTATTTTCTTCTTTCATTGTCGTAATAGACCGTATCGATGATCGCTCCGCCCAAACAAATTTCTCCATCGTATAAAACGACCGCCTGCCCTGGTGTAACAGCTCGGCAACAATCGGGATAAAAAACGTTGATCGTCGTTTCATCTACATATCCAATGGTAACTTTTTGATCTTTTTGGCGATACCGAAACTTTGCCGTATAGGCTTTTCCTTCAACAGGACGATCACAAATCCAGTTGGCCTCTTTGGCCGTACACCAGTTGGATTCCAAATAAAGACTGTCATGGCCTTGTCCGACAATCAATTCGTTTTTTTCCAAATCCTTTCCAACAACAAACCATGCATCGGAAGCATACCGATTTGAACCGCCGATTCCAAGCCCTTTGCGTTGCCCGATGGTGTAATACATCAATCCATCATGCCGGCCGATCACCGTCCCGTCAACGGCAACCATATTGCCCGGTTGCGCCGGCAAATAATTTTTCAAAAACTGCTTGAAATTGCGCTCACCGATAAAACAGATCCCGGTTGAATCTTTTTTCGTCGCGGTAGCAAGATGTTGTGCTAAAGCCAATTTACGCACCTCTTCTTTGGTTAAATCGCCAATCGGAAAAAGGGCTTTTCTCAATTGTTCCTGATGAAGCATGCATAAAAAGTACGTTTGATCTTTATTGGCATCCACACCGCGCAGTAAATAACTTTTATCCTTTTCGTGGCGAACTCTGGCATAGTGTCCCATCGCAATATAATCGGCACCGAGTTCCTCAGCTTTTTTCAAAAAAGCATTGAATTTGATATATTTATTGCACATGATATCCGGATTCGGTGTTCTGCCTTGACGGTATTCCCTTAAAAAATAATCAAAAACCGTATTCCAGTATTCTTCGATAAAATCGACCCGATGAAGCGGGATTTCAAGTTTCTCGGCAACTTTTACCGCGTCCTGATAATCTTGTTCCTGAGGACAAACCTCTTCATTCAAATCTGGATTCCCCAAAACATCGTGATTGGCTAAAGAATCCCAATTCCGCATAAACATCGCTTCTACCAAATATCCCTGTTCTTTTAACAATGCCAAAGCCACGGAGGAATCTACTCCGCCGGATAACCCGAGAATGACTTTTTTCATACCAACACCTTCTTCCGCTTTTTCAATTCATTTTATCACAGAACGCAAAAATAATCTAGAAATTATCCGATATTTCTCGTATAATGAAGATGAGTTTAAGGAGATACCCCTATGGAAGAAAAACAGATCAAAAATGAAAATGAACATACCTATGACAATGGTTTTCATCCCAAACAAGTGGTGTTAAACGAAAACTACATCTTTTATAACCGCCGTCTGTCGTTTCGGATTGCTTCTAAAATCATTGTTTTTTTTACTCGATTATGGTTGGTTGTACCGAAATGGTGGATGGGCCTCAAAATCACCGGCAAAGAAAACAAAAGAAAAGTCAAAGGAGCATTGATGGTTTCCAATCATATCCATCCGCTGGATGCCTTTTTCATCGTCGGCAGCATGTATTTCACCAAAGTATACGTTACCATGTTACAGAGCAATTTAGGGTTTGGTCTGATTTCCAAATACATGCGGTTGGCCGCCGCCGTTCCGATTCCGGAACAACGCAGGCTACTTCGAAAATTCGATCAGGAAACGGCTCAAACGCTAGACAAAAAACAAAATATCCTTTTTTATCCGGAAGCGGCCTTAATGCCCTACTGCGATCATATCCGCAATTTTTTACCCGGTGCTTTTCATTTTGCCGTTAAATATGACAAACCGATCCTCCCGTGCTGTTTTACTTTTCACAAACCGAAAGGAATTTTGAAACTGTTTCGCAAAAAACCGGTGGTTCATCTTCATTTTTTCGAACCCTACTTTATCAAGCAGGAAGAAAACCGCACCAAAACAATCGAACAAACAACCGAAAACATTCATAAAATGATATCTGATTACTTCATCGAACATAGCGATTACTACTATGAAAACGGCATCAAAAAAACGCTTTAATTCCTAAGAAAAAGGCCCAGTTCAAAAGAAAAGATTGTATTTTGAGGCAATCTCTACTATAATTAAATTGGATAGAAAGAAGGATAAACTATGAAAAAATTCAAAATAATCGTAGATAGCAGCAGTGATTTATCATCCGATGCGATTGTCGATGAGGAAATCGATTTTGAAGTTGTGCCACTAACCATTCATATAGAAGATAAAGAATTTATTGATACCGATACTTTAGATACGAAAGAAATGTTGGAAGCGATGCATGCTTCTTCTACTAAAAGTACGACCTCCTGTCCATCGCCGGGCAGTTTTTTGGAATCGTATTCGGCTCCGTTTAATTTTTGCGTTACCATTACATCGAAATTAAGCGGTACATACAACAGCGCCAAAGTAGCCAGTGAGATGTCCGAAAATGCCTGTTTTGTGATCGACTCCATGGCGACCAGTGGTTCCATGGCATTGATCGTCGATGAGTTGGTGCGACTCATCAAAAAAGGGTACGATTTTGAAAAAATCTGTAAAGAAATCATCGCTTTCCGTGATCAATTGCATTTATTGTTCGTCTTAGACCGCTTTGATAATCTCGTTAAAAATGGCAGAATGAGTCGAATCACATCCATTATTGCCGGTGTTTTACACGTAAAACCGCTTTGTGAAGCCCAAGACGGAGAAATCAAAGTGGCCGAAAAACCGAGAACTAGAAAATTGGCTTTCCAGCGTTTGGTAGACGGAATCGGCGAACGAATCCAGAATTTCAAAGAAAGAACCTGTATCATCACCTATTGCGAAAATGAAGAATTGGGTCTAGAATTGCAAGATAAAATTCGCAGTAAATACGATTTCAAAGAAGTCATCGTTCGCAAAATGCATGGCCTTGCTTCTTTTTATGCCTTGGAAAACGGCGTAATTGTTTGTTTTTAAATAAGTTAAAAAAACCAATTTTGGTTTTTTTATTTTCACTGTAAAAGGAGTGTTTAGACAATGCAAAAAGAACAACAGGAAATCGATTTACATTACCAAAACAAACAAGAAATCATAAAAAGTTCCTTTTTAGGTTTTTTTATCGGTTTGGCAGTCATTGTTCCCGGTATCAGCGGATCGACAATTGCGATTTTATTTAAACTGTACGATAAACTGTTATATGCCATCGGCAATCTAGTCAAACGATTTCGAGCGTGTTTATTGTTTTTACTTCCGATTGCGATCGGTGTAATCATCGGGCTTTTAATCGGGTTTATTACCGTTCAGCAACTGTTAAAAATTCTTCCGTTTGCCATCGTGGCTTTGTTTGCCGGGTTAATGTTGGGGGCATTCCCGGCTGTAACCGACGAAATTAAAAATGAGGTAACCACCCCCATCAGAATAATCTTGTTTCTTTTGGGCGTAGCCTTACCGATTATCATCGGTGTCGTTTCGATTTTCGATCAAACCGGAAACCAAAGTTTGGAAAACTTAAATTTTTACCATTATCTTTTATTTTTCTTCTTAGGTTATTTGGTGGCCATCACCCAAATTGTCCCCGGTTTGAGTGCGACAGCCCTTCTAATGGCATTCGGTTATTTCAATCCCTTAATCGAAACGGTATCATTTTCTTACTGGCAAAATAACCCGCAAATCTTTTTCGTTTATGCAGCCCTCGGACTAGGTGGATTGATCGGCTTGGTAACCTTTTCCAAACTGCTTACGTCTTTATTTTCAAAATACCGAAAGACGGCTTTCTTCTTAATCGTCGGTTTGTCTTTGGGATCGATTGTTTCCATGTTTGTCAATCCGGATATTTGGGTGGTTTACGAATCTTGGAAAGCCGGTCATACTTCTATGCCGCTTGAACTTGGAATTGGAATTCCGTTATTTATCATCGGGACCGTTCTTTCTTATTTATTTGTTCGCTACGAACGAAAAAAAACACAAAATGATTCCATTGAATCAAACAAAAAAGCATTTTCTTAAAAATTCTTAAGAAAATGCTTTTTTTATCAAATTGTATCAATCCATTGAAGCGCACTCTTAATCACATCATCCATATCATAGTATTTGTACTGCCCCAAACGGCCGCCGAATATCACTTGTTCTTCTTTTTCTGCCAAGGCTTGATACTTCTGGTATAATTCGTTGTTTTTCTCATCATTGACCGGATAATACGGCTCATCTCCTACTTCCCATTGTTTGGAATATTCTTTCGTGATGACCGTCTTCTTACTTTCTACATCGAATTCAAAATGTTTATGTTCGATGATTCGCGTATACGGTACCTCATAGTCCGTATAATTGATTACCGCATTCCCTTGATAATTCTTTTCTTCTTTGATCTCGTTTTCAAACGCCAAACTCCGGTATTCTAACGCTCCGTAACAATATCCATAATACGCATCGATCGCTCCTGTATAGATGATCTTCTTTCCCTCTTCGTTCCACCGCTCTTTTTCTTTCAAATAATCTGTATTGGTTCTGACTTCGATTCCTTCTAGCATCTTTTCGATCAACGCCGTATATCCTCCGATCGGGATCCCCTGATACCGGTCGTTAAAGTAATTGTTATCAAACGTGAATCGTACCGGTAACCGTTTGATGATAAACGGCGGTAATTCCGTACACGCTCTGCCCCACTGTTTGGCCGTGTACCCTTTCACCAGTTTCTCATAGATCGTTGGCCCTACCAATTTGATCGCCTGTTCTTCTAAATTCTTCGGTTCTTCAATTGGATATGCTTTCTTTTCTTCTTCTATTTTCCGTTTTGCTTCTTGAGGTGTAAAGACATCCGGCCACAATTTCGTGAACGTATTCATATTAAACGGTAGATTATAGCATTCGTTTTTGTAGCGTGCCACCGGTTGATTGATGTATTGATTAAATGTCGCAAACTGTTGTACATAATCCCAAATCTTCTTCTCATCCGTATGAAAAATATGCGCACCATACTTATGCACCCGGATTCCTTCTATTTCTTCGGTGTAGATATTCCCGCCGATGTGGTCTCTTTTTTCAAGCACCAAACACCGATATCCTCTTTTTGTCAGTTCATACGCACATACCGATCCGTATAATCCCGATCCTACTATGATATAATCGTACATTCTTTTTCTCCTATTGATCGACCGTTACTTTGGCCAAATATTTTCCGGAAAGCACATTGGCAACGACGAAAACGACCACCCAACCGATATTAATCAATGCCTGATAACCGATGGCGATATCAACACCGAAACAATTGATATTCCAGCCGAAACTATTGGTTAAGGAAGCAATCAATTCGGACGCATTTTCAATGCCGCCTTGGGTTTGCATAAATTGAGTAAACAATTCAATCGGCGTATTCAAAAACGCAAACCGCATCAAACCACACGAATAGGTTCCCGGTATGAAACAACAAACGTTTCGCAACCATCCCGGAAACATGGAAAGCGGCATGTATGCCCCAATCAAGAAACCGGCAATCGCGGAGAAGATCGCAATCAAAGAAGCCAAGGTCGACTCTCTTTTAATAAACGAACAGATAAAGATCGTAAGCAACGTCGAGGTAATCGACGATAGGGAAAGAATGGCAATCATCATGATAAAATCAGCAAACGAGATCACAAATTCCCCCATCACCAACAAATAAATCAAACAAACCAACAAAACGACAAAACAAATCAAAAGCGTAACGATAAAATTAAATAAAAAATAACTGCCGATCAGTAAATTTTTATTAATCGGAGAGGAAGCAAAATCGCGGTTGACCCCGTTTTCTTTATCATTGATGATAATATTATTGGTTTGGATCGAAATGGTAATGGTACTTAATGTTATAATTCCGGATAACATCCACGAATCAACCAAAATATCCAAATATTTCTTCAGTTCGGCCGTATAAGGAATATTAAGTTGATACAACATATTTTCAACGGTCGACAGTTCCAATTCTCTTAAAAAACAAATGTATACCGCTAAGATAATCAACGGTACCATCAGTGTATAAAAAACACGGATTTTATTTTTGAAAAAAACCAAAAAATGTCTTTTCGTCAATTGGAAAAAAATATGAAACGAGTTATTCCAACTTTTTGTCATCTTCTTCACCTAGCGTAATATTTTTTCCGGTCACATTCAAAAATACATCGTCCATATTCCCTTTTAAAACTTCAATATCGTTCATGTAAGAAGAAAAGGAGGCAATGATTTTTGCAGCCGTCTGATTCGATTTGATAACGATTTTATAAGCACCGAGTTCTTCTGCATATCGGTACGTCATTTCCTTTTGTTCCAACGCTCTTTCAAATGCCTCATCAATCGGTCGATAACATAAAATGTAGTCATTGCTGTAACGGTTTTTCAATTCTACCGGTGTGCCTTGAGCAATGATCTTGCCTTTATCCATAATGACGACATTCGAGGCTTTTTCGGCTTCTTCCAAATAGTGCGTTGTCAGAAAAACCGTCATATTCGTTTCTCTTCTGATCTTGTCGATCAAAGACCAGACAACCAACCGTGTTTTCGGATCCAATCCGGTCGTCGGTTCGTCCAATATCAGCAATTTCGGTGAATGAACCATCGCTCTGGCAATATCGACTCTTCTTTTCTGACCACCGCTTAAATTTTTAATAGCACGATTCAAAATCGGTTTTAATTCCAGCAATTCGATAATCATTTCGATGTTTTTCTTTTTCTGTTCTTTGGATAACCCGTAAAACGACGTTCTTATCTCCAAATTCTCAAGAACAGTCAATTCCTGATCCAGGACGCTGTTTTGGAAAACGATACCGATTTCGTTTTTGATTTTAAAAGCATCTTTATCCAAATCGTAGCCGTCAACATAAATCTTACCGGAATTCTTTTGCAAAATTGAACAAATAATATTGATCGTCGTACTTTTTCCCGCTCCGTTGATACCCAAAAACGCGAATAAAGATCCTTTTTCGACCCGAAACGAAATATCGTTGACCGCATGGACCGTACCGTACGATTTAACCAAATTCTCGATCACAAGTGCATCTTTTTCCATAATTATTTTCCTGTATTCCTTTTGATTTTATTCCAGCCCGGTTTGGAAAAAGCCCCAACACAAAGCGTAACTACGTAAATGAACAAAAAGCACGGAAACAAAAATGCCGCCGAAAGCATTTCTTTTCGCGATTGAGCCCCCATCTTTTTATAGTCCACCAAAACTAAAACAAGTCCTTGCAAAATACCGAAAAAGATAAAAAGCGCCAACAAAATACCCGCTCCAATATAAATCGTATTCCATAAAAGCGTATAATAATAAGACGCATCCATCATCGTCAACGGAATTTGTTCATAGGCCGCCAGTGATAAAAACGTGAAATTGTAAATATAAAATAACGGAATCCAAGTACACAAAATAAACGTCAGGAAAATAAAAATATAAGACATGAACATTTCAACATAAGAAATCCGACCGGTTGTAAAAAATTTAGCAAGCATCTTCAACAACTTGGTTTTAAGCAGTTTGACACCGCCGTTGTAGATTCTTTTGTTGCGGTTGAGTGTATCCTTAAACGAAGACGGCATGTCCTCATAAACAATGGCATCTTCCACGTAATGACCTTTATATCCTTCCAACATGCGATTAAAATTGAATTCGGCATCATCGGAAATGGAAACCGGATCATACCCGCCGCAAGCTTCTAACATCCGAGTTGACATCATTGCGCCGCTGCCGTTGATGTGGGCGGCAATATTCAGTCGTTCTCTTACCCGACTGCCGTATCTGGAATCAAACGTATAAAACAAGGTACACGCCTTCGTATAAAAATTCTGGGTAGCATTAAGCGCCCCTTCATACGGTCTTGCAAAATCAACGCCGCTTTGATAGGCATCATTCATCAAAGACGAAAATTCTTTATTCATATGGTTGTCCGCATCCAAATGAATAATCATATCATACTGACCGGTTTTCAGCAAATAATCGACTCCGTACTTCAACGGATAAAGCGCCATATGATGCGCCGGGTCGGGATCATTGTGAATCAAGACTTTTGCGCCAGCCTCTTCGGCCAATCGCGCCGTATCGTCCGTACAATTATCTGCTACCACATACACATCGAATAATTCTTTCGGATAATCCTGATTTTCCAAAGCATCTTTGACTGTATCGTAGATGACGTTTTCTTCATTATAAGCCGGAATCAAATAAGCGATTTTGGCTTTTTGTTCACTTTTAGGATACGTTTTTTTCTTTACCCATGCAAAAAGAACAAATAAAATCTGAATCAGTAAAGGTACCGCAATCACAATCAAAACGACATAATTGATGATGCTGAGTACACGATATAAAATTTCGTACCACATAATTCAAAGCTCCTTAACACTCTTCAATATTAGGTATATTATATCATATTTATTCTGTTATTTTTCATCTTTTCTGTAAAAGTGGCAAATTCTACTAAAAATAGACAGATTGCAGACTTATTTTCGAACGGAATATCCGAATTTCCCGAGATATTCGGACAAAAGGTAATATTCGCCGTGCGAATACGAAATCAATTGTGCCCGATTTAAATCCAAACGTCCTTTTGAGTCCAGATAAGTATCGTCGATCGTAACACCGACCACTTCTGCTAGAAACATATCATGCGACCCCAAAGGAATAATCTGCCGAATTTTACATTCGATATTGACGGGACTTTCCGAAATAGAGGGAACAGAAACATGCTTAGAAGGAATGGCCGTTAAATGCAAAGCTTTGAATTTATCGATGGTTTTTCCCGAGCGTACACCGCAAAAATCGCACGCATAGGTCAAATCCCGATTAACCAAATTAATCACAAACTCTTTACTTTCTTCCAAAAGATGATAAGAATACCGTTCCTTTCGAACCGAAATATACACATAAGGCGGATTCGTACAACACGTCCCCGTCCAAGCAATCGTAATAATATTCGGTTTGTTGTCATTCCCCATCACACTGACCATTACCGCCGGTAACGGATATAACATATTTCCCGCTTTCCAATACTGTTTCATTTTCTTTTCCTCAACTAATTCGGCAAAACCTGATTGACTAAATTCGGATGCCGTTCAATAAATTCTTTGCTGCTCATCGTTATCCCATCATATTCCACACAGTCGCAAGCCAAAAAGCCGTTTTTGGTATAAATTATCAAATGATAATGAAAAACAGACTGAATCCCGCCATACGGTAAAGCCTGTAAAGTAATCGGTCCTTCATACCAGTAACAATCTTTCAAAACCAACGGTTTTCCCTGATAATACGTTAATAAATCGTTGGGCAACACCAATGCCATACTGAAATCGGTCATCTTAACACATCCTTTTCTATATTGTATCAAAAAATAATTTTTTTTATATCTTTATTTCCAAAATAAATTATAAAAACGGCAAAATTATTTGCCGCTAACAGGAAACCAATTTAAATTTACATTGCACACGATTAGAAATCAAATTGGCCAATTCAATAGGATCGACATGATTCGTTGTGTCAACCACTAATAAATTTTTAGAAAGAATTGTCTTTATAAACTCCTTATAATGTCGGTTTAAACCATGAATAAAATTTAAATCCAGTTCTTGTTCATAAAGACGATTTTTCTTTCTTATTCGTTGTTAAAGATAATTTTGTATCCCAACAAAGATAAACGTATCAATTAGGTTTTGGTAATAATTTGACAAAATTATCGTATATCTTTTTATAAACAGAAAATTCTTGATCGGTTATATATATATTTTTCAAATAAAAAATTTTATTTTTGATAATAAAATGAAACCACCTTATTGATTGCAAATTATTTATGATTTAAAAATGTTGAAAAAAGATATGAATGTTCTTGTTTGTTACCTAACGTAATGAATTATAATAAGGACGAGGTGAAAAAGATATGACTGATTACCGAGCAATTCCACAAGGATACATGACAGTTGGCGAAGTCGCAAAGAAAATGGGAGTTACTGTTCGCACACTGCAATACTATGACCGTGAGGGACTATTTTCTCCTTCTGCCAAAAGTGAAGGCGGACGCAGACTTTATACGGATAAAGATATTATAAAGTTGCATCAAATATTATCCTTAAAGTCTTTGGGCTTTTCTATTGACGAAATCAAAAACAGATTGATCTCGACTGATACTCCCGATGAAGTTGCTGCCATCCTAACGGAGCAGAGTAAGGCGATAAAGCTGCAGATCGAAACGCTTCAGCAATCGTTGTACAATATCGAAACATTAAAAACTGAGGTTTTGAAAATGCAATTGGTTGATTTTAAGAAATATGCCGACATAATCGTCAATCTGCAATTGAGAAATGACAACTATTTCCTGATTAAATACTTTGATGAAAACACTCTCGACGATTTGCGAAAGCGATTTAATAAAGAAAGCGGCCTTGCTTTTATAAACCAATTCAATTCTTTGCGTGATAAAGCCGTGCAATACATTGATGCTGGCATTGCCCCTGAAAGTGAGCAAGGACAAAGTTTTGCAAAAGAATTTTGGCAGCTCATTACGGAATTTACGGGTGGCGATAGGAATATGCTGCCACAACTTATGAAAATGGGTGAAATAAATACCGATAATGTTGATTGGCAGCAAAAACAAGAAAAACTGAATTCTTTTCTTGAACCTGCTCTCAATGCGTATTTTAATAATTTAGGAAAAAATCCCTTTGAGGTGTAAAATGGTTGCCGCATTACAAGTAAAAGGATTAAAAAAAAGTTATGGAAATATCCCCGTTTTAAAAGGTATTGATTTTTCGGTACAACAGGGCGAGATATTTGCTTTACTCGGTATGAACGGCGCGGGGAAAACGACGGCTTTGGAATGCATCGAAGGCTTGCGCACCTACGATGACGGAAAGATAACGATACACGGCAAAACCGGTATTCAGTTACAATCGGCATCCTTGCAAGCATTTATCAAACCGCTGGAAGCAGTCAATTTGTTTTCTAAATGGAACAAAACGAAACCGGACACAAAGATGCTCAAAACACTCGGAATATATGAACTTTCTAAAAAGAAATATGCCGATCTTTCTATGGGTCAAAAGCGCCGACTGCACCTTGCGCTCGCCCTGATCGGCAACCCTGATATAGTATTTCTTGACGAGCCGACCGCAGGGCTGGATGTTGAAGCAAGACACTCTCTGCACGAGCAAATCAAAGGGTTGAAAAAGCAGGGTAAAACGATTATTCTCACCAGCCACGATATGGCAGAAATCGAAACTTTATGCGACCGGATCGCTATACTTAAAGATGGTAAAATCGCTTTTATCGGTACAATAGAGAAACTAACCGCATCCCTCAGCAAATATTATACAGTGCATATAACCACTCCATTCGGACGGAAAAGTTTTGTTACGGATAATCTTACCCAAACATTACTTGAAAAGATTTCCAAATATAAGCACAATAATACAGAAATTTTAGACATACGAACGGACAGAGGAACACTTGAACAACATTTTATTGACATGGCGAGGATCGAACAATGAAAGCTTTTTTATATGGTGTGAAACTTCAATTCAAAATGGATATTCGCAGCAAAACTATGCTCATCACATGCTACCTTGTCCCTCTTGTTTTCTTTTTCTTTATGAGTGGCATCTTCACTTCGATCGATCCTACTGCAGTGAAAACACTGATCCCGGCTATGTCGGTATTTGTTATTACAATGAGTGCCCTTATAGGAGTTCCGCCCTCTTTAGGCGAAGTTTACGGCAGTGAAATTAAAAAAATGTATAAGGCTAATGGCGTCCCTCTGTCTTTGGGCGTGATAACCCAATTCATTTCCTCATTCATACATACGCTGATTGTCTGCCTGATTGTTTTTGCGGTTGCACCGATTGCATTCAAAGCAGAATTACCGAAAAATCTGCCGCTGTATTTTTGTTCCCTCATCGTTCTGCTATCGGTTACTCTTGCCATTGGATGCATAATAGGCTTATTGATAAAGGTTCAGGCAAAACAGACGATGCTTGCAATGATTATTTTTTTGCCGTCCATTATGCTATCGGGTATTATGTTTTCGGCAACACTGTTGCCTGACTTTATGCAGTATATGGCTTATATTTTTCCCGCAACAATAGGATTTCAGGCGATGAGCAAATTTGAAATTTGGCATTTACCTATGCTCGTTACCATCTTTACCGTTTTATGTATTGTAATAATCATAATATTAAAAATAAAATCACGGAAATCGTAAAACAAAATGTATGCTACTATGGGTATAAGTTATAAAAAAGAAATTGAATTCCATGAAGTTATTTTTATTGGCTTTACAAATATTGCTATTACCTACAAGCAATGATAAATAGAAACAAACAAGTTAATGATTTGGGGATAGAATGGATTGTGTCTGTTTTCTTCTAAAAACCGCCGAAACAGCACAAAATCACCCTATATAACGGGAAATATTGTCAAAACTGATAGATGAATTTTATCCCATTTTGTATCCCATTAAGCATTTTTGGAAAATAAAAAAACCGAAAAATCCAGCAATAACAAGGGTTTTTCGGTTTTCAATGTCTTTGTTGGTGCGGGTAACAGGAATCGAACCTGCACTCCTCGGGAACTAGATTCTAAGTCTAGCGCGTCTGCCAGTTCCGCCATACCCGCATCCTGCGAATGCGTTTTTTATTATAGCCTAAGTGGCTTTATTTGTCAAGAAATTAAATCAAGTTAAGAAAAACCGGAATTTTTTTCCGGTTTTTTATCTTATTAAACTACCGTTTGTTCTCGTTTGGCTAAAATCTTTTTGAAAATCAGGAGAAAAACGGTAAGGGTGATACAAGAGGCCAGAATATCACTGACCAATTCGGCAATGAAACAGCCGTCAATACCGATAAAAAGCGGCAATAATAACGTAAAACCGATTATCATAGTTTTTCTTGTCAGAGAAAGAATCACGGCTTCTTTGGCTCTACCTAAAGCGGTTAACGCATCGACGAAACAATACTGAAACGACAGTAAAATAATTCCGCCCATGAAAATTTGAATCATCTTTTTAGAAAGTTGCACGATTTCTTCGTTTTTTGAAAAAAGATGAATAAACGGTTCGGGAATCAAATAACTGAGCAAAAAAGCAACGGTTGTAAATACCAAAGCCAGCAAAAGAATATAACGTTCTCCTTTGGCAACTCGCTTGGTGTTTTTAGCCCCGTAATTATAACTTAAAATCGCACCTGTTCCACCGCTGATTCCCAATAATGGCATTGTAAAAATCTGGAAAAACGAATTGGTAATTGTCGCAACCGTTATATACGTATCGCCCGATAGTCCACCGTAATTTTGAATGGCAGCATTTAAAACAATACACACAACCGAATCCGTTGCCGCAATCAAAAAAGGAGATAAGCCCAGTATCATGATCCGTTTGATGATTTTAAGTTTGTAATCACCAAAGTGGATTCGTACTTGAACATTTTTAGAACTCAATACAAGGATCGTAAATAAAAAGGAAGAAAATTGGGCAATCGCAGTGGCAATGGCCGCGCCTTGGATCCCCATATCCAAAGTAAATATGAAAATAGGATCTAATACAATATTGACTAGCGCCCCAATTACCATGGTAAACATACCTCTGGTCGAATACCCTTGCGAAACGATAAACTGATTGAGGCCCAACGACATTAACGCAAACGGAGCACCGATTAAGTAAATCAGCAAATAATCTCTTGCAAATGCATACGTTTGATCACTGGCACCGAATGTCATCAATAACGGACGGTAACAACTGAAAACAAGGAGCGGAATAAGAATACCGAGAACAAGCAAAGCCAAAAAAGCATTGGCCAAGATCGCATCGGCTTTTTTTTGATTTTTTTCTCCCAAACTAATCGACATAAACGGAGCACCGCCTAAACCGATCAAATAACTGAACGACGTAATCAATGTGCAAATCGGAGCCACGATTCCGATACCGGCCAAGGCCAATTCTCCGCCGGTTTGCATATTGGAAATATAAAGACGATCGACAATAGAATACAAAACGTTAATCAGTTGAGCAAGCATGGCCGGAACGGCCAGTTTCAAAACGATCTTATATTCTTTATCAACACCCAAATCCATTTTTTTCATAATATTCTTTCATACTCCTAACGTTTCCGAAGCACGCGCATTTTAGCACTGTGAGCCCGATTGTTTTCATTGATTTCATCCGAACTCGGTATCAATGGCTTTTTGGTAACTAGTTCAAACGGAGCCTCCCCTTGATCCATTACAGGAAGCCCTTTGGGAATATAGACCGTACTTTTCTCTTTGAAAATCGTTTTACAAATCCGATCTTCTAACGAATGAAATGTAATGACCACCGCATAACCGTCCGGTTTCAACATGTCCAAAGCCTGATGAAGACTATCCTCAAAAACACGTAATTCGTCGTTGACGGCAATTCTCAACGCTTGAAAGACCTGTTTGGCCGGATGGCCTTTTTGTTTGAGTATTTTTTGCGGTAAAGCACTTTTGATTACATCCACCAATTCAAAGGTTGTTTCAATCGGTTTTTCCGTTCTTCTTCGTTCGATCTTCCGGGCAATCTGTTTGGCAAAAGGTTCTTCGCCGTACCGATAAAAAATACGAACCAGTTCCTCATAGGGATACGTATTGACAATGATCTTGGCGGTCAGCTGTTGTTCTTGGTTCATCCGCATATCCAGTGGCGCATCCATCCGATAGGAAAAACCCCTACTTTGAATATCTAGTTGAAACGAAGAAACACCCAAATCATAAATAATTCCGTCAATCCGATCAACGCCATAAAAGGCCAGTTCTTTCTGCAAATCAACAAAATTCGCGTGAATAAACGTATAATTTGAACCGATGGATCGCAAGCTTTCTTCGGCTTTCGAAAAAGCATACGGATCCTGATCGAAACAATACAGATGTCCTTTGGTCAATTGTTTTAAAATCAAGGCGCTATGCCCTCCACCGCCGGTTGTCGCATCCACATAAATGCCATCTTCTTTTATATGTAAATTTCTAACGGCCTCTTCTAGTAGCACTGTTTTATGAACATACATCTCAAATCACCTTTTTGATTATAGCACGATTGCCGCCTTTTTTCTATATAAATAGAAAATAGACACCCAATGTGTCTATTTCTATCAGCCTATTTCGTTTCTTATTCTTCTGTTTTGGCTGCCTTAGGAGCAACAACTTGTTTTCCTTTGTAAAAACCGCAATTCGAACAAACGCGGTGAGACAAAGTTAATTCGCCGCAATTCGGACAAGTAATCATTCCAGGCACTTTCAATGCTTGATGAGAACGTCTCATTCTTTTCTTCATCTTCGATGTTCTACGAAAAGGTACTGCCATTTGAATACACCTCCTACAATAAATCCTTTAATGAAGCAAATGCAGGGTTCACTGTTTCTTCTTCATCCTCTTCCCACTCATCCTTAAATTCCACCCCGGGGGCGACGACTTTCATCGGTTTGGCGATCAAAACATTGGTTAAAACAGCTTCTTTGGTATCCAATGTCTGTCCGTCAATAGGAAAAGCTTCCAAAGAGGGATCGGTTGAAAACAATTCTTTTGCAGTTGTTTCAATATGGTATGGGACACTTTCAAGTGTTACCGAACAAGCCATCGTTAAATCCAGTTCGATTTGAAATTCGATTTCATAGGTATCAAACCCTCTTTCATGAATTTCTCCTTTTACATGGCATAAAGACGACGAAAGAATATCTTCAAAACCGGCCAATTCCTCCGATAAATCCAATTCTTCTTCATAGCGGTAAGGCAACGAAAGTTTCCGCAATTGCGCCAAAGTAAAACGCATATCATCACCTCAGCAGATTCTATTATATTTTTTTTGTTTAAAAAAGTCAAGAAAATAATCGTCCTAGGAAAACTTTAATTCAATGTCAACCAAACCGTCGTAAAAGCCTTCTTCATGACTTACTAAAACCACACTTCCCGGAAAAGCTGCGATACTGTCCCAAAGTTCTTCTTTGGAATAAACATCCAAATGATTGGTCGGTTCGTCAAAAATCAAAACATTGCTTTTTTTCATCGTCATCAATGCCAAGCGTACCTTTGTTTGCTGGCCTCCGGAAAGCTGACTCATCGGTTTGGTGGCCAGTTCTCCTTTAATGGATGCCGTTGCCAGCACACTTCTTAATTCTCCGTCGGTTTTAAGCGGATAAAAACGTCTTAAATAAGCAATCGGTGTTGTTTGATCATCGAAATTTTCTTCCTGAGCAAAATAATTCAAATCCGCAGAAGGATTCCAAACAAACGTTCCATCTAGTGGGGGCAACTCTTTTAGCAACGTTTTCAAAATCGTCGATTTACCGATGCCGTTATGACCTAATAAAACCACTTTCTGATTTTGTTTCAATAAAAAATTCAAATCCTGTAAAACCGCTTTATCCCCATACCCTACACTTAAATGATCGAGTTTCAATACCTCTTGTCCCAACTCTTTGGAAAACGGAAACTTCAGATGCATCGGTTCATGATGCTTGGGTTTAGCCAAAACATCCAATTTTTCAAGCATTTTCCGTCTGGACTTGGCTTGTTTGGATGTCGTTGCCCGAACGATATTCTTCGCAATGAAGGCTTGAGTTTTTTTAATCAGTTTCTGCTGATTCTCAAAAGCTTGTTGATACTGTTCGTCCCGCAGTTGTTTTTCCTTTAAAAAGGCTTCATAATTCATTTTATAACGAACCATTTTTTTATTGGCAAGGCAGTAAACGACTTCTCCTACTTCTTTTAAAAAGGCTTCATCGTGGCTAATTACTACAAAGGCCTTTTCCAAATTCTTCAAATATTTGGCAAGCCATTCTATATGGGCAACATCTAAAAAATTTGTCGGTTCATCAAGCAGCAAAACATCCGGTCCGTCCAGCAATAATTTAGCCAGGAAAACTTTGGCTTTTTGCCCACCGGATAACCGATTCAAATGAGTATCCATTCCGTAGTTTTGGATTCCAAGACCGTTGATTACATTTCCCAATGTCGAATTAAAACTGTAAAAGTTCGCTTTTTCGAGTTCTTCTTGAATTTGTTGAGCGCGATTTAAATATTTTTCATACTCATATTCCGGACATTCCGTCAGTTTTTCGTAATATGCGTTCATTTCTTTTTCTTTGGCAAATAACGGTGCAAAGACTTCCGTTAAATAATCGTAAATCGAAACATCGGTTTTCACTTTAAGTTGTTGATCCAAATAACCAAAACGAATGGAAGGAAGCCAACGAATGCTTCCTTGATCGGGAATCAGATTGGATGCAATCAAATTCATAAACGTTGATTTGCCGCAGCCGTTATCCCCGACCAAAACAATATGTTCTTTCGGTAAAATCCGAAAGGCCACGTCTTGGTACAGTTCCTGATCGGCATATTTGAATTTCAATCCTTCTACTTCTAGCAAAGCCATTTTCTCACCACCTGATTCTTTTCTTATTATAAACGATTTTTTTGATTCTTTCCATTAAAAAAACTCACTTTCGTGAGTTTCTTTTTTTAAGTTAAATCACCGCAATGTTTCTGAATGATTTGGATGAATTCTTCAATGGAAACCGTTACTTGTTCCTGTTTTCCGTATAGACGATACGTTACCGTACGATTTTCCACTTCTTTTTCGCCGATTACCAAAGAATACGGGATTTTCTTAGTCTGCGCTTCTCTGATTTTATAGCCTAATTTCTCATCACGGAAATCATTTTCAAAACGAATATTATTGGCTGCAAAAAGACGGTTCAATTCTTTGCAGAAGTCTTGATGCTTAATCATCGAAACAGGAATGATTTCCACTTGCACAGGAGCAAGCCAAACCGGAAAAGCACCGGCATAATTTTCAATCAAAATACCGATAAACCGTTCCAATGACCCAAAACAAGCCCGGTGAATCATAACCGGTACTTTTTTAGTGCCGTCTTCATCAATATACGTACAATTAAACCGCTGAGGCAGTTGCATATCCAACTGAACCGTTCCGCACTGCCAAATCCGGTTCATGGAATCTTTTAATTTGAAATCCAATTTCGGTCCGTAAAAAGCCCCGTCCCCCGGATTGATTTTAAAATCATGTCCGGTTGCGCGACAGGCTTTTTCAAGTGCGGCTTCCGCTTCATTCCAAACTTCGATCGAACCGATAAAATTGTCTTCCGGTCTGGTCGAAAGTTCAATCGAATAATCCAATCCGAAAACGGAATAAATTCGGTCGTAGAGGGCTAAAATCCTTGCCACTTCTTCTCCGACTTGATCTTCTTTTAACAAAATATGTGCATCATCTTGTGTAAACCCGCGAACTCTGAACAGTCCGTTTAGAGCTCCGCTTGCTTCATAACGGTGTACATTCCCGAGTTCCGCATATCGAAGCGGTAATTCTTTATACGAATGAAGAGCATTTTTATACACTAAAATGGCCCCCGGACAATTCATCGGTTTAATGGCATACGTACCGTCTTCCACATCAATGGTAAACATATCGTCTTTGTAATGATCCCAGTGCCCACTGGTTTCCCACAATTGCCGATTGAGCATAATCGGAGTATTGATGACTTCATAGCCGTTTTCACGATGGATTTTCAGCCAAAAATCTTCCAATGTCCGCCGCAGTTGGTATCCTTTTGGAAGCCAAAACGGAAGACCGGGACCGTATTCGGAAAGCATGAAAAGGTCCAATTCTTTCCCCAGTTTGCGATGATCGCGTTTCTTGCGTTCTTCTAATTGCGATAAATGGGCTGATAAGGCTTCCTCTGTAAACCAGCAAGTTCCGTAAATTCGCGTCAACATTGCATTTTTCGAATCGCCGCGCCAATACGCGCCGGCAATATTCAGCAATTTAAAATGTTTTAACACCCCTGTAGAGAGCACATGCGGCCCCCGACAAACATCGGCATAATCGCCTTGTTCGTAGATACCGACGCAATCTTCTTCAATTGCATCAATCAACTGTAATTTATAAGGATCCGCTTGAAAACGACGGTGCGCTTCTTCTTTTGAAACCATAAAATGATTGATCGGAAGATTTTCCTTGACAATTTTTTTCATCTCCGCTTCGATCTTCGGCAAATCTTCGTTCGCAATTGATGTCGGAACACTGAAATCATAATAAAATCCTTCCGCAATCGACGGACCTACACCGAATTTCGTATCCGGATACAACCGATGCATCGCATGCGCCAAAAGATGAGCACAACTATGATTGAGAACCTCAAATGCCCTTGGATCGTCTTGCAAAATCAACTCCAACCGACAATCATGATGAAGGGGCGTTTTAAGATCCACCAATCTATCATCCACCATAGCGACAACGGCCTTTTTAGCCAAACTTGAAGAAAGTTCTTTGGCCAATTCGATAATGGTTTTTCCGTTTGACACTTCTTTTTTACTACCGTCTTTTAAAACAACCTGAATCATATTTTTCCTCCTTTTCTTCAATAAAAAAAGCCCGTCCTTATCAAGGACGAGCCTGTTTACCCGCGGTACCACCTTTGTTCTGAATGAAACTCATTCAACACTTAAACGATCTTAACGCGATCCAATCGAAACGGCATTTCCTCCGTTCATCTTTTAAGGGAGTAACATTATCCTTTTATCAATACTTTCACCGACCGTATTGTCTCTGGCAATAAAAAGAACAACATCGTATCCTTAATCCTAACGATTTGCTATTATTATACTGCGTTTCAATTGGATTTGCAAGCCCTATCAACGTTTATATGGGGCATTTTCCAATTCAATCGGAATAACCAATCCTTCCAAACGGGAAACGATCCGTTGGGCTTTTAATTTTTCTAGGTTATTTTTAGCCGTCATAAAATACTCCTTTAAATCGGAAGCCGGCAAATTAGACGAAATAAAAATCGGTTTTTCTTCCATCAGACGATAATTTAAAATCGGTCCTAAAATCTCATCCCGCAACCACGGTGTCATATTTTCACTACCCAAATCATCCAAAAATAAAACCGCTACGTCTTTTAAATACCGAATCAATTCTTCAAAACGCGGTGTCCCGATGGCATTTTTCAATTCCACGACCAAGTCGGGAAAATAGATGATTAAACTTTCGATTTTATGCCGTGCCAGTTCATTGGCAATGCATCCTAAAATAAACGTTTTCCCAGTTGAAAAATCGCCGTATAAATAGAGTCCTTTCTTGAACTGCTCTTGTTGAAAGGCCTGAATCCAATCAAGAATATAGTCGTAAATCTTTTTTCGGTGATCGGTTGTCACATCAAAGGAAGCCAAATCGGCTTTTAAAATCCGTTTGGAAACAAACAGCGTTTGAATCAAATTGCGTTCTTTGGCTTTCAAAAGCATTTCTTTTTTGTAATCGCACGGACTTAACGCAAATCCGGACTTCGTTAAAACCGTTTGGTAGCCTTCGGTACTGTTTTTACATTCTTTTAATCCCTTACACAAGCGACAATGTTCTTTTTCTTCTAAATAAAGAGCATAATCATTGGCGTTGTTGAGATCAATCGGACAATCTTTCAATTCCGGATTTTTTTTCAATTCGACAACAAACTCGTTTGCCTGCTTTAAATCGTTTTTGACATCTATTTTGATCATAAAGACTCAAATCCTCCTGTGGTATATTGCCGATCGGGTTGTTGTTTTTGTTTTTCTTCGAAACGCGTACTGTAAGCAATCGCATCCGCTGTCGATAACACATTGTCGGCAATCCAAGTTTGGCTCATCTTTTTAAAATAAGCCAATTGCGGTAACTCGCCGCCTTTGTCTTTCATAACACGGATGATCATACAGTTAAGAACACCGCGCGGCAAATCAATTTGAGCGTAAATCTCATTGATGATGGATAAATAATTGGGTGGAAAATTCGGATAAATGGCTTCCAAAAGATCGCTTGGGGATGTTTTTTCCAAATAGTCGATCAGTTCCAACGCATCATCGTCTTCTTTAGTCAGTAGTCGTGGTGCCGATTGATGATGCAGATACGTATAAAGGACATTGGCCTTTTTCTTCAGCAATCGGTAATCGTAACTCCCGCGTTTGTTGATCGATTCATTGTATAAAGTTGCCATTTGCGATTCGTCAAACGCATAGACAAAAGCCAGTTGCTGAATCTGATCGATGAATTGTTTGGTTAGACCGGTTTCCAAAAAATCCAAATTGATTTGGGATTTGAACTGATCGAAATCAAAGGTTTGGTTTTTGATTTTAAGGTTGCTTTTGGGGCGCTTGCCAAGCAGATATTCAAAACGACCGTACCCGGGATCGTCTTTGATTTGCGTTTGGAATACCTCTTCAAATGTCTTCGTTACATTCGTGTACTGTCCTTTTTCGATTTTTTCGATTTTAAAATGCGCAATGATTCGATCAAACACTTCTTTGCCGACTTTCGAATAAAGATACAATCCCAACGTCGCATCTTTTAAAAAGTTTTTAGCCGAAAGCGGAGGACACAAAACGTAAAGCAGTTGATCGTCTTTTTGATAACTCATCCACAAACCGATTCCTTCTAGTTGATAGCGGTATTTCAAAAATTTTTTTTCGTTGTAATCGAACATATCGAAAATTTCACCATGCAAATACGCTTCGCTTTTTAAATTATTCCGCTCTAATAACGATTGAAAAGCCAAATAAAGCCCCACCGTTTCATGACCGATCAAAGAAGCATACAACAAAGAAAGTGTTGCAACATCATCGCCCGACAAAGTAAAACTCGAATAAATATTCAATTTTGTCTGCAGTAAAGACGGCATGGTCATCTTCCTTTCCTATTGATGAAGTCCCAAACCCTTCAATTCAAAATGTTTTTCCAATTCGCGGTACGCTTGCTGAATGAACGACAGTCCTTTTTTGGTATTACCGAATAAGAACTCCGCGCTGATATAAAAATCAATCGACGTTTCCCGAGGTGTTTGTTCAATAATCTTAGCCGTTACCGTCATATGCGGAATCTCGGCAAAAATTTCATTGTATCCGTCTTCAATGGAAACAACCCGGTAACCCTGATCTTCCAAAAAATGCAAATAAACATCTTTCATCTCATCGTAAGAGGTTTTATAATAGTGGGTTTTCAATAACCCGTCTTTTTCGTTTTCTTTCGTTTCAATAATCGCTGCCATTTTCCTTCTCCTTTATTTGTTTGATTAACTTTTTAACTTGTTGTTGTGTTTGTTCAAACGATCCGGATGAATCAATCACATAATCGGCCAGGTCCTTTTTCTCATTCAAATCCATCTGTGAATCGATCTTCACCAGCGCATAGTCCCGATCGATATGATCTCTTTCCATTAACCGTTTGATTTGTCGTTCCCGATCCAAATAAACAACGATCACCCGATCGCATAACGCTGTAAAACCAGCCTCGTACAACAACGGAATATCCACAAAAACAATCGGTTCGTCCGTTAAAGCGATTTGTCTGGTGATTTCTGCTTGGATCAGCGGATGCGTCACGGCATTGAGTTTTAATCGGGCCGCTTCATGATGAAAAATCAACTGCCCCAATTTCTTTTTGGCAATCGTGCCGTCTTTATTGATATAATCACTGCCGAATGCAGCAAGGATCGCCTGATAGCAAAGCCCGCCCGGCAAAGACAGTTTCGTATAAATTTCATCCGCATCGATTACCAAATAACCTTCCGATTTTAAAATCCGACAAACGTTGGATTTCCCGCTGGCAATCCCGCCGGTAATCCCGATTACTTTTTTCATGGGATAGCCTCCTAATGCTGGCAACGGCTGCAGTAATAACTGGTTCTGCCGCCGATTTTTATCTTTTCAAGCGGAGCATGACACATCGGACATTCCGTTTTCGTGTGAACCTTTAAAAACTGCTGATACGACCCATATACCCCCAGTGAAGAGGTATACGAACGAATCGTCGTACCCTTATATGCAATCGCCTGATCCAAAATCTGCTTACTGACCTGCATCAGCATCGCCACATCTTCTTTTTGTAGCGTATTGCCCGGTCGAAGCGGCGATAAGTGCGCCTGATACAAAACTTCATCGGCATAAATATTCCCCAATCCGGAAATGATCCGCTGATCAAGAAGGATCGTTTTAATTGGGATTTTTTTGCGGTGAATTTTGTTGTAAATAACCGCTAGGTCATAACAAGAACAATTAGCCTCTACCCCGACATGAAGTAGCGGAGCGGTTTGAAATAACTCGTTGTCTTTTTTAAAAATCATCCGTCCGAACTTTCGGACATCTTTGTAAACCAAATCGTTTCCGGAAGAAAGATGAAAAACGACATGGGTATGTTTATCGATCATCGGTTCGCTTAAATAATACAGTTTTCCTTCCATCCGTAAATGACAAACGATCCATCCATTATCCAAACCGAACAATAAATACTTGGCATAACGATGGATTTTTTCGATGCGATGATCGATGACATTGCATTTAAAATCATCCACTTGATTTTCTAAAATCGGCGCATAAAAACAGTCGATCCCCTCTATGGTTTGCCCGACCAAACAAGATTCCAGGGTTTGTCTTACCACTTCGACTTCTGCAAGTTCCGGCATAGTTAGTACCTATTGTGATGCAGCAACGTATCCGACCATTTCTCTGCATCGAAAAAGCAGTTTTCATCTTGAGGATAACCGAGTGCCACCAACGCAAACGTATGCATGTTAGACGGAACAAATAAAATCTCATCACAACGACGCATGCGTTCTTCTACCGGATAAATCCCGATCCAACAACTGCCGATTTGTTGTTCGGTGGCCTTTAACAATAGATTTTGCGTGGTGGCCGCAAGATCTTGTACTTGCATATGCGGGGTAGGCAACGTGTCCGCATCGGCTGCAATCACGGCAATTACGGCAGCAGCCTGCGTTAAAAACTTGGCATGATTGGAACACGTCGCCAACTGATTCAATACCGCTTGATCGTCTACGACAATATAACAGCGGCTTTTTTGATTTCTGGCCGAAGGGGCAGCTTCGGCATACCGACAAAGCATTTCCAAATCCTGCCTACTGATTTTTTTGGTTGAATCGTACTTTCGTACGCTTCTTCTGTTTAATAAAACATCCATTTTCATTTCACCTCATACCAGTTTTTTCCGAATGAATCATCGACCACCAGCGGAACGGAAAGGTCGATCGCCTGTTGCATACAATCTTCAACCAATTCTTTCAAAATCATTTCTTCACCTTTGGCTACCTCGAAAACCAATTCATCATGAACTTGAATTAGCATGCGACTTTTCAAATGTTGCCGTTCAAGCGCCCGATCCACTTGAATCATCGCCATTTTGATGATATCGGCCGCACTACCTTGAATCGGAGCATTCATCGCCATACGCTTCCCGAATTCCCGCTGCATGTAAATTTTGGAATTGATTTCCGGAATATAACGAATCCGGTTTTTAATTGTTTTAACGTAGCCGTTTTCCTTGCAAAAGGCAATGGTTTGATCCATAAATGTCTGAATTTCCGGATAAACTTCATAATATCGCTTGATGAAATTAGACGCTTCCATCGTCGAAATTTGCAGATCGGTCGCTAGTCCAAAAGCCGAAATACCGTAAACGATACCGAAATTAACCGCTTTGGCTCGACGGCGATCTTCGGATGTGATGGTTGTCTTATTGAAAACTTCCTGAGCCGTTTTGGTATGAATGTCTTCGTTATTCAAAAACGCGGCTTTTAACTTCGTAACATCGGCCATATGCGCCAAAACCCGCAATTCGATTTGAGAATAATCGGCCGAATACAGTTGTTCAAACGGCGCTTGCGGAATAAACATTTTCCGAATTAAATGGCCTTCTTCGGTCCGAATCGGAATATTTTGCAAATTCGGTTCGACGCTAGACAACCGCCCGGTTGTCGTTAAAGCCTGCTGAAAAATCGTATGAACTTTATGATCCGGAAAAATCTGTTCTTTCAACCCCGCAATATACGTATTGTATAACTTCGTCTTGGCCCGGTATTCAATGATCAAATCGACAATCGGATGAAACGGTTGAATACTTTGCAATACTTCAATATCGGTGGAATAGTTGCCGGAAGATTTTTTCTTCGGATACGGAATCGCCAGTTTTTCAAAAAGAACGGTTCCCAGTTGTTTTGGAGAAGCGATATTGAATTCTTCCTGACTGTACGTATAGATTTGCTCGGTCAGCTGTTTGATATCTTTTTCCAAAGCAAGACCTTGTCGTTGCAATTCTTCTTCATCAACGGTAATTCCCGTATATTCCATCTTGCCCAACACTTTGGCAAGCGGGATTTCGATTTCTTTTAAAAGGGCAAATTGTTCGGTTGTTTCCAACTGTTTTAAAACTTCTTTTCTCAAAAAATAAACACAGTTGACTTTTTTGGCGATGTGTTGGAACAATAAATCGTCTTCCGGCAAACTTTTTTTAGCCCCTTTTCCGTAAACTTCTTCCTCGTATAACACATCCGTATAATCAAAGTAATTGGAAACGATTTTAAATTCTTCTTTACCGATGGAAGGATTTAGAATATATCCCGCCAGCAACAAGTCAAAATCGATGCCGTTTAATTCAATGCCCATTTGCTTTAACAGGACATATGCTTTTTTATAATCGTAAATCGACTTATGATTTTGAGAGTCGCTTAAAAACAGTTGTAAATCAATACTTTGACCAATCCATTCCGGTCGGATGATAAAGGTTCCCAACCGGTTTTTCAGTCCCACATAAAGAAGGGGACTACGGTGATAGTTCTCATCGAACGTTTCAAAAACCAAAGCCGAATAAGGCAGTAAAATTTCTTTTAACCGCAACAAATCATCGACAACTTCAATGCTGGTTTTCACAATAGACTTCACCGGAGGCATCAACTCTTTTAACAGCGATTTAAACTCCAGTTCTTGATAAAAAGAAATCAGTTTATCGCGATCCATTTCTTTTTTATACGTTTCTTCAAGACCGACTTTCAAATCGAAATCGGTTAAAATCGTCGCCATTTTTCGACACAACAAAGCCGACTCGACATTGTCTTTGATCTTGATACCGTCGGCTCCTTTGATTTCTTCTTTGTGAGCAATGATATTATCCAAACTGCCGTAGAGTTGTAAATACTTCACGGCCTTTTTTTCACCGATTCCGGGGATCCCCGGTAAATTATCGCTTTTATCGCCCATCATGGCTTTCAAATCAAGAAACTGTGTATAGTCGATTTGATACCGTTCTTTAAAAACTTCAGGAGTATAACTTTCCAAATCCGTCATACCTTTTTTCGTTAAGTGAACCGTAGTTTCCGGTCCGATCAACTGCAGTAAATCTTTGTCCGAAGAATAAATATCCACATGGAAACCGGCTTTTTGAGCCCGATTGGCCATCGTTCCGATGATATCGTCCGCCTCATAAAGCGGCTGTTCGTACTGACGAATGCGCATAATGTCTAAAAATTGTTTGATATAGGCGATTTGCATCCGAAATTCATCCGGCATCGGCGGTCGTCCCGCTTTATAGTCCGGCATCCATTCATGACGAAGCGTCTTTTTTCCGGCATCAAAGGCCACCAAGATCGCATCGTAATCACTTTGAATCAAATGATTGATCATTCTGGCAAAAGCGTAAATCGCATTGGTAAAAAGTCCTTTGGAATTCGTTGTCAAATTTCCGACAGCGGCCATGCCGTAATAAGCCCGATACATCAATGAATTTCCGTCAATCAAGATCATCCTTTTCAAGCCAATCACATCCTTACTATTTTAATATTATACCAAAAAAGAAAAAGTTTTAAAATCAAACTTCCATCTTTTTCATCTTAGGAAGAAATCAAAAATCAATATGATCGATATCCCTTAACGGACCGACATAATTCGGAAGCAAATCCAAGAAAGCTACATCGGCTTCTTCCAATTCGAAATCAAAAACTTTTAAATTCGATAGAATCCGCTCTCTAGTAACGGATTTTGGAAGCGGAATCCTGTTTTTTTGAATGGCATACCGAATACAAATCTGAGCCACGGTTTTATTGTATTTTTGGGCCAATTCCTTTAACTCCTGAACTTCGAAAATACGACCCGTTCCAAAAGGACTATACGCTTCCAAAACGATCTGTTCTTTTTCGCAATAACGGCACAGTTCTTCTTGCTGCAAACCGGGAAACAATTTGATTTGATTGACCATCGGCGCAATGCGCTGAGTCTTTTTTAAAGCCTCTAAATGATGAATCAAAAAATTGGAAACACCGATGGCTTTGATTTTTCCCATTTGATACAAATCTTCCATCGCCCGCCAAGATTCACTGTTTTTTTCTTCCCAACAATCGCGGTATTTAAGCGGATTGGGCCAGTGAATCAAATAAAGGTCGATATAATCCAACTTTAATTTACGAAGTGACGTCTCTACGGCTTCGATCGTTTCTTCGTATCCTCTGACTTGATTCCATAGTTTCGTTGTGATAAACAACCGTTCTCTTGGAATACCGCTGTCTAAAATGGCTTTCCCGACGCTTTCTTCATTGCCGTAAACCGCCGCCGTATCAATATGCGTATATCCGTTTTGAAGGGCACATAATACAGCTTGATACGCCTCTTGTCCGTTTTGAACTTGCCAAGTACCAAACCCAATTACGGGAATTTCCACGCCATTTACCAATTTCATTTTTTGCATAATCTCATCCTTTCTTTTTTATCTAAATCATTAAAATATCAAACTACGTCCTAATATTTTTCCCGGTATGATCCGGTTCTTTGCCGTTTCTATTTTCATTCTCGCCTAACAAAAACTTTAAGTCCTGAATAAGCTTATAACCGTATAAGCAGCCTCAACCCAATTTATTATGTATTTAAAAAGATTTTATTTACAATACGCTTGGATCCAAATCCTGCTTAAACCACGCTTTCAACCCTGCGCAAATTTGCCGAAAACATGTTTCAAAATCATCTGTATACCAAGGATCATCGACTTCCAAATCGCTTCCAAGCGGTTCAAGCAGCAAATGATATTTATGGTCTTGATCCGGACAAATTCGTTTTAAACGAGCCAAATTACTGAAATCCATACAAAAAATACGATCGTAGGTTGCATAATCTTCTTTTTTAAAGGCTTTGGCCCGATGTGGCTCGATTTTTATGTGATGCTGTTCCAATATTCGTTTGGCTTTCGGATAAATGGGATTACCGATTTCCTCATTCGAACAAGCCATCGAATCAATCTGAAACCGTGTTGGATCAAGCCAAGTTTTTAAAATCATTTCCGCCATCGGACTCCGGCAAATGTTTCCATGGCAGATAAAAAGGATTTTTGTCATATTCACTTTTTTCTCCTTATCTGTTAGTTTTTCACTAAAAAATAACGGCCTATTCTTCATCCTTCTGTAAATCCGGATACTGCATGAAAAAAATCTCTTTCTGTCGTTCAATTTCCGCTTTCAACTGTTCTTTTGTAGGCAGATAGGTCAAATATTTTGACATAAACAAGCGATTGTTATCGTGGAGCACTGAATATCTGGCAATATCCTCATCCGTTTCTGAACATAATAAAATTCCAATAGTGGGATTATCTCCTTGTCCCCTTTTTAATTCATCGTACATACGTACATACATATCAATCTGTCCTACATCTTGATGCGTGATTTTTCCCATCTTTAAATCGATCAGTACATAGCATTTAAGTTCAATATTATAAAAAACAAGATCAAGATAGTAATCCGAGGTTTCTGTTACAATATGTTGCTGACGTGCTACAAAAGCAAATCCTCTTCCCAATTCCATTAAAAAATCTCTAATATGTGAAAGAATGGAAGCCTCTAAATCTCCTTCTAAATAGGTATCTTCATTTTTAAAGCCGAGAAATTCCGCAATAATCGGACTCTTGATCAGTTCAAATTGATGTTTCTGGAGTTCCGCAGTTTTTTGTTTCATTTCCTCAATTACAATTTCTTTTTTCGGAGCCTGAAGCAGTCTGTTGTAGTATTGTGTGCTGATATTACGGTCTAAAGTTCTTGAACTCCAGTTTTCGGAAACTGCTTCTTTCATATACCAATAACGGGCATTTTCGTCCGTCACACGAAGAAGGCTCCTAATATGAGTCCAGTTAAGATTGTGAACGCATGCGTTCACAATCTGTTCATCGGAAAAACACTGATAAAATTTAATATAATAATGCAAATTTCTTTTGGAATAATTTTTGCCGAACTCTTTTGTCAAATCTTCTGCCAGTGCAGAAATAAAATGTTTACCATACTCTGCGCGTTCACTGCCTTGCAATTCCTGCTCTATAATTCGTTTTCCAATATTCCAATAAGTAAGTAGCATTGCCTTGCTGGAGGCACTATAAGCGGTTTCTTGTCCGGAAGAAATAATACTTTTAATTTCTGCAACAACTGATTTGTACGATGTTAAATACTCTTCCATCATGTCACCTCATTTTTCCATAATAATTACATTTTATATTGCTGCTCTTGTCCCATCAAGACTCTTTCAAAAATAAAGTAGTAAAATCTTTCCTCTTTACAAAATCATTTGTTTTTAAAAGATTTTTCTAGAATTTTCAAAATATTGCCTTAGCAAATAAAAAGGATTTTTGTCATATCCTTGCTCCTTTTTCATTTATCGATAGTTTTATTATACCATACTTACCGAGATTTTATAGCCCTAAAATCATCCGCGAAAACAATAAAAAAACCGCAACGGAAACCAGTTGCGGTTTTATGTTTTTTTTAAGGTAGAACGATCGGTTAATCCACCGTATTAGAAGGGCGATACAAAACCAAAACCCGACCGATTTTTTGAACAATTTCAATATCTGCCGCTTCAAAAAAGGACATGGCTTCTTCAAACGAAACCGATGTATTGTTCAAAAGACTGATTTTCATCAATTCATGTTTGGCAAGATAATTCAATACGTCGTTTTTCAAATGTTCGCCCAAGCCTTCTTTTCCGATTTGAAAACAAGCTTTAAGCGGATGAGCCAATCCTTTTAAATAGGCTTTTTGTTTCGGTGAAAGCATCGGTTATTCCTTCGCAATGAATTCTTCAGTATAATAAGCGTCTTTTAAAATCCGTTGCATATCCGATACCATCGGTACACGCGGATTGGCCGGAGAACATTGATCTTCATAAGCCAAATAAGATAATTTTTCAATCGAAGCAAGGTATTGTTGTTCATCCAATCCCTGACTCTTGAAATTCATCTTGATACCGATTTTCATTGCAAGTTCGCCACACGCTTTGGCATAAGATTCCACACCTTCTTCAATCGTAGCGGCCGGCAATCCCAAAATTCTTGCCAATTCGGCATACTTTTCATCGGCACGATAGTAATTGTACTTCGGCCAAGTGGAAAGTTTTTGCGGTTTGGTACCGTTGTAACGAATGGTAAACGGCAATAAGATCGCATTGGCACGACCGTGCGGAACGTGGAATTCGGCACCGATTTTATGCGCCATCGAGTGGTTCATACCCAAGAAGGCATTGGCAAAAGCCATACCGGCCAAAGCCGAAGCATTGTGCATCTTTTCACGTGCTTCCGGATCGTTGGCACCGTTTTTATAAGCGCGTTCCAAATACGCGAAAACCATTTTAATGGCTTGGATGGCAAGACCGTCGGTATAATCGCTGGCGAGCGTCGAAACAAAGGCTTCGGTCGCGTGGGTCAATACATCCATTCCCGTATCGGCTGTGATCGATTTCGGAAGGGACATTGTCAAAGCCGGATCGATAATCGCAACCGTCGGAGTCAACGAATAATCGGTCAACGGATATTTTTTATGTTCCACTTTATCCGTGATAACCGCAAACGGCGTTACTTCGGATCCGGTACCCGATGTCGTCGGAATACATACCAATTTCGCTTTTTTACCCATTTCCGGATATTGGAAAGCCCGTTTACGAATATCCATGAATTTTTGTTTCAAATCATTGAAGTTTACTTCCGGATGTTCGTAGAACAACCACATTCCTTTTGCGGCATCCATCGCCGATCCGCCACCTAACGCAATAATCGTATCCGGTTCAAAAGAACGCATCAACTGAACACCTTTTAAAACCGTTTGAATCGACGGATCCGGTTCGACATCGCAGAATAATTGATGTTGAACTTCCGGACTTCTTAATTTAAGTTGATCGGTAACCCGATTTACATAGCCCAAATCAACCATGGAACGGTCGGTAACGATGATGACCTTTCCCATTTCTTTCATTTGATGCAGATATTCGATGGCATCTCTTTCAAAATATATTTTAGAAGGAATCTTGAACCATTGCATATTGTTTCTTCTGCGACCTACTTTCTTAACATTCAACAAGTTGATGGCGCTGACATTGCCGGCAACCGAGTTGTGTCCGTAAGAACCACAGCCCAGTGTAAGCGACGGAATGAATGAATTGTAAACATTACCGATTCCACCGAACGTAGACGGTGAATTCCAAATAATACGGATCGCAGGAATCACATCACCGAAATGCGTTGCCAGTTCTTTATTAGCCGTATGAATGGTTGCCGAATGACCCAAACCGTTGAATTCCACCATTTGTTTGGATAAAAGAATTCCCTCTTCCGTAGAAGTTGATTTAAGCACAGCCAATACCGGTGATAATTTTTCACGGGTAAGGGGTTCTTCCACACCGACACTCTTACAAGATACGCAGATGATTACCGTATTTTCCGGTACGGCAAAGCCTGCTTGTTGAGCAATCCAAAATGCACTCTTGCCGACGATAACCGGATTTAATTTGGCAGTAGCCTTATCTTCTTCTTTTTCAACGCCGAACATATATTTTTCCAATTTTTTCTTTTCGGACGCATTGGCAAAATAAACGCCGTATTGTTTGAAATCGGCAACGGCTTCGTCATAAATTTCTTTATCGATGATGACAGCCTGTTCAGAAGCACAAATCATTCCGTTATCAAAAGATTTGGACATCACAATATCATTGACTGCCTGACGAACATTACACGTTTTTTCCATGTAGGCTGGAACGTTACCGGCACCGACACCCAAAGCCGGTTTTCCGCACGAATAAGCCGCTTTGACCATGGCATTTCCGCCGGTAGCCAAAATCGTCGCTACACCCGGATGATTCATCAATGCGGTGGTTGCATCCATCGAAGGATGTTCGATCCACTGAATACAATATTCCGGAGCCCCTGCTTCAACAGCTGCATCGTAAACGACCTGAGCAGCCGCAACCGAACACTTTTGGGCATTCGGATGGAAACCGAAAATAATCGGATTTCTGGTTTTAAGACAAATCAACGCTTTAAAAATAGCCGTCGATGTCGGATTGGTTACCGGAGTAATACCGGCAACAACGCCAACCGGTTCGGCAATTTCGGTAATACCAGTTACTTCATCTTCGCTGATGACACCGACCGTTTTAAGCGTCTTCATATTATGAGTAACATATTCACAAGCAAACAGATTCTTTGTGGCTTTATCTTCAAAGACACCGCGACCGGTTTCTTCGATCGCCAACTTTGCCAAATCACCGTGTTTATCCAACGCAGCAACCGAACATTTGGCGACAATATAATCAATTTGCTGTTGCGTAAATGTAGCATAGGCTTCCAATGCTTTTTGAGCCCGAGTCACTAATTGATTGACCTCTTCTTGAGGAGTTAATACTTTTTCTTCCATAAAAACCTCCAATATAAACTTTTTTCTAATCAATCTAACCGCTCTTATTATAAACAAAAAACAAACGGTTTAAAATAAGTAAACGTTTTTATCCGTTTTTTTTCTTTTCTTTCTCCAGATGAATCGGCTTTTTTGGTAATTGTTTAAAAAAATTTCGTCTTATTGTTTGTTGTGATTTTAAAAACAGCCTAATTCATCTTCCAATTCGACTCATCATTTTTTTATTCGATGGCACCATTTTCCCCAAATTCACATAGAACCGAGCCTTTTATTCTTCATCTTTAAACGAAACAATTTCGCCATTTTTGCTCGTAGTCGATTGAAAAAGCGTTCTTTCTTGCTGTTTTTACATGCTTTTTCCACAAATCTTTCCGATATTCTAAAAATATCGAAATCGTCAATATGCTTCCTCTTTTATGCAAAATCACGCATCAAAAAACATTTAAGTAGGAATTGTTCATCTGCTTTTTTCATTCAAGTGTCTATAAAATAAAATGCTCTCCATTCAAAAAAGAAAGAGAGCATGATTTATCAACCGATTCTTTTACAACCTTTTTGCGATCATCGTCGATAAAATTAATAATACGACGGCAAGTAAGAAAAACAAACAGCAAAAAAACAATAAAAATGTTCCGCATGTTAAAATCACATTTGTAAATGAAGCAAGCAAACTTTTTTTAATTACCAACAAGATACCATCCACGACTAAAAACACCACGGCAACCAGCAGGACCCCCGAAAGAGCGCCCTGCACGTCTGCCCGGCTAAGTGTCATATGAAGTGCGATAAAACTTCCCGCCAAAAGAAAGACCCAAAATTGCCAAGTGAGGATGTAGCCAAACATAGTCGTAACCGCTTTGCCGATATAGAACAATGCCGAACCGAAATCGGAAACAAAATCCACTTTTTCAAGTTGACTCAGTATTTCTTCAACCATTTCGGGAAGCAGAAAATACAATAGTCCGCTAAGAATCAGCGATCCGACTAAAATCGGCGCGATACCGATAAAGAAATTGCCGATGCGCTGATACAAACTTTTCGGGTTGTAGGAATGGTTTACATAGCCGAGTGTCCCGTCTGAGGAATTCGGCTGAAAAAATTTGATCTCGGTAATTTTATGACGAAACACGACGCACATCAGCGCGTGCGCCGCTTCGTGGATGGGTGTGCCGATGAATCCCGTTGCGATACATACGGCATGCCCTTTAGAACCGAAATTACGGTAAAATCTTGTATTGCAGAATGCGATTACTTTTCCGAATAGGAATAAAATCCCCAAAGTAGCAATCATCTGTACGGCAAAACTTGCCGCCAAATTCAAAATAAAATTCATACCCCACTCGTCAATTGGTATTCGTCCACGTCCATTCCGCCCATTCGGAGGTAACGGTATTCCCACCGTTGCCCTTGGCACGGACACGGATTGTGATTGTTTTGTACTGCTTGTAATTTTGGATGGGGTCAACCGATGCATACGCGTTGTTTTGAATCGCACCAAAAGAAGCGCCGTCATAAGATATCTGATATTCGTATCCGAAACTGCCCTGTACGTCTTTCCATTTTATGACGCCGTCTGAATTGATACTGAAACTGCCGGGTTTGGCGAGGAGCGTGACTTTATATTCATCGTTACCACCTGCATATACTGAATCGATATAGTACACGTCGTCTTCATCAAAACTTCCACCAAGTGCCTTGACACGGATGGTATAAGTACCTGCACTCTGCATTACCTTTTCCACACTGAGTTCAGAACTTACGATGCTCTGTCCTGCAATCTCATACTGATAATTCGTGCAGTTTGCGGAAGGTGTTTGAATCGTAACGATAATCTTAACGCCGTTTACGACGGAATCGGAAGAATATTCAAATTCAATAACAGGAGCAAGCAATCCTTTCGTTTCCTGCGTATAAGTATATGCCGCACTGTCGAGGTTGTTCCGGCCGTTGCCGATGGCTTTCAAAGTGACGATGTGGTCGCCGATTTCGGTATAGCGAGGTGTGTATGCATATGAATTTCCCGATACATGGAAATCTGCCGTAACCATTTTTCCGTCGATCTCCATATAGTAAGAACTTGCGTTCGCCACACCGTTCCAAACGTATTGGCCGTTTTCAATGCGAAACTCCGGTTTCGCCAGTTTATGCACCGTTATACGAACAGAATAATCACTGTCCAGATATTTGGTATCGTTTCCGATCGCTTTTACAAGGAAAGTATAACTTTGTCCGCCTTCTAAGTAAGAGATATCGAAGCGTGTGCCATTGACATCACCGCCGCCGATCTGTTCACCCTCACTTGAGTAGATACGATAAGTAGGTGTATATTCCGCTGTATTGATATTGGCAGACGCATTCCAAACCATCTGATTGCTGTCTGCAAACACCCCTTCCGGAAATACGGGCGCCGCAAGACGGATAAACTGTTGCGTAGGCGATTTTTGGGATGTCATATAATACAACGTATGATTGTCGTTGTAATAATTCGCAACCGCAAGCACATTGACCGTCGTTCCGTCTGTTTCGATAAACTGATACATATTATCCCAACCATCCGTATCGAGCGCATTTTCGGAAAGATCCAAAAATACTTGATACCCCGTCGCATTTGCCATTTTATCCATTAAATCATATACTTCTTGTCTTTCTTGTTGCTTTTTTTCTATCCAAGCATTTTTATCAAAAGGCTTTTTATTTTGGGTAGTTCCACTACCATTTGCTTTCGCCATTATTTCATCTAAATCATTCATATTTTATTACCCTCTTTCTTTTGATTTTTTCTTTTTTGATTTTGGCTGTTTGTGTTTAGTTGTCTTATTTTTTTCAGTTTTTTCATTTTTAAGTTCAGACTTATCTAAATCTCTTTCTTTCTTCTGTTCTTCTTTAATTGATTTTATTTCTTCTCTAACAGAAGGTTTATCAGATTTAGTACCCTTGTCTAACTTGTTTTTGTTGTTTAAGGTAGGCTCTAACGGAGGGTTTTTTTCCGTTTTTGCCAATTGGGGGTTTGACATTTCATTTTCCTCCTTGTTAATTGGTTTAGATAAAATGTCATCTACAAGTCTTTCTTCTACACTTTTTATAACAACTCCCTTGTCTTTGCTATCCTTTGTTTTTTGAATTTCACTTTTAATAGAAGCCTTACTAATTCTTTTTTGTAAGATGTTATTTCTTTTTTCTTTTCTATCAGAACTTGTTTCAGTACGCTTTTATCATTTAAAATTCTCTTAATATCTGTTAAGCCTATTCCCATTTTTCTATATGTGGAAATTTCTTTTAACAAATCAATATCTTCATCAGTATAATTTCTATAGCCATTACTATCCCTTTTAGTTTTTAATAAACCCTTTTCTTCATAGAATTTTATTGCTCTCTTACTTAAATCAACTTGCTTAATAACTTCATTTAATCTCATATTTTTTCACCTCAATAACACAATACCACTATCCGTTGCGTACAGGTCAATACATTTTTTCATTTTTTTTCACTTGGTAAAATTTCTTCTCTTTGAATATTGCTATCTACCATTATAATAGTTGCTTCATCATCTGTTAATTCTCTTACTTTTCCCCTGTTTTGCTAATGCTACTCCAAGATTAAAAGTAGTAGTTGTTTTACCAACGCCACCTTTTTGATTTGTGATAGCAATTACCTTGCACTTACTTTCTTGCATATATTCTCCTCCTTTCTTTTAAATTTAGCCATTCTACAATTAAGCAAAATGGCTATGTATTCCATCTCTGGCACAAAAAAAGAACTGATTCCTCTAATCAGTTCAATATGTTTAATATGTTATTTTATAATATGATTAATAAGTAGTATATCTACCAAATCTTTGGATAATAAATTTTTAATAATAAAGTTATATAAATAAAACTATAAAATAGTTAAAATTAAGATTTAATCCTTGTAACATATCTAAAGGATTTAATCTTGAAACTAGTATGTGGAAACATATTACATACATACAACCCTATTTTTACAAGTTCAAAAATTTTTACTTTTTTCACTTTTTTGAATTTTTTTTATTTTCAAAACTCCTTATTTTACTGGGCTTTTCGACTTAGCACTGACACACATTCAACGTGGCAGATGACTACAAAAGGTCTCAAAAGCACCTATTTTCAAAGGGTGTAACTATAAAAAGTCTCACTTCCCTTTCGTGTTATATTATAGCAAAAAAAATTGCCGACCGCAAGGATTTTCCTTACGGTCGGCGACTCTTATTTGCGGGTAATTGTTATGCTCTCGACTATGCCTACCTTAAGGTGGAAGTCCAGGGTATATGTATTTCTCACCACCACATTTTCGACGATCGCACGGAATATCTCTCCGTTGTACTCATCCAGGCTCCCCACATCATTTAGGGCTTTTGCTATCTGATCCACCCTCCTCATTGCCAGCTTTGCCGTGTTTGATTTACTTTCGAGTTTCACTCGCCTTTCAGTTAACTCCTGTATCGCTTTTTCAATCAGCGCGCCTCGTTCGTTATACTCTTGGTCAGAAACTCTCCCAGCCCTCTTTTCGCGGAGCAGTTCGAGCATTTCTGTTTGCCTCATTTCTATTTGGGCGAGTGTCTCATTGATGTCCTCCTCTATACTATCATCGAGCGAGGATACAATGTTCTCTTTTAAGGTATCGGAAATTTCCTCGAAGTCCCCTACGAGTGCTTTAAGCATTTCAAGGAACGCCCCCTCTATTTCCTCCTCCCTTAAATAAGCTTGACTGCACGCCGCCCCGCCCTTTAATTTATGAGTCGGGCATACCCATGTGTGGATATACTCTCCTTTGTGATATTGTGCGTGCCGCCTATAATACGCCCCACACTCTCCGCAGATTAGCCTTTTGCTGAATGCGTATTTACTGCTATACCGACCTTGATTCGTTTCAGAGAACCCTCGTATCGTCTGCCTCCGTCTCATTTCTGCCTGTACGAGATCGAACTCCTCTTTCGATATAATGGCGGGGTGGCTATTCTCTATATAATATCTTTCAGTCTGCCCCTCATTTTTATATCGCTTTTTGCTCAACACGTCTGGCTTATATGTCTTTCCGCATATCAGTCCTCCATAGTATTTTTCGTTTTGGAGAATGCTCATAATGACTGATGCGTACCATTTCGTCTTGTTGCTCGGAGTGGGTATTCCATCTTTTGTCAGTCCAGCGGCTATATTTGAGTATGAGTATCCGTACAGATATTCACGGAAAATTCTTTGCACAACAGATGCTTCCTCGGGCACTATAATTAAGTTGTGGCTTTCGTCTCGGGTATATCCGAGAAACCTTTTATAATTCAGTTGTATGTCTCCGTTTTGGAATTTCTTTTGGTATGCCCATTTGATATTCGTCGATATGGTTCTCGACTCCTGCTCTGCCATTGCCGCAAGGATTGTAAGTAGCACCTCACCGCCAGGAGACAATGTGTCGATATTTTCGTTCTCGAAGTAAACGCTGACACCCAACTCTTTTAACTCTCGTATGGCATTGAGCGCATCCACGGTATTGCGAGCGAATCGAGCGATTGATTTGACGAGGATTTTATCCAACTTTCCCAGACGGCAGTCATCCATCATCCGTTGAAAATCTTTTCGCTTTTCTGCTCGAGTTCCCGTTATGCCCTCATCTGCATACACATCCACAAACCGCCACCCATCATGCGATTTGATGTATTTGGTATAATGGGATACTTGTCGCTCGTAACTATCCTCCTGTTCTTCCTTCTTGGTACTCACTCGAGCATATGCACCCACATTTAGTAGCCGAACGAACTGCGCGGTTGTCCGCGTAAACGATGCAGGGATTGTCCGCACGATTCTCTGATTACTATCCATTCTGTTCCTCCCGCCTTTGCTTTTGTTTTAACTTCCAGTCTTTGATGTTCCCAGGCTGTCCGTTGGTATAGGAGCGAGTAATGCATACTCCGTTAAAGAATTCGAACATGACCGTCCAATCTTTGACGACCACTCTTTTGATAAACTTATACAGCTTTTCCTCATCGAACTCCTTTATCGGATGGAAGTCATTCCCCTGAACAAGGTACGATCGTTCTTCCTGTAATTTCTTTTGGATGCACTGCATCTCGGCTCTGATATGCTGCTGTTCGTTCAAGTATTGATTCTGATTTATCACTCCCCGAGTCATCAGCATCGTCAGCTCTGTTTCGCTATCGTTGAGCCGCGCGAGCCTATCAAGGGCTTCGGTATTATCGACTGTTCTTTTGTAATACCCCTCGGTCACGAATTCATTGTAGCAATCTATGAACAGGTCGTATAACACCTTCTCCTTAATACCTGGATTATGGCAGTATTTTACCCCTTTTTGTATTGCTATATGGCACTTCCAAAAATTCGCCTGCGAAATTGTTCCGCTGTTATTTACTTTATGCGTATAATTCGCACCGCACTCTCCACACACAATCAGCCCCGTGAACGGGAATGATTTCTGTTTCGCCCCTACGAGATGCGGGTTCGCCCTTTGCGCCAATATCTCCTGCGCTTTATCCCATATTTCCCTGCTTACAATCGGCTCATGACTATTTTCCACATAATATCTGACCCGCTCTCCTCGGTTTGCATACTTTACTCCGCCCTCGACGAATGTCTTCTGCAAAATCATGTCACCGTAGTATTTTTCGTTCTTTATAATGTATGATATTTGACTACACAGCCACTCGCCTCCATTCGGCGAAGGTATCCCCATAGAATTTAACCTCTTTGCAATTTGGAGAGTGCTTACATTCCCTTTGATATACTCCTCAAAAATCAATTTTACGATCCGCGCCTCGTCGGAGTAAACGACCAACCTGTTCTCTGCCGTTTTTCGGTATCCGTAAATCCTCGGTCCGAGTATCATTTCCCCTCTTTCGAACCTATCTTTAATTGACCATGCGACATTGTTACTATACCGAGTCAAGTCCTCTTCGGCGATTGCCGCAGCGATTGTGAGATACAACTCGGTATCGGGGTTTAATGTATGGATATTCTCTTTTTCGAAGTAAACCTCGATGCCTTTTTCGCGTAGTTCCCGTACATATTTAAGTAATTCCTCTGCATTTCGTGCAAACCTTTGAACGGATTTCGTAAAGATGATATCTACCTCTCCACGGTTGCATAATTCCATAAGGGCAAGGAACTGTGGTCGACGATTGGCATATTTTCCGCTTATCCCTTTGTCTGCGAATAAACCGATATACTCGTATTCGTCATTGTTACCAAGCGTCTGATTCCAATACCGGCTTTGAAACTCGAAGCTGTGTTCCTGCGCTCGGCTATTGGTAGACACTCTGGCGTATGCGGCGACTCTTTTCTTGGACATTCTTACCTCCTTGTAGACTTTTTGTTTTATTTCCCTTATGTGATGAGAGGACTTGTTTTTCGATAAAAAATTTGTCCTGCCCATCCCAGGGCAGGACAAACAATAGCGTATCTTGCAACGAAAGTCCAGAGAAAAATTGCGTTATTCAGAAAGAAAACTACGCTTGTTTTTGGCTATAATTACATCCCTTTCTTCCGTCGAAATAAGGCATTTTACCCACAGTTGCATCACAATGGCATTTGCAATTTCGCACTTCACAAGATTACTTCTGCTCATCGCCATCTCCTTTGCCAAGCTGCTTTATGATCTGATTGACGCCCGTAGCAGTCAAACCGCTCGCCCCGCCAACGATAATGGCGACCACCACGTTATCGGCTGGAACAATGCCCGGCACAAGGTAATAGGCGACCACACCGAGAATTACGCCAAGCCCTGCGGCGATCAGCGGAATAAACCTTTTGAAAGTTTCATTCTCTTTGACTGCATACTTGATGATAGCAATCACCCAATACACGACAGCCGCAATCGCAGGTACGCTGACCAATTCCAAATAACTCTCCATATCTGTCCCTCCTTACTTCTTTGAATTCTGTTCCAAGAGATATTCGTACATCTCTGCTTTGTTTTCCTGATATGTCTCCATCGCCTCATGCATCTCGCCGTTCGTTTTTCCGTCTCGTATAGCCACGGCATTGGCGTATGTGAGTTTACCGACGGCATCGATGCTTTTGAGGATGAGCATATTTTCTTTCGCCTTTGCCGCATCGCGCTCTTCATCCTTCTTGGCTTTTCGTTTGAAAAACCTCTGCAAGAAAAAAAGCACCATACCGCTGACGATGCTTGAAAAGATACTTATAATGATTGCTACCATATTCCCTCCGACTATGCCGCCTCGTATCCGAATGTTGTCGGCGCACCCGAACCGTAGTTTGCAATTGCATGATCCAGCCCCGTCGAATCCCCGAATCCGAGGTTCCCGTTTGTCTCAATAACACCCCAAATTTGTGCGCCGATATATGTGAGTATAAACGCATACTCCCTTTTTTTCGGACGGAATCCGCTCGGGATATAATAGGTCGGTCTGTCACGCAATGCAGGACGACCTGTAATCTCGCCAATGACGAGACTCCCCTGCCGCTTCACTGTTCCGACAACATTACCCGCAGAGTCAGTAATGTTGCCTGTCTTAAAACCCAGATTGTTCAACCTGTCATTCAAAAGTTTACCTTGATATGCCGATAGAGCCGCTGTGGTACTCGTCGAATTCAGATTGTTGATAACCGTCACTCCCGACGGAATGCTTGGCTTATTCGACAGGTCGTTGTAATTCCCCGATGTCGCCACCTTTGCAAGTCCCGTCACCTTGCTTGCCGATACAGACTTGATTTTTGCATCCGTCACGGCTCCGCTGCCAAGATGCCGTTCCACCACCGCACCGGAAGATATTTTCGCGCCGGTCACAGCGTTGGCGGCAATATGGTTCGTGTCGATCTGACCATTGCCGACCTTGTCCGAAGTAATGCTCTTGTCCTCGATATCGGCTGTACCGATAAGACTTTTGAACGCCAAAGTCTGCAGGTCCGAAAACCATTTGCGAACCTTTCCAAAGGCATCGGCAATCACTTCCGAGTCTGCAAGATTCGCTCTTACGCTCGCCACCACGCTTTGGACGACCGCTTCCTGCACTTGCTCCAACTCAATCTTTTTTTCATTCAGATATTTTTCGTTTTCCGCAAGCACGTTGAAAATACTTGGTGTGACTTGCGAGCCTGCGGTATAGTTACTCCTCGGTTCTCTCCAATCTGCCATCTTATCCTACCCTTTTCCAAAAATAGCAAGTGATGAACGGCGGCATATTGTTATGCGCCGCGCCGCCTCCTGTTTCGCTTGAACTTATTGTTGAATCACCGGCAGACGGAGCCTGTTGCAATCCAAGCTGCAAAACCGCCACCTCGCCGCTAAACGGGACCTCCGTATCATGCGAATGCGCCGGTATTTCATCTATGGTCAGCGTATGCTCTCTTTCGCCACCTGTCATTTCCGCTTGCTCGATCTCTGCCTGGGCTTCATCAACCCCCAACGGAAAGCGGCCGTTTCCCCACCGCTCCCAAATACCACCGATACTCAATGCCGGGCTGGTGTTTTCTACCGTCATCTTGATTGAGCCGACGGGATAGCAGAAATTCAAAACATCCGCTTAGGTAATTCCCACCCCGAGATACGGCAAGGCAGCCCATTTTGAGCTGCCATTTCCGATTTTCATCTTTCCCGTATCTATTTCGACGCCGAGTTCACCGCGCAGGAGGATTGGATTCACAAGCAGCCAATTCGCTGCGGTATCATGCCTTTGCTGATGTTTTGTGTTTATCGTCACCTCCATAGTTCACCTCACGCATTGCCGCCGTTAAGAATATAGGTGTCCGTAGAATGAAGCACCGTTTCTCCGTCCGCGAGTTCTTTGGTGGTCTTCTTCGCGAAATTGCCCTCAAAGTTGGAAGTGTCCCTCTCTTCCGTGTAATAGAGATTGTTCCCCTCCTCGATATCGGTGGTCGTAAGCACGACCGTCCCGATTTTTCCGTTGACCGAAAGCACCTTGCATTCGGGGCTTTTGAGTTCGAGCCAGTTGGTACGGTCACTCGCCGGGGTCTGCTTGAGGATATACGACTTGCCCTCATCGGCACGAATTGCAACGTCACCCTTTTGCGCATCGATAGCGAGCATTTCCGCCTCATCGTTTACCGCGTAGGGCTCTGTGATTGCAAGGGGCGGCAAGACGTTGTCCGCGATTTTTCCGTTTGCGCCGACTTCGACCAGGTTGCCCTCTGCCGTGCCGACATTCCTTGCCGCCGCAGTTCCCGCATCGGTAATTTTCGCAAGCGTAAGTGCGGGAATATCATCGGGGGTCAAAAGCTCCGTTTTGGTGATGAGCCCCTTCTCATTCACAGTCACCTTTGTAAAAGTTCCTGCCGCCGCGCCCGTATTCTGCAGAATGAGGGTGATTGAAGCATCGGCACTTCCGTCGAAAGTCGTAGCACCGGTCGCGTCGCCCACGATACTGATCGTCCTTGCTTCTTTGAGCTTCTGCGCCACCTGTGCCTCGGCAACGACAACGAGTTCTTCTGCCGTGGGAATTCTCTTCCAGATAGCAGCCGTCGCGGATGTAGAGATAAGCACATAGAGCGTCTTCTCTGCCTGGTTCACCCAGAACTCGCCGACGTCGTGGTCTGTATCCGTGTCCGTGGGATTGGTATTGGCGATGACGATATCGTCGCTGATGTATTTAAGCGCGGTCCATTGGCTGATGCCGTCGCCGACCTTCATCTTTCTCGTGTCGATCTCAATACCGACCTCGCCTTTCAGAAGTACGGGGTTTGCCGCTTTCCAATTGGCTGCCGTATCATTGCGAATCTGAATCTTACTGTCCAAAATCCTGTTATCCATTTACCGCTGTTCCTCCATTGATTATTTTGATTTTTCGATAGTCCGCTCCGATGCAGACATATTGCTTTGTTTCCTCGTCCCACCTGTAGGACTCGTTCTCTTTCACATCGATGTAGATGACCGCTGCGTTCCCTATATTCGGGAAGGCATATTTGCTTTGGTATTGCTGTGGCTTGAGCCGCACCTCTATCGTGCGAGCCTTGTTATCCACAATGGTTTCCGTTGCATCGTTCTCGACTCCCGAATATGTCTTGGTAATCGTTCGGAACGGCTCTACATGGATGCACTCGCAATTCTGCTTGCAATCACTCATTTCGCCACCACCTCCATTTCCTTATCGACAAGCGTATATACCTCCTCTCCAAGCCCTTCCAAGTCCACTATCAGTTGCATTCTATATAGCAGACACGGGATTTTTTCTGTCTCCTCTGCCGTCAGATTCACAAAAAAGGTATCCCCGTCCTTCTCTATTTCTCCAGGATAAGTCTTGACCAATACCTCATCGCGCCCCTTGCGTCCGAGGACGAACGACAGGATATCTTTGTCTGTTATCTCGTACTTATCCATTCCGTCCTCGTCCTCGATAACAGGCAAAGCGACGTTAAGAAAGGCGATGCTGAATGCATCGCCACGCACCATTTTATACCGACACCTTCGCATCGCTTCCCTCCTTATACATTTGAATTCAGTAGCTCATATACTGCGTCCAAAGCGAAATAGCATTTGCTCGCACGGTCATGCGAATCGGAATAATTATTGTTGCCCTGGTTGATTTTCCAACCCGAGATATACAAAGTGTTTCCGCTCAACGATGCCTCAAGGCTTATAAATCCATAGGACACGTTAGGCTCTCCGTTTACCGACCGCAAATAATACAGCACCGGCGCATCCATTGCATATCCCCAATTATTCGTCGGTTTGAGGAACATCGTCACCCAAAACTTATTTGCACAAGTCAGCATTCCCTGGATCATCAGCAGATTTTTTCTGTTGCTCGGCGAAGTGATTGAATATTGCGCATTCCCCGACAACGCGAACTGATTATACTTGCTGTCGGCAGCCTTAAGACGGCGAAGTTGTATGCCCGTTCCCCCGCCCGTATCCTTATCCATTTTTTTGTCCAGTGCATCAAGGAGTCCCGCGATTTTGCTCTGCGCAATATTCGCATTGCTTGCCACCTTTGCATCGGTAATCGCACCCGATGCCACCTTTGCGCCCGTAACTGCCGACGCCGCAAGTTTGTCGGTGGTTATCGCGCCATTCGCCACCTTCGCAGTTGTAACGGCAGACGCGCCTATTTTTGATTCGGTCACAGCACCCGAGCCTATCTTGGTTTCCGTTACCGCTCCCGTTGCGATCTTCCCGCTCGTAACTGCATTGCTTGCTATCTTGCCTGTAGTCACGGCAGAGTTGTCAATGTCTGCCGTGCCAATCGTGTCTTTGAATGCCAATGCTCGAAGATCGGCGAACCATTTATATATCTTCCCGAAAGCAGTTTTTATCGTATCGCTTGCCGCAATATTCGCCCTGGATGCGCTCGCCGTAAACGCCACGACCGCATCCTGCACCTGCCCGATAGTGATTTTTACTTCGTAGAGGTATCGCTCATTTTCGGCAAGGATATTGAAAATGTCCGGGGTGACTTGGTTCTCCCGAGCATAGTTGTTTTTCGGTTCAGTCCATGTTGCCATTTTCCCTCCTATTTGCTCCGTCCTCTGGTCTGTTGTTTCAACCCGCCGTCATAGGAAAACTTATTATATTCACACACCAATTCTTTGCCGTCGCCGAATCGGTCAATGCAATCATAACTCGTCCCTATCTCCAATGCGGGGTCTCCGCGCCATTCCGTTGTAATTACGCCCTCTCCCGCGCGCATACGCTGCAAGAGAAGATTTCCTATTCTCTCTGCCTGGGCTTCGCTTTGAACGAGTTCTGATGCCGTATGACTATATTCGACCGCGCCATAAGACTTGATGCTCTGCTCATCACGCACCGTTACCATGTGTGAAGTCAGTTCGATTGCGTTCCCTTCTACAGTTATTGTCGCCGTTTGCACCGTCGACGATTTATTCGTAATCGTCACTGTACAACAGTTTACCCCGCTTTCGACCATTGAAATACGAACATTGGCATTGTTGGACAACGCTATGGCGTATGCAACGTCGGACGAATAATCCAACGTCATTGTCCGAACTTCGTTCCCTGCCAACGTCACCTCTGTTTCAACGACTTCTATGACGTCTTCTCCGATTACCACATCGCTATATTCGACTTTTATGACGTTGGCAAATTCCGTCAGCGTAATGTTCGACTTGTAGCTGAACGTGTTCCCCGGGTTGATTTCCGTCGAACCCTTTGACGAATTCGCCTCTTCGCTGCGTACATGAATTCGGTCATCTCTATCAACGAACACTTTACAGAGCGCTGCATTGGCAATCTCCTGCAAAGCGTCCCATATTGTTGTCTTCGGCAGATATGCCATTCCTATGCTGATGTCCTTAAGGTCTTCGGAAATCACGAATTCTGTCTGTATCAGACCACTCTTTGTAAGAATATCCTCGATCAACTCATATACCGTCGCCCCTTCCGTTAACGGAAATCCGATATAGGTCTGACTCTGTAACTTCATGAGTCTGTCAACAGCCGTACATTTCACCCATTGGCTGTCTTGCTCGATTTGCCATTCCTCTGAATAGAACGTACCGAGTTTTGTATATTCCACTGCCCCGTTCTTTTCTATCCCGATGCTCGGATAGATTTTTCTGCCGAGTATCATGAGCGAACGCAGATAGCCCTTATCAAACTTTCTGTTCGTATTGTGGAGTGTGACTGTCATTGTATCCGAGTTGATATTGTAATTCCCGTCCGAAGAACACATTTCCTCATTGACCTCGAACATCTGCAGCGCATCTCCGTGGTATTCTTCGTATAGCTTATCGTAGAACTGCAAAATTTTCGCACAGGCATTCGGTGTACTCCATTTTGCTATGGTCATCCGCATAGATGTGATATCTGCGATTTTAGGCTCCAGCTTGATTTCGACGGCAGTATTCCCTGTAACAGTCTCCGTTTTCATCACCCGATCGGCATTCTTGTACTCAATGGTAAAATCCACGGGGTACTGATTGAGTTTATCGTCGCCGCGGATGATCCACGATATAATCGGGCGCAAAACAAACGTCAGCTCGATGTACGGTCGGTTGGCAAACACCCCGCTCGCATCGCAAAGTCCACCGCTCCACCACCCAACCACGCAAGTATCGTCCAGCATCTGAAACGAGCCACCCATGTCCGAGTTCCCGTCCATCGTACACGCTTTCACGGTCGGCGTAGTGTTCCCCATAAACACTTCACGAGGATGACTGATTTCCGAGTTCCCGCTGACCGAAGCGTTTATGTCGCTGCTGATCTCCGTATCGCTGTAGATGATCTCTACTTTGCCATAGACCTTTCGAGGGTTGTCTGAATACTTCATACCGCCCTCCCATCATTTTTGCTTAAACGATACGGAGACGCTTTTCCAAATGAGTTGTCCTTTCGCCCAATCATAGTACGGCATATAGGTTAGATTTTCCGCTCTTGCCGTAATGGAGGCAAGTTCACCTGTTTCATCGTCATGAAAGGTAATCTCACAAAACCTATCGCTCCCCGTCTCCGTTGTAAGCAGTTTCATGTCTTCTTTGGGTAAATATTCCCAGGACACGTCCACCTTTTTCTTAGTCCCGATGATGTCTATGACCATCGTTCCGTCCAAAGTTCTCTCGGCTTTATCGAGATGCTCGGGCGATACCGTTATCTCTTTCGGAGCCGTTATGTCTTTCCCATTGATTTTGAAAAACCGCATCGCCCTACACCCCCTTTAGCTCTATGCCATTTCTTCGGTACTCCTTTGTAATACTTGGCACGATAAGCCGTGCAAAAGTCTGACCGTCTATCTGTAAAACCACATCCTTGCCGGACGCATCGCCGCCCATGCCGTTCATGGCAGCCATGCCTTGTAAAAGACCGTTGAGTAGGTCTCCGTTCGGGCTTGTTCCCGCACCGACCATTGCACGGTTCGCCGTTGTAGTCAGGCCGAGTGCATTCGCCACCTGGATGGCTGCCCGCTGGATCATAGGGATATCGTTGTACATCCCCTTTGCCATCATATCCATGAGGTTTGGTATCCATTGGTCTGCGGTATGCCCGGGGCCTTTCTTGGTCGGCGAACCAAATCCGAGAAAGTCCGCAATCGACTGTCCCACGCCTTTGACGCCGTCCACCACCCAATTCCATGCATTCTTGATGCCGTCGCCAATGTTCTGTATCAGGTTTTTGCCCCAATTGAACGCATCCTTGAACAGCCCGGAGAAGAAATCGCCGATTTTCGAGAACAGTCCGGTAATGGTATCCCATATCCAAGAGCAAGCGGATTTTATTCCTTCCCAGATATTACTGAAAAATCCGCTTATCCCCTCCCAGGCACTCTTGAATATCGACACGATACTATTGCCGAGGTTGCCAAAAAAGTTTTTCACCCCGTCGCAGAACCCCTGGATAAATTCCCATATCCCGAGGAAAATGTTTTTGATTCCGTCCCAAAGATTGGACGCCACATTCTTCATGTGTTCCCAGGCTTCCGACCAGTCGCCACGCAACACGGCGCATATCACCTGGATGATTTCCAGGATAGCCTGCGCCACGTCTATGACCGCTTGAATGAACGGACCGAGTGCCTCGATAATGCCGGAAAGCACGCCCGTCACTACTCCGAGCAATGTCATCACCAAGCCGCCTATCAACTCAAAAACAGGCTTTAAGGTTTCGTAGAGTTCGACGATCGTATCCCACAGCGAGCCGAAAAGTTCCTTGATGTTTTCCCAAATGGGACGCACGTAGTCCAAGAATTTGAGTACCGCATCGTAGATAATATCAAAGGCGGTGCTGACGATGTTCCAGATATTGGTGAACAACGTCTTGACCGTTGCCCATATCTCTGCTCCGTTTTCCTCCCAAAAGTCGCGGATAGCGACGACCGCATCGATGACGATATCTTTGACGATACCCCAGACCTTCTCGGCTATCTTTTGTATCTTCCCGAAGATCTGTTTGATGATTTTCCATAGGGATTTGAGGGTACTCACCACCCTCTTGATTACCTTCTCGCCGTTTTTGTCCCACCAATCTTTGATGGCGTTGACGGCATTAAGAATAAAGGTTTTGACCTTTTCCCATATCGCCGTTACCGCATTTCGGAAGTCCTCATTCGTATCCCACAGCTTTTTAATGATGACGATTGCCGCGACGATTGCCGCGATGATCAGCCCCACTTTCGAAAACAACAGCGAGCCGATTTTAATGATCGTTCCGACGCTCGAAATGAGTTTCCCAACCACCAAAAGCACCGGACCTATCGCCGCCGCCAGTAGCGCGAACACGACAATGTTTTTCTTCGTTCCCGCACTCAAACTCATCAACCTGTTCGTCAGCGGCGAGATATACTTTTGTAACAACTCTCGGATGATTGGTATGAGGATATCCCCGAATTGTAGTGCGACCTCTTCCAATTCCGACTCCAAAATTTTGAGCTGTCCTTGCAATGTGTCGATCTGCATTGCCGCCATGTCATTGGCTGCGTTTGTTCCCGTGATCGCCTCCGTATATTCACGGACGGCATCACCACCCGCCGCCAACAATGACAACATACCGGGACCTGCTCTTGCGCCGAACACTTCCATTGCTTGGGCTGTAGTCATCCCAGCGTTTGAGAGCGTGTCGAGGATTGATGCGAGGTCGTTTGTCGTCGGGTCAAGCTGCTCCACGCTAACGCCCAACTCGTCAAAAATCTTCAGAGCCGCCGCCGTCGGGTTCATAAGCGCAACAAGCGACTGGCGCAACGAAGTACCTGCCATCGAGCCATCATAGCCCGCATCGTATAATACCGACAATGCTCCGACGACTTCCTCGATTTCCCATCCGAGACTGTTAGCGACAGGTCCGACATAGTTCATGGAAAAGGCAAGCTTTTCCATGTCAGCCTGGGATGCGCCGATTGCCGCCGCATACACGTTGGCTACCCTCTCTGCGCCCGCCGCACCAAGTTGGAACTGGTTCAATGCCGCAACGACCGTATCTGTCGTAAACGCCAAATCGCTTTGTGTTGCCGAAGCGAGGTTCAGCGTTGCCTCGATAGACTGTGTCATCTCGTCCAACTTATAGCCCGCAGACGCCATATAGTACAATGCATCGGCAGCTTCGGACGCCGAAAAGACCGTCTTCGCGCCCATCTCACGAGCAAGGTCGGTCATGGCTTGGAGTTCATCCCCGGTCGCCATTGCAACAGATGCGGCGTTTGCCATACTCTGCTCAAACGACCTCGATATATTGATGGCTGAACCGCCAAGCGCAAGAAGCGGAGCCGTTATCCCTGCCGTGAGTTTCGTCCCCGCTCTTGAAAATACCGATGATACCTTTTGGATTTGCTTTTGTGCCGTCTGCAATCCTTTTGAAAGAGAGGAGATGTCTGCCGCGATCTTGACGACCAAGTTGCGAATGATTGCCATGCGTTCCCCTCCCTGTTATTTGATAATTACTCCCTTTGCCGCCGCCATTGCTTTAAGGATAGCGTCGCTCCTGCTGTCGGTTTTCCTGGGCGGTTTTCGAGCATCCTTTAATAGTTTTTCGAGCTTCGGTAGCCGACGTTGTCTTGCAAACGCCTCCGTGTGCCATGCCACCGTCAAGGCATTCTCGAACTCCCGATAACTCTGTTCCTGCATTTGTTTGCCGATGAGATATAGTTCGTAGGGAGTATATTCGCCCGCAATCAGCGGGTCGATCCCGAACTGTACCACCGCCCGCTCCAAGAAAGCCGGCAAGTCAAAGTCGGCGGCCGTTATTCCCCCTTGTCGCTTCCCTTCGGTTTCCCGAATGCCTCCGTCAGAGCCGCACCGACTTTTTCCGCGATGTCCGAAAGATTCGAATACTCGTCGAGCAGGTCACCGACCTGTTCCAGCGACAAGGATTTGTCTTCGTGGCAAAGTCCCGCATAAACGATGATGAGCAGGTCTTTGATGCCCACCGAGTTGAGGTCGAGGGACATCAACGTCTTGCCCGACAGGTCTTCTATCGCAGCCAAAGCATTCATGCCATACCGCAGAGTTCTCGGCTTATCCAGTTCGATTGTTACACCCTTTTTCATAGTCAACCTCCTTATTCGCCCGTTTCAAAGGTGAGCGCACCCGTGCCTGTGAACTCGATGCTGATAGACACGACATCGTCCACGGGGTCTTCGATGGAAAGGCTATTGATATACGCCTCGCCCTGGTAGTAGTTCACTCCGTCCACATAGAGTTTTACGACAACGGTCGTACCGTTCAGGAACGCATCCTGCAACGCCGCCTGTCCCTCCGTATCCACGGGTACTTCGTAGTCGCCTTCGCTCGAAGCCGTCCACTCTTTCAGTCCCGCAATATAATTTTTCCAATCGTCGCCGAGCGCGGTTGTTTCAAGCGTCTCAAGCGAAAGTTCGAGCGACCAGGACTTGATGCCGACCACTTTTTCCTCTGCTCCGCTGCCGATGACGACTTTTCCGTTTTTTCCTGCAACAGCCATCTCTGTTCCTCCTACTTTTCGTTGAAATGGATATCGAATTCAATGCTCGTCATGTACTCGTCCATTGAGAATTTGAGCGAAGTGTTCGCATCGTACTCGTAATCCGATTTTATGAACACGGCTTGTATGTGCAGCCCGCACATATCGCCGTGAAAATCCTGTAAACTTCTCTTTATATCTCTGGAAAGTTCTCTTGCCAATTTGAAAGTCCGCGCATGGCAGATGATTTGTATCGTTTGCCGAACATACCCTGTATCGCCCTGCAAAGCGGAATCATAATTGCATAGAACGGGCGCGTAGACGATGGACGGCAATGGTGCGTCCTGCGGCAATAGAATGGGATATATGCGCGTTCCGACTTGGCTGACGATCTCTTCTCGACTGCTCAAATACTCAAACAATGCTTGACATATATCTTTCATAGTTCTCTCCCCACCGCTTTTGAAATTTCCGTGACGATGGCATCGTTGATGCGGTCGAGATTCTTATCCACCGCATTCCGCAAAAACGGATTGCCGGGCCGCCCGCGTGCGCCGAGTTCCACAAATGTCCCGTATCGGATGGATTTATCATAGTCCACTTTTACGGTCGCTTTTGTTGCCGTCGCTTTATCCTCCGCCATTGCGAGACTGGCTTTCAATGCCCCTGTATCCACGGGGCAATTCTGTCTTGCATCGTCCAGGGCGATCTGCCCGCCCTTCTTTGCACCGTCCATCAGCACAGCCGCCGCAGCGTCATCCATCGCCTTGAGGTCTTTTACAATCGCATCCGCACCCTCGATGCTCACTTTGACTTTCCGTTGCTTTGCGCTGTAGCCCATCGCCTACCATCTCCTTACAATTGATTACCGTCCATCGATGCGCTGTATCCGCATCCGAGATACCGATAATCTCATACAGTTTGTCTGCGTAGCGAATTCGGTGCATGACGTCCAAGCCCGCATAAAACCGTATTGTTATCTTTGTGACCGTCTCTGCCGAGACTTGCTGCGCCGTGAAATACTCCGTTCCGCTCACCGGTTCGATTTTCGCCCAAACACGCCCTACGGGAAGCCATCTTCCGTCTTCACCGCCGTAGGCATCGCGCTTTACGAAGTATTTCAAAATTTCCACTCTTCTGTTCAGCTCACCTATGTCCATCAGAACGCTCCTTTCCGATATGCGAACAGCATTCGCCGGACAAGGTCGAGCGTATCGGCGACAGACACGCCCGTTTTACCTTTGGACACCTGCCTTTCCTCATAGAGGGTTGCAACAAGTATCAGCATGGCTTGCCGAACAGGTTCTGGCAGCTCTTTGAAGTCGGATAACTTCCGGCGCATCACGTCTTCGGTCAAATCCTTTGCCGTGACGATAAGAGAAGAGATAAGGGCATCCTCTTCATCGCCATCGACTCGGAGAAACTCTTTCGTTTCCTGCAAATCAAGCATACCCTTACCCTCCTTTCATCAAGCGTTTCTCTTGGCGAGCGTCACGAAAGGCGATACGCTTGCGCTGCCCTTGTACGGCGTGAGCGGTTTGTTCCAGATGGGCTTGCCGTCTACACGATAGATGAAGCGGAACACGTTCTCGTCATACAGGAATCTGACATGGATGGAACTTGCCGCTTTCATGCCGCCCTTGTCGATGAGCAGGTACTGTCCCACATCCGCAAGAATGATATCGCCGACCTCGCCCGCCGCGCTGCACTGCTCCAGGGGGACAACGGGACGCCCGAACAGCGTTCCGTAGGGTTTCTGGGAAAGCCCGCCCGCAGGAATATACACGGGCTTGTCGCCGACCGTGAGCGTGTACAGATACGGCTCGAGTTCCTGGTTGATGTACCAGACGGCATTCCCCCTCGATCTCGACCACAGTCTGTTCCACATCGTGATGAGATTGTTCACGGTGATGATATCGGTCTGATCCTTGTCTTTGGCAACGGTGACCGCCGCCCCGCTGTTCAGAATGCCGAGCGGTTCGCCCTCGCCTGTACCGAACAGGATAGAGTCGTCGATCTTGAACCCGAACTCTTCCGCAAACGCCTGGCGAATGACCGATTCGAGTGCCGCTGCATCCTGCAGAAGTTCGTCCGTCGCATAGCAAAGCCCGGTGAGTTTCTTGAGCGTCAGCTCCATCTGGCGGAACTTGGGCTTGCTTGCCGTCAGTTCCTCGGCTTCGCCTTCCCAATAGGTCTGAATCCCGCCCCAACGCGAGCCGTTCGCCCTCGATTCCTCGTCCACGGCGTTGATTTTCAGACTGTTGGCGTTTGCGCTGATAGGAATCTTCTTGACCTTGCTGGCGAGAATGCCCGTTTCGTAGGTTCTCTTGAGCAGTTCCGTCACGAAATCCTGTTGCACGAGAAAGCCGCCGTCCGAGGGCGTGGTTTCATTCGCTCCGAGCGCGGCGCGAGTAGAAAGTCTCTCATCCGTGCGCCCGCCGGGAGCCGCCGCCCTGTACACCGCCATGAGCTGTTCGCCAAACGAAGAAAATCTCTTTTCATCGCCCTTGCTCGGCGACGGTTTTGCTTCCGGCTTTTCCGTATCTCTGTCTTCGGGCTGCATAGACAACATTTTCTCCGCTCTGTTGATGCTTTCATCCCACGAGCGAATTTCCGACTCGTATTTGTCGATCTCCTTTTGTTCATCATCGGAGAGGAATCGGTCTTCGGCTTCTGCCTTATTCAGCACAGCCATTGCTTTGAGCCTCGCATCCTCTCTCTTCGCCTTCATTTTCAATACCTTCTTGATATCCATGTTGTTCCTCCTCAAAGATTTTTGAATTTTGTCTGCATCCGAGCAAGCCTTGCTCGCTCTTTGGCTTTCTTTGCCACCGCCTGTTCAGCCTCTTCGTTTTGTCTGCGCTGTTCTGCCTTATAGCCCTCATACTCCTGCATCGCACGGACACCGACATCCGTTGCCGTATATGCGGGGAATGTCACAGGGCTCACGTCGAACAGCTTGACCTTGCGAAGTTCGCGCACATCCATTCCGTTCTCCGTGCGCCACTCATCGTCCTCGACTACGAACCCGATGGACATCTGGCTGATATCTCCGCGGCGGATGCTTGTCTGCACATCCCGCGCCCAACTCGTATCGGGCGGCGCGATCCGCACCCGCAGTCCTACTTCATCCTCGACGAGTTCGAGCGTCCCCGCCCTGTTCCTGCCAAGCACATAGTTCGGGTCGTGGTTAAACAGCGCGCGAATATCATCTCTTCCGATGCTCTCCGCAAACGAGCCCTTTCTGACGACTTCCTTGAACGGGAAAATACCGCCAAGCGTTTCCGACCACGAGTCAAACACGGCGGCGTGTCCCTCAATCACGGTCGCGCCTTCGCTTTCGCTTACCCGGAGTTCCTTCATCGGGAGCATTCGCATCTCCTTCCTGCCCTTCTCCATCGCTACCTCCTTTCTGTATCCCCTGCACAGCCGCCCCTGCCGCTGCCATGTTGCCGTTCACGAGATAATCGTCACCGCCCTGTTCTTTGGGTATGGGCGGCATATCTTCAAGCCGACGTATATCATTGATCGACAGCCAACCGTTCTGACGGGCTATCGCATACCCTTCCGTGCGCGACTTGTAGTCACCGCGCAGCAGTCCGTCCACATTGAACTTGGCGAAATACAAAAGCCGCTCTTTCTCGTCGAGAAGCGAACGGCTGATTTCCTGCTCCCAACGCACGAGCCAGGGGCGTATCGTGTGTTGGACAAATTCAATTGACTGATGCTCGATGTTCGAAAATGTCGCTCTTTCAAGGTCTCCTACCAAGTGCGGCGGCACACGGAAGATGCGGCATATTTCGTTCAGTTGGTATTTCCTGGTCTCAAGGAACTGTGCATCCTCGGGCGCGATGCCTATCGTGTGATATTTCATGCCCTCTTCGAGAACGGCGACCTTATGACTGTTACGTGTCCCCTGATAGACCTTGTTCCATGACTCGCGGAGTTTTTCGGGGTCTTTGAGGATGCCCGGGTGTTCCAATACACCGCCCGGTCTGGCTCCGTTTCCGAAGAACTTTGCTCCGTATTCCTCGGTCGCAAGTGAGAGCCCGATTGCTTCCCGCGCCTGGGCTATCGGGCTGATGCCTTTTACTCCGTCGAACGACAGCCCTTTGACATGGAACACCTGGTCGGGGCGGTACACATAGGTTTCGTTGGTTACATCGTCCGAATAGGTGTATTTTATCTTGTCCGTGAGACTGTCCCGCTCCACCGTCATGAGATGCGGTTTCAAATACCATAGCTCGACGACATGACCTTGCCGTCTGATGATCCGCGCATAAGCGTTTCCCCACAACAGCAAGGACGACATCATGGTTTCTCGGAACTCAAACGAGGTCATCTCCTCATTAGGCAGCTCATACAAGCACGCATTCAGCGGGTGCTGGTCGGCGAGTTCGTGTTTCCCGTCCTTTCCTTTCTTATACAGATGCAACGGAAGGCTCGCCACAGTCTCCGATAGTATCTTGACACAAGCATATACCGTACTCGTCTGCATCGCCCGCAGTTCATCCACACGAACACCGCTATTGCTGTTCCCGATGTAGTCCATATCGACTCCGCGAATGAAGTCTTTCATCTTTTCCGAGCGATCCCGTCTCTCCTTTGGACCGTCTCTGCTCCTCTTAAATAGTCCCATTCACCCTCCTTTCAGACGCACGAAAAACCGCTCGGTTTCCCGAGCGGCTATGCCACATTGATGTTGTAGTGTTATTTATCTGTCTTCACCGCCTGTCTGCCAAGCTTGTACGCCGCAACGAGCATCGCCTCGATTGACCATACCGCGACTTCGGGGAAGTCCTCGGTGTCGTTCCATTTCCGCTCCAGCCCGCCTCTTTCCTCTATGGCTGCGCTTTCCCGCATTGCGATTTTCTCGAGTGCCTTGAGTGTTGCTTTGCTGATTTCCTGTTTCATCTCGCCGCCTCCTTACAGTATCGTGATGCTGCCATCCTTTTCGATGGCGTATTTCATGGTGATGCCCACGCTCTTGGCTACATAGATAAGGTTGTCGATTGCCCGCCTGTAATCCGCGACCGCATCCGTGTATCTGACTTTCAGATAATGGTTATGGTCTCTTACCAGGGCGGCGAGTTTTCCTGTGCAGTATGCTTTGTTCATGGTGTTTCTCCTTTCGTTTTTGTACCTATACAATACCGTAAACGAGCGAAAGAGCCCAGCGAAAACACGCCGAAACCCGAAAGAAAAACACATTTTTTCAAGAAAAATCGGAGGATCACTCCTCCGATTTTATCTTGCTCAATGCATCATATATAGCATTGAAAGAGACCGCATCGAACGGAACTCGAACAAGTTTCGTCCCCAATCGGATTTCCCATGCCTTATTGTAAAACTCCAGCAGTTCATCCTCTCTGTCGCTCTGCTCTTCGATACCTTTCAGATGTTGCATGAACTCTTCCAACGACATCTCACCACAGAGGGTCGTATCGTCTTTCTCTTCCATATCACTCCTCCGCATCATAGTTCGCCGCCTCACATCCCAATCGGATACCAAGTTTTAAGCCACGTCCGTATGCCGCTTTTCGAAGTTTCTCCTCATTGGTCGTATAGGCATCCATGAACTGGTCGAACAGAACTTTCTGTTCCTTTGTAAATGATTCTTCGAACTTTGACAATGCTTTGCATTCGGGGTCATCTTGGGGCAATTTGTTCCTCCGTTCACGTTCATTGATCCATCCGTCGTATATGGCTTCTGTGATACTCTTCATTCTTGGGACCTCACTTTTTTTGAACAACATATCACAAGTTTCGGATCAAGTCCAGCGAACCCGCCCCCGTCAATCGAATATTTCCTGTCCGTCTCGGATATGTTTTATCTCCGCATCGGGACACAGTTCCCTGTATCTGCGCACGATGACATCACAGTATTTCGGTTCGAGTTCAATGGCGCAGCATTTTCTGCTGAGCTGTTCTGCCGCCATCATTGTCGAACCGCTCCCGCCGAACGGCTCATATACCGTATCATCCTCGTGGCTGCTGTTGTATATGAGTTTTGCGCACAGGGTGATGGGTTTCATCGTCGGATGATCGGGCGACTTCACAGGTTTGTTGTCTCTCACGACGGTCGTAGGAAGCCCCAAAATTCGCTCTACAAGGTCTGTCAGTTCTGCCTTGCTCATCTTCTTGATATTCTCGGCAACGCCCTCCAAAGCGGTCGACAGCGTCCTGTCATCGATGAAGTAATGTCCCGCGCCCTCTTTCCAGCCGTATAAAATCGGCTCGTGTATCCATTGATAGTCCTGCCGACCGAGGGTGAAATGATTTTTCACCCACACAAGCGTCTGGGCATACTTGAATCCCGCCTCTTCCATCGCCTGCGTGAAGTTCACCGTCTCCTTCGTGCTGTGAAAAACATACAACGGTGCGCCCTTTTTGAGTACATCGTATGCCGCTTTATAGAATGCGAGCAAGAATTGATGGAAGTCATCATCGTTCATGTTGTCATTGGCGATGGTGCTTTCCGTCCTGGTCTTGGATTTGTTTTTCCCGATGATCGCCGAGCCATAGTCCACATTATATGGCGGATCCGTGACCATTACATCGGCAATTCTTCCGTCCATGAGTTTTGCAACGTCCTGCGCAACGGTACAATCGCCGCACAGCAGTCTGTGCTTGCCAAGAAGCCATAAATCACCGTGCTTGGTCTTGGGTTCGGATATCTCGGCTACGGCCGATTCCGCATCGAACTCATCTTCATGCACATTCTCAAACGAGCCGCTCCCAAACAGTTCCTGTGCCTCCGCGAGGTCAAAGCCGGTAAATGTGATATCGTACCCGCTGTTATCCAAGTCTTTGAGAAGATTGGCGAGCAGTCCCTCATCCCATTCGCCGCTGATTTTATTTAAAGCGATGTTGAGTGCTTTTTCTTTCTGCTCGTCCAAGTCCACCACCACGCAGTCGACTTCCTCGTAGCCGAGGTCTTTCATGACTTTGAGCCTTTGATGCCCGCCAACGACCGTTCCTGTCCGCTTATTCCATATCACGGGCTCGACATAGCCAAACTCCTGGATGCTCCGTTTGAGCTTCTCATATTCGGCATCGCCGGGCTTGAGGTCTTTCCTCGGATTATATGGAGCCGCTTTCAACTCTGCCACCGCTCTCTTTTCTATCTGCATCTTTCCCTCCGCTATATTACAATAATTCCTCTATCGTTATAAACGCTGTCGGTCTGTCCGTTGTTCCGTATTGCTCGGTCAAGTGCCATAACGAGTGCCACCGCGCCGTCGATGCGTTCCGTAGATTTTTCTTTATCCATCTTAATGTTCCCCGCAGGGTCTGTGCGGACATATACATTGTCCATCATCCAACGGAGCGGCACGTTCCCGCCGTGGGCGATCTTTTTCTCCAACACCAACTTCATCAACTCTTTGGTCGGCGGGCTCATATCCTTATATCCCTGTCCGAACGGCACGACCGTGAATCCCATCCCCTCAAGGTTTTGGGTCATCTGGACAGCACCCCACCTATCGAACGCAATCTCTTTGATGTTGTATTTTGTCCCGAGTTCTTCGATGAAGTTTTCGATGTATCCGTAATGGATGACGTTTCCCTCGGTCGAAAGCATCTCACCTTTCGCTTGCCACACATCATACGGAACATGGTCGCGCCGCACCCGCAGGTCGATTGTATCCTCTGGCACCCAAAAGAACGGGAGTATGCTGTATTTATCCTCCTCGTCGAGCGGCGGGAACACCAAGACAAACGCCGTGATGTCCGTGCTTGACGAGAGGTCAAGCCCGCCGTAGCATTCCCGCCCTTTGAGCTTTTCCGGGTCAACCGCAAAGGCACACTCGTCCCACTTATCCATCGGCATCCATCGAACGGATTGCTTTACCCATTGGTTCAAACGAAGTTGCCGAAACAGGTTTTCTTCAGCAGGGTTTTCCTTTGCAGATGTATAGGCAGTCCGCAGTTTATCAATGTCAACCGTTACTCCGAGCGACGGGTTTGCCTTATACCATGTCCGCTCATCTCCCCAATCGTCATCGTCCTCTGCCCCATAAATCACGGGGTAAAAAGACGGGTCGTGTTTACGTCCCTCGAGAATGTCTTTGGCTTTTTGATGCACTTCCCAACATATCGAGTTTCGATCCGTTCCCGCTGTCGTTATCAAGAAAAACAGAGGCTGTTTTCTCGCGTCGCCCGAGCCGTGAGTCATGACATCATACAAGGCACGGTTCGGCTGCGCATGGAGTTCGTCGAAAACAACGCCGTGAACATTCAGTCCGTGCTTGGTATAGCTTTCTGCCGACAACACCTGGTAGAAGCTGTTCAACGGCGCATACACAAGCCGCTTTTGCGACATCACGGGCTTTATCCGCTTTTTTAAAGCTGGGCATTGTTCCACCATCTGGCAAGCGACATCAAAAACGATGGAGGCCTGCTGTCGGTCTGCCGCACAGCCGTACACCTCCGCGCCCCATTCACCATCGCCCGCTAATAAATAAAGCGCGATTGCTGCGGCAAGCTCCGACTTTCCCTGTTTCTTGGGTATCTCCACATAGGCGGTATTGTATTGCCTATATCCGTTTTCCTTTACCGTGCCGAATACATCCCGCACGATTTTTTCCTGCCACGGGAGCAGGTCAAAGTTCTTGCCATGCCATGTGCCTTTGGTGTGTTTGAGCGAGCGAATAAATGCCGCCGCCCGATCCGCAAGCTGTTCATTGAATGGCATTCTCCCTCCTCCCGAAAATAAACGGGAAGGAAAGCACCGAAGCACCTTCCTTCCCAGAGACACGTATATTCTGTTTTATTTTTTGCCCTCTATCTTTTCTGCTGTCCGCACAAGTGCGTTTTTGAGATATCTCGTGTCGAGTCCTATGTCCTCATACCCGCCCATGATCGTTCCATAGTATGACTTGTTCGGCAGGGCATATCTCCCCTGGTCTTCATTCATGATATAGACCATTGCATCCACTTTTTCCTTTCCCATGTCTACCGTCACTATTTCCTTGCGGTACAGGTGCGGGTATCCTTCATACCTGTCGAGTGCGATTTCGTCATCGGGGAAGATCCTCCATACCCCGACAGGCACTTTCGAACCTTCCTTTTTCTCGATTGTCGCTACCCTTCGGAACAGGAGTTCATATCCGTCGATATGCCCTTTCCCGTACACCGATGCCCACGGGCAACGGTATGCCATCTGACCCGTGTTCAAGTTGCTACCATAAGCTACATATAATTTGGTCTTTCCTTTCATTGCTCTATCCTCCGATTGTGTTTACCGCAGGGCAGCGGCTTATGCCGCAGCCCTGTCGGGTCTTCCGTTTCTGAACGCTATGTCGCCGTCCAAGTTCTCGAGTAGGAACTTCCTTGCCGTATCGAACTCTTCGCCTATCATCCCCATCCGCAGGAGCCAGGTGCGGAAGGTGTACTTCTCATTTGAGGTCTCCGTTTTCCTTGCACTCGCTCCTCGCTGGGTCATCGCTTGGTTGCATATCGCCAAGCAGAGTTGGATGTATGTCTTCAGCTTTCCCGCATGGGTCGTGCCGTTGAAGCATCGAAACTCTATCCCCTTGCCTTGCCACAGGCTGTGCAGGTTAAGTGCATGGTAGCGACTGTTATCGTAGTGGCTGTGATATGAACTCGACCTTTCGCCGTACCACAAGTTCTCTATCGCATTCCTGGTTCTCGGCTTAAAGCGGTTGATGTTCGTTATGAACTGTGGCTCTGCCTTTTTGCACCACCGCATTGCCCGACTCGGCGTTACCCCGAGTGCTTTGAACAGCAGGTCTTCCTTTGCCACCATGATGTTGACCAGGTTTCTTAAACTCTGCGCTGTCTGTTTGCTTGCATCGACATGGATGTGTATGCCGCAGCTTTGGTTGACAATCGCTCCGTTGTGCCGCAGTTGGCGCAGTATCTCTTGGATGTCTGCGATATCTTCGTATCCGCACACTGGGGTGACGATTTCGGTTTGGTAGGCTTCGCTCGCCATCCCGCCGTCTTTCGTCCGCGCGTCGATGCTGCTGTCGCGCATCGCTTTCCATGTTCTGCCCTGCCTGTCTTCCACGGAGTAGGCTTTGTATGTCCCGCCGTCATAGGTCTTCGTCGTGCCGAAGTATTTGGCGATGACATCGGCTGCCCTTGCCCTGGTGATGCCTGTGAGTTCGATTTCGACTCCGAACTTCTGCTCTTTCATTTTTACGTGTCTCCTTTGCTTGCGGGGTTTTCCTTGTCCCGTTTTGCAAGCAAACAATACCGTAAAAAATCAGAAGAGCCCAGCGAAATCGCGCCGAAAAACACACTTTTTTCAAAGAATATTTTTGTTTTTTCTAAACCTTATATCGTCCGTCCAAATCGACCAAATCCACGTGTTCGGCAATGATTTTCAACGCCTCCCAGTAGCTTTTGGCGTTCTGTATCCGCTCCCACATATCATTATATTCCGCGATCCTGTGCTGTTTTTGCATAACGCCTCGCACCGCCCCGATGATATAATAGATATTACCAGATTGTCCCTGGCTATGGAACTCGACCTTTCCTTTTTTCATTTCTGTACCTCCGTAGCCTGAACAATACCGTATAATTCCTATTTAGTCCAGTTAAAACTGAAAGAAAAAGCCAAGACCGCCGAGTTCTCGGCGGTCTTCTTCGCTTTATGTGTCTTCACGGGTTGTCTTTTGTATTTTTTGCCGATACTTAATTTATCGGCTTTGTCTTATGCGCGCTCATTGACTGATATGGAAAACTGCTGTCCGTTATTGAACTTGACGGCGATCTTACCTTCATTCAGTTCAAACGAACCTATGTAATACTCTTTCAGCAGGAACAACAGCCCTGCCGCGAGTTCACGCGAATCCGTTACGGCATCGTGCATCTCACCCTCCTGTTCCATCCAGTCCGTGCTGCTCGGATTGCTCCGTGCAGGTTCAAAGTTTGCCATTTTGAAACCTCCTAATTGATTTCATAGCTGCGCGCTCGCTATGTACTACTATTATAACTTGGTTTGCGGACACAATCAACTTTTTGTGTCCGCAATCCGAGATAATTATTACAGAGGTTTTGACTTATTTATGAGTATATTGGAGAAATTTGTCGAAAGGCTCCGGGAGCTGCTTACCGACCACGAAATGAAGCCCGCTCACCTCGCCAAAGAGCTTGGTGTTACAAGGAAAGTCATCTGCCGCTATACCAACGGCGAGAGACTTCCCAGTTTGAACATGGCTTACCGTCTGTCTGGCTATTTCCATTGCTCTATCGACTTTTTGCTCGGACGCAGCGATGAAGGCTCCGAATTTGAACCCCTTCCCCTTCCACCGTTCAAGGACAGGCTGCCGTACCTGGTGGATTTCTTCAAAAAATCCAAAGCCAACATCTCCAAAGAAGCCCATATCGATGAGAGCATCATCTACGATTGGCTAAACGGCACAAGTTCTCCGAGCCTTGAAAGCATTATCGCTTTGGCTGATTACTTCGACTGTTCCGTCGAATTTGTCCTCGGTCGAGAGAATTAAGCATCCAAAGCCTGCCTTTTGCTTGTATTCCCTTGATTCGTTTGGCTATATACCCCTGTGAATAGCCCAGGTGCCTCGCAATTTCTTTTTGCCGGTACCCTGCCATCTTCATTTTGAGGATACTTCTGTCAAGCGATGACAGTCTTCGCTGGAACTCTGCAAACATTATACCCGCAAGGCATTCGTCTTGCGGGTTTTCGTTTGCCTCGATGATATCGGCGATAGTTAAGACCGTTCCTGTTTCATCCGTTGAAACTGGCTTTTCAAGCGATATCTCTTTCCCAAAGTACCGCCGCACTTTCCGCATATACATCAGCATTTCGTTTCGAATGCAAAGTGCGGCATAAGTAGAAAACTTTGTACCGCGCTCACTATCGAATGTATTTGCCGCCTTTACAAGTCCCAACAGCCCGGACGATATTATGTCGTCCCTATGCAATGAAGTGACTTCCGTTTGAGAAAATTTCCCGAACACATAATATACCAGCCGTATGTTGTCGCATACCAGGGTCTCACGGCATGATTGCATTCTTCAACTCCTGCGCCTTATCCGTCTTTTCCCACGCGAAGTTTTCTTTCCCGAAATGCCCTCCGACTGCGGTTTGGACATAGACGGGGCGTTTAAGGTCGAGAGCATCGATTACTTTCCCCACACGCAGGTCGAAAACCTGTTCAACCGCATTACGGATGAGCTGTTCATTGACCGTTCCCGTGAAGAAGGTATTAATGTCGATGCTCGTCGGGGTCGGAATGCCTATCGCATATGACAATGCGACCTCACATTTCTCCGCAAGTCCCGCCGCCACAATATTCTTTGCAATATATCTGGCGAGATATGCCCCGCTCCTATCCACTTTGCTCGCATCTTTTCCACTCATCGCCCCGCCCCCGTTGTGCGCGATCCCGCCGTAGGAGTCGACCATGAGCTTCCTGCCGGTCAGACCGGTATCGGCTTCAAAGCCGCCAATCACAAACCGCCCGGACGGATTGATCAGTATCTCGACATCGGACATATCATACTCGGCGAACACATAGCCGATGACCTTTTTCCTGATCTCGGGAATAAGGTCGTCGAGCGATTTCCATGCTTCGTGCTGCGCCGAAACAAGCACGGAAACGATCTTGTCAAAGCGGTCGCCATTGAACTGCACGGTCACCTGGCTTTTTCCGTCAGGACAAAGTCCTTTGATGATGCCCCTGCGACGGCATTGCTCAAGCCTATCCGTCAGTCGATGTGCAAGTTCGACAGGCAACGGCATGAAGTTCAGCGTTTCCGTTGTGGCATAGCCGTACACGATGCCCTGGTCGCCCGCTCCCTGCTCTAATTTGTCGACTGCGCCGGCTATGTCTCTGCTCTGCTCATGAATATGAATGTCGTAGTCCAAACCGCTCGGGTCATAGCCGACTTGGGCAATGGTCGCTCTGGCGATGAACTCATAGTCCACCCTTGCTTTCGTGGTGATTTCACCACCGATAAAGCACTTATCGTGAGTGAGCATTACTTCGACTGCGACGCGGCTGTCCGCATCCTGTTCCAAGCACTCATCGAGAATGCTATCCGCAATGAGGTCTGCAAGTTTGTCCGGGTGTCCGCTTGTCACCGACTCTGCCATGTAAATCCTTTTATTCATCTTCACCGTTCCTTGATTGATTTATCATTTTCCATCGAAATGGCTTATCTTTTGGTATCGCTCCTGTTTCCTCCAGGGCAAACCGCCGCTCAAAGTCTCGAACCGTGTGTCCATTCCCCTTGAATGTCGCAGGGCTGTCTGCGTCCCATCTTAAAAGTAATGCCCAATATTCCGGATACGCTTTTCGAAGCAACCGCAATTGCTCCACTCCTTGATTGTGGCAAAACCAACACCCGCCGCGCATCGAAGTTTCATATATCGGGCTCAATAGTCCGTTTGCCGAACACCAATTCCTGCACATTTCTTCTGTCCACCCATACTCTACGAGAGGACTTCGTTTAAATTCAGACAGGATACCGAACCGTTTTTTCTCGTCCGCTGCAATTCCTATGTATGTGATTGCATTCCTTTGCTCTTTTTCAAGAACATTCACTTTCAACCGGGAATTGCACCAATTCCCTTTTTGTAATGGGAAACCATATATTTTCCCGCGATTTTTGCTCTTTTTTCCACGGTTTACATAGTAAAAATATTCCTCATAAGTCTTCGGCGCATGAATATGTTCTACTGATTTCCCATATCTGTTCTTGATAATTTCATCCGCTTTCGCCTTGAATTCCATCATCGGTGGAAGATCCGCAGGAATAGTTGCGGTCGCCATGATTTCGACATGAATAATCCTATCCAACGGCAACGAGTGTTCAGCTATGACTTCGAGCATGGCAAGGCTGTCTTTTCCATAACTGATGCTTGCAATGTACTCCATCATTCCGCTCCAAAAAATAAAGCCTTGAAGATTGCCTCCAAGACCTGCACCACGATTCCGTTTCCCGCTTGTCGATATTGCTGCGTCGAACTGACCTTTGCACTCTCGATTTTGTCAATCTGCTCATCGGTCCAGCCCATGAGCCGCAGACATTCTCTCGGAGTCAGTTTGCGAATGCGCACATTCTCCGTGATGACTGCGTTTCCGTCTCCGCAGGTCAGCGTTTGAGCAACACCTTTCCCTACCCGACCCCTTTTGGTCTTGGAACTCGGGAAAGTAATGTTCACATAGTCCCCCGCCGTTGCCTCCTCGTATCCTTGCTTGGTCGCTACTTTGACCTTTATCGGTTTTTCGAGTTTCAATACCGCCGAGCTGCCCGAGGGACAGGAGCATTGCCCCGTTAATGTCGGCGCAACATCATGAACTTCCTGCTTGTTGTAAGCCACGAACATCTCGGGGATGTACCCTTTTTCGTCGATAAATTCGCCGTATTTCCTGGATACATAGTCCGCATCCATTACAAGATTGTCTTTTTGAACCGTGGTAAGCGCATTACACAGCCCCTTTTCGTTCACTTCAAGCCGCTGTTGCAACGGTATCCCGGGTGTCCTGTCCGACGGATTATCCGGATTTCGCCCGCGCATTGCCACGACAACAGGCAAGATTGCTGTTTTGAACCCCTCCGGGCGCGTGGTGAGCGTCGGGCAGACTCCACTCTTGTTCACTTTTTTATTGAACGCATCTATCGTGTCCCCGGCTTCACACTCGTTCTCTTTCATCGTTTCGAACGCTTGCTTGAAAAATCGTTCTTTCGGCTCGCTGGTATCAATGATTACAGGGGTTTGTCCTCCACCTTTTCCCATAGCCTCCGTCAATGTAGGGCTCACCCCATCTGTTCTCGGAACTTGATGCTCCTGCAAGCCGCCGAGGACAAAATCCTCTGCAATTTTCAGCTCCGTATTGCCGCCACCCGCGCAATGCACCGTGGGAGATATTCCATCCGTCTGGAATACTCTTCGGCTCATTTCGTGCATCTTTTCCCACTTCTCACCGACTACATCACCGACTTGTACGCATTGTGGCTCATAACAATCTCTTGCCCGCAAACAGTAAGCATAATCGCTTGGGCGGCGGATCGAGTCGCGCCGGGAGTTGAACTTCGATGTCACGATGCTACGGATGGTGCTTTCCTTGAGATAGTACCTTTCATCGACGTGTTCGTCGATCATGTCTTTGAGCCGTAAGGTCAATTCGCGCTTTTCGGGGAATACAAATGCTGTATGTTCTCCCCGAATAGAAACACAGAACACCCGCTCTCTATGCTGCGGGATGCCGTAGTCTTTGGCATTGAGTACCTGCCAATAATTCGTATATCCGAGCGAGGACAAAAAAGAAAGCCAACTGTCGAAGTCGGCTTTGAATTTCTTGCTCACAAGATTCTTTACATTTTCGAGGAGCAGGTATTTGGGAAGTGTTCCTTTTTCAGCAGCGATTTTCAACAGCCGCTCGACTTCAAGCAACAGCCCGCTCCGCGTCCCCTCCTTGATGCCCGCACCATGCCCCGCCACCGAGATGTCTTGGCATGGGAACGAATATGTCCAAAAGTCTGCTTCGGGGAGTTCCCGGATTTCTCTGATATCGCCCAGGTTGACCGTCTCGCCGTGCAGAGCCGTATAACTCTTGATGGCGTTCTTGTCTATTTCCGAAATCGCTATTACCGTATGCGACACTCCCACATTTTTAAGTGCCTGTGTCTGCGAGCCGATACCCGCAAACAACTCAATAAGCCGCAACGGGTTCTCTTGCGTGTATTCCATCACGACTTTCCTCCCAACAGTTTTTCCATGATATCGTCATTCGGGTTGTTTTCATCCCACTTGGAGAGTTTGCTTTCGCGCACGACGAGATATATTTTGCTCCACACCTCGTTAGTCTGCTTGAGATATTGCTGTGCCATCGTCACAAATGGCGACGGGACAGCCTTGCCGTTCTGGTCTTTTACGAGGAGCCCGTGTTTCGTGTTCATTTCCTCGCACTCAAGCCATCGCGCTTTGCAAAACGCATACTCCTCGAGGTTGTATGGAAGTATGCCGTTGGTGCAGCCGATGCTTTTCAGCCATCCGAATACCGTCCTGTATATCTCTTTTGCCTTTGGCGTTAAATACTCCGGCGGTTCGCTCGGCAGTTCCATTCCCCCTGTATCGAAGTTCAGCACTTCGATGGGACGCTTGCCCGGATTGCCGTCAAGTATCTTTTGGGCGGCGGCTTTTCTCGGTCGCCCAGCACCCGGTCTTCTTCCTCCGCTCGGCATAGTCCCTCCGTTTTTGATTATTTGATTTCATTGATTATTTTGATTTCCCGGGAAATCAAAAAGCGGGCTGTTTTGCCCGCTCCCACTTTAGTGGGGTATCCCCTAAAGGTTGATTTTCCCCTTTGATTTTTGAATATGCGATTTTTCGCGCGAGAGTGCGGCCCCGCTGTATGGGGTGGAAGCCCCGGGGATTTGATACCCCCTCCCCCAAGCGGGTCAGCCCTTGCGGGGTGGCGTTCTCCACCGGCTGCCCTCCTCGGCTGACTTGCGCGAGTGGCAGCTCCAGCACAGCGACTGCAGGTTGGACGGCGCGAAAGGTTGACCGCCTTGCTTGATGGGGTGGATATGGTCCACGATGACCGCCCGCACCGCCTGTCCCTTCTTCAAGCATTCCTCACAAAACGGATGCTCTGCAAGCTGCCGCTTGCGAACGAACAGCCACTCGGGGGTCTTGTAGAAACTCTTTGAAAAGTTATCCCGCGAATATTTGTTGTACTGCGCGTCCGTTAATTTTTTATGTTCCTCACAGTATTGCCCCTCTACCAGTCTCGGACACCCGGGGTAGCTGCAGGGGCGTTTGGGTTTTCTCGGCATTATTTATTCCTCATAAACACAAGGGAAGGGAGCGCTTCCCCCATTCTCATATTCGCTCCCGGCATCACGCCGCTCGGGTCGCTCCCTTCCCCCTCGGAGGATATTACCTACTCTCATTATACGCACGTTTTGGCTACTTTTGGAGGAAAAGTGTCTACCCTTGTCTATGCTTTCATACGCTTGCCAAGCACTCACCCATAAGGGCTATTGCCTCGTCCCTGCGCTTGGCAATAGTGTCCTTGCAATAGAAATGCTCCGCTGCGATCTTCCGCAAGGATTTTCTCTCGATATAGTGCATCCGAAGAATATCCCCAAGTCCGTCCGGCAGTAACCGCATACAATTTTCGATTGCCTGGATGCACACCACGTCCCTGTCGTCCTTCCTGCCGTTTTGCGCTTTGTAATCGGCTATTGTTTTCCTGTCTCTATAATTTTGTAGGTATTCCCTGATCTCCACTTCAGTCATTGTAGTCCTCCCGTGCTTTTGCCTCCTCTTCCTGCCACACCCGATATTTGACCACCCAATCCACCTCGGGCGGAAGGTCGCATATCTTTGTCTTCAGCCAAAACCGAATCTGACCGCTTTCCTCCTGCTCTTCCGTCCAGTCTTCCGCAAAGCATATCCCCGCCACTTTCCAAACCTGCATTCGCCCGAACTTCTCGCCCTTGTACAGGAAGAGCATCAGCATCCGGTCTATCGTCTCGTCGTAATACTTCACTCGGAAATAATATCCACGCGCCCGGGCAGCGGTTATGTTCAGATAGGTCTCGACCTCCTGCTTAATGTCGCGGATGGGCGGCTGCGCGCCGACCAACTCTTCATAATCGAAAACGGCTTCCTCCGCTACCGATACTTTGTGAATCATTCTTTCCGTCGCTTGCATACTACTCCTGCTCAAAAGCTGATATCAGTTGTTTTACTCCCTCGACCGACCGCACTATCATCGCATAACCTCCCGCCCGCAAGATGCGGCGAATGGTCAGCGATTGCAGAACGGTCGCTTCATTTTTTCCGACTTTGCACTCCAGCCCGATGAACCGTCCCCGATAACAGACTATCAAATCGGGAATGCCCGCCGTGCCATACATACCGCCATGCTCTTTCCAAAAGAACAGGTCGGGAACGCTCTTGAGGTATTCGCTGATTTTTCGTATCAACTCACTCTCTTTCATAAAATCTCCTGTCATTCCCGTCACACCCGTCATAAAATACTGCTTTACCAGTGTGACAGTAATCTCTCTTCTGGTTTTTTGTTTTTCCTGTCTGCGTCGATAGTGACGGTTGTGACAGTAGTGACGGTTGGTTTCTGTATTTGCCGTCATCTCCCGTCACAATTAAGCGGCATCTTCCTACCGCGATCCGCTGTCTGCCCGATTTTACAGACCCTGTCTTTCACGACATGGAATTTATAGGAATTCGGGGCAGCGATACGGAATTTACAGCGATTTCGGCTGCCGATAGTTTTTTAGAGTTTTTCGGGCTTGCGATATGGATTTTAGAGCGAAACCCCCTTCAAAACCCCTCGAAAGCGACTCAAAACCGCCCAAATATGCGCTTTCCGCGAATGCATATATGCGAAATATATGGACGGTCGAGTCCCACAGTTTTTTTATAGGTTTTTTCGATGCCCAGAGTTTTTTTACAGGAAACGGTTCTGCTCGTGAGCAAAATTCGAGGAAAACATCCCGCAAAACCCTTGCAAAATGCCCACTTTTTGCCCAAAACAGGCGATTTTTCAGCCATTTTCACGGCAACAGTTTTTTTACAGACAATCCCGACCTCGACAGGGAAATTATAGTTTCTTTGCCCAGTGACAGGGAATTTACAGAATTCCCGAACACCGATACGGATTTTAGATTATTCCTCGTCGCTGTCATCGAATAAATATCCCTGCCTGTAAGGTCTGTAATCTTGTCGTTTGGTGAAGTAGTGCATCCTGTTTGCCCCGCTGCGCTTGGTCGTATGTTGTATGCCGTCGTAGTAGAGCTGCGTCTCTATCTCCGAAATCATTTTTCCGAGCGTCGCGGACGATCCCGCAAAAGTTTCCCCTGTAACGTCGAACACCGATTTCATCATGTCGGTCGCCGTGCCTCTCCATACGAATGGCGGCTTGTTCACCAACTCCTTCATCGTCCGAACGATCGGGTTATTGTCATACTCCCGCTTTTTGCGTTTGCGCTCCTCTTCCTCTGCCGAGCCGACCATTTCCCACCGATACTCCGTTTCGTCGAAATGCACCACGATGTCTTTCTGCCGGATATCTCGTCCTGTCATGAACATCATGGCGTTTTCGTCCTGGCGTTTCTTTTTGTAGATGATAAATATCGTGTCGCATACGCCCATGATGCCGTTCGACCCGGAAATCATGTTGAACACGTCATTCTCGTCTGCCATCTTGCGCAGGTGATGAATGAGGAATATGCAAATGCGCTTTTGGTCGGCATACTCTTTCAGCCCACCGAGTTCACGGTAGTCCGTCGCATAGGCGAGTTCGTTCCGTTTTGCCGATCCCCTTACTTTTTGCAATGTGTCGATGATGATGAGTTTGATGTCCGGGTGTTCATCAAGTTCTTCGTTGAGCTGTTTGATGAGCCCGCCGTCCAACCCGCCCGCCTTGACCGACAAGTAAAAATTCCCCGGTGCCTGCCCGCCGTGAAGAACTTTGTTCAACCGGTCTTTCAAACGGAATACCCCGTCTTCGAGTGCAAGGTACAGACACCCCGCCGTGTTCGTCGAATAATCGAGGAATTGTTTTCCCTGGCTGATAGCCACGCACATCTGCATTGCCATCCAACTCTTTCCGACCTTTGACGAGGCGCACAGAATAGCGAGTCCCTGCGGCAACACCTCCGGGATCAACCACTCCGGCGGGTCTATGACCGCTGTCTGTAATTCGCTTGCCGAGATGCTCGCCACGCCGCGCTTATACTTCTTTTTCACCTCGCGCTTGGCGGCGGCGATCTGTTCTTTCAGTTTCCCCGCATTCTGCATCAACAGTTCATTCGGATCTTTGCAGTCACCTGCGACATTGAATACCACATACCTTACACCCATTTCCATGAGTTCGGCTGCGAGCTGCTCGGAGGCTTTCTGCCCGGGTTCGTCATTGTCCAGGCACAGCACGAGCGGCGATGTTGGCTTTTTTATCTTGCAGTCCTTGACGAGTTTGGTTGTCCCGCCCACACCGCAGAGCGATACTGCAAGTCCTCCGCATTGCATGACCGACAAGGCGCAAATTGGGCTTTCGACAACGAAGACCGGTTCCTTGTCCGACGCCCACAGTACCTTGCGATTGAACAACGGCTCGGCTCCCGCCTCCTCGGTCGGAGGCTTATAAAACTTCTTGTCGGCAATGCTCCTGGTTTGATAATATGTCAGCTCGGATGAATACGGCAGGACAACTGCGTTCCGGTGAGTGTCGAATCCCAAACAGAACTTCTTGACCGTTTCGGCAGTCAGTCCGCGCTTTGCGAAATAATCCGTCTTGTCCGCATCTTTCATACAGGCTTGCAGGTATTTTTTAATGCTCGGCTTTTGCGACTTTGCATCCTGCACGTCGATATGATAAATCTCCGCGAGCAGTTTCGCTGCCTCGTATGGCTCGATGTCTTTTATCTTGGACACAAACGTGATGACGTCGCCCGTCTCTCCGCAGCCAAAGCAAGTGAAGATGTTGTTCTTGCGGTCCACGGAAAACGATGCGGTCTTCTCACGATGAAACGGACAAAGCCCCTTGTCCCGGCTGTTCAGTTTTACGCCAAAATACTCCACCACGTCGGCTATTTTTACTTGGCTTTTTACCGTTTCGAAAATGTCCGTCATTCTTCCTCCAGGCTCTCCGATAGATATCGAATCGGGATATCTTTTCTTCGGGCGTGTTCAATCTCTTTTTTCATTCCGTCGCTGATAAGCGGTCCGAATGCCCACAATTCGTCACAACGATCAAGGAGTTCAAGTCCCATCGCCATTCCGCTCTTTCTCTCATTCGGATTACCGTCATTGAGGAATTGCGTGAAAATCGCGTGCGGCGCAATCGGAATGCACCCTTGCTCGTAAGCGAATCTCGAATAAAAATTGGCTTTTGCGATGTTCCCCTCCAGATCACCGCGCAACGGCGAACAGATATAAACGATCTTTTGTCTCTTCATAGAACTCCTTCGGGGTCTTGGGGCGACGGTTAAGCCGCCGCCCTTCCCCCTGCCGGATTATTCTTCGTCGAGCGCAACGACTCTGTTCGCAAGTGCCTTGACCTGCTCGGTCATACGGTTGACGTTCGTCATCTCCTCGGGCGTGAGCGACCGATCGAGCGCGAATACCGCCTGGCTGTAATTGATGCCGCCGCTGTTCTGGGCTTTCTTGAGCGAAAACCGCGTCACGACCGCATTGCTCTTTTTCCCTTTGCCGAGCAGGTTCATGATATAGCGCGAGAATGCTGCGAGCGAACCCGTGGGCAACGAGAGCAGCGTGGGCAGAGCCTCCCCTTCGCGCAGGAGATAGATGCGGCGTTTCTGCTTGCAAGCCTTTGCGCCGTTCTTGCCGCTGCCGAACTTATTGAACGGACACTCGGCGCAGTTCTTCACTTCACCGCTCTCCGCGTCGATCCCGACGTGACCGTCCATCGAGCCGCAATCGGGGGGGATTGTTGCCGCCCGTGTACTCTTCTTTGTAGTAGCAGTTGATGGGGTGATGATACAGAATGACTGCCTTGAACTCTTTGACCGTATCGGGGTTCTCGGGATCGTCGCCGGGTACTTCGAACGAGATGCCGCCGCCCGAGGGAATCTTGATGCGCTCGAAGGTCGGCGTGAGTCCGTCCATTTCCTCCGCGAATACGCTGGCGAGGTCGATGCCCTCATTGTAGGTCAGTTCCGTGTTCTCTTTCTTTGCGATTTCGTTTGCCATGATTGATATCTCCTTTTTTTTATTTCTTCGATTTTGTCAGGCGGATAGAATTTTTCTCCGCAATCTTGACGAGCCCGTCCAACCATGTCGGCAGAACTCCGTCGTTTTCTGCAATCAACTCTTTGACCGTTGCTTGCAGAGTCTGGGCATTGATCGTGAACAGATGCTCGAACCCCTGCTCTTTCATCGCCGCCCAAAGTTCCGGTTTCCTCTCGGGTTCGGGCGCAGGATATTCCTGCGTAACGAGCGAGAACGTAACGCCGTTGCGATTAAAACTCGACAGCTCGTCGGTCGTCATGAGTCCTATCATCTCGGTGGTGATGTTCTCAATCTCCCCGTTCACCTGTTTGACCTCATATTCGAGGTCGCCCTTTTTGTCGCGCAGCTCTTTGAGCCTGTCCGACAGTTCTAAAAGCCTGTTGTCCAATTTATACCTCCCATTTTTCTTTAATGCCGTAAGTAGCGGCTGTCCTTTATCCAGCCTGTCTGTTACCGTGCTTCTTGGCTGTCCGTAAAGTCGGCACAATTCTGTTAGAGTGAATCGCCGCCCGAACACCTCGAACACTCGGTTGGTGCGCATATTCCGCTGCTGCTCCGTCGCTTTAATCCATTTGCAATTGCTCGGCTCATAGTTCCCGTCATAGTCGACGCGCTCAATGGTCAGTCCGTCCTTGTAGCCGTTCAGCATTGCCCAGTGATAAAAGTTCCAAAAATCTTGCCGCCATTCCTCGCAGACCGATATACCTCTTGCCCCGTAATATTTGAAGTCGCGCTTATTCGGGTTCGCACATCTCTGCTTCATATTCGACCATATCCTGTGCAAGCGTAGTTCGGACATGGGTACTGCTTTTTTCAATTTCCGATAACACCCGCACGACATGGTATGCCCGTTCGTGAGGTCTGTTCCTCTGACGATTGCTATCCCTCCGCACTCGCATTCGCAAAGCCAAAGCCTTGCGGAATTCTTGCCGTGGGGCGGAAGAGATTCCAATGCCGTCAGCCGTCCAAAGTGCTGTCCCGTTAAATCTTTGAACCTACCCATTGAGCAAACTCCTCCAATCGTCCACCATCAGCTTGGCAATATCACCCTTGTGCTTGAGTGCGTTCATGACTTTTTCGTCGACCGTCCCTTTGCAGACCAGATGAATGTATAAGCACTTTTTCTTTTGCCCGATGCGGTGTATCCTTGCCCGCGATTGCTCGTAGTTGGAGTAGCTGAAGTCCAATGAGTAATACACGGCGACCGAAGCGGCGGTCAGCGTCAGTCCCATACCCGTTGTCTGAAGTTGCCCGACAAATACTCGCACATCTTCCTCTTCCTGGAACCTGCGCACCTGCTCCGCTCTGTCTTTTACGCTGCCCATAATGAGCGAGTACCCGATGCCTTTCTTTTTCAGCATCCGCTCTATCGCCTCGATCTCGGGAACGAACCTTGCAAAGACAACGAGCTTCTTCCCCTCGTCCATGCACCCATCCACGATATCTTCAAGCGCATCGAGTTTCGCCTCGCTCACCTTTTGCGGCTCGCTCATCTCATCGCTGCGAATAAATCCGCCCGTGCATTGCGAGAGTCGCAGGAGCTGCGTCAGCACGTTTCTTGCCGTGACCTCGCCCTCTGCAAGCAAAGCACAGCAGTCGCGGTTGAGGTTGTCGTATATCACCCTTGCCCGCTCCTCAAGCCGAATGCTCCGAACTTCGTCAATGAACGGCGGAAGGTCGACGGCATCCTCTATCCGAATGCGGAATGCAATGGCGTGTACTTTTTCGACCAACTCCGCAAGGTTCTGATAACCGATGACCTGGTGCCGCTGGTATCCGCCAAGGATCGCATACTTGTTTCGGAACAGGTAATAGCTCGTGCCGAGGATGCTTTCGTCCAGGAACTTGTACTGACTGAAAAAGTCGAGCGGGCTGCCCGTCGTCGGCGTTCCCGTCAGGATCATGTTGTACCTCGAAATCCGTCCGAGCCTATGCAGGGCTTTGGATTGCGCCGTCTGGGGATTCTTGATTTTACTCGACTCATCGCACACGATGATGTCCGGCCTCCATTTCGCCACTTCCTTTTCGAGCCGCCAACAGCTTTCGTAATTCACCACAATGACCTGCAATGCCGTGCCGTTCATATACTCAAAGGCACTCTTCTTTTTATCGAGCGTTCCGTCCAACACCGTCAGCGCATATCGAAAATCCGCGAACTTTCGGAACTCTTCCTCCCATACCCCGACGATGGATTTCGGACAGACGACGAGCATTTTATGAATACGCTCCTGTTCGTACAATGTCCCCACCGTGCTGATGGTGATGAGCGTCTTGCCTGTACCCATGTCTGCGAATATCGCCGCCGCACGACTCTCTTCAAGCATTTCGAGCGCAAAGTTATATGCTCTGACTTGGTGCGCATATAAGGTGGCTTTCACTCTCGGCTGGGTGTTTATCGTCTCGTATTTCTTTACGACAGCCTTGCTTTGAGAGGACAGTTCTATTCCGTCGCCGAGCCTCGCGCCGAGCAGTTCCAACGTCCGTACTGCTTCGTCCGTGTACGGAAGTACCCATGCTTTGTCATCCGCATCGAAGTATCGCCCCGGAATATTCTTCAGCCCGTCTCGGTAGAGGTAGGCATCATACACGCGGAGGGTGTCAGATGAGCGGGTTGCGTACATTCATCCCCTCCCAATCAATCACCTCTGCCATCACTTCCGCTCCGAATATTTCCAGGAGGCGCTTACTCTGTTCGTAGTCAAACGCACCCTGACGTGCAGTTTTGATGAACTCTCTTTGCTTCATGTTCAGTTCCAATGCCAACAGCATGAGACTGACTCTTGCCCGGCGCATTGCCATCGCCAATAGTGCTGCTTTTACTTTCATTTGTCTCCTCTGGACGGCTCGCTGAATTTTTTGAGAATAGACTGCATCGTCTGAAAATCCTCACCCGTGAGCCGCGTCGCTAATTTTTCAAGCAGGTTTTTCTGCTCTTTCGTCAAATACTGTTTCCCGATCCGATAGCCATCTACCACATGAACGCCTCCTCCGTTCCCAAGTGTTGTGTAAATCGGGTAAGACAGTGTAAGCTCTTGGATGTCGCGTTTTATCGTCGCTCTTGAAACGGAAAACTCGAACATCAGATTGCTGATCGTATCGAATCTTCGTTCGCAAAGAACTTCGAGTATCTGTCTGCGACGCTCATTTGCATTCAACTGTCTCACCTCCTTTACCTTTGATGGCTGTATTCTAAAAGGCAAATGGCTCACTTTTTGAACCATTTGAAAAATTTTCTAAATATTTTTTTGGGGCCTTGGACGAACAAAAAAAGCCCCGACAGATCGGACTCCTATAATGGAATCTTTTCTGTCGGGGCTTCTCGTTTCCGGCATAACCACCGATAGTTCAAGTAAATGACCTGGGCTTGGATTTATAAAGAGGCGCTGTTTCAGCCACGACCATGCCCGTCGTTATACGTTATTCAGTTGTCATCGTCCTCGTCCAAATTCTCCATGCCCGGCGGTGCGTATGTATCACATCGTTCGTGACGCCTGTCGAGCATTCTGCTGATTGAACTCACCCCGCATTTGGGGCATTCTACTTTGACTACTCCTTGCTTGTTCTTAAAGCCAACTGTCTTTGCGCCACAGTTACGGCAATGCCGTATAATGGGCTTCCATTTTTGCATTCAAGGTTTCCCTCCTTTTCCCGCCGGCACGAGCCTGGAATTTGCCTATCTGCGCAAGCAGGGTCGGGAAAGTCCACTGCCGAAGAAAGGTAACTCGCGCCTCCGTTGTTTACTGTATCCGACAATACGGGGCTATTTATTGTCGGGGTCAGACTTTATGAGCCAACTTTGGGAGGTCTTTCCATTCAATAATGGGAATGCGAACGCAACCGAGGTCATATCCCGCCACCCGCATTACGCTACCGCATTTCGAACACTCGTACCATCCTTTTGTTTCTTCCAGATTCAAACTCTTATTGAGTTCACCGCATTTCGGGCATTTCACGTTTGCCATTCTTTTTCCCTCCTTTCACTTCCATACGCAAATATGTGCCGTCGTGAATATACGATTTCGGATAGGTTAGATATATCTGTTTCCCGAACAACGTTTGTCTGGTGCGGATCGTCGAACCGCAATTGCAGCAATACGCATCGCTGTAAAACAGTCCAAGCCGCACCCGGATATCCTCACCGCAATAAGTACAATGTCGTTGCTTTTCTTTTGCCATCACTGTCTTCTCCTCATATTATTTTTAGACCTTACAGGTCGTTGCTTCGTCATATCTACCTCACAATAAGTCTTTCAGTACCTTTACCGCCACTCCTTGTATCTGGCAACTTTCCACGATGATATCCTTCATCCGTTTATTCTCCGGGTGCAAGCGAATACAGCCGTTCTGCGGGTCGGGGAAAAATCGTTTCAACGTCACTTCGTCGTCCACCAAAGCGACAACGATCTGCCCGGGCTCTGCCGTCGCCTGTTGCCGAACAACGACAAGGTCCCCGTCTTCTATCCCCGCTCCTATCATGGATTGCCCGTTCGCGTGAAGAATGAAGAACTTCCCTGCACCCAAAAGCGACGTGGGGAGTTTGATGTACTCCTCTATGTTCTCCTCTGCAAAGGTCAGCGGACCGCAAGAGACAGACCCCACCACAGCCACGGATACGGTGTCGATGTTCATCTTGGCTATCACTTCCGTTTCATACTCCCCGCCTTCTCGCGTGATGATGCCTCTGTCTATCATCTCGTTCAAGTACCGAGACACGGTGCTATAACAACACCCTACACCGGCTGCGATCTCTCTAATCGACGGAAAGCGTCCACAGCTTTCGTATGTTTGCTCGATTCTCTTTTTTATCCGCTGAATCAATGCCGCATCTTTTGATCTCATGACACTATCCTCTTTCTATCTGCAACACTTTGTTGCAGTTACAGCTATATTATATATGGAACATTTGTTCGTGTCAATGGATTCAAAGAGGTTATTCTAGAGGTGTCCGCATTCTACGACACCCTTGCGGCAATATTAACTCTATCGCACTCTGTAGAAATAATTTTGATTTATCGGTCTGTGTTGCAAAGGCGGTAAAAACATTTTGTAAATCAATCGCCGCGCCTGGAATCAGCAATTCTTCAAGTTGTCCCAATTGAATCGATGGATACGAAGGGTCCTTAATTAAGCCTTTTATTCCGTAAGTTATAAAATACCATCTTAAAAATTCAGTTGTGCTTTTTCCTTCCCGTGGTTCAATACAAGCAAGGTGTGAAACCACATAAGCTGGCTTTTTAAGTGCATAAACATGCCCAGAAAGGCAAGACATGCCACTTTTCGCTATTAAAACGGTCCCGGCACCATGTATTTTTAATTTTCTACTGCGAACAACATCTTCCTGTACAAGATTGCATTTTTCCTCGCCATAACGCCTTAATTTCAAATCTTCAAGATTTCCAGCTTTTATAAACGGCGTTCCCGTTGGCGAAAATTCCTCATCATAAGGTGAACTTTGCCCCGCGGAAATATTCGCAACCTCTCCTAACGCAATTAATGTGGTTTTCCCGAACATCTCCATAAATTGAGATTTGAACAGTTCAGAAGGGCAAATTTTGATTTATCGGTCTGGCGAACAAAGGCTGCAAACTGTTTTTGCCGGTCGATTGCAGGTACTATAACTGGCAGCTTTTTTACGATTTCACTATTAAGGTTATTTACGACACCGCCCGCTGCCATCGTTTCAAAAATTGCGTAGACTACTGGGAGTCCAAGATACGTTTGGAGATACAAAGCATCGAAAACTTCCTTCCCAAAATGAAGGACAAGCCACCCGTCATGAATGCATCCATCAATTTTTAGTATATACGGATGCCCAAAACTCATTGAATTTGACAGGATTAAATCGCCAGTCTGCACCATACGGGTTTTTTTTAGTCCTTCTGGAATTATCTTCTCGGCAGTTTTGCTAATATATCTTGTACCATCCGCATCACCTATTTTAATCCAGTTGATGCCGTCTTCGGAATCAGTAACATAATCCGCGATTGGACGTGGTGAGCCTCCTCTTTCTACCATACAGACTTCACCAAGTGTCTTCACCGGCAGTTGCTTGGGGTTTGTTCGCGGATCTCCGAACATCTCCATAAATTGAGAATTGCATTTAACCGATAAAGCGTTTGCAGCTCGTTTTGACGTTTGCCTGATTCACCATTGCATATTGAAGGGTGGTGTCGATACTTTGATGTCCTAAAAGGTGCTGAACCTGTTCAATCGGCATTCCCTTGTCGATAGCCATAGTCGCCAGCGTCCTACGGAATTTATGCGGGTGGACCTTGTGCATACTCAGTTCACGCCCTATTTTCCGCAATCGTATCTCCACGCCGCTAATCTGTAAGCGACTATTCGGTTTCAATAACGACACAAACAATGCATCGTGGTCATCGGTCCGTTCTGCAAGGTATTTTTGCAAGTGAATTTTGGTTCTTGCATCGAAATACACCTTCCGCTGTTTGTTCCCTTTGCCAAACACAACACATTCACGATTTTCAAAATCCACATCTGTTCGGTTTAATTTTACCAATTCCCCCACACGGATGCCCGTGGAAGCAAGGAGATCGATTAATGCGAGATCCCGCAGATTATCGCAATGATCGCGCATCAATTCCAAAGACTCATCAGAATATGTTTCCTTAACGGTTTTCCCGGTTTTCACTTTATGAATACGGCGCACCGGGCTCTTAATAATATAATCCTCATCCTCCAACCACGAGAAAAATGTCGATAATATCCGTCGAACATTATCGAGCGTGACTTTGCTTACTGTTCCTCTCCTCTGGTATGTGTCTAAATAACACCGCAAGTCCTCTGTAGTAATAAGACGTTCCTGTTTATCAATTCCCTCAAGCATATTTCGTATCGTAGACTCGTAATATCGAAGCGACTTTTCTGAACATCCCTCTACCCTTTTGGCCGCGATAAAAAGAGGAAGATAGTCTGAACGCTTGGTTTCCGTTTCAGTATCTTCCTCAATTGACAACGAAGCAAGATGTTTTTTTACAACTTGCGTAACTATTTGAATTTGATCCTCGCTCAAAAGGCCTGCGAGGTCGAGTTGAATGCCCGTAACTACTTTTTGAAGCATAATATCTCCTCCCGGATATGATTTCTTTAGTCGCTGGAGGAGACTTCTTTGGAAAAATCAGCCGAGATTCTCTGAAATTATGCGTTTATATGTAGCTGTAAGCTCTGCAAGTGCCTGTTCGAGTTCAAATTTTGATTTATCGGTCTGACGGACAAAGGCTGCAAACTGCTCCTGCAGTTCCTTAGGCGGTATTATCATCGGAATTTCTCTCATCCTGCCTTGCGTTAATTTAAGGCGTGTTGTACCTGATACATACTCTGTCATATCCAAAATCCGAAAATACACATTGGCAAATTCTATATCACAACAGTCCTTAGGGATCAATACATGAGCATGATTATTCACCCAACATTTGCCCGAAACGATGTATGAAGTGGCCTCACCCGCCCCATATGAACCACAATCTTCGGCCAAACATATAGCTTTACAATCCATCAGATAGTCATTTATTTGATCCACTTGACCGTTCGCCCCGTAATACGGATACAATGCTCCTGTATGCATATTTGCGCGAACCGCGTCATTTATGGGTTTCCGCAAGTCATCTCTTATAATAAAAGCATCCTCAAATCGTGCAATATAAGATGACTTCTCTTCCCCACCGAACATCTCCATAAATTGAGATTTCACCAGTTCATCGGTCTTTTCGAGCAAATTTTTATACGTTTCTATGGTGCGATTTACCGCCCACAACACCTCTGCAAGCTTTTTTTGCTCTTCCAACGGAGGCAATTCGAACTCCAAATCTTTAAGATCGCGCCAGTTAATCGTCGGCGAAAGCGATCCCACAGAGATTTTGATTGCGGCATCAAGGAAATAATCCGAACTAATAAATAACGGGAAAAATTCCTTGTCCACCACGTCCTCTCTCGGGCGAAGCACCATGCCATGCGCTGAAAATATTCCGTCAAAAGGTGCAATGGCAACTTTTTTCTGATACGCTCTCCTTTTTCCGAAAAGCACGTCACCCTTTTTCATGATCAATTTTTCGCCAATCGGAGCAGTATCAGAGCCAAATCGTTTTACGGTCAAACATCCTGAATCCAAATGTTCGAGTCCCAAGTATGTAGCCTTGTCGGATTCAGTAGGCTTTTTCTTCTCCGTGCTGTTAAATGCAATCTGTTCAAAGCGATATTTTGCCATTATGCACACCTCCTTTTTGTCATATTGTTCTTGGAGTATGCGCATCGTGTCGCCCCTACAAATTGAGATTTTACCAGCTCATCGGTCTGTTTAATCAGCTTCTGATATGCCTTTTTAGTCGCATCAATGCTCCAAAGAGCCTCCGCGAGAGTCCTTTGTTTACTCATTTCAGGCAATTCAAACTCGAAATTCTTCAGATGCTCCCATTTTACACGCGGGGAGAGTGAGCCTGCTGATTTTTCAACTGCAAATGCGAACAGCGCATCATTTTGGATGATAAACGGCAGCAACTCCGGCAAAACTTTGTCTTGCCGCGCCTCTATAACCGTAATATCACCGGAACAAACACCATCAAACGGGGCGACCGCTGCCTTTTTCAGATATGCGCGACGACGTCCGAAGAGTACATTTCCTTTTCGGAAAACCTTTGTGAAAGTGTTATCGCCACTTTCATCCCATTCTGCAAGTGTAATTTCGCCCGGAGTTAAATGCTCGAGCCCAACGACGGGATAACCTTCCTTATTCCCTTTGCAGGTTTCCTTATGTTCTACGGCAATATCGCCCAAGCATACCCTACTCACGGTTATCATCCTCCTTTCCAATCATGGCATTAAGTTTCAAATAACTCAGCTTCATCATTTCCGAAGAAGCCCTCCAGCCGTCGTAACACTCTTGCACAGAACGTGTATCAATTTCTCCTGGCTTTTCTTCCGACTTAACGTATAGCGGAATACTCAACGAAAAATTATTTTCCGCAATATCCTGGATCGTAGCCACTTTTGCAAAACCATCCACCGTTATATAATCGCTGTATGCCTTCGCAATTTTGCTTATATGCTTTTCTTCTAAATAGCTCTGTGCATTTTTCCTCTCCACCTCATGAACCGCATTAATGAACAACACTTGTCCCCTGCGGTCAGCCCGCTTATTCATGCGGCAAATCATAATACACGCTTCCATCGGTGAATTGTAGAACAGATTCGCAGCCAAACCGATTACACACTCAACGACGTCACTTCGAACAAGTTTTTCCCGCATTGCACTTTCTTCGTTGCGGAACAGTACCCCATGCGGAAACAGAATAGCACATCTGCCGGTTTCCTTTTTTAAACTGGCTATGATATGCTGCAAAAAAGCATAATCCGCTCTTCCCTGTGGCGGTACACCAAGAAAATTCCGACCATACTTATCATTTTCGAATGCGCTCCGATTCCATTGACTGATTGAATACGGTGGATTGGCGAGTATAAGGTCAAATTGCTTCAATTTTCCGTTCTCGATAAACGCAGGTGCCGCAAGCGTATCTCCGTTTACAATATTAAAGTCCTTAACGCCATGCAGGAACAAATTCATTTTTCCGATTGCCGAAGTAAGCGCGTTGATCTCCTGCCCATATACCGCAACGTTGCGCCATTCCTTATTTTGCGATTTAAGATATGCAATAGCGGAAATGAGCATACCCGCACTGCCGCAAGTCGGGTCGTATATTGACTCACCGGATTCCGGCTTCAACATCTCAGTCATTAAATGAACGACTGTTCGATTGGTATAAAACTCCTGCGCAGTATGTCCACTATCATCTGCGAATTTTTTAATAAGGTATTCGTATCCCTGTCCAAGCTCGTCCTCCGGACAATTTGCAATCGACAAGGTCTTGGAACTGAAATGTTCCATCAAATCTTTCAACAATCTATCCGGCAATCGATTCTTATTGGTCCATGCACCATCACCAAAGATACCCTGCAATTTATCTGAGTTCGCATTTTCGACCTTGCGAAAAGCCTCTACAATGGCAACGCCGACATTTTCGGTCACGGCACGAACATCGTTCCAATGATATCCTTTGGGGACGACAAAGGTATGTATTTCCTTTTCATCAAATTCAGACGCATCTTCGCCATATTCCTCATACGCATTCTGCGTCTCCTCATCGTACACATCGCATATGCGTTTGAAAAAAAGCAGCGGAAAAATATATTGCTTGTATGCTCCTGCATCAATATTGGTTCGAAGCAGAACGGCAGAATTCCAGAGATATGATTGCAATTCTTCTATCGTAATTCGCTTACTCACTGACGTATCCTCCATCCAGCAACAGCTTTTTCATTTTCTCCTCCGCTTGTAGCATCTCCTCGTATGCCTCAAAATACTGTCTGCGCACTTCGGTCGGAGGAATCGTCTCTTGTCCTTTTTTCTCAATGTAGCTGTTAATTGCAAGAGTATAGTCCTTTTGACGTATATCTTCGATGGTTACGACTTTGGCTTTTTCAATGACATCCCCGTATGCTTTGTATAGGCCGAAGACCTTTTGGATATCATCCTCGGTCATAATATTCTGCGCTCTTTGCGACGTATATATATTCGAAGCATCAATTAAGCATATACGTCCCCTGTGTTCAACTTTTTTGTTATTATTCAGAAAAAGAATGCACGCCGAAACGCCTGTCGAATAAAACACTCCGCTTGTTAATGCTATGATGCACTCCAACTTGTCCGACTCCACAAGTTGCTTTCTTATGTCACCTTCCTTGCCACTACGGAATAGCACGCCCTGCGGCAAAACAACGGCACACCGTCCCGTTTTCGGATTCATGGATTTTACCATATGCTGTAGCCAAGCATAATCGCCATTGGAATCCGTGGGTGTTCCCCAGATATTACGCCCATATACGTCTGACGAGAATTGTTCCGAGCCCCAATTCTTTAATGAGAACGGAGGATTGGCCACCACGCAATCAAATGTCCGTAATGAGCCGCGCTCCAAATAGTTCGGTGAACGTAACGTGTCTCCCTGCGTAACCTGGAAAACTTTTGCCCCATGCAAAAACAAATTCATTCGCGCAATCGCAGACGTCGCAAGGTTTTTCTCCTGCCCATATATCCTGCCGTATGTCAGTTTATCTCCCTTCATATAGCGAATTGCCTCTATCAGCATCCCGCCGGTTCCGCAGGCTGGATCATAGACAGTTTCACCTGCTTTCGGGTCGAGCAACATTATCAATAATTTTACAATCGAACGAGGCGTATAGAATTCGCCAGCATTTTTCTTCGAAAGGTCCGCAAATTTTTTAATAAGATACTCGTAACTATCCCCCATCACATCGGCGGAATAGTTTTGATTCCCGACCTTAATTTTTGACATATGCTCGATGAGGTCTTTTAAACGTTCATCGGACAATTTACTTTTATCCGTCCAATTTGCATCATCGAAGCTGCTGAACACACCGCTCAATGTATCTGGGTTAGCACGTTCGATTCCATTCATCGCATTTACGATTGCCAATCCGACATTTTCGCTCGCTTCGCGTACATCCCGCCAATGACATCCCTCTGGTATAATAAACCGATGATTTTCGGGAAAACTTGCGTATTCTTCATCTCCTCCCGACTCTTCGAGAGCAAGCTGCGTTTCCTCGTCGTAAACATCTGACAACCGTTTAAAGAATAAAATCGGAGTAACATAACTCTTGTATTCATCCTGATTAATCGGACCACGCAGTATATTGCACGCCTCGAACAAATGAGAAAAAAGTTTCTGACTTGTTGTCTCCTCTGCTTGTACCGAAGTGGCTTTGAGTTCAGCGTCAGCATTCTCAACAACCGAAATCATCATATTTTCCCTATCGCTAATTTCCACTTTTGCTCCTATGGAAGGTGCATATCCCACACTTCCTATCGCCTGAATTTTTTCTATTTTCCCAGGATGGATGTTTTCAAACTCTATCAGGAGTCGAAGAAGTTTCTCGTCCAGGAAGGTCATTGCGTGTTTACGCATCGCCGTTGGAACACCATAATATGCTTCAGCCAATGATCCGGTTATGGCTGCTATCGTATCACTGTCTCCGCCTATTGAAATAGCATTGCGAATAGCATCCTCGAAATCTGTTGATTCAAAGAACGCCTCAAATGCTTGAGGTACTGTTCCCTGGCAAGTTTCATTAAATTCGTATGAGTCTCTTATCCCATCGAGCGTGAAATCGAGTCTATAATAATTCTTAACTACATAATCGCGTATATCAATCAGGCTCCATCCCGATTTCGCCAGAAAAACAGATACGGCAACAGCTTCTGCGCCCTTGATTCCCTCTGGATGATTGTGGGTTACCTTTGTCACCGCAAAAGAAAGTTGTTTCGCCTCTTCAACAGATCGTGCGACATATCCGCATCCTCCAACGCGCATAGCCGCTCCGTTGCCAAAGCTGTTGTATGGAACAGGTTCTTCAGAATATAACCATGCGCTGAAACCTCCTCCATATCCAGCATCAGGATATGCCCGACCGATTTCTCGCATATACTTTGAGGTCAGCTCGCTTAATTTCGAATAGTTATCGCCCGCCTCCAACAAAGCCTTACATATCGCCAGAGACAAAACAGAATCATCCGTAAAAAAACATTGATGATTTAAGAACTCAAACTGTTTCGACCTATTGTTCGACCATTCAAATCGTGACCCAACTATATCACCTATAATCGCTCCTATCACTTCATTCTCTCCTTAATAGTATTGCGCGATATAGGCATATGCCTTATCGAATACTTCTTTATCCTTAATTTTGTACTTTATCCATACAACGCTGCGCAACGCTTTTTTGACTTCTTGTCTACCTGCAGTTGTATCTTGCCAACCGGGGAAACGGACAATTTTAACGATACTGTCGATATCAGCGACGATTCGTTCAACGATAATAGGTGTTTCACGATTTTTTACTCCGTTAAACAATTCTGTTAACGCTGCTATCCCTTTATTGACCTCTTCCTCAGGCACAACCTCTTTTTCTGCTTGCGCTGCTTCCTTTGCTAATTCCAGCAATAATTTCAAAAATTCAATGCTGGTCACAAGTCCCTGCTCATGTTTTTCTCTCAACGACTCTAACTTTTCACCCAAATTCACGAATTTTGTTTCATTCGCGTGAGCGAGGATTTTTGCCACCAAACTAATCTCTACTTTCTTTGTCGTTTTTGTGATGTCCTTTTGTTTCTCGAGAAAATCGTCTATCAAATCAGCATCCATCGAGAGAATATCCATTTCCTCATTGGCATCGCCTACAGTCATGTTCTGATGAACGAGCTCTATGGTTTTCGCTCCGAGAGATGCCCAAATTAAACCACCCCTATTATCCGTAGGACGCACAGACTCATAGACCTTAGACAGCCACAAATAATCTGCTTTATATGGCCTCAGGCACGAATCCGGGGAAAGAGCATCCCATGCTCTGTTTAATACTCGATAATCGGCTGCAAAAGCATCTTTTTCTTTATTGGTCGGCAAACACTCCTGTGCCGCCATCAATCCTTCCCATCCATCTATGGTACGATCTACTCCATTAAAATATTTGAGGCACTTTTCCATCAATGTCGGCAATTGTTTTTTTATGTCCTCTATATTTGTAATGAGCGTGCGCATACTGCTCTCATCAAAATTGAGAGCCTTTGCGACATCATCAAAAATTCCTATGTAGTCTACAATCAGACCAAAGGTTTTGCCCTGATCATACGTTCTATTTGTGCGACAAATCGCCTGAAGCAATGTATGATCCTTCATCGGTTTGTCAAGATACATAACCTGCAAAATCGGAGCGTCAAATCCGGTTAAGAGTTTGGACGTTACGATTACCAGTTTTAAAGGATTGTTGGGATCTCGAAACTGGTCGAGAACTTTTGCCTCAGCGTCACGATCTCTCCGATATTTTTTATACCTATCTTCTTTGTCATTGTTTGTATCCATGACAATCGTACTGGCTTCTTCTCCGAGTAGCTCATCCAAAACCTGCTTGTACATAAGACAGCATTCTCGGTCATAAACGACAACCTGTCCCTTATATCCATTGGGCTCTATTTTTTCTTTGTAGTGTTTGACAATATGCTCACACACCTTACGAATACGTTTAGGGTCATACATGATTGCCTTCATGTTAACCCTGCGTGACAGTTCAGCTTTTTCTTCCTTCGTAAGCCCCGCATCGTCAGTCATTTCTTGGAATTCCTGGTCGAGTTTATCCTTGTCGACATGGAGTTCTACCGGCACAGGCTCAAAATGCAACGGAAGCGTGGCTCCATCACGAATGGAATCAGAAAAGGAATAGCGACTCATGTAACCTGATCTATCCTCTACTGCGCCAAATGTAGCAAAGGTATTTTTATCCGCCCTATTTATAGGAGTCCCCGTCAAGCCAAAGAAAAACGCATTGGGCAATGCCAACCGCATCTTCTCACCCAAATCTCCCTCTTGAGTTCTATGGGCTTCGTCAACCATAACTATGATATTATCTCGCAAATTCAATTCGCAGTCGACTTCACCGAATTTAAAAATGGTCGTAATAAGGATTTTCCTCATATCGCCACGGAAAAAGGACATCAGTTCTTCTTTCGTCGATGCGCTTGTGAGGTTTGGTATATCTGACGCATTAAATGTTGCCGTTATTTGCGTTTCAAGGTCGATTCGATCATCTACTATGACGACTGTCGGATTCTTCAATTCGGGCATCATCCGTAATTTTTGCGCAGCGAAAACCATTAACAAAGATTTGCCGGAACCTTGGAAGTGCCAGATGAGTCCCTTTTTGGGATATCCCGCAACTACTCGATCGACAATCAGATTTGCCCCCTCAAATTGCTGATAACGACAGATTATTTTATACTTCCGAAATTTCTTATCCGTGGCGAACATTGTGAAGAATTGGAAAATGTCCATCACTTTTTCCGGAGTAATCATATCAGAAATACTAATCTTTACATCTACAAGTGTGCCTTCTGCCTTGTGAGTCTGTGTGTGCCACGGTCCCCACAGATTAATCGGCATACTTACAGAGCCATAACGATAGCATTTTCCCTCAGTTGCAAAATTAAAAATGTTCGTGACAAACATCTGGGGAATACTTTTTTCGTATGCCGAAATATCCCCCGCTGCATCAAGCCAAGATATCGCGCTTCGCACGGGTGTCTTAAGTTCACCGATAATAACAGGAAATCCGTTAATAAGCAATACTATATCAAGCCTTTTCCCGCCTTCCTCTTGAGGATATACCCATTGGTTTGTAACAACATATTCATTTTGGGCGAGGCTCTCCTTATCCATAGTTCCAAAAAAACGAATCGGGATCATTCGTCCATCTTTACCAAACGGATATGAATTTTCCTCAAATATCAACTTTTTAAAGATTTCGTTTTGTGTAACAATATTATGCGGTTGAACCGAAAGAATAACCGTTCTCAACTTATATATGACTTCGTCTGCCCTGGACGGCTCCTCGGCGATGCACGGATTGAGTCGAATTAATGCCTCTTTAACCATCGGCTCGACTAAAACATCGGAATGCATACGAGGAAGATCTTCGGACGGAATATATTTCCACCCGTTTTGTGCAAGCGTTGTCAACACCATCTGTTCGACAGTATTATCTTCATTGAATGACGGTTGATTATAATACGACGTGAATTCCATACAAATTAAAGTCTCCTTATAGTCCTTCGCTCGTTAATCCGCATCACTGCTAAATTCGATTTTATTTTGTTTGCATAAACTTTCGAACTTAAGCACCGTTGCATAACTTGGAGTCGCTCGACCTTTTTCAAGTCTATTTACAGTTGCAAACGATACTCCTAACAAGTTTGCAAACCTTTCCTGGCTTAGATTCAGCTCCACTCGAGCGTATTTAATTTTATCCGCAAACGTCATACCTGTCCCTCCGAAAAATATAGCAAGTATATTATAACATAGACGCTATACTTTTTCAATCATTAGAAGGCAGTTTCCCATTAATTCTGCGCGCCTTTCCTTAATCCATGTTTTGACTCTCGCCATAACTCGTATATAATGTCAGAATTGTTTCGTAGTACATATCCTCATATGTCTCAACCAACCCCGATTCAATACCAATATGCCGCCAATCTTCATTACGATCCGAAATAAGTCCATGTCTCCAAAGTGCTATACAGCCACTCTGTATAAATCTCATTACCCAAAAGCATAGTATTTTTTGTTCACAACACCCCAAATTAAACTTTTCATCTATCACTTCCATCGGCGATTGTTGAGGTAACAATTCGGGTCGATCCTTCGTATCCTCACGATCCCTCAAAATGAACTCCAAATATCTATCCATATATAATACCAAATCAAATTTGCTATTTTGGAACAACCCCGACAGTCGATCATTCAACGATGGAACGTCAAATATATACGGATTATCTGAATCGATCAGCTCTTCTCTATAATCGGTAATGCTTCTATGAAAATACTTCGCTCCATCATACAGCCAAGAATGTTTCCATAGTTTTGTTTCGATTGCCTGTTTATCAAAGGCCCTCAGCCAATCATCTACAGCAGACTCCTTTTTTTGCGGTCTTAACGGAATATTCTGTTGACGAAGTATTTCATTTTGCACCTCTTTGGTGCAGCGATTAAAGCGATTGTAAATCTTTCGAACGTTAGCCCTATATTCTGAAATCAAATTTGCCATTACGCAAAGCGGCAAATAGTCTATCTCATCCTGATTGTCTATAATGAATTCTTTTGCCGTCTGTTTCACTTCCTCATCGTGCTGATGCTTTGATTTTCGGCTTTCCAGTACGGCCAAAACTATTGATATGGCTATCGTTGCGCCAAGCGACAGAACTCCAATAATAATTTGAATGATATCTGCAGCTGTCATTTTTTTATCTCCCGTGTGGAATTGTATCTTTGGGCCATTTCTCTTAAATAGACCGCCAATTTCTCAACCACTTCATTCGGACCAATTACTTGTATTTTATCGCCAAAAGACAAACACCAACCATAAAAAACAGTACTTTGTTGTACCGCCGCGCGGAAACCAACATAGTCATTCCCCTCATCATTCAATTCTATTGTATCTCCAAAAACATCAAAGACAGTGTCCAATAAAGTTTTATGTATTCGAAATTCCACCTGCACTTCATTCCCTTGAAACATTCCGAAAAGCGTACGTTTATGATGCTTGAGATCGAATGAGTCCCCTTTGAAAGGTTCCTTAGGCTGATCGCACACCATTTCAACATGATCCATACGGTCAATGCGGTAATGAACCACATCCTCATGTTTGGCATAATAACATATTAGATAATAGTTATCGTCATCGAAAATGGTCGCAAGGGGATTTACAAAATACCTCTTCCCCTCTCTCCTATAAACACGATTATGATTAATATCAAAATCGAAATACTCGAAAGAAACTTTATATCCCTTTTCGATTGCTGTATTAATTTCATTTATCGAATAAAAAATATTTTCATTTGTTCCCTTCGTGGTATTGAATTTCACAACATTACTCTTTAATAGCTCTGAACGATGGCTCCCTCCGAGGTTTGCAATTTTATCAATTAAAACTTCTGTCTTTTTTGGCGTAATAAATCTGGACGCCTGCACCGCATCCATAAGTATGCGAAGCTCTGGCACATCAAAACTACGATCAATAACGCAATATCTATTTGGCTTACCTGGGCTTTTTTCGCTAAGCACTTCATACCCATAGCTATTTAAAACCTCTATGTCCGTCGCAAGAGTTCTCCTATCGCATACAATACCCATCGCTGCGAGTTTTGACAGAATTTCCGATGTTTCGATGTAATTATCCTCATCTGAGTCCTGGCGTAAAATTTCCAAAATTTTTACCAGTTTTATTTTGTATGCGTTCTCTTGTTTCATAATCCGCAGACCTCTCCTATTATGAATATAATAATTATATCATATCTCAACTTAAAAGTAAAGGTGGAGGTGTACAATTTATCTGACACCCCCACCCCTCTGATTGATTTTGTTGCTCTACTTTCTGCTATTATTCGTCATCAGAAGTCGTTCTCTTTGCAATTGCGACCGCCTGGTTCAGATTGTAGATGATTGCGTTCGACTCGGGAACAGCCACTCCGTGAACCCTGTACGATTTATCGTCGAACCACTTCATCATCTTACGAATCGCTGCGTGCGCGGGTTTATTCGTGACGTTCAGCACCGCCCGCTTTTCCTGTGTCTCTTTCGGGCTGGGGAAAACGACTGCGTTCCTATCCTCCGCATCGCACACCTCGATTGCGAACCTTTTCGTATCCGTGTCAATCAGAAAACGGACATGGGTCGGTCTGTTGAGTTCGTCGGCGGTTACGGCATTGAACTTGAAGTATTTGTTCGTAATGCTCACCGTCGAGTCACTCGCGTTGCCATACAATTCGATTACTTTGAAGCCTTTCAACATTTCTTTATCCTCCTGTTTTTTGCTTTGATTGAAAGTTCCTTTAACTGATCGATGTCAATCACTTCTACCTCTGACGGGATAGGAATAAATCCCGCCAGGGCTCCTTTGCGTATCGGCTTGAACTTGACCCGCGCTTCTTGCTCTCCCGTTCTACGCCGCCTGTTCCCACCCTCTTGAAAAACCTTTTGCACTTTCTCGAAGGTACTCCGCGATACTATCGGTTCATGATAATTGCGGACGACGTACTGGTTTGCCAGTCCACGGTTCTTTTTGATTTTGTGCGTGAACAGGTCGACCGTGACCGTCTTCTGCATTCTCATTTCGCCCATGTACTTTTCGTTATGGAGAATATTACACACCACCGTCGCTTGCCAAACTTCCTTGCCTTTCGGGGTCGGCACTTTTGCGACAGTCAAAGCTGCGGCTATCTCTGTGGTGCTTTTCCCTTCCAGGTAGGCGTTAAACATAAACCGGATTATTTCAGCCTCTTTCTCGACGACAATGATGTTCCCTTTCTCATCGGTATCGTATCCCATAATCGCCCACATATTGTTGACGGGGATACCCTTTGCGAACCTGCGACGATACGACCATTTTAAGCTGTCCGATTTCTGTTTGGATTCTTCCTGGGCAACTATGCTCAATATCGTCAAAATCATTTCGCTGTTCGGATCGAGGCTGTTTATACCCTCCATCTCAAAAAACACCCCAACGGGCGGATTCAGCAATTTGAGCTGCCGCACATACGAAATACAGTCCAGAACGTTTCGCGCAAAGCGACTTATCGACTTCGTAACGATAAGGTTGATATTACCTGCTTTGCATTCCTCGATCATCTGCAGAAATTGCTTTCTATGCATGACCGAAGTCCCGGATATTCCTTCGTCAGCATATATCCCCTGCAATGTCCAATTCTCGTGGTCATTGATGTATTGGGTATAATGCTGCACCTGGAGTTCATAGCTGCTCTGCTGCGACTCTTCCTCCGTACTGACGCGACAATATGCACACACCCGCATCTCTTTGGGCGTGTCGTCAGTCTTGGCTGTGCCGACAGCTTCTATGACCTCCACTTCCACGTTATTCGCACCGTTGTAAGCGTTTTTGATTCTTTCGGCGGAGGCGGATCGTTTCCTCCGCCTCACTACACTTGTTTCCATCTTCTCACCTCCTTTTCGCCCTTGATTTGACTATAGTCATAGGCGAATTGCTGCGCGGGCATCAAATATGATAGGGAAAAAAGCCCGGTTAATCTATTAAAATCGGGGTATTTTGACAAAAAAAGTGTCCGAATACCAAGTTTTGCAAAAAATGAAAAACCCGACCTCGTTTTTTCCGAGATCGGGCACAAATTTCTTATACCACTTATCTGTAAATGCTGATTGTCTTTAGAATATCCGACACGAGGTTTTTGCCGCTGCGGGCATCGCTCGGTGTCTTATGAAGCGTGATGACATACTTGTCGTTCCCTTTGTATATGAGCCTGTAATGGTTACTATCTGAAACCACTTCGAACCCGATAGCCTTCAACTCCAGCAGGTCGCGCTCTTTGACGTTTTCGCCTTTGGAGAGTACCCTTTTCAAAGTCTCATCGACTTCTTTCCCCTCGCTGCGTAAGGCATTAAGGGCGAGTATTCCCTCGAGAAGTTCGTAGGCTCTTGTATTCGTTTCGGTTGTCCGTAATGCTTTTGCCAGAGTGGTTACGACAAGGTCATATTGCTCTCCGCTGAAAAACTCGTCGATTGGAGCGGCTATCAGCATTCTGCGTCCATCATCCCTCGCGTTGAGGGCTTGCCGAAGGCTTTCGTTCTGCGCCGCCAACGATTTGGTTTCCATGACCGCTCTGTGCAGTTTCTCTTTGGCTTCTTTCAGTTGATCCTCTAATGTACCGTTTTCGTTAATAGTCTCATTTAATAAATCCTCGCTCTCTTTCGCTCGGTGCGCCAATATTTCACCATGTAACTGTTCCCAGGAAACTCCCTCGGCATCCGTTTGTGCCGTAATGTAATTTGCCACCTCTTTGATTATCGTGGCATTGACTGAACCGTATCTTCGCCAATCTGACGGTCGGTACACTCTTGCGTTACGGGAATGCGGGAAGTAAATTCCGATATGTCCGTTGAACGGATTCTGTCTGTTTGTTCTTTCTTTTAGTTCCTCAAGATAGTTATCATCCTGCTCCGCCACCACGACACCGATTCCCGCAAGGTCTTTTGCAAGCCATTGAACATCGACTTCATGCCCCGCAGAATCGAAATATTTGGAGACAAAGACCAGTGGCAGACTCCCTCGGTACGATCCGTTTATTGCATCAACCACCACATTGACCTCTGCTCCCGTCAGCATGATTGGCTCGGCGGATATTGGTAGTATGTCCTCCTTGAGCCAGCCGTCTTTGACGAATGCCCGAATGATTTCGGTTCTCACGGTCGGAATTTCATCAAAGCCCGTCGTGTCTCCCAGGCAGTCAATGTTAATGTAAACCTTGCTTTCTGATTGTGGTGTTATCTTTAGGATTGCCTCGGTGACCCATGTCTGCTCCCTGTAAATGTGAGTCAATTTACAAGCCTCGTATGTCGCATCTGGTCGCTTAAGTATAAAGGTTTCCAGGGTGCAATACCCTGCTTTCAGTATGGTCGGCTTTGTCGTAATCTCTTCGGTTTCGTATCGCTCACCGACATCTTTGCTTGGCGGTCCCGCTTTGAGCCACTCAACTATCGTGTGTCGAAACTGCTCTGGTGAGTAACCGTCCCTCATTGCCAATCGCGTTGATAAAACTTTCATGGCAGTTTCCTCCTTGCTTATAGGATACCACAAATCGTCTCCATAGTCAATTTGAAAGGGTTTGCAAGGGTGGTATAAAACCATTCATTTCTCGATATGTTCCCACAACCGAGTATATTTTATCGTCTTAAATTACCCAGAAAAATACATAAAGTCTCACGCCTTTTTACCCATCGGGACAAAGAAAAATCACCCTTCATGCTCTGGTATAAGCATAAAAGGTGATTATTTACTCCAATTTTGCCCCCAAACGGCTATTTCCGTTCGAGACAAATTAGAGTTTCAACATGAGCAGTCTGAGGAAACATATCCAGAGGAATCATATGGTTAATCTTGTAAGTTGTTGTCAATTGATTCAAATCTTTAGCTAAAGTAGCCGGATTACAAGATACATAAACAATGCGTTTGATTTTCGAATCAATCAACAGCCGAATCAGATCTTCTCCCAAACCGGTTCTGGGCGGATCCACTACTAAAACATCAAACGAATACCCGTCTTTTACGAGTTTCGGGAAAAGAGATACGGCATCTCCTTGAAAAAAACGGGCATTTTCAATGCGATTAATTTGAGCATTTTCGATCGCTGCCGTAACAGAATCTTTATTGTATTCGATTCCAATAACTTCTTTAGCTAAATCAGCCAAATAAAGCGCAATGCTTCCGATGCCGCAGTAAAGATCCAAAACCGTTTCTTTTTTCGATAACTTACAAAACTTCTTGACAATATCATACATTTTTTGCGCTTGGGACGTGTTCAATTGAAAAAAAGTCGTCGGATAAATACGGTATTGCAACCGTCCCAATGTTTCCGTTAAATAAGGTTTGCCTTCTAACAGATGCATTTCTTCTCCGAAAAAATCACGATCCTTTTTGGAAAAGTTGAAATTTTCATAGACACTGACAACCCCGTCGATCGAAATGATTTTCTCAGCCAACTCTTTGATCTTGTTGTTTTTTTCCGCACAGACCAAACAAACCATGACCTCTTGTGCCGTATTGACTCTTACGACCAAATATCGAAGGATACCTCGGCCGTATTTCGGCATATAACAGGAAATCCCAAGTTCTTCGGCATACTGGAAAATGATTTTCCGAACTTCATTGATCTTCGGATGTTCCACCAAACAATGATCGATGTCAATTCCGATATTGCTGTTTGGTTGCAGCATGACGGCATGAAGTTTTCCATCCGGTTGTTTGCGGACGGCCAGTTGAGAACGATTTCGATAACCGTAAATTGCATCGGAAGGAACGGTCTTACCGATTTCGAATTTGCGGTAATTGATGGTTGTATAGCGTCTTAACGCTTCAAGCAAGGTCTCTTTTTTGTAGTCAAGCATTTTCTCGTAAGCAATATGCTCCGTACTACATCCCCCGCAAACACCGTAATAAGGGCAAGAAGGATTTCTTCGATCGCAAGAAGGATTTTTGATTTCGAGACTCTTGGCCAAAGCCATTTTCTCATGAACTTCTTCGACCCTGACCGAATGTCCTTCTCCCGGAATGGCATTCGGCACAAATACCGCCATACGATTGTAAAAACCAATCCCCTCTCCATTGATTCCCAGTCGTTTGATATCTAAAATAAACGTATCTTTTTCTTTCATCGTTTCAACTCCCTTACTTTAAAAAATTTCCATTGGACACTGCCGCCACCGGTCATTCCCCGAATATATAACCCGATCCGTCCGCCATAAAGATCGTTGGACGAAATCCGATGTTTGAAATTTAAATAAATCCGATTAAACCCGAATTGATAAAATCCGTTTTTCTGCAAACGAAACATCCATTCCAATTCCTTATTTTGATAAACACAGTCCCATAAAACCACATCGTAAGACTGATTGAAGTAGCCCTCTTTCAACTGCAAATGGTTTTTCTTATTTTTCCGCACCACACATAAATACCGATAAGGATTCCCCATAAAGCAAATACCGACCTCATCGTTTTCGTTTTCCAAAGCCAAACTAGATAAAGCACTGACTTTGAAAGAAGGATACAAAAGCGGCACCAAAAGAACAGACGGAAGACGATGTAAAGCCGCCATAGCTTCCATGGAATGGTACATACACCGCATCTGTAATCCATCTTGAAATAAAAATTGATCCTTGGGCACGCAAGCAGGCGTTTGCCATAAAAGATTTTTTTGTTTGGAAGAAAAAAAGTCACTCATTTTCAATTTATAATGGGAGCCATCGTCCAGTTCCAAAAGATAGCCATGCCGTTCGGCAATCCCATACAAATCATCTTCCGTTTTCCCCAAAATAGGCCAGTCCGATTGCCAGCGAACCGTTCCGATCCATAAGGAATTGCCGTAACCGATTTGATTTTGTAAGTGAAAAGAAGCCCAATAACCTTTCTTGTATTCCAATAAACGAGCACAGAAAGGACCGGAAAACGTATCGGCGCCATCCATCATTACGATTTTCGCATCGACCGGTCCAAACAAATCTTTGCTGCGAAGACAAAGTTGAAAAGTCGCAGGTTTTTGTCCGCAAGTAACAAGCAGATAAACGTATTCGTCTTTTTGAATCCATTGCAGCGAAGAAAGATGCGGGGCCAAAAGATGACCGTCGTAAAAACACATTTGCGTCCCGATCGTCGTTTCTAAATCCGGGGTAACCTCATAAAACCACACCATCGAATCATCTGCACGAACTTCTTTGATCCACGTAAACGCCAAATAGCAGTGACGATGATGCCAAACAACAGCGGGACTGATCAGTCCCGGTTCGGCAAGCAAACAACGAGGTTTGGTCCAATTCCCTTTTTCTATATTCGTACACGAACAAACAAAAATACCGCTTTGAGGGGATGAAAACAAGACATAATAAATCCCTTTTCGATAGTAAAGCGACGGGGTAAAAATCCCGTCCCTTCTGTTTACATTTAAAAACTTGGCAAATGGCAACGCATCGATCACATGACCGATGCATTTCCAATCTTTTAAATTTTTGCTTTTGAAAATCGGTAAAGCCGGCATCAAATGAAACGACGCACCGACCATATAAAAATAATTGCCGCGTTTTAAAATACTTCCATCCTGTACATCACACATCAAAACCGGATTTTTATAATTCATGCATGATCTTCCTTTTCTTTATTTTCTTATCAACCGCAAAATATCATTATAGGTAACAACGACAAATAAAATCAACAACAAGATAAAGAATATATTATTAATGATGTTTTCAACTTTTTTACTTGGTTTTTTCCTAGTAACCAATTCATATCCCAAGAAGACGATTCTTCCGCCGTCTAAAGCGGGAATCGGCAGTAAATTCATGACACCTAAATTGACCGACAGCAAGGCCGTAAATGCCAGCAGCGATAAAAACCCGGCTCCGATAAATGTTTCGACCAATGAAAAGATACCGACAAAACTGGACAAATCGGAAACGCCGACCTGCCTAATTCCGGAAGGTGCAATCAACAAAGCAAGTGTCCGAAAGATCAACGTGAAATCATCCCAGAAATTGCCAAAAGCAAGACCGATCGCACCAAAAAAATCAAAATGGTTTTCCGGTGAAATACCGATTTTGATTTGAATCTTTTCGATTCGCTGATTGGTTAAAACTTCATCGCCGTACGTTTGTAAAACTGCGTTTTCTTGAATACAATCCTCGATCGTGACAATCCCTTGTTTTTGATAGGAATAATATTCAAAATAGACGTTGGCCACATCGGTCTCGTTAAACAAGGTAACCAGTTGTCCCCAATCTTTTAAAACGGTAATTTCCCCTTCTTGTGGCTGTTTTCCGACAAAGTGGTCGATTCTAACCTTTAAAAGGATATCGCCGTAAGAAAGCGGATAGCTTCCTTTCTTTCCTTCATCCACATAACGAAGTGCCAAATTCCCGACAATTAATCCTTGGTCGATTCCGTCTGGGAAACTTTTTTCTTCGGCTTGAATATTCGATAAACCAAGAGAAGCAATATACGTCGTACAGGAAACTTCTTCCTGATAAGTGATTCCATCGCGAATAAACTCAATGGATACACTGGTTTTTCCTTCTTCTGCCAAATTATCGAGCGCTGCGGAAAGTTCATTCCAATTTGAAACCGAAACACCGTTCATTTTGGTAATTTGATCGCCGACTTGTAAAACAGAGGAAGCCGGCATGGATGAAGAAACCACACCCAATGTCGTGGAACTGTAATCGGGAACACCGCTTGCGAAAGAAACAATCAAATACAAAACGATAGCCAGTAAAAAATTCATAAACGGTCCGGCAAAAAGTGTTAGAAACCGTTGCCACAACGTTTTGGATTCAAACGAGCGATGATATGGTGTAATTTGCATCCGCTGTTTTTCATTGATGATGTAAAAAGCGTCCGGTAAAACTTCCAAATACCGTTCGGTTAATCCGTCATGAACCGTTATGTAAAGCGGACTACCGTCTTTACCGTATAAATCAAAATCTATGACTTCACCTTTGACAGCTGAGTCCGTAAAGGCTCCGACAATGATTTCACTGACTTTTCCGTCCAATAAATTCAAACCGACGGTGCTGTTTTTCTTAATCAAGTCGGCTGTTATTTCTTCTCCTGCCATGGAAACATAACCGCCGATCGGAATGGCCCGAATACAAAAAGTCGTTTCGCCGATCTTTTTTTTATAAATGGCAGGTCCCATACCGATCGAAAATTCATGGCATAAAATACCCGCCCGTCGGGCGAAAAAGAAATGACCGCCTTCATGAACGACCACAACCAAACCGATGATAATAATAAAAGCAAGAATGCTGACAAGAACCAAAGGAACTCCCTGAAGAGCTAAAATCACGATTTCATCACTCCATGTTCATGTAAAATTTGCTGATAAACTTCTTTAGAAACACGCAACCGTTCTTCAAGAGACGGAACGGTTTTGCTTTGATAGTCCGGTTTTCGAATTTCTTTCCGGATAATTTCTTCGATCTGTAAAAAAGAAATCCGATCGTTTAAAAACAATTCAACGGCTGCCTCGTTGCTGGCATTCAAAACAGCAAGATAAAGCCCGCCTTTTTGAGCCGCTTCTAGCGCATAAGAAAGGCAAGGATACCGCGAAAAAGATAGTTCCTGAAAACGGAGCGTCAAATCCAAAAGCGACAGCGATTCTTCATCCCATTTTCGGTGGTTGGGGTAAAAAAGCGCATACGCAATCGGCAAATGCATATCCGATTTCCCTAGTTGGGCTTTGATCGAACCGTCTTGAAATTCAACCAAAGAATGAACGATGCTTTCCGGATGTAAAATCGTCGTAATTTTTTCGTAAGGAATATCGAACAAGTAATGGGCTTCGATTACCTCGAACCCTTTGTTCATCATCGTTGCCGAATCAATGGTAATTTTAGGCCCCATTTTCCAGTTCGGATGCTTTAAAGCCTCTTCTTTGGTTACAAAAGCCAACTGATCGCGAGTCTTGTTTCGAAACGAACCGCCCGAAGCGGTAATCACCAAGCGCTTGATTTCTTCTTTCTTTTCACCTTGAATGCATTGTAAAATCGCCGAATGCTCAGAATCAATCGGCAATAACACTACTTGATACTCTTGAACCAAAGAACAAACAATATCGCCGCCGACAACCAATGTTTCTTTATTGGCAAGAGCAATATTTTTTTTATTTTGAATGGCCAAAACCGTCGGATGAAGTCCGGAAACACCAACCAACGCATTGACCAACCATTCATTTTCATACCGATGATAACGGGCAATTTCCAGTAATCCTTCCTCACCGTAAACGGCTTTTACTTCGTTTTTCCAATGAAACATTTGTTCTTTTTTTCGGAAACACACGATTTCCGGTTGAAATTCTTCGACCAGTTCTTTAGAAAGACGTTGATCGGACCCGACACTCATTCCGACTACTTTAAACTCGGTTGGATTCTTGCGGATAATATCCAGTGTTTGGGTTCCGATGGAACCGCAAGCCCCTAACAAATAAATGAATTTCATATCAAAAGACTCCCGAAAGAATCGGCATGGCCACTCGGACAACCGTTATAAAGCATAAGAATACGATCGATGAAAACAACATGGAATCAAACCGATCCAAAATACCGCCGTGCCCCGGAAAAACCTGTGAAAAATCTTTGATTTCGTACGTCCGTTTGAATTTGGAAGCCACCAAATCGCCGATTTGGGAAAAAACAGACAAGACAAACGACAACCCAATGATCATGATGACATTGACTGCCGTTGATACATTGTCGAAATCAAAGACCCCGAAAAAGAATTCACCGGCATCACCGTTGGCAACGAAATATCCGGAAAACGATTCATAAAAAATAGCGAAAAGACTTCCGATCAGCGTTCCGAAAAATGTGCCTCCCAAAGCTCCTTCCCACGTTTTTTTAGGAGAAATATGCGGAACCATTTTATGCTTTCCGAAACGAATGCCGAACAAATAGGCAAAAACATCCGTACAGATGCAAATAATCAACAAATAAATGATAAAACGCATCCCGTTAAACAGTAAAATCGTCAAAGAAGAAAAGCCGAGCGCAATATATAAAATGATCATCAAGCAACTTCCGACATCGGTTGCATCAAAATCTTTCACAAATACCTGACAACTGAAAATCAATGCTGCCGTAATCGTCAACGTGGTAATAATACTCAATTTGAATTCAAAATGATCCATGATCTCAGTAACAAGGGACGATTGACAGGAAGGATCTTCATTGACGATTCCCAAATAAATCAAAATCGTCGATAAAACAATTAAAACTCTGACCCCGATCGGAATCTTCTTTTTTTGCTGACACATATTGATCATTTCCATGGTTGCAATACCGCAGAATAAAATAATAATAACCTGCAGCAGCGGAAACAGTGCTTTGACAAAAATAAGAGGAATGAGTATGATGGCCAAAATGATTGCGGTTACAACTCTTTTCTTCATAAAAACCTCCAACGCAACAGCGTATATATAGCCTATATTATATCATCAGACAGGGCAAAAAGAAAGTATTTCCTGTCGTAAAACAAAAAACCTACACCGAAAAACTAGGTAGGTTTTTAAAATTTAAATGGACATTAAATCTTTATTTTTCTTGGTTGTCAAATCATCGACCAACGCGATCTTTTCATCGGTTAATTTCTGAACATCTTCCAGTGCGCTCTTACAGTCATCTTCCGGAAGATCCAATTTTTTGATTTGATCATTGGTATCTCTGCGGATATTCCGAACCGCCACTTTGGCTTGTTCTTCCATTTTGCCGACTACTTTTGTTAATTCCCGACGGCGTTCTTCCGTCATTTGCGGTAAAATCAAACGAACTCCGTTGCCGTCGTTTTGAGGAGTCAGTCCAAGCGGAGAAGCCAAAATCGCCCGTTCGATTTCTTTGCAGGAAGATTTATCAAACGGCTTGATATACAACTGATTGGCCTCCGGAACGGTAATGGAAGCCAGTTGTTTGATCGGGGTTACAACACCGTAGTATTCGATGGCAATCGAATCAAGTAAGGAGGCATTGGCCCGACCGGTTCTGACTGTTGATAATTCCCGCTCATAGGCTGCAATCGCCTTGTCCATTTTTTCTTCCGCTTCTAATAAAGACATTTCCAATTCTTCCATATTTCCTCCTTATTTCGTCGATACAAACGTACCGATTTTTTCTCCTTGTACAGCCCGAACGATATTTCCTTCGGTATTCATATTAAATACGATTAAATCCAAGTTATTGTCTTTGCACAGCGAAGCAGCCGTTGAATCCATAACTTGTAAATTGCGGGAAAGAATTTCCGTAAACGTAATTTTTTCAAAAAGACGGGCATTCGGATTTTTTCTGGGATCGCTGTCGTAAATGCCTTCGGTTTGGTTTTTAGCCATCAATACAACTTCCGCACCGATTTCGGTCGCCCGTAAAACACAAGCCGTATCCGTGGAAAAATAAGGGGATCCCAAACCACCCACAAAAATGCAAACACGGCCTTTTTCCAAATGTCGAATGGCTCTTCTTCGAATATACGGTTCGGCCACTTCGTTGATCAACAAAGCCGAAAGAACTCTGGTCGGAACACCGATCTGTTCCAATGCGTCTTGAACGGCCAAACCGTTCATAATCGTCGCCAACATGCCCATATAATCGGCTTGCGCACGATCCATCCCCAGTTCGGATGCGGTTTTTCCTCTCCAAATATTTCCGCCACCCACTACAATTCCGATTTGGACCCCCAAATCATGAGCGGCTTTGATTTGTTTGGCAATGGAAGAAACGGTTTTCGGATCGATTCCGAACGAAGTATCTCCTTTGATCGCTTCCCCGCTCATCTTCAATAAAACACGTCGATACATTTTTTCCCTCTTTTCTTCTTGATAAAAAAACGGGAAGGCAGCCGCCTCCCCCTAAACATTAACGATTGAAAGCCGCCGATTGAGCTGCAACTTCTGCTGCGAAATCATTTACTTGCTTTTCAATACCTTCGCCTACTTCCAAACGGATAAAATGTTGAACCGTCGATTTGGCCGCATTCAAATAAGCTTCCACCGTTTGATCCGGATTCTTAACGAATGCTTGTGATAGTAAGCAAATTTCTTTTAAATTTTTCTCTAAACGACCCGGAACGATTCTTTCTTCAACGATCTTTTCCGGTTTCGGTTTTGCCGATTGGGCATTTTCATTTAAAGCCGCTGCCAAAATGATTTCTTTTTCTTTGGCAATCACATCCGCAGGAACATCTTCTTTGGAAATGTATCTCGGATTCAAAGCCGCTACATGCATGGCGATATCTTTGGCAACCACATCGTTATTGCCCGATAACGTAACCACTGTAATGATACGACCTTTCATATGTTTGTACGTTCCGAAAACTTCATCGGCTTGTTTTTGAATAACCGATACCCGTCTTAACGTGATTTTTTCACCGATCACGCCGGAAGCCTCCAAAATCAAAGTACCCAGTGTTTTACCGTTGACATCGACTTCCAATGCTTCTTCAGTGTTGGTGGCATCGGATGCGACAAGTGCCGAACCGACTTGATCCAACAGATTTAAAAATTTTTCATTTTGAGCGACAAAATCCGTTTGCGAGTTCAACTCGAAAACAACACATTTGTTGCCGGAAACCGCATAAGAGCATAATCCTTCGGCTGCTACCGCACTTTCCTTTTTAACTGCTTTGGCGATTCCTCTTTCACGTAACCACGTAACGGCTTCTTCCATATCGCCGTTGGTTGCATCCAAGGCTTTTTTGCAATCCAACATGCCGGCCGAAGTCTTTTCCCGTAATTCTTTTACCATTGATGCCGTAATCGTTGCCATTGTTTTTCCTCCGATTCTTATTCAGCGTCTGCTTTAACTTCTTCCGGTTTCTTTACTGCCGGTTTTTTGGCAGCCGGTTTCTTTGCAGGTGCTTTTTTCTTAATATCTTTATTGACAGGGGTTCCCTTATCTTTTGAAATTTCTTCGCTTAAGTTTACTTCTTCCGGTTCAGAGAATTTTTCAACCGCACCGCCGTTTGCTTCCACAACGGCATTGGCCATAACCCAAGTAACCAGTTTAACCGCACGAATGGCGTCGTCATTGGCCGGAATAACATAATCCACATCATCCGGATCGCAATTGGTATCAACAATACCGAATACCGGAATGTTTAATTTGCGGGCTTCCAAAATAGCATTGCGTTCTTTACGCGGATCCACGATAAACAAAGCATCCGGTAATTTTTGCATTTCTTTGATTCCACCTAAAAATTTCTCTAATTTTTCCCGTTCGGCAATCAGTTTGATTACTTCTTTTTTAGGGAGTTTATCAAAATCGCCGGCTTCTTCCATTTTATATAATTCTTGCAGTTTGGCGATTCTTTTCTTAATGGTTTTAAAATTGGTGAGAGTACCGCCCAACCATCTTTGGTTCACATAAAACTGACCGGAACGTTTGGCTTCTTCTTCTACCGCACCTTGCGCTTGTTTTTTCGTACCAACGAATAAAACGCGTCCTTCGTTTTTGGCAATTTCGAATAAAGCCGCATAAGCTTTTTCAATCTCCGCTGCCGTTTTTTGTAAATCGATGATGTAAATACCGTTTCTGGCCGTGAAAATATACTTTGCCATTTTCGGATTCCACCGACGAGTCGTATGCCCGAAATGAACACCGGACTCTAATAATTGTTTCATTGAAACTACTGATTCAGACATTTAATTTTTTCTCCTTTTTATTTTTGTTTTGTCCTCTACCCTCTTCTTTGCCTGCCTCCATCAATTTCTTGCACACGACGACCGGCTCTGAGGGTATGTGTATTTTGTGCCTTTCGTATTTTACCATTTTTGCAAAATAATTGCAAGCATTTTAAACACAAATTATTGTTTCAAATAAAAAAATCGGCTTTTAAACCGATTTTTCCAAAACCCTTATTCTGTTGTAGACGGAAGCGTTCCATTTTCAGTCAACCGAATGGCATAATGCGTCATATCCGAAAGATTCGAATCGTCGACGGTGTTTTGAGTCCGGTAAGTAAAATGGTAATAAACCGGTACAAACAAAAAGATTTTCGTATACTCTTGGTTGTTTTCGGCATAAATACAGTAAGTCGGCAAATAAGCGACCGCCAAAACGGCTTCTTTACCATCTTGATTGCCGTATTCTTGTGGAAGTGATACCGGTTTGGAAATCTCCAAAGAACCGTACAAGGTAGAAGAATCGGTCAAAGCGGCAAATTCTTTGCCGATCGTTTCGGCGCCGATACCGTATTCCTCGTGATTCATTTCCGTCATAAAAGAAACAACATCGGAACTTAAAATATTCCCGTTAAAATAAAGCACATTCAACCGAATTTCTTTTAATCGATCATTCAAATAATCGTCTAAAGAAACAACATCGTAAAACAACGTCGAAGACGGATCGGATGCGATTTTGACATCCACCCATTTTCCACTGGATTTATCGACGGCCGGATTGAGACTGACACCGTTTTTCACTTCATTCAGTTTTAAAGTCGTCATGATGGACTCATCGGGATTATCCGAAATAGCTTGCCGCTTTGCTCCGCCGCCGCAGCCGGCTAAATTTATAATCAAGATGAATAAACATGCCATGTATAATAATTTCTTCATTCTCATTACTCCATTTCTAACAAAAGCATTATATCAAAAAACAAGTCGAGATACAAGATTGTTTTAATCCTTTTTCTCATCCTTTCGCGCTCTGGGATGAGCAAGCGTATACGATCGTTTGATGTTTTCCATTGAAACATGCGTATAAATCTGGGTTGTCGATAAATTGACATGTCCCAATAGTTCTTGGACACTGCGCATATCGGCACCGTGATTCAACAAAGTTGTGGCAAAACTATGCCGCAACATATGAGGAGACAACCGAAACGTTTCGCCTGCCTTTTCGATCAGTTGATTCAAAATCACCCGTACGCCGCGCGGGGTCAATGTAGTCCCGTTTTTATTTAAAAATACGAAACGGTTTTCTTCTTCCGTTTTGGCCCGATACAGCAAATCCAAACGAAAACTGCTGATGTAGTGCCGCAGATGATCGGCTAAAGCCTCATACATCACCACAATCCGGTCCTTACTGCCTTTGCCGTGAACGACAATCGTCAAATCGTAAAAATCGATATCTTTGATTTCCATCGCACAAAGTTCGCTGACCCGCAATCCGCAACCGTACAACACCTCAAGGATACAAAAATTACGATACCCGAGCGCCTGCGTCAAATCGCAGGCATTCATCAACAAAGCGATTTCCGACTCCTTGATCGTTTTGGGCAATCGCTTGGGAGCTTTAGGTGCTTGAACATCTTGAAAAAAATTATCGCTTACAAGATTGTTTTTTAGTAAAAACGCATAAAAACTGCGTAAAGAAGAGAGTTTTCGTTGAATGCTGGTTGATGCCAAATTCAGCGAAGACAGATACGAAACATAGTTTTTACACACGCGGTTGTTCCGAAAATGAAATAAATCCGGCGCCATTCTTTCACTGATAATAAAATCCAAAAATTCCCGAAGATCGGTTTGATAACTTAAAACCGTATGAGAAGAGTAATTTTTGACGTTGGTTAAATAATCCAAAAACTTCGAAATGGCTTCTTCGTTCTTCATAATCGCTCGATTTCCTTTTGCATATCCTCTAATGCCCGTTTGGCATAAAGCGCTTTTCGATCCTTCTTTTTATGAGCCACTTCCAACGGCCGCATGATTCCGAAATTGGCATTCATCGGCTGAAAACCTTCGCTGGAAGCCCGGCAAATATAAAGCGAAAGACTGCCCATAACCGTCGTATCAGGGAAAACCACCATTTCCTTTTGTTTCAAATAGCGATCCATATTGATGGCTGCATAAATCCCGCTGGCAGCCGATTCCACATACCCTTCCACGCCGCTGATTTGACCGGCAAAAAAAAGATTCGGAAATGCTTTGGTCTGAAAAGTCGGATTCAAAAGAACCGGCGCATTGATATACGTATTTTTATGCATTCGGCCGTATTTGGCAAAACGGGCATTTTCCAACCCCGGAATCATCCGAAAGACTCGTTTTTGTTCCGGAAATTTCAAATGCGTCTGAAATCCCACTAAATTATACATCGTTTTGGCCGCATCATCCTGCCTTAATTGAACCACGGCATACGGTTTTACACCATCCGGACGAATTAACCCAACCGGTTTCATCGGGCCGAAAGTCAACGTTTGCGGGCCTCTTTTCGCCATAATTTCAATCGGCATACAGCCTTCGAAAACTTTCAACTCGTAATCTTTGACTTCCACTTCTTCCGCATGAATCAAGGCCTCATAAAAGGCTTCAAACTCTTCTTGATCCATCGGACAATTATAATAAGAAGCAACTCCTTTATCATACCTTGATTTTAAATAAACTTTGGAATAATCGATGCTGTCGGCATAAACGATCGGCGCTTGCGCATCGAAAAAATAAAAATCATCGCAACCGAACAAATCTTTGATCGTCTGACAAAACGCATCACTAGTTAGCGGTCCCGTCGCTAAAATGGTCGGAACGTTCGGATCGATCGTTTTCACCTCTTCTTGGATGAAATGAACATTCTCAAAGGATCGAATGACCTGCGTAACCTCCTCGGCGTAGCCTTTTCTGTCAACAGCCAGCGCACCGCCGGCTTCTACCGCATGATTTCTGGCTGCTTTTATAATCAGGGAATCCAGCATTTCCATTTCTTTTTTCAAAATACCGCAAGCATTTTCCAGCGAATCGCTTCGTAAACTGTTCGAACAAACCAATTCGGCAAATCGGTCGGTTTGATGAGCAGGCGTCATTTTTTTAGGACGCATCTCGTATAAATCGATTTCATATCCTTTTTTAGCCAAATAATAACAGGCTTCGCATCCGGCCAAGCCGGCTCCGATGATCTTTATCTTCATTCTATCACTCACTTTATCTGTTGAACGGTTTCTTCTAATGGTTTGCGATTGCGTTCTTTCATCGATTCGTTCGGATAGCCAAGCGGCAACAAACAATTGATCCGATATTCCCCGGGAATCTGCAAAATCGCTTTTACTTTTTCTTCATCAAACGCACAAACATACGTACTGCCGATGCCAAGCGCCGTTGCGGCCAGCATCATAAAACTGGCAACAATACTGCTGTCAATCATACCGTGATCTTTCTGATCGTTTTTGCGATGCCAACTGGCACTTGGATCATGACAAACCACTAAAATGGTTTTCGCATCGAATGTAAAACGCGTTGCTTCTTTTAATTGCTCCAAATAAGAAGCATTTTCTACGACAAAAATCCGCTGGGGTTGACGATTGACCGCCGTCGGAGCACTTCGACCGGCATTTAGAATTTGAAGCAGTTCCTCTTCTCGAATCGCTTTTTCTTGAAAAGACCGACAAGAAAAACGTTGTTGTAACACCTCGAAAAATTCCATGCTTGTTCCTCCTCTTTTGTCGTTTTCTTTATTGTATCATATTTTTAACAAAATAAAAACCTCATCCGATTCTTAAAAGCAAAATCCGCTTTAACAATCTTTTGAGGTTTTTATGCATCCATTTACGCTTGGATACGATTTTGATATTGTTGCCAAATGATACCGGCATAAGAATCGGCCGATGCATTTTCAAATAACGATCCATACGAAACCGATTCGGTAGTTTTCAGCATCGTATAATCTTTAAAGAAGTACCGATACGTCTCAAATGTATAGGCATTGTAAACATGCGTTTCCAATTCCAAAACGAATTGTTGCAATTCTTCTTTTGAGGTTTGTTCATCCGTTACTTTCAATATAAACGAATAACTGTAATAAATGATCTCCCATGCCTGATAATACGCACTGTCCAAACCAAGTGAAGTTCGGTCAATGAATTGGCCCATTTCATAATACATAATGGCCTTTTGTGCCAACGCTTGATGGGTTTCATCCAAAACAAGAGAAGCAAAATCATAGAACCGTTGTTCATCGGATGGAACCAACAATATTTTTTTCGTATAAGCCATCGTGCTTTGAACTTGGAATTCTTCTAAAAGATTTAAACTTTCGATCTCTTTTTTATACAGTTGTTTGGATGCTTCCAACATAGAATGAAGTTCATCCATATCCGCCGTTAAAAGCAATTGGAATGACGAACTGAACGTCGCATATTCTTCTTCTAAAAGCGGAATCGTCGCAACAAATTCGCTTTTCGCACTTTGACGCAAAATAGCATTGATTTTTAAATCAAACGATTCAAGATACGTTTTATAAACGAAGGCATTCAGTTGATCTAAAAGCGGATGTTCGTTTTCGATTAAACTCAGCTTACTTAACGCATCCATATCGAATAAATCGTAAGCGATTTGCGCTTCTTCCTTGGTTTTTTCTTCACCGATAAAATCGTGAACCAGCGGTTCTAAATAAGCCTGATAAGCATTCTCATAATCGGTCGTCAGTTTCATCAAATACGCATATTGTTCCGGATAAAACTGTTCTAAAACCGCTTGATACGAAACCGATAAAGATAAATAAATATCATAAAGATCAAACAATTGATTCCGATAGTTGAGAGCCGTCTCATAGTCGTTTTCAAAATCCAATTGACTGATTTGTTCAAATGCCTCAATTTGGCCGGCATAATCGCGCAATTCTTCTTCGGCAAACGATTGATACAACCGTTCAAACGTCAAAACCTCTTCTTCGGTCAAAACCAGACCGTTTGAAGAAAAGTAAACAAAGGAATCATAACAAGCAAAGACGCTGTCTTTATCAACCAAAGCAACATCGGTTGCAAGAATTTCTTTGATTTGTTGTTCGTCTTGTTTCAACTGTTCGTATTTTAAAACCGCTTCGGCAACAGACGTATTGCTGTAAGAAGCATTCAAAATGGCGATTTCTTCTTCGGTTAAAGAAGCGATCATTTCATTTTGGAGATAATCCAAAACCGAAAGTGCCTTTTGATAATATTCTTCTGTATATTCAAAATCGCCTAATTCATCGACTTTGGCTTTGGCCGTCCGCATGGCCAGACAAACATTGGCATACGTCTTGGCACTTTTGATATAAAGATCGAAATGATCGATTTCCAAAGCGCCTAAAGCCGTAATGGTAATCGGAAGCGAGGTTTCCTCATACGTGTTGTGTTTATATCCGCTTAACGTAACAACCAAACGATCCAATACACCGTCTTTGGAAATGCACTTTAGTACGAAAGCATTGACATCCATATTGAAGTTATCAATACTATCGATCAAATCTCCTAAATCCAAAATGCTGCCAAACGAACCCAAATCCAATCCGTCGATTTCCTGGTGAACCAAATCTACCAATTGACGCCAAATTTTATGGATAACTTTGGTTGCTTCGGAAGATAAGGTCAACGAAACTTCATTTTCCGTTTGGGTTGTGGTAAAGCCGTTGATCAACTCATTTAAGAAATCGTTTAAATAAAGGATGGATTCCGTTTGTGAATCCGATGATAAGCCGTCTTTGATCATCGCTTCCAAATCGATGACCATATTGGCAATATCAAACGCAATACCGGCAATCGTACCGTCGACTTTCAAATACAAAAAGCCATCTCCGACATAGTACAGTTGAACCTTGATCTTAATTTGAATATTTAAAATAGCAGTTCCCAAGATATCAATATCCGCCGACAGCATGATGTTTTTTGCCAAATCGTTTAATGAAGTTGTATTGACATAAACACCGAGTGTTCCCGATACACTCAATGATTTAACCAAAGAACTCGATGATTGGAGCGGAATATCGATTCCGAACTTCTGTCCTTTTCCAACCAAATTCCCTAGTTCGTCATATTGTTCGGCAAACGGAAGCGAGGCAATTGTTTGAACCATTTTCAAAAGATCCAATACACGTACGGCAAACGGATGATCCGTAAAATCCGTCGTTAAAACATACTGCGCCTTTTCTTCCTCAGACAAATTGACAACGGCTTTTCCTGCTTCCAGGGCGGTTGTTTGGGCTTGAAGTTGCATGGATACATTCATATCCATGACGCACATATCCAACGAAACCGTAAAGTCCGCCTCTTCTTCTTTCAACTCCATCGCAAACAAAACCGTTTTGATTTCAAAGTCGATCTGGAGTGCATTGGTCAACGCATCGTTGATTGAATCCAAAAGCGGCGAAAGAGCAGAACCGGATTCTAGCACCATTTCCAATTTAGTCGGTTGAGAAGTGATCAAAATCGATGAGAACGCCTCTAAAAGACCATCGATCAAATCAAACATCGCATCGGTTTGTGGCGCGGATGTAGATAAATCCCATTCCTGCTTCAACCGATAAACCGGCAATTCGTATTGATACTTGGTATCCATCGAATCCAAGTAAAGGAAACCGTTTGTAATTCGTAAATAAATCGGCTCATAGTACGTTGAACGAATTACCAATTCCAATTCAAGGGCCTCAAAAACAGGAACACCTTTGAGTAGTTCAATCAAATCAAAGCGAAGATTCATGGTATAAGGAAGAACGACCTTATAAGAAGCCACTTTGATAAAGAATTCACCGGAAGAGGACAATCCCGTTTCCAAATTTTCAAATAGTGCAACCAAATTCGAAACAGCCAAATACTCATTCGGATCCAATTGAGGCAATCGATCGACTTCGTATTTCAAACCAATCGAAAAAGCGATTTTTTGGGCAACGGTTCCGTTTAGTTTGATGCCGTCTTCCGTTACAGTGATTGCCACATCCAGTGCCTGTTTGATCTGGAGGACATCTAGTACCAATTCAAGAGAATCTTCTTGTCTTTCCAGATGAATAACCAGTGAATTCAAAACGTCTTTTAAGAAAGTATCGACATCGGTTTTATCCTCATCGGAAGGCAAATAAACAGCCAGCATTTCTTTTATCGTTTCGGATATAACGGCAAAATCTTCCGCCGTAAATACCATTTTCAAATCGCCGATTTTAAGGTAAGTTTTTTGATTTTGATAAATCAATTCAAAAGGCAACGACTGCGTTTCGGTTACCAACACAAGAGAAAGTCTTATTTCTTGCGTTTTCGTAACGATAACGGTTCCTTTTACCGTCAAATCGCCGATGTTGACAGACAAATCAACCGAAAGTCCGTCACTGTTTTCAAGTTTCGTTATGATGTTTTTAATATCGGCAACCAGTTGCAGGATATCGGATTCGGAAAGTTCAAGGACATTTTCTTTCGGAAGATCGACCGTCGTTTGATTGCTAGCGGAAAGCATCGCCGTAAACGCAAAGAACGAATCCGAAACCAACTCTATTTTCAACTGATTTTGTTCTAACATAAACAAAGAAAGCGATAACGACGCAAGTTGCGGGAACAAGTCTTTTAAAGAAAGCGAAATCGTATGATCGATGATCGTAACAGAATCCAAAATCGCATCCAGCACAGTATCATCACTTACGACATCAAATCGTTTTTGTGAGTCGGTCATTTGTTCCAATAATTTCGGCAAAGCAGCAAGCGGAAATTTGATTGTCTGTTCAAAAGCCGTCAGATAAAGATAGCCATCGGCATATTGGAAATCGACTGTCAGTTGGTTTTCAAAGAAACCGACCGTCACCGTTGCGTCCATCTGGTACGTTTGATCCACAAGCACAAATTGCAATACGCTATCCAACGAAATCGTTTCTTTCTTTCCCGATAAAACCACTTCGATCGTTCCGTTTAAGGAAAGGTCAAACGATGTTTTACCGATGATCGATAGCAGGTAATCCAAACTGTCCAACAAGAAACTTCCGTCAACATAATTTTCTTCTTGAACTGTGATGACCGCATTGGTATCCGGTCTAAGACCGATATATAAATCAAAATAGTTGATATGGATATCAAATCCGTTTTCCTTATCTTTGATTTGAAGTTGAATGTCTTTTAATGTTTCAAACAATTCACCCAACGAAGATAAATCAAGTCCGATATCAATTTGACCGTCTACAATTTCCAAATTCGTTAAGATTTTTTCAAAATCAAAAGAAAACAACGTATTGATCAAAGAAACAAGATCCAATTCCGATGCCGAAAAATCAACCGCTCCACCGATCAGTTGTTCCAACTCGTTCCATGTTATTTTTAAATGGATATTCCGATAATCCAAATAAATCGTCCCATTTAAGATCACAATGCCGATCGTTTCGATTTTATTTTTACCGGTATCCGTAATGGTTAAATCCAATTTTAAATCCAATCCGTCACTGAAATCCAATACACCAACCCCGGCTACCTGGATTGCTTGGTATTCTCCCGAAAATTCAAATTCCGTCTTTTTATTTTCAATCACTTTTAAAAGATCACACAAATAATCCACGATCTCCAAAATAGACTGTTCATCCAAAACAGGTCGATTCGGAACCGTCACTTGTTCTGTCCGATCACTTTTAGAAACGAGGACATTTAAATCAAAGAAGTCGGATGAAAGAGTCAACTTAAGACCACTTTGTTCCTCTTGTAAGAAGAATAATGCAACTGTAATCACGGCAATTTGGGGAAATACTTCCGATAAATCGATTTCGATGCCGTGATCGATCATCGTGATACAATCCAAAATTCGGAACCAATCCTCTTTTTCTTGATCAATGGAAGGAAGCGATAAATCCAGTCGCTTCAAGATTTCTTCCGCCAAAGCAGGAAGATCGGCCAATTTCAATTTTAACGTTTGATTCCACAAACTGATGTAAAGATAACCATCGACATATTGGAAATCGACTGTCAGTTGGTTTTCAAAGAAACCGACCGTCACCGTTGCGTCCATCTGGTACGTTTGATCCACAAGCACAAATTGCAATACGCTATCCAACGAAATCGTTTCTTTCTTTCCCGATAAAACCACTTCGATCGTTCCGTTTAAGGAAAG